>DAOUBT010000032.1:0-39289 GCA_034432595.1 Anaerolineae bacterium | reverse complement strand
GTACCGCCAGCCTATGGCTGGCCATAACCCAGGCAAAGCCTGGGGGTACATGATGTCTGGCACATAACCCAGGCAAAGCCTGGGGGTACATGATGTCTGGCACATAACCCAGGAAAATGAGGATACACGATGGCTGGCCGTAGCCCAGGCAGAGCCTGGAGTACCGCCAGCCTATGGCTGGCAGGAACCCAGGCAGAGCCTGGGGGTACATGATGTCTGGCACGTAACCCAGGAAAATGGGGATACACGATGGCTGGCCATAACCCAGACAAAGCCAGGAGTACCGCCAGCCTATGGCTGGCCATAACCCAGGCAAAGCCTGGGGTTACACGATGTCCGGCACGTACTCCAGGCAGAGCCTGGGGGTACATGATGTCCGGCTGTAACCCAGGCAGAGCCTGGGGGGACATGATGGCTGACCATAACTCAGGCAGAGCCTGGGGCGACACGATGTCCGGCTGTAGCCCAGGCAGGGCCAGGGGGGGAACCGCCGGTTCGACGTTCTACACGCTTCATCACATAAAAAACCCCGTCACGCTCGGGTGACGGGGTTTGTGTTGCGCATAAAGGTAAAGGAGCTTACGCTTTGCGCGTGGCGACGCGGTAAGCCTGCCCGTAGAAATGCCCCATCACGGCGTTAGCGTACACCATGGTAAAGAGTACCCCGATGCCGCACAGAATGCCGCCAACCAGCGAGGCGACAAAGCTCGCCGCCAGAGTACCGAGCACCACAATCAGGTAAGGCCCAATCGCGTTCTTAACCAGCGCGAAGACTTCACCCACCTTCAAACCCGCACCGACGCTATCCTGCATAGCCGTGCGCATCAACGCCGCAGGCAGAAGCACTACTTCCAACAGGCTGTACAGCACGATAACACACGAACACAGGAAACTGATAAGCGCCGTAATCGTGCCCAGGACATCAGGATCTAAATCCAGCGCGCCGAAAATGGCGGGGATAATCACAATGGGCAGGGCCAGGATGATAGCGGGCAGGCTGTAAACAAAGCCCACAATCAGGGCCTTAAAGCCCAAACCCAGGAAACGCCCGAAATCAATGTCCGGCAGGCGTACCGGCTCCTCGTAGTTGGCCACCCGACGCCCAACTTCAAGCATCCAGCCCATCAAATAAATTCCCCCCACAACCGGGATGAGCAGAATCAGGCCGTTGAGCAGAATCTTCTTGAGCCAATCGGGGTCTTCGATGACAAAAGTGAAAGCGCGTCCGAAATCCATCGTTCCCTCCTCTGAGAAACAGGATGATGTATTTCATTATAAGGCAGGAATGAAAATAGACAACAAGGGTGAGCCGGGATTCAGATTTGCGGGAAAACGGCCCCTCTTGCCGTGCCGCAGGCAAACCTCACAAAGCCAGGCCCCCGGATCGGTAAATGCCCGGTCCATCGGCACAGGAAACCCTATACGGGTTCATGTCCAGGTTTCGACACCGGCCAGCCCGAATTCGTTGACAAAATCTGAAATTGCGGTATAAGTATTTTTGCCCCTGGGGTGCTCATCCAGAGAGGTGGAGGGAACGGCCCTATGAAACCTCGGCAACCGGCTGGCGACAGGGGATGCAGGTGACCTGCAAAAAACAAAGCCAGTACGGTGCCAAGTCCGGCAGGGTGAAGAACCCTGAAAGATGAGAAGGGGATGTGCAGGTCCGACTGTGCTGCCACACAGGCCGCTTCTCATCGTGAGAAGCGGCCTGTTTTTATGTGTTTCGTTTTTGGCTATGAAGCAAGTTACATGCAAAACCGTTCAATCTTGTTCAGGAGGAACTATGAGCAAACAGCGTAATATTGTGGTAACACAGGCGACGGGAGACTACATTGATACGTTGCCGGTGGAAATTGTTGAGCGCAAAGGCATCGGCCATCCCGATAGCCTGTGCGACGGCATGGCGGAGCGCATCTCGGTCGAGTATTCGAAGTGGTGCCTTGAACATTTCGGCATGATCTTGCACCACAACTTCGATAAGGTGCAGCTCGTGGCGGGCGAGGCCAACGTCTATTACGGCGGCGGCGAGATGATTCGCCCCATCCGCATTCAGATTGCCGGGCGCGGTCTGCCCACCTGGAAGGGCGTGAAGGTTCCCATGGATACCATCGCCATCGAGGCGGCGCGCGCGCATCTGCGCGAGACATTGCGCTATCTGGACCCCGTGCAGCACGTGGTGATTGACTCCTACGCCGGACGCGGCGCGGAGGAGCTGCAGTACACCGTGGATAACATTGTAGCAAACGACACGAGCTTCGGCGTGAGCCACTGGCCGCGCTCGGATGTCGAACTGACGGTGTACGAAACGGCGCAGTACATCAACTACACGCTCATCAACGAGCTGCCGTTGGGCGAGGACGTTAAGGTCATGGGTGCGCGGCGCGGTGATTTCATCACCCTCACCATTGCCCTGCCTTTCATCGCCACGCGCATTCACGACGCGGCGGAATACATGGAAGCGAAGACCGCGGCGCAGGCAGCGATTCAGCGCTTTGCCGAGGGCCTCACGCAGCGGCAGGTGCGCGTGGACGTGAACACCGCCGACAACGTCGAGGCGGATGCGGTGTACCTCACGCTCACCGGCACGTCTGCCGAGCAGGGTGACGATGGCGCGGTCGGACGCGGCAACCGCGTTAACGGCCTCATCACCCCCTTCCGCGCCACCAGCCTGGAAGCAGCGGCGGGCAAAAACCCCGTCTCTCATGTCGGCAAGCTCTACAACCTGCTCGCGCTTGAGACGGCGCAGGCGATTGTGGAACAGGTGCCAGAAGTGCGTGCAGCGACGGTTTACGTCCTCTCGCAGATCGGTCATCCGCTCGATGAGCCGCTGGTGGCGACGGTCCAGCTCAACACCCGCAACGGTGAACTCAAGGACAGCGTCCGCGCGCAGGTGGCCGCCATTGTGGATGCTCGCCTGAGCGACATTGACGGCTTGCGCCAGCGCATTCTGGAGCGCAAGCTGCCGGTTTGCTGAGTCGGACAGGTCATTGAAGAGCACAGGGCCGCGTGTAAAACGCGGCCCTGTTGTATGGGAAAGCCCTCCAGAAAAGCTCGTCCTCGTTTAAAACAACGCAGCGGCTTACTTTCAGCACCAGGACAGCGGCTGAAATCGCCACGGGTGCGAGGCTAACCGCCAGTCCGAATAGGCTATCCGATGATTTCAACACCTGGTGGGTGGGCAAAGGCAATGCCTTCGCCCCCCTACCCCGCCTGAATGTTCTCTGCCCCATAGCTCAGGATTAATCCTGTACCAGGGTACTTCTTTGCCAGCCGGGCTGAGGAGCTACAAAACAACGCCATAAGCCGACGCTCCACCCTCCCTGGCAAAGGGCACCCTTCAGGGACGGGAAACAGCCTGACTGAACCTTGCAAGTAGATGGAAGCCACCAGCCCGGCGACGCGACTTATTTCCGCATCTCTTCCACGAACTTCATGACGGCAGTATTCAGCGCCGAAAGCGAGCGCAGCAACACAGGCAACACATGCTCCGGGGATGAGGCGAACATTTCAACCGTGCCCCATGTGTTCTCGCCCACCGGGAAGATCTTAGCCACCTTGGTGCTGGCCGTAGCAATCAAAGCGGCCCGTTCAACTTTCGCGCGCTCCGCTGCGGATTCAATGCGCCAGAAGTTCGGGAAGACCAGGCGGAAGAAGGGCTCGTCGTTTTCGTCCAGAATGATGAGGTAGGTGCGTCCTTCAATCTTAAACACGAGGTCGCCGTCACGGTCAAGTTCCGGCAGATAGCCCTCGCTCTTGAGAAAATCGTAATACACCTGGATTCTCTGTGCCTTGTTCATGCGTACTCCTTTTTGAATGAGGGGAATCATCACGCGACAGGAGGAGAGGCCCTGGCTCCTGAGGCTCTTTCAGTGTAGTGGATTTTGGAAGATTGTCAAAATTCCAAAGCCTAGTTCCTCCACATGAGGTATAATACCCGTAGCACCGCTACAAAGGTACTTAACACCCTTATCGGAGAGGAAAACATGAAACGTCCCCTGTTGCTTGCCGTTCTCTTACTGGGGAGCCTGGCCTGCCAGGCCGTGATGCGCACGCCCACACCGCCCGCATCGCCGCCTTCTGCGACGCCGTCCCCCCTCGTTCCCACCGCGACGCTTGCACCGGATGCCTTGCAGGTCCGTCATCAGCGCATCTTCCAAAGCGTGTGGGACCTTGTGCATGAGCGCTACGTTTACGCGGATTACAACGGCGCGGATTGGGAGGCTATCTATGACGAGTTTGCGCCGCGCGTCCGCGCCGCAGCGGATGATGCTGCGTTCTGGCAACTCATGAGCGAGATGATCGCGCGCCTGAATGATGATCACAGTACCTTCCTCACGCCCGAAGAAGTAACTGAGGAGGAACGCTCGGAACAAGGGCAGTTGGATTATGTGGGCATCGGCATTCTGGTCAGCCCGCCACAGCCGGAACGCCCTTATGCCGTGGTGCTTTTCACCTTTCCCAATAGCCCGGCGGAGCGTAACGGTCTGCGCGCGCACGAGCGCATCCTGGAGGTTGCCGGCACGCCGATGCTCTACCGCGAGCATGGACCCCAGGCCATTGACGCGCTGCGCGGTCCAGAAGGTACGGTGGTCACGGCGACAGTGCAGATGGTGGGCGAAGAAGCGCGCACGTTGCGTTTCACGCGCGCGCGCATTCAAAGCGATTGGCCCCTTTTTACGCGCGTCCTGCAAACCCCGCGCGGCGCGGTCGGTTACCTGCTCATCCCCACGCTTTTCGATGAGACCATCGGCAAACGGGTGCGCGCGAGCCTGGAGCAAATGGCGCGCGAGCATCAGCTCACGGGCCTTGTGCTCGATATGCGCATCAATGGCGGCGGCACTTATCCCGTGCTGGAAGAGCTGCTCTCGATGTTCGCCGATGGTAAGCTGGGCAGCTTTGTCAATCGTCAGGGCGAGCTGTCCGAACTCCGCGTTGAGGCGCGCCCTGTCGCCGGTTTACCGGAGGATATTCCTCTGGTTATTCTGGTGGGGGAAGATACGGCCAGCTACGCCGAAGTGTTCAGTGGTACCCTGCAGGGCATCGGACGGGCGCACCTGATTGGGATGCCCACTTCCGGCAATGTGGAGAGCATTTATCCTTACGATCTTGAGGACGGTTCCCGACTCTGGCTGGCGGAAGAGAGCTTTATTCCCATCACGGGCGAGCGCTGGGAAGGGAAGGGACTTCAGCCTGATGAGGTGGTTGCACAGGCGTGGGAGGATTTCAGCGGAGATGAGCAGGATTTAGCGCTGCAAGCCGCGCTGCGTTACCTGAGCGAGCGCTGAACCCAAACAAGCGCCCCTGTCCGTGGACAGGGGCGCTGTGTTTTACGGCATAGAGCTGATTTAGACCCAACCGCGCAGGCGCATGGCCTTCTCGACACGGCGCACGGCAATCCAGTAAGCCGCATCGCGCATGTACAAATCGTGCTCAAGCGCCGTGGCCAGCACACCCTGGAAAGCGTTGGTCATCTTGAAGTCCAGCTTTTCCAGGACCTCGGCCTCGCTCCAGTAGTAGTTCATGTCGTTCTGCACCTGCTCGAAGTAGGAGCAGGTCACGCCACCGGCGTTGCACAGGAAGTCGGGGATGTCGAAGATGCCGCGCTTCTTGAATTCCTCATCCGCCTCCAGGGTGACCGGGCCGTTCGCGCCTTCGGCGACCACCTTGACGCGCTCGCTGATGCGGCCCACGTTCTCGCCGGTGATGACGCCCTCAATCGCGGCGGGGATGAGCACGTCCACATCCTTGCTCAACCAGGCGTCGCCGTCCTCGATGACGTAGCCGGCGCGCTCCGCGGCGGCCTTGTCAATCGTGCCGTACTGATCCGTGATGCTCTGCAAGAAGAAGGGATCAATCCCATCGGCCTTGGTAAAGGTGTAGCTGCGCTTGTCGTAACGATCCCAGCAGGAAACGCACAGCACCTTGCCTTTGAGCAGCTTGATGTAGTTGATGGCCGCGTACTGACCGACGTTGCCGAAGCCCTGCACGGCAGCCACCGTCTTTTCCGGGTCTATCTTGAGGTGCTTGAGCGCTTCGCGGATGGTGACCACAACGCCGAAGCCCGTCGCCTCAGTGCGGCCCAGGGAACCACCACCGCCCACCGGTTTGCCCGTGATCACGCCCGGCGTGTAGGCGCCCACCAGCTTGGAGTACTCATCCATCATCCAGCCCATCATCTGAGGCGTGGTACCCACATCCGGCGCGGGCACGTCGTTGCGCGGGCCGAGGTTCTTCCAGATGGCGTCCACCCATTCGCGGCACAGGCGCTGCTTCTCGCCGTCGGAAAGCGCAGCCGGGTCCACGATAACACCACCCTTACCACCGCCTAAGGGGATGTCGGCCACGGCGGTCTTCCAGGTCATCCAGGTCGCCAGAGCGCGCACCGTGTCCAACGTCTCTTTGGGGTGGAAGCGAATGCCGCCCTTGGCCGGACCGCGCGCATCGTTATGCTGAACGCGGAAACCAAAGAACACCTTGACCGAGCCATCGTCCATGCGGACGGGGAGCTGGAAGCGGAATTCGCGCATCGGCCAGCGCAGCATCTGCCGTACCGACTCTTCCAGCCCCATCATCTCAGCGACGTGATCGAATTGGGCCTGAGCCAGTTCAAACGGATTCAGTTCACTCATCGAGTTCCTCCTTTGGGAATTGGGATTATGAAAACTAACCGGAGCGCTGCTGCTCCAGAACCTGCTTGAGTAAGTCCTGTACCTGCGCCGGATTGGCCTTGCCTCGTGAGGCCTTCATCACCTGCCCCACAAACCAGCCCATGACCGCGGCTTTGCCTTCGAGGTATTGCTGCACCTGTTTGGGATTGGCTGCCACGACCTCTTCCACAATGCGACGCAGCGCGTCCCGGTCCGAGACCTGCGCCAGACCGAGCCGCTCCACCACGGTTTGCGGCGCTTCCCCGCTGCGGGCCATCTCCTCTAAAACGGTTTTGGCCGCCGTGCTGCTTAAGACACCCTCCTGACGAAGCTTGAGCAGGGCCACCAGCATCTCCGGGGTAATTTTGAGCGTGGCCAGAGTGAGGCCTTCCTCGTTGAAGAGGCGGAAAATCTCGCCCGTGACCCAGTTCGCCACGTCCTGCCCGGCGATGCCCTGCGCCACGGCAAGCCGCGCGCCACGCTCGAAGTAGTCCGCTACGGCACGGTCGGCAACGAGCAGCTCGGCTTCGTAGGCGCGGATGCCGTACTCCGCCATGAAGCGCCGCTTTTTCGCCAGGGGCAGCTCCGGCAGGCGCGCGCGGACTTCCTCGATCCACGCCGGATCAATGACCAGCGGCGGAATGTCCGGCTCCGGGAAGTAGCGGTAATCGTGAGCATGTTCCTTGCTGCGCTGCGGATAGGTCTCGCCGCGTTCTTCGTTCCATCCCATGGTCTGCTGCACAATCGTGCCGCCGGATTCGAGCACGCGGATTTGACGCGCGATTTCGTATTCCACGGCGCGCGTGAGGGCGCGGAAGGAGTTGAGGTTTTTGATTTCGGTGCGCGTGCCGAGCTTCGTTTCGCCCTTCGGGCGCACGCTGACGTTGGCCTCGAAGCGCATGACACCCTTTTCCATGTCGCCGCTGTTGATGCCGAGGTACACCAGGATGTCGTGCAGAGCCGTGGCATAGGCGCGGACCTCGTCCACGCTGCGCATGTCCGGCTCGCTCACGATTTCCAGCAGCGGCACGCCGGCGCGGTTGAAGTCCACCAGCGCTTTGGTACTCATGTGGTAAATCTTGGCGGTATCCTCTTCCAGGTGGACGCGGGTGATGCCGATGCGCTTGATTTCGCCGTTCACTTCAATCTCAATCCAGCCGCCGGTCGAAAGCGGCAGGTCGTATTGCGAAATCTGGTAGCCCTTCGGCAGGTCGGGGTAGAAGTAGGATTTGCGCGAAAAGACGCTTGTCTCGTGGACGGTGCAGTTGAGCGCCAGGGCCGTGAGCATCCCCAACTCCACCGCGTGACGGTTGACAACGGGCAACGTCCCCGGCAAGGCCAGGCAGACCGGGCACACGTAGGTGTTGGGCGGCAGGGTTCCTACATCCTCCACCACCTGACACCCGCAGTACATTTTGGAGCGGGTGTGCGCCTGCGCGTGGACTTCCAAACCAATAACAGCTTCGTATTCCATCCTGTGTCCCATCCTCTATCGTTAACTTTTTCTCCCCTATCCCCGATGCCGGTTCACGAACGCTTCGATGCGGTCCAACGCGACTTCGAGCTTTTCGTAAGCCGTAGCGTAGGACATGCGCACATAGCCCATGCCGCTCGGTCCAAAACCGCGGCCCGGAATGACGGCCACTTTCTCTTCCGCCAACAGCTTCTCGGCGAAGGTGTTATCGTCCATGCCGGTGTTCTTGACGCAGGGGAAGACGTAGAACGCGCCCTGCGGCTCGACGCAGCTCAGGCCCATGGCGTTGAGGCGCGTCACCATCAGTTTGCGGCGGCGATCATATTCCGCGCGCATCTCTTGCACGTAAGGTTCACCGCTTTCCAACGCTTTCAGCGCCGCCCATTGCGCCACCGTCGGCGCGGACATGATGAGATACTGATGGATTTTGCGCATCTCGCCCACGATTTCACCCGGCCCCAGGATGTAGCCGATACGCCACCCGGTCATGGCGTAGGCCTTGGAAAAGCCCTGCAACACAACCGTGCGCTGGTACATCCCCGGCAGGCTGGCAAAGCAGGTGTGCTCGACCCCGTACACCAACCGGTCGTAAATCTCATCCGAAATGACGATGAGATCGTGCTTCTTGGCGATAGCGGCAATTTCGTTCAGGCGCTCGCGGCTCATCACCGTGCCGGTGGGATTGTTGGGCGAAGCGATGAGCAGCGCCTTAGTCCTTTCGGTAATCGCCGCTTCAATCGTCTCCGGTCGCACCTGAAAGCCATCCTCGGCGTAGGTGGGCACCAGCACCGGTTTGGCCCCAATCAACAGCGCCGTGGGGACGTAGGAGACAAAGGATGGCTCCGGAATGATGATTTCATCGCCGGGGTCAAGCAACCCGGCCATGGCGAGGAAAAGCGCCTCCGAGACGCCGACGGTAATCAACACCTCACTGGCCGGATTGTAGGTCTGCCCGTAAAGCCGGTCCATGTGGTCGGCGATGGCGCGGCGCAGCTCCAGCAGGCCGGAGTTGGACGTGTAGTGGGTGGCTCCCTGCTCTAAAGCCTCAATGCCGGCGCGCACAATCGGCTGCGGCGTGTCGAAGTCGGGTTCACCGATGCCCAGGCTGATGACATCCTGCATCGTCGCTGCAATGTCGAAAAACCGTCGAATCGCTGAAGGCGGAATCGCCTGAACGCGCTCAGACGCATACGTGCGAGGTGGATTCATGTTTCCTCCTGACCTTTGGTAATAGGAATGAAATTGTGAAAGGCAACCCTGCGGCTACGTTTCCTTACGCCTCAATCACGGACGAATCGCCGATGTTCATAGCCTGAAAGTGCCCCGTCACCTGCGCCTCGCGGCCCACCAGGGACGTTTCCAGCAACGCCGCCTCGACGTGGGCACGCTCATCAATCACGCTGTCGCGCACCACGCTATCGCGCACCACCGCGCCCGCGTGAATCGAAACATACGGCCCGATGACGGAGCGCTCGATGGTCGCTGTGGGGTCAATGTAAGCGGGCGGGATAATGGCCACGCCAGGCCGCACCGCGTAAAGGCTGTTATCGTGCCCATGCTCCAGCAGATAGCGATGGGTCTCGAAGGTCGTTTCGGGCTTGCCCGTGTCCTGCCACACCGCCACCGGTCGCACGGCAAAGCGCGCGCCCTGTTGAATCATCAGGGTGATGGCGTCCGCAAGATAATACTCGCCTTTCGTCTGTAAGCGGCGCTCCATCAATTCAGCGCAGGCGGCGACCAGCGCCTCCCCATCGCGGAAGTAGTACAGGCCGATGAGCGTCTGCTTGTTTTCCGTCGTGGCGGGCTTTTCGATGAGGCGCGTGGCGTAACCTTCCGGCCCCACTTCGACCACGCCAAAGCGACGCGGGTCCTCGACCTCCTTGGTGTAGATGATGCCGCCGCTCAGCGCCGGGTCGTCCAGATGGCTGAAGTCCGCGCCGTCGAAGAGCGTATCCACGAACATGAGCAGCAGCGGCCCTTGCAGGTATTCGCGCGCCAGCCAGATGGCATGGGCCTGCCCGATAAGCTCCTTCTGCTCAACGAAATGCGTCGGGCGTTGCGTGTAGCTCTGCATCCAGCTTGCCACCTGATCGCCCAGCCAGCCCACGATGAAGACGTACTCCGTGATGGGCAGCTTCTCGAAACGATCCAGAATGTGCGCCAGCACCGGCTTGCCCGCTAAAGGCAGCAGCGGCTTGGGGCGCGTCCAGGTGTGGGGACGCATGCGCGTCCCATAGCCAGCCATGGGGATGACCAGTTTCATTTCGACCTCGCTCCTACAAGATAAACAAGCGCAGAACGTGAGACCCTGAGTTGAGTCAACGATGGCGCTCAGAAGCCTGTGTCACGGCTTCCAGAGCGCCGTGACATCATTGTACCAGCGGCGGACGCTGCCGATACCAGCCTGTTGCCTGTTCATAGGCGTAAGCCGCCCGCAACATGCGCGCCTCCTCCAGCGCGGGCGCGGCGAACTGCAAGCCAATCGGCAGCCCCTGCTCATCAAACCCGCACGGCACGCTCACCGCCGGGATGCCGGCCAGCGCCTGCGCCAGCGTGAAAATATCCGCCAGGTACATCTGCAGCGGATCGTCGGCGCGCTCGCCGATGCGGAACGCGGTTACCGGCGATGTGGGGCCAACCAGCACATCCACCTGTTCAAACGCCGCATCGAAATCGCCCTTGATGAGCGTGCGCACCTGTTGCGCCTTGCGGTAGTAGGCATCGTAGTAGCCCGCGCTGAGGGCGTAGGTCCCCAGCATGATGCGCCGCTTCACCTCCGCGCCGAACCCTTGCCCGCGCGTGCGCGCATAAGCCTCCTCGTAATGTTCACCCGGCTGCAGCGGCGCGCGGAAGCCGTACCGTGCGCCGTCATAACGCGCCAGATTGGCGCTGCACTCCGCCGGCGCGAGCAGGTAATAGACCGGCAGGGAAGCGTCCATGTGGGGCAGACTCACCTCGATCAGCTCCGCGCCCATGGCCTCCAACTGCTTGAGCGCGGCGCGCACTGCCTGCTCCACCGCGGGCTGCAATCCGCTTACGAAATACTCGCGCGGCACACCCACGCGCAGGCCGCGCACCTCCGGTTGGAGCGCTGCGACGTAATCCGGCACGGGCTGCGGCAGGCTGGTGGCGTCGTGCGGGTCACGTCCTGCCATGATGCGCAGCAGCAACGCCGCATCGTGCACGTCGCGCGTCATCGGGCCGGGCTGATCCAGCGAAGAAGCGAAAGCCACCAACCCGTAACGGGAACAGCGTCCATACGTGGGGCGCAAGCCGACGATATTGCACAGCGCAGCCGGTTGACGCACCGAGCCACCGGTATCCGTGCCCAGGCCGCCTAAGGCCAGCCCCGCCGCCACCGCCGCTGCCGTGCCGCCACTCGAACCGCCGGGCACGCGCGTCAGGTCCCAGGGGTTGTGCGTGGTGAAGAAGGCCGAGTTTTCCGTGCTCGACCCCATCGCAAACTCATCCAGGTTGGTCTTGCCCACGATAACCGCACCCGCAGCGATAAGGCGCTCCATCACCGTGGCGTTAAAGGGGGCGGTATACCCTTGCAGGATGCGGGACCCGGCAGTGAGGGGCAGCCCTGCGATCGAGATGTTGTCCTTGATGGCCAGGGGAATACCGAGCAGCGGCGCCGTCTCGCCCCGCGCACGGCGCGCGTCCGCCTCCCGCGCCTGCGCTAAAGCCAGCTCAGCGGTGACGGTGAGATAGGCGCGCAACTCGCCATCGAAGGCGGCAATGCGATCCAACACGGCCTGCGTCAACTCGACGCTGCTGATATCGCCCTTATCCAGCAGGGCCAAAGCTTCGTGGATGGTCAAATCGGGCAGGCTGGACATGGGCACCTCAGCGCAGCGGAGGAATGGCGAAACAATCTTGCAAACTTTCGGGGGCGTTGCGCAACGCCTCCTCGCGCGGCATGGAGGGTTGCACCTCATCCTCGCGCAACACCGTGGTCAGGGGAAGGACCGAAGCCGTCGGCGGAATGGCCTCGGTATTCAGGGCCTGAATTCGCGCCGCGTAATCTAAAATCGCGGAAAGTTGCTCTTGAAACCGTTCAATCTCTGCTTCACTTAACTCCAGATGCGCCAGATCGGCGATGTGAATGACCTCTTCTCGACGTAAACCCATGCTTGACTCCTGACATGACATGTTAGCGATTCGCCAAGTCGCTGGAACTGCCCGCCCGTGGTTAAGGATAACCGGCGCGTCGTTGATGCATGGTCCATGCCAGCGGTGTCCACCGAAAAACGGCCACGGGATCCTGAGCAGTTACCTTAATTCTCCATTCTCCTCTCTATGCTATAATGCTTTCCAGATTTATCAAGTGATAAGGTATCTTTCTTTTTGTGACAATCTATAGGCTTCAGGCCTGGAAAGAGAGAGAAAACATGTTTAACCTTGATCCCTTAACCCTGACAGCGCGCTTAATCGTGCTGTTCCTGGGGATTCCGATTCACGAATGGGCACACGGTTATATGGCTTACCTGTTGGGAGACGACACACCGCGGCTGCAGGGGCGACTTTCCATCAATCCTTTCATGCACCTTGACCCGCTCGGTTCGCTGCTCATCCTGTTCAGCGGTTTTGGCTGGGGGCGTCCGGCGCTGGTCAACCCCTACCTGATGCGGAAAGCGCCCAATCCACGCATGGGTTTTGCGCTTTCCGCGTTGGCCGGGCCACTTTCCAACTTCATACAGGCCCTGATCTGGGCCTTGCCCATCCGCCTGGGACTGGTATTCCTGTTACCCTCCAATCTATCAGAGAAGGTCTTCACCTTTCTCTGGCTGGCCATCTCGCTCAACCTCGCTTTAATGCTCTTCAACCTGCTGCCCATCCCGCCGCTGGATGGAGGGCGGGTTCTGGCCGGCGTGGCCCCTGAGGCGATGGCCCGCTTTATCGAATCGCTGGAGCCCATTGCCCCTTTAATCCTGATAGCCGTACTCTTTATCTTGCCCGCCCTGGGACTGGACCTGGTCGGCGTGTGGATACAGACATTAGGGGAACCTCTCGTGCAAGCGATTTTGGGGGTAAAATAAAGATCGGGGATGGCAATCCGGGCGCGCGTTCGTCACCGGGTGGAGCAATTCTGGCACACCCTGACCGCCTCCCTGCATCCCGTGGATGAGGCGTATGCGGCGCGCTACCTGACGCCATCCGAGTTGGCGTTATTTCGCCAGATGCCGCGCGCGGAGCAGCTTCACGGCATTGCCTTAGCGCAGGCTTTGGCGGCGCAGGGGTGGGCGGATGCGGACCTGCTCACAGCGGCGCTGCTGCACGATGTGGGCAAGGCGCGCGTGCGCCCCCACCTGTGGGAGCGCGTCGCCGTGGTGCTGGTGGAATGGCTCTTTCCCGCCCTCGCCGCGCGTTGGGCGCAGGGCGAAGCGCGCGGCTGGCGACGTGGCTTTGTCATCCGCGCGCGCCACGCGGATTGGGGGGCGGACTTGCTCGCCGCGGCGGGGAGCGCGGAGCGCGTTGTGGCGCTCGTGCGCGCCCATCACGCCCCCGCGGGCGCAGACACAGCGCTCGCAGCTTTACAAGCCCTGGACGATGGGCAGCATCTTTCGTGAGGATGGACATGAAACAACGCATTGCGATTATTGGTACCGGTTGTATCGGGACTTCGATAGGGTTGGCGCTAAAACAATCGCGCGACGCGGCGCGTCTGGAACTGGTGGGCCATGACCGGATGCCCGAAGCGGCGCGGCTGGCGCTCAAAATGGGCGCGCTTGACCGCGTTGAGCCATTGCTCGACCTGGCGTTAGATAAGGCCGTGCTTGTCATCCTGGCCGTGCCGCTTGCCGAACTGCGGCAGGTCTTGCAGGATGTGGGCCGCCTCCTGCCCGCACGGGGCGGCGTCGTCGTCACGGATACGGCCCCGCTCAAAGCGCCTGTGCTTGCCTGGGCCGCGGAGAGCCTGCCCGCGGGCAACTATTTCGTAGGCGCGGATCCCTTCCTGGCCCCCACGGCTGAGGGCTGGGGGCTGCTGCGCGGCACGCACACGGCCCGCGCGGACCTGTTCCACAAGGCCACCTACGCCATCACCGCCCGCGCGGAGGACCATCCGAGCGCGGTGCAGGCAGTCGTCAACCTGGCGCGCACCCTGGGCGCGACGCCCTACTTCATGGCCCCCGCCGAACACGATGCCACCCGCATCTATAGCGAGGCCCTGCCCGCTTTCACCGCCGCTGCCCTGGCGCAGAGCATGATGGAGACACCGGGCTGGATCGAAGCGCGCAAGGCCGCCGGGCGCACCTTCGCCATGGCCACCGCGCCCGTGGATGGCGATCCCGAATCGCTGCGGATGCTCGCCTTCCTCAACCGTGCGGCGCTGCTGCGCGCCCTGGATGAAGTACAGGCGCGCCTCACGATGTTGCGCGAAGCGCTCGCGCAGGAAGACGCCGAAACCATCGAAGCGACTTTCGCGCGCCTGAACAAGCTACGCGAGAGCTGGGTGCTGTTGGAAGCCTCCGAGCGCGTGTGGGAATCCGACCCGCGCCTGCCGCACATCCCCGGCGTGGGAGAACAGGCCTCAAACCTGCTGGTGGGCGGCTGGCTCAGCGGCACGGCCTGGCAGGACGAAACCCCGGACAAGAAGAAAGCGTAGCCCTGATTGCTATGTCGTTGCGCGTTTTGATGATTGCCCCAACCTCTTTCTTCCTGGATTACGGCTGCCACGTCCGAATCCTGGAGGAAACGCGCGCCCTGCTCAAACGCGATGTGCAGGTGCGCCTTGTCACCTACTATCAGGGGCGCGATTGGCCGGGGCTGGATATCGTGCGCTGCGCGCCCACGCCCTGGCGCGCTAATTACGAGGTCGGTTCGTCCATCCACAAGATGGCGTTTGATGTGCTCCTCTTCTTCAAAGCCCTGCAGGAAGCGCGGCGCTGGAAACCCGACCTGATTCACGGCCACCTGCACGAAGGGGCTTTACTGGGCAGCGTCATCGGGCGACTGGTGCGCGTGCCGGTACTTTTCGATTTTCAGGGCAGCCTCACCGCCGAGATGGTAGACCATGGCTTCCTCAAAAAAGATAGCGTTTTCTACTACTGGTGGCGTCGCCTTGAGGAGCGCATCGTCGAGATGCCGCAGATGATTGTGACGAGCACCGTCCACAGCGCGGACCTGGTGCGGCGCGAATTCATGCGTGAGGAAAACGTGTATCCCCTGCCGGATAGCGTGAACCTGGACTTTTTCACGCCGGAGGTGTTAAGCGCGGAGGAACGCGCGGCGCGGCGGGAGGCGCTGGGGATTCCGCCAGAGCGCAAGGTCGCGGTGTTCCTGGGCCTGCTCACGGAGTATCAGGGCGTGCCGCATCTGCTGGAAGCGACGGCGCGCCTGCGACAGCAGGGCTATCCCCTCACCGTGATGTTGATGGGCTTCCCCAACGTGGACCTGTACCGGAAACGCGCGGCGGAGCTGGGTTTGAGCGCGGCGGATGTGATTTTCACCGGCAAGGTTCCTTACGAGGACGCGCCCACCTATCTGGCCCTGGGCGATTTTGCTGTCGCGCCGAAGATTTCCGCCACGGAGGGCAGTGGCAAAATCCTCAACTACATGGCGATGGCCCTGCCCACCGTGGCCTACGATACGCACGTGAGCCGTGAATACCTGGGCGACCTGGGCGTTTATGCCCATCCCATTGGGGATGTGAAAGCTCTGGCCGAGGCCATGGCCTTCGTCATGCGCAATCCTGTCATGGCGCAGGAGCTGGGGACGCGCCTGCGCGCCCGCGCCGCCAAACACTTTTCCTGGGAGCGCACCGGTCGGCAAATGCTGGTGCTGTACCGACGGTTGCTGGAAAGCCATGGCTGATCCAGCCGCCAGCTTCCAGGTCTCAACGGCCAACCCACACCATGATGCCATACGCTCAAGTCCTGGTCTTTCTTGAAATCCGCCTCGGCGAGTCGCCGGTGCTGGATTACGCCATCCCCGAAGGGATGAACCTCGCGCCGGGGATGCTCGTGCGCGTGCCGGTGCGGCAGCGCATCCTGCCCGGCCTGGTGATGAGCCTCTCCCCAACCTCCAGCGTGCCCCATCCGCGCGCCATTGCAGGTGTGGAGGGGAACGCCCCGCACTTGAGCATGTCCCAACTGGCCCTGGCCCGCTGGCTCAGTGAGGCGACGTTGACGCCGCTCCACCTGTGCGTGCGCCTTTTCCTCCCGCCGGGACAGCGGCCACGTCTGGGGCGGGAACTGGAAGCGCGCGTGAAGCGCATCCCGCAGGGCATTCCGCTTTCACCGGACGCGCGCGCCTTGCTGGAAGCCCTGCTCAAACGCGGCCCGCTGCGCGGTGATCAGGCGCGCGCCCTGCTCCCCAGAGGAGCTGCCGCTGGCGCGCAACTCGAACTGCTGCGCCATCGCCTGATCCGCGTGCGGCGGGTGGTGCGTTGGAGCTCACCCGCAAAGCCACCTGTACGCTACGCGCAGCTCCTGCAACCCGCCTCCGCCTGGGATGCGGCCCTGCGTCGCCTGAGCGCGCCGGCCTACCGGGACGTGTTGCAAGTGCTGGAAGCCGAGGGCGCGCCGGTGGACGTGCAGGTGCTCTATGCCCAATGCGGCGCCCAACTCAGCCACCTCAAAACCCTCGCCGAACGCGGCCTCATCGCCCTGATGGACCGTCTGCCGGCGCCCGATCCCTATCTCACCCGCCTGCCCCCCGTCGAGACGCCGCCCACGCTCACGCCGGATCAGGCCGCAGCCTGGACGCAGCTTTCCGCCTGGCTGGAGGCGCCCACGCCCGGTGCGCCGGTGTTGCTGTGGGGCGTGACCGGCTCCGGCAAGACCGAGTTGTACCTGCGCGCCGCTCAGCGCGTGTTGGAGCGTGGGCAACAGGTGCTGGTGCTGGTGCCGGAAATCAGCCTCACGCCGCAGACCGTGGCGCGTTTCGAGCGACGCTTTCCGCGTCAGGTAGCGGTCTGGCACAGCGGTCTCACCCTGCGCGAGCGGCAGCTCGTCTGGGAGCAGGTGAGGCGTGGCGAAGTGCGCGTCCTCATCGGCGCGCGCTCGGCGCTCTTTGCCCCCTTCCAGGGCCTCGGCCTCATCGTCATGGATGAAGAAGAGGCGGAAAGTTACCACAATCCGCGCCGCCCCGCCTACGATGCGCGTGAAGTAGCGATGGCCCTGGCGAAGGAGGCGCGTGCCCTCCTCATCCTGGGCAGCGCCACCCCCTCGCTGGAGAGCTATCAACGCGCCTTAGACGGCCACTATCGTCTGCTACGCCTGCCGCAGCGCGTGTTAGCCGATGCGCGGCTGTTGCCCGCCTGGCAGGCGCTGTTGCCTTTGCCGATGCGGGCCGCCGCTCCCGATGCGCCTGACGCGCTCCCCTTATCCCTGCCGCCGGTACGGGTGGTGGATATGCGCGCCGAACTCCGTGCCGGCAACCGTTCCATCTTCAGCCTCGCCCTGCAGGACGCCGTGGACGCGGCCCTGGCACAACGCGAACAGGTGATTTTCTTTCTCAACCGCCGCGGCACGGCAACGCATGTGTTCTGCCGGGATTGCGGTTGGGTGGAGAGCTGTCCGCGCTGTGGGATTCCGCTGGTGCTGCACGCCGGTCTGGGGCAACTGATCTGCCATCACTGCAATTTCCGCAAAGCCACGCCCACGCGCTGCGCGCAATGTGGTTCGGCGCGCATCAAGGCCTTTGGGTTGGGGACGGAGGGCCTCGAAGCGCAGGTGCGTGAGCGCTGGCCGCGGGCGCGTCTGCTGCGCTGGGACCGGGATGCGGTGCGCGACGCCGCCACGCACGCGAGCTTGCTCGCCCGCTTTGCGCAGGGCGAGGCGGATGTGCTTATCGGCACACAGATGCTGGCGCGCGGGCTGGATTTTCCGCGCGTGACGGTGGTGGGCATCATTTCGGCGGATACGGGGCTGCAGCTACCGGATTTTCGCACGGCGGAGCGCAGCTTCCAGTTGCTCACGCAGGTGGCCGGACGCGCCGGGCGCAGTTATCTGGGCGGGCAGGTGATTTTGCAGACCTACCATCCGGACCACGCCGTGTTCCGTTACGTGGCGACGCACGATTATGAGGGGTTCGCAGCGCAGGAGTTGGCTTCACGCCGGGCCCTGGGCTATCCGCCGGCGGTGCGGCTGGTGCGCTTTGTGTACCGTCATACCCGGGAGGAGCGCGCGCGGCAGGCGGCGGAGCAATTCGCGCAGCGCCTGCGGCAGGCGGGCGTGGCGGAAACAGACCTCATCGGTCCAGCGCCGGCTTTTTTCGCGCGCTTGCGGGGACGGAGCCGCTGGCATATCCTGGTGCGCTGCGCCGATCCGCGTGCCTTCGTGAGCCGCATCGAGGTGCCGCCGGGCTGGGCAGTAGAGCTGGATCCGTTCGAGGTGTTGTGAGGGGGTCCACACCGGCGGTGGCGGGAGTGATGCTTTCAACAACCTTTGGGGGGCTGGGGGTAAGCAAAGGCAATGCCTTCGCCTACCCCCGCTTGAATGATCTGTGGCCTCGTAACCCAGGCAGGCTAAGCCGTTACGGCTTTTTAATGTTTCATGGCGAGCGGGAGGTAGACCTGCCGATTGAAGACAACCGGCCAGGCGGTGACCGTCTCTTGCTGCGGGGTTTCCGCCCCCTCCCACCAGCCTTCCACGGTGATGGGCAGCGCGGCGGTGCCCGCCACGACGTTCACATCCAGCCCCAACTCCAGCTCGGCTTCGCTCGCTAAAGTGAGGTCACTCCAGCGCACACGCTGCGCGTCCACGGCCACCGTGCCATCCGGGATGCGCGCCCAACTCGCCCCGCCCGGCAGGGTGACGGTGACGACCAGCCCCGCCGCGGGCAGGGTGCTATCGTTGTAGAGCTTCAGGCCGAGACGCGCCATCTGTCCGGGCAGGAAACCGCCCCGCAGGGTTGGTTCCAGGCGCGCCGGCGGCGGGTTGACGCCCAACCAGCGCAGGCCACGCCGCACTAACGCCGCGCGCGTCGCCTCGTCCCCCACGCCCTCCAATCCAAAGCTCAGGTAGAGCGCGCGATAAGTCCCTGCATCCACGGCCAGCCCTGCCCCGCCATCGGGATAGGCGAGCACGGTCTGCGCAAGCGCGTCCGCCGGCGCGATGACATCCGGGCTGGTCTGATTGTTCGCGCCCCCCGTAAGCGCAAACTCCAGGCCCGTGTAGATGTCACTGCCGCTCACCTGCCGGAAAGCGCTGGTGTCGCTGATCCAGGTGGCATGGAGAAGCGTGCCGTAGAAGTTATTGGGGTCGTTGCGAATGTCGGCGCCGATGTTCTGCCCGCTCAGGAAGAGACGCCCGCCTCCCTGCAGATAAGTGCGCAGAGCGCTCTGTTCGGAAACGTTAAGGCTGGTCAACCGGTCATTGCCGGTGAACCACAGCACGCCTCGATAGCCGCTGAGGACATCAGCGCCGGGCGTGCCCTGCGTGGCCACCGTCCACACGGCGTAGGGGTAACGGAGCGCAGCGACGGCGGGCAAAATCCACGTCTCGTAGCTCGTTCCGTTATCGTCATCCACCACGAGGAGGGGCGGCAGGGTGGGCAGACGCATCAAGGCGGTGATGGTACTGCCAGCCGACAGGGTAATGACCCGTTCGCGTGGGAGGTGCCCCGGCGCGGTGGCGCGCAGGAGATAAGCGCTCGCAGGCAGGGTGATGGTGGCGGTGGGGGTGGTGGTGAGCGTGTAGGGCGAGGGACGGATCTCGACGCTGGCGGTGAGGGGTTGCCGCGTCCCTACCTCCACGGTAGCGACGGTGAGCGTGCCCTGCGGCAGGCGCGTGAGCGCAAAATCAAGGGTGAGCGGCGCTTCGCGCGTGACGGTGACGTTGAGGCTCTGCTGAGCGTAGCCGAACAGGCGCACGGTAACCTGATAGGTGCCGCTGCGCAGCGGGAGGGAGTAACTGCCATCGGCGCGGGAGAAGGTGCGGAACGTGGCCGTGGCGTTGCGCGCTTCAATCTCAACCCCGGCTAAGGGCTGATCGGTGTCCTGCGCGGTGACGGTCCCGATGATGCGCGCGTCATCCTCAACATAGAAAAACACGGCACTGAACGGCCCCCAGAAGCCGCTGCTATCGCGCCCGCGCACGAGCAGGAGATGGCGTCCCGAAGCGAGGTCGGTAGTGGGGATTTCGCCGCGCACGTTTTCCACGCTGCTGTTGAAGGCCCCGTCCGCCGCCGCGAGGGGGATGGCGCTGCCGCCTTCCCACGGGAGCACGTCCACATAAGCTTCCGCTGCCGCGATGGGCTTGTTGCCGTTTTGTCGGTCATCCACGCTGGCCTGCAGCATGAGGGGAATGCCGGCCAGCGTGGTGGTGGGCGTAGCTGTGACCTGCAGCGCGTCCGGCCCGAAGCTGGTGAGGTAGGGGGTGCGGGCAACTTTGGCGGCGTAGAAGAGCGCGTTCAGGTTGGGTTGGATGAGGGCATCGTAGCGCGAGCAGGACGGATAGAAGCCATCGCCGCTGCTCCCCACCTCGAAGGTGTAAGCGGCGATGCCCAGTTCGCCGTAGGCCCAATCATCCGAGCTGCCGGTGGTGGGATAGAGGTCGTTGGATTGTTGCGGCGTGTAATTGTTGAAGGTGGCCATCTTGGTGCCGAGCATGGCGAGTTGCGCACCGTTGGGCGCGGAGGCGGAGGTGTGTCCCCATGGCCACAGGATGAGATTGCTGTAGCTGTGGAGGGTGATGAAAACGCCGGTGGCGGTATCGGGCGCAGCATCGCTATCGCCCGGCCCACGTTGATCGGGGAAGAGGCTGCGCACGTAGTTCTGGATGGCCTGCGTCTCGCTTTCGGAGGCCAGGCGCGGTCCCTGATAGGTTTCGTCGCAAGGGTCGGTGGACGCGCCGCCCCATTTAAAGCTGTGATTGCGGTTCAAATCCACGCCATAGGTGGAGCTGGCGCAGCCGTTGGTAGGGTTGGCGTTCTTGCGCCAGTAGGCCCAGGGTTGCCCCGGCTCGTTTTTGATGTGACCATCCGGATTGGCGGAGACCATGACGTAGATTTCCTCATGGTCAAGCACCCAGGTGATGTCGGGATCGGTGCCATAGCCGTTGAGGAGCTTCTGGATAAAGACCATGGCCAGCTCCGGCGTGATGAGTTCGCGCCCATGGATGTTGGCCATGAGGAAGAAGCGCGCTTTAGGGCCGCTGTGCGCCTCGTTGGTGAGCCGCACCACGCGCAGCGGACGGCCCTGATAGCTGCTGCCAATGGTGGCGCCTTCCGTAAGCTCCGGATAGGCGGCGAGCCAGGCATCGAGTTGGGCGTAGAGTTCGGCAATGGTGCGGTAGCAGGGAAAACCGGGAATGGTTTCGGGATGGGCGTTGAAGGTGGAATGCGCGCGCGGGGTGTAGCCCTGCGCGAGGAGCCAGGCGCGCTCCTCCGGCGTCACGGCGGCGACCAGCACGCCTTCATCCGCGCGGACCTCCCACACGTCCAGCTTTGCGCTCAGGGTAGCCAGCGCGGCCCGGTCAGCGAAGGGAATTTCCACGACTTCGACGCCGGGAGGCGTGTCCGCTGCGGCGCGCGGCGTGAGGCGCGGCACGTCCACAAGGAGCAAGGCCAGAAGGCAGAGAACGGTTAACCAGCGAGTCCAACTTTTCATAGAGACCTCATCATCCAAAAGCCTTAAAAAAAGGGCACGCCAAAGGCGGCCAGACGTGGGCCCATGGCCCCAAAAACTTAGATTTCAATGCCGAAGACTTGCCGCATGAGCAGGCCGACAAGGAAACTGAAAGCTGAGACGGACATGCTCAGGGCAGCCATCTCGATGAAACGCTTCCAGAAGGGTTCTTCCTGCACAACGGCAATGTAGTAGTTGAAAAAGGCGATGATGAGAAGCGCAATGAGCAGGGTGATGGCGAGGCAGAGGTAGAAGTTGCTCAGCAGCAGATAGGGCAGGACGAGCAGCAGGACGGTGATGAAGTAGATGCCGCCGGTGTAGAGCGCCGCCTGCAGGGGATTCTTTTCGCCTTTTTCGGCTTTGGTGGAAAGGTATTCCGAAGCGCCCATGGAGAGGGCGGCGGCAATGCCAGTGATGGAGCCGGTGATGGCGATGAGGTGGGTGTTCTGCAGGGCCAGGGTGAAGCCGGCGAGCGCGCCGGTGAGTTCGACCAGGGCGTCGTTAACGCCGAGCACCATCGAGCCGATGTAGTGCAGGCGGTCTTCATCAAGCATGGCGACGAGGGCGGCTTCGTGCGCTTGCTCCTCCTGGAAGACGGTTTCCGCTGCCGGTACGGCGGCGATGAGGTCGTTGTAGTGGGCCTGCGCCTGTTCCTCGCCGCGCTCCATGAGTTTGATGGCGAAGGTGAAGCCGAAAAGGCGCGCGATGAGGGTGTAGCGCCAGATGCGCCAGCGGTCGGGGGCGATGTCCTCCTGCGTGAGGCTGTGCCAGAGGCGCGAATGACGTAGTTCGTCATCGGCGATGCGCTCTAAAATGGCGCGGTTTTCGCCGCGCACAACTTTCGCTAAGGCGCGGTAGACGTAATGCTCGGTCAGCTCATCGCGTTGATAGGTGCGGATGACGGCTAACAGGTTTGAATCTAAGGTCATATGGCCTCCTGAATATGTGTGCATGTTGCGGCTATAGTAATCCAAAATCGCTAAGGTGCAAACGGCAATTGGCTTTGCAAAGGTTTTTCGTATAATGTGCGTGACGGCTCAGCCTGTCCGGGTTAAGAGGCAAGAGAACGTTCAGGCGGGATAGGGTAGGCGACGGCAATGCCGTCGCCCACCCACGGCAATGCCGTCGCCCACCCACGGCAATGCCTGCGCCCACCTCAAGCCCACCCTGAGGGTGTTGCAATCATCGGATGCTCTTCCGGGCTGGCGGTTGAACTTGCGTCAGTAACCTGCGGGTATCTGCAACTTGCGCGATTGCGGTCTGAAAACGCGCATGGGTGCTTAAAAGTGATCAGCGGCGATTTCAATCGCTGTCCTGCTGCTGGGTTAAGCCGTTACTCATTTATGGGTCAACCTTGAGCGTTGGGACGTTCTACCGTCCACCGCCCCCGGGCCTGCAAGCCATGCGTCCCGATGTACTGAACAGACCATAGCCTTATTTTTGAGGAGGTGTTTATGCGTACCGTTAAAACCATCTTAAAGGGCCTGCTCGTTGCGCTGCTGGTGCTGGGCGTGGCCCTTGGCGTTTGGGTGCGCGTGGCGACGTACCCCGCTTATCCCGAAGCCGTCGCGGTGGCGCAATCCGCCACCCGCACAGCGCAGGGCTGGTATGTTTTCACGCCGCGAGAGGCCACGGAGGTGGGCCTCATCTTCTATCCCGGCGGTCTGGTGGAGCCGGAGGCCTACGCGCCGCTGTTGCAACGCCTCAGCGCGGAGGGCGTTTTGACGGTGCTGGTCCCCATGCCGCTCAACCTTGCCGTGCTGGGCATTGACCGCGCCGCGGAGGTACAGGCCGCTTTCCCGCAGGTCAAGACCTGGGTTATAGCCGGACATTCCCTGGGCGGAGCCATGGCGGCGGAGTTCGTCAAGCGCCATCCGCAGGCCGTGCAGGGCATCGCCTTCCTCGCTTCGTACCCCGCGGAGCAGACCGACCTCTCCGGCCTGCCCTTGCAAGCCCTCTCGATTGTCGGCACGGAAGATGGCGTCGCGGAAGCGGAGTTCGAGGCATCCCTGACACGCCTGCCTCCCGGCACGCGCTTGATAGTTATCGCGGGGGGCAATCATGCACAGTTCGGCTATTACGGCCCGCAAAAGGGCGATGGGATAGCGACCATCAGCCGCGAAGCGCAACAAGAACAAACCGTCACGGCCTTGCGTGAGTGGATACAAAGCTTTGCGCCGTGATCCCTGCGCGGATGAAAGCCCCACAAACCCTTGACTTTGCCCGCCATTTTGTATATAATTTAGATGCTTATATATAAAAATATCTCTCTAACAAGGAGTGCGTTATGGAAGAATACGAGTACACCATCGCGAGCATGAATCAGCCTGCTCCGGATTTTGAAGCTCCAGCCCTGATCGAGGGCGACATTACCACCGTGCGCCTTTCGGATTACCGGGGCAAATGGGTCGTCCTTTTCTTCTACCCTGGCGACTTCACCTTTGTCTGCCCTACCGAGCTGGTGATGATGGGCGAGCGCTACGAAGAGTTCAAGCTCAACAACACCGAAGTGCTCTCCATGAGCGTGGATTCTCCCTACGTTCACCTGGCCTGGCAGAACAACGAACTGCGCGAAATGATCAAAGGCGGCCTGCCCTATCCCATGCTCACCGATAAAGGCGGTCTGGTAGGCGAGATGTACGGCGTCTACGACGCTGACGCTGGCGTGGACCTGCGCGGCACCTTCATCATTGACCCGGAGGGCATCCTGCGCGCCATCTACATCCTGCCCGATTCCGCCGGGCGCTCGGTGGATGAAATCATCCGCATCCTGCAGAGCCTGCAATACACCTACACCCACAAGGGCGAGGCCACGCCGGCCTGCTGGCGTCCGGGCAGCGAGACGCTCAAACCCGGCGCGGAGCTGGTCGGACACGTCTGGTCCACCTGGAAGAAGCCGCAATAAACCTGTTATCTCTTCCGTGGCCCGCCCCACAACTGGGGCGGGCCTTGACTTGAATCGAAGGAGTTCGCCATGAGCCACAAACTACGTTTACTCAACACCCCCATCTTCTGGGCGGAAGGTCACCCCGGCCATCTCAAGCGCGAGGGCTGGACCCTTGCCGTGGACGGTCTGGTCGCTTCGCCGCGCACCTTCAGCTTTGAGGAGCTGCTCGCCCTGCCCAAAACTGTGGTGGAAGCGCGCCTCACCTCCGTCACGCGCTGGAGCGTCGGCGGGCGCTGGGGCGGAGTCCACCTCAAGGACGTGCTGGAGCAGGTTGGCGGCGCGTTGCCGGGAGCCACGCACGTTCAATACACCTCCTACCGCCGCATCTACACCACCACCGTGCCGCTGAACATCGCCCTGTTCGAGCGCTCCCTGCTGGCCTACGAGTACGAAGATGACCCGCTCGATGCCGATTACGGCGGCCCGATTCGCGGCTTCATCCCCTACCTGTGGGGCTACAAATCCGCCAAGAGCATCATCCGCGTCACCCTGCTCGACCATCCCGTGCCGGGCTATTGGGAGCTGCGCGGCTACCCCGACGAAGCGCGCATCCTTCCCGGCCACGTGCTGGACGTGAACACCGGTCGGCGGCGGCGCATTCCCGGCGGTGAAGTGCGGGAGTTTCTGGACTGATGCCCGAACTCCCCGAAGTCGAGACCATTGCGCGCCTGTTAGCCCCGGCGCTGAGCGGACGCACCATCCGCCGCGTGGAGATTTTCTGGCCGCGCAGCGTGGCCGTGCCGGACGTGGCCACCTTCTGCGCGCAGCTCAGTGGCGCGCGCATCGAAACGGTGACGCGGCGGGGCAAATACCTCATCTTTGTGCTTGAACCGCGCGCCTATCTGCTCACGCACCTGCGCATGAGCGGGCGCTACCTCCTCAACGCCGCCCCCACCGCCGCGCATGTGCGCGCTCTCTTTGTGTTTGATGATGAGGGCACGCTGGCGTTTGTGGACCCGCGCAAATTCGGACGGCTCTATCTCGCCCCCACCCTGGACGAGCCGCTCGCGGGTTTAGGACCCGAACCGCTCTCGTCCGCCTTCTCCGTGGAGCACCTGAGCGCCTGTCTGGCAAAGCGCAAGAGCGCGCTCAAGGCGGCCTTGCTCGATCAAAGCTGTGTCGCGGGCCTGGGCAACATCTACGCCTGCGAGGCGCTATGGCACGCGCGCCTTGCGCCGCAACGCCGCGCGGACTCGCTCCACGTGGACGAGGTCGCGCGCCTGCACGCCGCCATTCAACACGTGTTGGGCGCGGCCATCCAAGATGGCGGCACCAGCCTGGAGGACCGCCAATACGTCTTCCCCGACGGGGGCACGGGTCGCCATCAACTGACCTTAGCGGTGTACGGACGCAGCGGCGAGCCTTGTCCGCGCTGCGGCACGCCCGTGCAGCGCGTCGTCGTGGCACAGCGCGGCACGTATTTTTGCCCGACGTGTCAATCATAAAAGCGGCATCTCTTAACTCGTCCTTCCGCCTGAGAACCGGGTCCATTATCTTTCCCCTTTTTTCTCCAGCCTGGCGGTTAAAACCGCGCCGGGCGAACGTCCCCTGCAGGTAGCCACGCGCCGCGCGCTCGCTGACCGGGCGCAAATTCCATCGCCCACCGGAAGCGCTCATCCGTCGCGGCCCGGTGCAGGTATGGTAAGGAATCACGAGTTTCGTGCTATAATGACCAAGGAAAAACCACAGTAAATCTGAAAACAGAGTGGGATGTTCTGTGTGTTAATGACCATCGCAAGATACATCGGGACAAAGACGACGTCTTGTTGCTGAAACAATTGCAACCTATCATAAGGCGGAGATTTTGAACGGTGCAAGCGCAACTCGTCAGGCGCATGATCACGGATTCGGCAGGGATTATGAAACGACACAATGTAGCCCACAAACTTTTGGATCAATTACTGACGATGATGGGAACATTGTGCGTTCTATTACCCGTAAGTCCAATGAATATGCCATACACATATCGGGATTCAGGGGTATTTCTGTATGTGGGATGGCGAATTTTAAATGGTGAATTACCCTATCGGGATGTGTGGGATCATAAGCCCCCTATCATTTTTTACATTGACGCATCAGGACTTGCTATTGCGAACGGTTCGCGATGGGGTGTTTGGCTGCTCGAATTCTTGAGCCTGTATTTTGCAGTATCCATAGGATACAAAATCATTCAGAAAGCACTCGGTACTATTCCTGCACTTTTAAGCACGGTGCTCTGGTTACTCACGCTTGTATTTTTAATTGAAGGCGGGAATCTGACCACTGAGTATACCTTGCCTCTCCAATTTGCGGCTCTATGGCTTGCCACAGCTACACTTAAACCAATTTTCCACTATTGGCGCTGGTTTCTGATAGGTTTAATTGGTGCTACCGCTTTTTTTACTAAACAGACTACCATCGGGATTTGGATTTCAATCATTCTGTTTATAGTCGTTTATAGGTTAAAGTTCCAAAAGGTCAAAGAACTTATCCTTGAATTTCTGTGCTTTTTGGGCGGCGTTGTTATAGTGGTTACGGTCTGGATAGCATTTTGGGGTCTACAGGGTGGTTTAGTCCAATTTTGGAGTGCTGCTTTCGCGTTTAATCTTGTCTACTCATCGTCGGTAACCAGTTTTTTAGATCGTCTAAAACCCGTGATCACAGGCATAGCACCACTTACACGTGTAGGGTTACTCCAATTCGCTGGAATTGGATATACGCTTGGACTGTTATTGGTTTATTTTAGAAGAGACGTGGTCCATGACTGGTTACCACTGCTGGTAATAGGATTGTTTGATTTGCCAATCGAGTTAATCTTGATTAGCATTTCTGGCAAGACATATTCTCACTACTATATGACTATGCTCCCTGTACTGGCTTTCTTCGCGGGGATTACATTCTGGGTGATTTTCTCGTCACAGTTCATCCACGATCTCCCCCACGCTGTAAAATGGGCTTTAGCTGTAAGTATTTCAGGGGTATTTTTGTGGGCCTCTTTCAATCCATACAAAACGCAAGTAGCCTCTTTTAGAAATAGCAATACACGGCAAGCAACAGTAATTGAAATGATTAAGAGAAATACCAATCCTGAAGATAAAGTTTTGTTATGGGGAGCGGAGACCTCGATCAACTACTTTTCAAGGCGCACAAGCCCATCTCGTTTTGTTTATCAGTATCCGCTTTACACCCAGGGATACACAAACGAACAAATGATTATAGAATTTTTAGACGATTTAATCCATGAACATCCTCGACTAATAGTTGATACTCATAATGAGCTAACTCCTTTATACGAATTTCCCATCCAAACTTATGCCATACAGCAACGAATAGCCTATCTGCAATGCCACTACCATGCCGTTAGTGAGATTCAGGGTTGGACCATTTATGAATACACAGCAGGGGATTGCTCTCCATAAAATCAAAGGCGCCCAATCCGCCGCTTCAGCCAACGCCGCTTCGCAGCGCGAATGACCCCGACCGTTAAAGCGGAGCAAACAAAAAAGCCCGGCAGGTGACCGGGCTTTTTACTGGGGCGGCAGGATTCGAACCTGCGGTAAACGGATCCAAAGTCCGTCGCCTTACCACTTGGCCACGCCCCAACGCGGGGCGTATTATACCATGAGTGCCATCTCTGGCAACTAAACACCCCTCCCGTTGGGGAGGGGGGTACTGTTTTTGAGACAACCGGCAGATGCTGCCAGCCTTACGGATAAACGCGCTTGATGGTGCGCGGATAGGGGATGGCCTCGCGGATGTGCTCCGTGCCGCAAATCCACGTCACCGTGCGCTCGATGCCAAGGCCGAACCCGCTGTGTGGCACGCTGCCGAACTTGCGCAGTTCAATATACCACTTGAAGGCCTCTTCCGGCAGGTTATCGCGGTGGATGTGATCCAGCAGCTTTTGCGGGTCCGAGATGCGTTCACTGCCGCCGATAATTTCGCCGTAGCCCTCCGGCGCGAGCAGGTCCACGCTCTTGCACACCTCCGGGCGGCCCGGCCACGGCTCCATATAGAAGGCCTTGACCGCGGTGGGATAGCCGTACACGAACACCGGCTTATCAAACTGCTGCGTGAGCACCGTCTCGTGCGGCGAACCGAAATCCATGCCCCAGGTGATGTCCAACAGGGCCTTCTGTTCGGGATCTTCGGTCTGCGCCTGAATCGCCTTGATGCGCTCAATCGCTTCATCGTAGGAAATGCGCGGGAAGGGTGGCTGAATCCGCTCCAGCTTGCTCGTATCGCGGCCCAGGAATTTCAGCTCTGCGCTGCGTTCGCGCAGCACGCGCTGCACGATGTAGGAAACAAATTGTTCCTCGATTTCCATCAGCTCATCGAGGTCGCAGAAAGCAATTTCCGGCTCCACCATCCAGAATTCGGTGAGGTGGCGGCGCGTCTTGGATTTTTCGGCGCGGAAAGTGGGACCAAAGCAGTACACCCGGCTGAAGGCGAAGATGTTAGCCTCGTTGTAGAGCTGCCCGCTCTGGGAAAGATACGCCTTGCCCTCGTCGAAATAGGGCGTCTCGAAAAGCGTTGTCGTGCCTTCACAGGCCGCCGGCGTGAGGATGGGCGTGTCCATGTTGATGAAGCCATGGTCATCCAACCAGTCGCGGATGGCGCGGATGATGGTGGCGCGCACGCGCAGGATAGCCCATTGCGACGGCATGCGAATCCACAGGTGGCGGTTATCCAGCAGGAAATCCACCCCATGCTCCTTTAGTGCGATGGGATATTCCTCGCTCACGATTTGCACCGGCTCCACGTGGGTGATGCCGATTTCATAACCGCCGGGGATGCCGGGCGCACGGTCATCCTGCCGCACCACGCCGGTTAGAATGATGGAAGATTCCTGTGGCAGATGGGCAATCAGCTCGAACTGCTCTTCAGGCAGCTCCTTCTTGAAAGCAACACATTGCACAAAGCCGTAACCATCCCGCACCAGCAAAAATTGCAGCTTACCTTTATCAGTCCGGTTGTACACCCACCCCCGAACGGTCACTTCCTGTCCCACATATTGAGCAATCTGATCCACACGAATGACAGGTGCCATACTTTCCCTCCCGCAAAAACCTGGTGGTGATATTATGCCAGTTCAATCTGGTGTCAAGCACTCCCGTGATAAGGCCATCACGTCTTCTGAACGCCTCGAAAGCTCAGCAGCAGCGTTTTTGAGGCCACACGGAGAAGATGCTACACGACCTCTTTGCGCATGACCCGCGCGTAGAGCTTTTTCAGCTCGCGCAGAATGTCCTCGCGGCTATCGCGCCACAGATGGATGAGCGCGGGCAGACCCGGAATCAGGAAGAAGGCCAGCACCAGCAGCGTGAAATACTTGTCCACGCCTTCAATGCTGCCGAAGGCCTTGCCCAGGCCGAAGCCGAGCATCGTCACCCCGACGCCCCAGAAAAACGCCCCGATGAAGTTGAACAACAGGAAGCGGCGATAATTCATCGAAACCGCGCCCGCGACGATGGGAACAAAGGTGCGGATGAAGGGCATGAAGCGCGCCAGCGTGATGGTTTTGCCACCGTGCTTCTCGTAGAAGGCTCTGGCTTTGAGCAGGTTTTCGCGGCGGAAGAGCAGCGAACTGGGACGATTAAAAATGTGCGGACCGGTCTTGTTGCCAAACCAGTATCCCACGCTATCCCCCAAAACGGCTGCCACGAAAATGCCCGGCACCAGAATGAACTCGCTCAGAATCCCACGCGAGGCCAACAAACCCGCTGTGAGCAGCAGGCTATCCCCCGGCAGGAAAAAGCCGAAAAACAGCCCCGACTCGGCGAACACGATCGCAAACACCCCGATATAGCCGACGGTGGTAATGAACTGGACCAGATCAAAATGCAACATACATCCTCCTTAACCTTCCCGTGCCAGTCGCACGTATAAAAACCATTATACCATAGACGCCGCGACATTCGCCCATTCGCAGAATTGTGGTATAGTCACGCCATGTGATTTTCGCTTTTTGAGGAGGGGAGCCATGCTCAAAACGCATCATTGTGGCGATTTACGTCCCGCGCATGTCGGGCAGGAAGTGACCCTGGCGGGATGGGTAAACCGGCGCCGCGACCTGGGCGGCGTGGTGTTTATCGTGTTGCGCGACCGTTCCGGCCTGGTACAAGTCGTCGTCAATCCCGCTGTGGGCGATGCGGTGGCAGAAGTGGAGGAGGCCCGCGGCGAAACCGTAATTCAGGTGCGCGGCGTGGTGCGCCTCCGCCCGGCGGATCAGGTTAATCCCGCGTGGCCTACCGGTGAGATTGAGGTCGAAGCTCACGCGCTCACCATCTTAGGCCCGGCTCAGACACCCCCCTTCTACATCTACGAAGAAAGCCCCGTGGACGAGGCGCTCCGTCTGCGCTACCGTTACCTTGACCTGCGCCGCGCGCGGATGCAGCGCAACATCATCCTGCGCCATCGCGTGGTGAAATTCATCCGCGATTACCTGGACGCTTTAGGTTTCCTGGAGATCGAAACGCCCATGCTCTTCAAATCTACGCCCGAAGGAGCGCGCGACTACCTCGTGCCCAGCCGCGTTCATCCGGGCAAGTTCTACGCGCTTCCACAGTCACCGCAGCAGCTCAAGCAGCTTTTGATGGTGGCCGGCTTTGAGCGCTACTTCCAGATCGCGCGCTGCTTCCGCGACGAGGACCTGCGCGGCGACCGTCAGCCGGAGTTCACGCAGCTCGACCTGGAAATGTCCTTTGTCGAGCGGGATGACATCCTGAACGTCATCGAGGGCCTCTACACTGCCATGGTACCTGCGGTGACGCCCGAAAAGCGCGTGCTCTCGCCCTTCCCGCGCATGAGCTACGCCGAGGCGCTGGAACGCTACGGCACGGATAAGCCCGATTTGCGGTTCGGCATGGAGCTGATTGACCTCACGCCGCACCTGCAGGGCAGTCAGTTCCGCGTCTTCCAGGCGGCGCTGGCCGAAAAAGGCCGCATCAAGGCCATTGTAGCACCGGGTTGCGCCCACTACACGCGCCGGGAATTGGACGAGTTGACCGCTATCGCCCGCGCTCAGGGCGCGCAGGGGCTGGTGACGTTAGCCTATCAGGAAGGCGAGGTGAAGGGGCCAGCGGTGAAGTTCCTGACGCCAGAGGAGCTGCAGACCATCGCCGCGGTCACCGGCGCGCACACGGGCGATCTGGTGTGCATCGTCGCTGACCAACCGCGCGTGGTGGGGCCGGCGCTCTCGGCGCTGCGGCTTACCTTCCGCGACCGCCTCAATCTGGCCGACCCGAATTTGCTCGCTTTTGGCTGGGTGGTGGACTTCCCCATGTTCGAGTGGAACGAAGAGGAGCAACGCTGGGATGCGGCGCATCACCCGTTCACCATGCCGCGGCCCAACACCTATGCGGAGATGGCCGCCAATCCAGCAGCGGTGCTTTCCGAAGCCTACGATCTGGTCTGCAACGGTTATGAGTTGGCTTCCGGCTCCATCCGCGTGCACGATCCACGCATTCAGGCCGACATTTTCAAGATGCTCGGGTATCCCGAAGAGGAGGCGAAGGCTCGCTTTGGCCACATGCTGGAGGCCTTCTCTTACGGCGCGCCGCCGCACGGTGGCATTGCGCCGGGCATTGATCGCACCGTGATGCTGCTCGCGGGCGAAAGCAACATCCGCGAAGTCATCGCCTTCCCGAAGACAGCACAGGCCACCGACTTGATGGCCGGCGCCCCGTCCGAGGTGAGCGAGCGACAGTTGCGCGAATTGCACATCCGCATCGTCAAGGACGAGTAGCCTCTTCCCCCCAAAAAAGAACACCCGCGGAGAGCGCATCTCCGCGGGTGTGTTTTTGTGCGAGCATCAGGGCTTGCGATGGCAGAGCCACCAATCGAGACAGTTCTCCTTGCCCTTGCGCGCCATGGCGTCTTCCATCGTGCGCGCGGGCGGGATGATGACATCATCGCCGAAGAGCGCGTTGTTCGGCCAGTTGGCGGGGATGGCGACGCCCTGCGCATCCGAAAGCTGCAGGCCCTTCACCATGCGCAGAATCTCATCGAAGTTGCGCCCCAGTTCCGCCGGGTAGTACAGGATGGCGCGGATGATGCCCTTGGGGTCAACGAAGAAGACAGCGCGCACGGTGTTCGATCCCGCGCCGGGGTGAATCAGGCCCAGGGTTTCCGCCACCGGTCCATGATCGGCAATCAGCGGGAACTCGATTTTGGTGCGCAGGTTTTCCTCGATCCACTCCAGCCACTTGATGTGGCTGAACACCTGATCAATGCTCATGCCAATCAACTCGGTGTTCAACGCGCGGAATTGCGGATAGAGCTGTTGGAAAGCGTGGAATTCGGTCGTGCACACCGGCGTGAAATCCGCGGGGTGGCTGAAGAGAATGAACCATTTGCCGGCCATGGCATCAGGCAGCTTCATCGTCCCATGGGTGGTCACCACGGTCATCTCAGGGAACTTGTCTCCAATCAACGGCATACCCATACAACACCTCCTCAAATGATGTGAATGTGATTGTGAAAAGCGCAGGTGGCTGCGCGACTTACTCTGGTGAATGAGCGCAAGCAGCGCAAATGCCGAAAAAATCTACACGATAGCCGGTCACGCGCTGCGTTGCGCGCGACGCTGTTTCCTGCGTCAGCGCTATCAGCTCCGGCGCCATGAAATCGCTCACGCTGCCACAGCGGATGCAGATGAAATGCGCGTGAACATCGGCGATATTCGCGTCGTAACGCGCCTCCCCCATGCCGACCTCCAGCTCAGCCACTTCCCCCATCTCTTTAAGCGTGTTGAGGGTCTTGTACACAGTGGCCAGACTCATGGTGGGATAGGTGAGATGCAACGCCTCATAAATGTCCTGCGCGCTGGGATGGGCGGTACTTTCCACCAGCAAATGCAGAATGGCCAGGCGTTGCGGCGTAATCCGACAACCGCTTTCACGCAGGCGCGCCACTAAATGCTCGATTCTTTCGTTATTCATTGGATAATAATTCCTTATCAATAGTCATTATCAATAATATACCATATTTTCAGAGCCTGTCAAGGGGGAATTGAACGTGATTTTTCAATGACCTGGTCATGATCTGGCCTCTCACACCGGAGCAGGACTTGCGATCACTTCTGATGAGGTTTTCAAGCGGACGCCGTCATCCCAGCCTGCGCGGACACTCGCTCAATGACCCCGCAGCTCGTAGAGGCACGCAGAAGGCCCTGGGGCGCAGCTTCAACCGCCGGTGCAAACAGCAGCTTTTGAGTCTTGACTCTGCTCCGGCTTTCTACTATAATTTGAGCAGCGATGGTTTCCCCTCATTTCACATTCAAGGAGGTTAGTGTCATGGAGAAATGGGAATGCCTGGTTTGCGGTTACGTGTATGACCCAGCTGTGGGCGATCCGGAGCGCGGCATCGCGCCGGGGACACGCTTTGAGGATTTGCCGGAGGATTGGACCTGCCCCGAATGTGGCGCCAGTAAAGATGAATTTGAACCCATGGCATAGGAGGCGCAGTGAGCGAAGTTAACTTTACGTCTCTCCTGGATGACGTGCGCGCCATTCTGGCGCTCCCCGATGCTTTTGAACAGCGTTGCTTTGAGCTTTGCCGCCTGTTGGCCGCGCGCGTCCCGCATTATGCCTGGGTAGGTTTCTACTGGGTCGCGCCGGATGAACCCCAGACGCTGGTCCTGGGGCCTTATGTGGGCGAACCCACCGAACATACCCGCATCCCCTTTGGCAAGGGTATCTGCGGACAGGCTGCAGTTACTCTGGATACTTTCGTCATTCAAGATGTCACGAAGGAAAATAACTATCTCTCCTGCAGCCCATCCGTGCGCTCCGAAATCGTCGTCCCGGTGATGCGCGAGGGCGTTTTTCTGGGCGAACTGGATATAGACTCGCATCATCTGGCGCCCTTCACCGCAGAGGATCGCGCCTTTCTCGAACAGGTGGCGGCGCTCGTCGCTGCCTGTGCCCCATAAACTATCCATCTTATAAAACAAGGAGGTTACGATGAGCATCGTTGATTACATCAAGTCTGCCGATTGGAAAGCGGAAAAGCATGCCCCCGTTATCGAGCTGCCGGAAACCATTCAGGCCAACACGCGCTTTATGGTCACCGTCAGCGTGGGCAAGGAAATCCCGCACCCCAATACTACGGAACATCACATTAGCTGGATTGACGTGTATTTCTATCCCGAAGGCGATAAGTTCATCTATCACGTCGGGCGCTTCGATTTTGCCGCGCACGGGGAAGCCGTTGCCGGCGCCAATCAAGGCCCGGTTTACACCGAACCCATCGCCACCTTTGGCATGAAGGTCGCCAAACCCGGCAAGCTCGTCGCCATGGCCTATTGTAACATCCACGGCCTGTGGCAGAGCGAGGTCGAACTGACCCTGAGCGAGTAATCCCCCAGCCCGCTGTGCCATCACAGCGGGCTTCCTTTCATGGAGGGCCTGCTTATGGAAACATCCTCTTTGTTAGCCCTGTTGATTCAGGCCGCACAGGACGAACACGCAGCCATCATTCAGTACCTGCGCCACGCCTACCTGATCGGTGAAGGTGAGCTGGCGGGGGAAATCGAGGCCATTGCCCGCGAAGAAATGCGCCATTTCTGGATGGTTTCGCGCTGGATTCTGCGCCTGGGCGGACAACCCACCCCTGAACGCGGTTTCACCGACCTGGCCGGCACGGCCGCGCTCGAATGGATGGAACGCGATGTCGCCGCCGAGGATCGCGCCATCGCCCTCTACGAACGCATCCTCGCCCTGGTCACCGATCCCGATTTGCGTTCCGACATCGCCTACATTTTGGAAGACGAGCGCACGCATCGCGGGGAGTTTGTGCACTACGGCGAAAAAATCGCCGCGCTCCCGCCATCCGAGGCCGCCGCTACCCCGGCAGAGGCCCCCGCGCCGTCACCTGCTGCGGCTGACCTTGCCGCGCTCAACTGGGGCATCGCGCATGAATATGCGGCACTCCTGCAATACCTCATGCACGCTTTCGTCACCGAGGAACACACCGAAGTCGGCTGGCAACTCAAGATGCAGGCCATTAACGAGATGCAGCACATGGGCTGGCTCAGCGAGGAGTTGACCAGCATGGGCCACGACATCCCCCTCACCCCGCATCCCATCCAACGCCCGGCCAGTCCTGCCGCCATGCTCGAAGCCGACATCGCGCTGGAGGACGAAACCGCATCCACGTATGGTACTCACCTGCAGGGCGTGAGCGCGCCCAACGTGCGTGACCTGCTCGAACGCATCCGCAAGCAAGAAACTTACCATCAGGCCCTTTTCAAGCGCCTGCTTAAAACCTTTGGGCCGCGCAGCAAGAGCTGGACGGTCGGAAGCCTGAAAGGAAAGGAGTAGTCCTATGGAACAAATTCTCATGCGAGAAACTTCACCCCTCACGCCGGAACAGTGGAACGCCATTGACGGCATTGTCAATCGTACCGCCAGCGCCATCCTGGTGGGACGGCGCATTGCCCATCTCTACGGTCCATTGGGCTTTGGCGCTTACGTCGTGCCCCTTTACGCTTACAGCGCGGCAGAAGGCGCCGTGCGGGCAAAGCTCTTGCGTCAACTCCCCTTCAGCACCATCGAGCACGATTTCACCATCACCGTGCGCGACCTGGAGCAATTCAACAGCGGCCTGCCCTTCGATCTGACGCCGGCAGCCGCGGCAGCCGCGGCCTGCGCCTACGATGAGGACCGGCTTCTGTTCTTTGGCGATGCCGAACGCGGCCTGGAGGGCCTCCTCACGGCTAAGGGGACGCGCAAGCTGGCCGTGGGCGATTGGGACGAGGTGGGCGCAGGGGCGCAAGCCATCGGGCAAGCCGTGGCACAGCTCATGGCGGATGGCTTCTTTGGTCCTTTCGCGGCGGTCGTCCACCCATTGCGCCTGGCTAAACTTCAGCGCGTCTACGGCGGACGGGGTATCCTGGAAAGCGAACTCATCGAGCGGCAGCTCGGCGGCGGGCTTTACGCCTCGCCCGTGATGCCGCAGGAGCAGGTGCTGGTGTTGGCCACGCAGCCGCACTATCTGGATATTGCCGTGGGGCAGGATCTGGTGACTGCCTATATCGAGACCACCAACCTGGAGCACCGCTTCCGCGTCCTGGAGACGCTGGCCTTGCGCATCAAGCAGCCGCAAGCCATCGCCGTTTTAAGTTGAAACTGTAGGGGCGACGCAATGCGTCGCCCCAACATGCGTCGCCCCGACATGCGTCGCCCCAACATGCGTCGCCCCGACATGCGTCGCCAGTAGGGGCGACGCAATGCGTCGCCCCGACGTGCGTCGCCCCAACGTGCGTCGCCCCGACATGCGTCGCCCCAACATGCGTCGCCCCGACGTGCGTCGCCCCAACATGCGTCGCCCCGACATGCGTCGCCAGTAGGGGCGACGCAATGCGTCGCCCCGACGTGCGTCGCCCCTACTTTAACGCGCGCGCCAACAATTCACCACGCACCGTTTCCAACAACGTATCCGCGCGGAGATTGGCCAGGGTGTAACACGGCCCGCCCAGGCGTTCGGCCAGGGTGCGCGCGTAGCCCTGATTGAACTCCATGGACTCCATGTCAATCACCACAGCGTCAATGTGCAACGCTTGAATTTCATCGGCGATGGCGTAAGCTTCTTCCTTGGGCGGTTGCTCGCCCATCGAAACGTTACCCGCGCCGTCCGTCAGGATGACGAGCAGCGGGCGTTGATCGGGACGGCGAATCTTCTCCTCCTGCACCGTCTTCAGCGCCAGCCACAGCCCCGCCGAAAGCGGCGTCTTCCCGCCCACCGGCAAATTGACCAGGTAGCGTTGCGCCAGCTCGACGCTGTTGGTTGGGGGCAGCACCAGACTCGCCCGGTCACCGCGAAACACAATCAGCCCTACCCGGTCGCGCCGTTGATAGGCATCCGTGAGCAGCGAGAGAATCGCGCCCTTGGTGGCCTGCATCCGCTCCGAAACGGCCATAGACCACGAGGCATCCACCACGAAGAGAATCAGGTTCGCGGCGCGACGAATGCGCACCTTGCGTTGATAGTCCTGCGGACGCAGGTGCAGCGCCGGCCCGCCGCCGCTGCTCTGCGCGCGGCGTTCGCGCTGATAGGGGGCCGCGGCGCGCAGGGTCGCGTCTAACGCCAGGTCACGCGCATCCCCCGGTGAGGCCTCGGCCCAGACGTAACGCCCACGTTTGAGCTGCGTGCGCGTGCGGCTGCGCCGTCCGCTCGTGCGCCGTTCGCGCTGATCAGGCAGGGTTTCCAACAGGCGCGGCAGGAACTTCTCGCCCACCGGGATGACCTGTTGGGTATCCCACCACTGCCCTTCGGAAGGCCATTGCGGGATTTCTTGGGGACCGGGTAACGCCTGAGACGCCTCGGCTTGAGCGTTAACGGGGGGAGGCGTCTCAGGGCTTACACTTTTTTTGCTTCGTCTCCTGAAGGCATCGGCGCGCCGGGCACGCTTTTGGCGTCCTTCTCGGCCTGCTGACGGGCGTTGGCGACGCGATCCTTGAGGTCTTCCAGCGTCGTGCGCACCTCATCGAAGGGGCGGCGCTTGAGACGGTGCGGCAGGGCCAGTTGCGCCGCAAGCATGATGTCGGTATCCGTGATGCGCGTGCGCCCCTCAAAAGCGGCCTGCGCCATCGCCGTCTTGAGGATGACCAGATCGGCACGATGCCCGTCCACGCCCAATTCCGCCATCATGGTGGCGATCGTGATAAGGTCGCCGCGCGTGTACTGGACCTGCGGCAGGATGCGCTGCGCCTCCACAATGTGCCGCGCCAGTTCCTCTTCGTGAGGCCGCCATTCCTCGTAAAAGCCACGCGGATCGGCCTCAAACCCCAGATTGCGCTCGATGATGGCCGTGCGAGCAATCGGATCATGCACGCCCACCACATCCACGCACAGGGCGAAGCGGTCCAGCAGTTGCGGACGCAAATCGCCCTCTTCAGGGTTCATCGTCCCCACCAGGATGAAGCGCGCCGGGTGATGGAAAGAGATGCCCTCACGCTCCACAATGTTCACCCCCATCGCTGCCGCGTCGAGCAGCACGTCCACGATGTGATCATCAAGCAGATTGACCTCGTCCACATACAGGATGCCACGGTTAGCCGCGGCCAGAATCCCCGGCTCAAAACGCCGCTCCCCCTTCTGGATGGCGCGTTCGATATCCAACGTGCCCACCACGCGATCCTCCGTCGCCCCGACGGGCAAATCCACAAAGGGGACGCGGCGCTTGGCGTGTTGCAGCACCTCGCCGTGATCGAGCCGCTCCTGACACAAGGAGCACAGCGTCTCCGGCTGTGCCGGATCACACCCAAAAGGACAGCCTTCAACCACGGTAATTTCGGGGAGAAGCGCCGCTAAAGCGCGCGCCGCAGTAGATTTGGCCGTGCCCCGCTCGCCCCGAATCAACACACCGCCAATGCGCACATTCACGGCGTTTAAAATCAGGGCGCGCTTCATCCATTCCTGATTGACCACAGCGCTGAAGGGGAAAATATGGCGACCGTTACTCAAGACAACCTCCTCAATCACACACTCAAACCCCAAACGGAGCAAAGTTAGCCGGGGCAAGCAAATTATACCGTAAAAGCTAACGTATAGCAATGGGGATGGCGCAACACTAGGGCTAGTCAATTCTCTTACAAAAATAGCGAAAAATGATGTAAAATAGTAAAAACGGTCAAGAGGAGGTATGGATATGGAGACTTCAA
>DAOUBT010000031.1:0-65089 GCA_034432595.1 Anaerolineae bacterium | reverse complement strand
CCGCATCGCGCACGCGCGCATCCGCTGTAGCGGCCGGATCGGGCGGGCATTTGCTGATGGCTAAGGCCAGCTCGCGGGTACCGGCGAGGGCCGCGGCATCTGCTGCATTTTGCGCCTGCCGACGCGCTGTGTACTGACGGCCTCCGTCAATGGCCAGCCCCATCAGGGCCAGCAGCGCCAACATGGCAATGACCACCAGAACTATGGCCTGTCCTTTTTGCATTGTTTTTTCCATAAAACTTATCCCCCTTTCCTGGATGTATGGCAAAAAACACCTTTAGAAGCATTGGATCGTTCTAAGGGTGATTTTACCATGGAAGAGGGGGGTCGTAAATGGGAAAAATGGGCCAAAGACTTCTGGTGAGGCAGCTTCTATCCTGAGGAATTTGCCCCTCGGCGGCTGGCTTCCTCCCTACCTATTTCAAAACTACGGATACCGCTCTGGCGCTCAGACTCAGGCTCCCACCGAACATGTTCCCGATGAGCGGGGTGATAAAAGTGAAGGGATATCTTGTGGTCACGGTGATGGCGCTTCCGCCGGTGATGGTCGCGCAATTTCCTCCCGCGCAGGTGACGTTGACCTGCACCTGCGTCTGATTAATCAAGGGGGTGCCTTCCAGAGAGCCGCGCGCGCGGGCCGTGATGCCGGTGGTATCCGTGGGGTTTGTCGCAGCATATACCGCCCCTTCAGCCGCGGCGTCATTTAAGGCCACGGTGACGAAAAACGCACGCCCAAAATCCAGTAGACCCGTCAAAAGCAGGGCCAGCAGGGGTAAGACTAACGCGACTTCGACGATACTCTGTCCTCTTTCTCGTTGTTGTGGCATCCTTCCCTCCACGTAATGCTAATGGTTTCCTGGGTAACTGCTCAGGAAGGTTGCTTAGCGCCGCATCGTTGGCTGATTCGGCAAAACCGGCAACTAGCGCTGAGCTTCTTTAGCCGGGGATTTCAACCCCCAGCGGAAGGAAATGGCTGAACAGTTCTCCTGTCAAGTTTCAAGCGCAGCTATGGATGAGAAGTGTCCGTTCTCGTGTGGTGCCCATATCAACACCTCGTTGAGGCGGACTTATTCCGGCTTACGGCCCTGAGATCATGCCTCATCCTTGACGCTTCTCCCTGGTTCGTGCATGGCGTCAGGGTTCCTTAACTATACTTATACTCATACTTCTGGCTCCAACTCCTTTATGGGATCAGGGCGCCACTCTGCGCATCCACTTTGACTTGAAAGCTTTCGCCCTGTTCGCCGATCGCTGTGACTTCCCATTGCGGGGTGCCGTCCACCTGACGTAAAATCAGCTTGACCGTGGCGTTTGCATGGCGCTGCAAAAAATCCTCACCGCCTGCTGCACGGAACACCAGCCAGGCCACGTGCGGCCCCTGCGGAACGGGGAAAGGCTCTATGGCTGGACGGGCTTGATTCACCGGCATGGGTGGAATCCACGCCACCTGTTCGCCGCTGACGCCGACCGACGCGATGGCCTGTTGGGCCGCGGAATAGTAGGTGTAGCTCCAGGCTATGGGCAAATACTCCGTTTGGAGCCACTCCGTCGGCGGGCGCCAACTGCCTTCAATCATGATCAACTGCGCGTCCGCGCTCCAGGACCGTGCGCGGCTGCGTGCGCGCGTTTCCGCTTCCGCGTAATTCACCAAAGGGGCCAGCCCTGTCCAGGCCTGCGTGGGCGGCGCCTGATGGCGACTCTGCCAGAGCGCGCTTATCACGAAGATACCTACCGCCAGAATGAGCGCCAATCCAAAGAGCAACCAGAAACGTGATTTCATAGTTTCACGAAGCCTTATTTCGTAAGGTAATGGGCAGATACAGCTTATAGAGATTCGTGTTTTCACTGCGGAAGAACGGGTTGTAATCCCAGAGCCAATTGCTGCTGTTGGACTCGATCCAGGTCAATAATAGCTTTCCCTGAGGGGTGAACAGGATGTGGGGGTAGAGCGAAAGTTGATCAGGCGTGTTGGAAACATTGACCGTAGTTCCCCAGCTTGTCCCCTGATCTTCAGAACAGGTGAGGAGCAGCTCTTCTTTAGCGTTTGGATCCCGTGAAGCGTGCCACGCCACACAGAGACGAGTCCCATGCAGAGCGATTTCGGCCTGAACATAGGTCGGGGTCAGGTTGCTGGCCGTTGCGTTATTGGGGTCTATGCGCGTGGGGATGTTCCATCCCTGAGCTGTTTGGGCGCGGTAGTCAATGTATTGGGCGGCAGGTCTTCCCAAAGGCGGCAGGGCTTCCGTCCAGATGACGTGAGGATAACCTTGCGCATCCAGGACAAGCTCCGGGCGCAATCCATATTGTCCTTGCGGCGAGAGCCGACGCGCCTGTCCCCAAGAGACGTTGCTTCCGCTCAAAGTCCCCTGAACATACCAGACTTCATAGCGAGCACTCTCGGCCAGATCAACCACCTGTTCCCAGACCAGGTGGATACGCGTGCCTTCTGGATTGACGGCGATGCGTGGATACCAGATTTCTCCCCTCACTCCTGGCGTAAGTACTTGCGAACTGGTAATGGCGAGCGTGGGGGCCATCCAATTCGAGCCGTTGGCCGGATAGAACGCGTAGTAAAGGTCGGGCTTGTTGTTCGGATAGTTAGCCGAAGGGGCTGCGGCGTACACCATATGCAAACCATTAGCCGCGCTAGCCATATCTGGGGTGGCATAGCGGTAGACCGGTTGCTGAAGCACCTGCGCCGCCTCACCCTCGCGCATAACCATGAGTTTGGCCGGTCCGCTGTAAAGCCCTTCCGTCCAGGCCACGTGCCAGGTTGTTCCCAGATAAGCTACAGCAGGTTGGTTAATGTCGGTGGTAACGCTACGCAGGGTGATGGGCGTCCAGGTGGTACCCGTGCGTTGCGTCAGGGTGAGCCAGCGCAGCCCGGTTTTTTGATCGGGCGCGACCCGGCTCCAGACGATGCCCAACGTCCCGTTATCCGCCAGCGCCACCGCACTGTAGCGATTGTAGCCGCTACTGTTGAGCTGAAGTGAAGGTTCGCCGCCGGTCCAGATTGGGTCAACATAGACGGCGTGCACCAGCGCGACCGTGAGCGCGAGTGCGCTTAACACCATGAGTGGAACGATCCAAAGGCGCTTATGCATGTTCATTTCCCTGTTTCCGGTTTAAATGGGATTGAGATCCAGGGCCACACTGGTGGTGATGGTATTGGCTATCACGCTGATGTTCGTGACGACGGCGCGGTAGAGCTGTTCCGTTTCTCCAATAATCAGGCGCGCGCGGCCTTCAGCGGAGTAAGTACCCGGCGCTAGCCGTAGCCCGGTGTTGTAGTTGCCGCTCGGATCCGAAAGGCCCGACCAGACCAGACGCCCGCCAGCATCGTACACGTAAACGGACACATTGCCCTGCGGCAGGCCGCTGATGCGCGTCGTGCCCGCAATGCCACCTGGATCAGGCACGCTGGGCGCAGTCGGCGTTGGGGTGGGCTGCGGATTATCCTGCTCCACCAGAACCGCCAGGGGTGGAGTGTTGATGTTGTCATTCTCGTTTGATTCGGCAATCTGATTCCAGGTATCCACCATCACCACCACGCTGTGCTCGCCTAAAGTGGAAAATCCCCGCGGCACAAGCATGGTGAAGCTGATGGCTGTGTTGGCAGGAATGCCGTTCACCGCTGCATAATCCAGGCTTGCATAGGTGTAAGGATCGGGCGAGGCCACATCCGCAAACAAATCCACCCAAAACAGGCGCGTCACGTCCGCCGTGCCGATGTTTTTGATCGTCACCTGTACCGTGACGGGACGGTAGGTGCCAATGGGCGCTGCCGGGCCGACCAACGTCACGCTTTGCACAATCAGGTTAGGGTAGCCGATAGGCGTTGGTGATGGCGTTGGCGTCAGGGTGGGCGTGGGCGTCGTTCCACAAGGCGAAACATACATGACCGAATAAGCAGCTCCACCGCTGGCTGAACCATTGCTCTTCTCGGTGCGGATGCAGATGGAATGGCTGCCCGATGGCATGGTGAAGGTGGCGTTAAAAGCAAAAGTTGACCCGTAACTGCTCACCGTGGTAATTCTGTTGCTGGTAGAACTGCAACTCGTTCCGGATTGAGTGCTATCCAGGTAAACTCCTAATTGTTTATGGTTTCCGCCTTTGGGCCAGTTGTTATATCCGGAGAAATTCAGGGTGACGGTAGTGTTGCTGGGACCGCAATCAGGCGCTATTACAAAATAGGGGACAGATGGCGTCGCCGTTGGGGTAGGGGTTCGGGTAGGCGTCGGTGACGGAGTGAGGGTGGGCGTTGGAGTAGGCGTCGGCGTGTTGCCCGCTACCGTTGCCAGGTCCTGCTGCCCATACCCCTGCACCAATACCGTGTAACCCGGCTGTAGCACATCCGCGGGAATGTTCGGGAAGGTAAAAGTCCCGTTGGGTTCCACCCAGGTTTGCGCTGTATACCCCACCTGAACCACGCGCAACGTGAGCTGATAGCCGGGATGAGCGGTACCGCTAACCTGATTAGCGTTGGGGTTCACCGGCTCGCTAATCACGATAGGCAAAAGGTTGAGCGGCGTCGCGGTAGGCGTGGGCGTAGGACCACCGGGCGTGGCGGTTGCGGTAGGCGTGCGCGTCGGTGTCGGCGTCGCCGTTGGGGTCACCGGCGTAGGCGTCGGAGGGACGGGGGTCGCGGTGGGTGGGACCGGGGTAGGCGTGATTTCTCCCCCGCCGCCACCACCGCCGCCACCTCCACCACCGCCGCCACCACCATTGGCGTTGGGATTGAGCGCTTGAATGGTGCGGGCCGAAACCAGATCAACCGTGTAGCCGGTGGGCGCGAAAGGCTGGAAGATAGGCGTGATAAAAGTCACATTGCTGACCACCCGCACCCGGATCCGTGCGCCAATGCCAACCTGATTGGGATCTGTGAATGGGGTGGTCCCGGGACCGTTGTCGTAATTTACCGTGATGTTAACTTGTGCCGGGTTCACCAGGATGAGCCTGTCCAGAACCGTCTGCCGAATGGCGTTCTGGTCTTGTGGATTCACCATCCCCAGACGCGAACCTTCGCGTGCACTGTTGAACAGGTTGACGTAGATAAAGAGGACGCGGCCAAATTCCAGAATGCCTATCAGCATCACCAACAAAATGGGCAATAAAAGCGCAAATTCCACCAGCGCCTGTCCGCGACGTTTTCTCAGAGTGTCCATCGCATCCTCCTTCACGTTATCTGCCGCTGTTTTATCAAACATGCCAATAGGGCTTGCCTTTGGAGCAAGCTTACCTCTATTGTAACAGAATTTCACTATTCGAGAATAGCGCTTTACTCCTAAGCTTGTTACTTTTACCGCGTAGTCCCGCCGCCGGATGATCAAAAACGACCATGGGCGCGATCATCTTTCATGTAACTGGCGTCCCTCGCGCAGCGATTTATAATGAAACAGCACCTCAGGCCGGGTTCCTTTGCTTCTTGATAAGATAAACGCAGAACCTGCGCTTGAGGTTACGGGGATTTAACCGTGCATCCTGCTGGGCCTGTGATGCCTGATGGCGAAAATCGTTTTCCTGTGCATCAGAGGACGAGAGTAGCGCAAGGTGTTCTGCTCTTAAGGGACGGATGACAATTCGTTAATCTTGAAAAGACGTCTGGGATTACCCGATCGTCTGGAAAGAGTTGGGGTGAACGCAGCGCAAAAAAGTGAGGAAAAGAGCGGTGAGCTGGCCCTGCGCGCCGCTCAGGGTGACATGCAGGCGCTCGCTATGCTCTACGAACGCTACGTGGACGCCGTATATCGCTTCATGCTCTATCGCGTGGGGGATATAGCCACCGCCGAAGACCTCACCTCCGATGTTTTTGCCAGCGTCATCACCGCTATTCGCCGCTACACCGAGCGCGGCGTTCCGTTTGAGGCCTGGCTTTTTCGCATTGCGCGCGCGCGCCTTGTTGACCACTACCGGCGCATAGGGCGGCGTCCGGAGCAGGTCTCGCTGGACGATCTCGACTTGCCGGCAGAGGACGAAGCCGAAGCCGGCCCTGATCCCGCCTTGCGGCAGGCGCTGATGAGCCTGAGCGATAAAGAACGGGATGTGGTGCTCCTCCATTATGGCAGCGGTTTGGGGCACGCCGAAATAGCGGCTGTGTTGCACTCCAATCCGAACGCCATCAAAGTGCGTTTACATCGCGCTTTGCGCAAACTCCAGACCTTGCTGGAGCAGCGCGCTCAAACTGAAGCAGCTTACCTCAAAAAGGAGGTCAGGCATGAACGCATCGAATGATTGGGAAACCCGGCTGCAGCGCCTCGCGCGTCCCGGCCTTTCCCCCGCGCGACGTGCGGCAATCTGGCGCGCCGCGCAGCGCAAAGCGCAGGCTGCGCATCCCGCGCCTGTTTCAAACTTATGGGGACGAGGTTTTCGCCTCGCGTTGGCCTGCGCCTTCGTTGTGGCTTGTCTGTGGGGCGTGGGGTGGGGGAGCGCCCTCCCCGGCGCGCCGTTGTATGGCCTGCGTCGCGAAGCGGAAAACAACCTTCTCGCACTGACGCCGCTTCCGGCGCAAGGCACGCTTCGCCTGGAACTGCTCCACCGGCGCACGCAGGAACTGACGCGCCTCATCGAAACCGGACGTGATGTGCCCGAAACCTTGCTGAACGAAATTGAAAACGGCTTTTGGACCCTGAGCACCTACCCTCAATTATGGGGGCTGCAACCGGGCCAGGTGCTGGCCTACGTGGAACGTGACCGGCAGGTCTATCTTGATCTGGCCTATCGGTATCCCGACCTGCGTGAAACGGTGCGCCTTCTCACCGTATCGAGTCTGGCGCGCGACCGCTTATGGAACGGCTTTAGCACCGAGTAACCTTATCTGTCCCGCATCCGCATTTGTACCGCCAGCCTTCGGCTGGTCCAAATCTGCCAGCCTTCAGCTGGCCCCAAATCCCCCTCTGTCCCGCCAGCCTTTGGCTGGCCCAAATCCGTCGCCTCCGGCTGGCCCTGAATCCCCCTCTGTCCCGCCACCCTCCGGCTGGCCCCAAATCCCCCTCTGTCCCACCACCCTCCGGCTGGCCCTAAATCCCCCTCTGTCCCACCACCCTCCGGCTGGCCCCAACTCCCCCACTGTCCCGCCAGCCTCTGGCTGGCCAAATCCCCCTCTGTCCCGCCAGCCTTTGGCTGGCCCCGAATCCCCCTCTGTCCCGCCAGCCTTCGGCTGGCCCCGAATCCCCCTCTGTCCCGCCAGCCTTTGGCTGGCCCCAAATCCCCCTCTGTCCCGCCAGCCTCCGGCTGGCTCCAAATCCGCCACTCTCCGGCTGACCCCAAATCCCTGTCTGTCCCGCCAGCCTCTGGCTGGCTTCAAATCCGCCACCCTTTGGCTGGCCCCAAATCCACCACCCCCCGACTGCCCCTCACAACCCATTTCTACTTCTACGCAGATTGTGCGATAATAAAGTGGAGTTCACACCCAGACCGGAGCTGAAACGCCCGGTCCTTTTAGTGAACTCATGTCAAACCCTACAAACCGAGGCAAGCATGGACTTCTCTCTCAACGCACAAGAGCGTTTGGAACTATTGGACTTTTTGCGCACATTAATCCGCACCCCCAGTTTTCCGGGACAGGAGGGGGCCGTTGCGGCCCTGGTGATGCAGGAAATGCAGCGCCTGGGCTTCGAGCAGGTCAGCATGGATCGCGCGGGCAACGTCATCGGCAGCATTGGCCCGGAAGAAGGTCCGCTCCTCATGTTTAACGCCCACATGGATACCGTCACCGTTTCGCAAGCTGTGGCCTGGCAGACCGATCCCTTTGGCGCAGAGGTGCGCGATGGCCTGCTTTACGGCTTGGGCAGTTGCGACATGAAAGCCGGACTGGCGGCGGCGCTGTACGCCATTGCCGGGCTGCGCAAGCAGGGAATCCCCCTACGTGGACGGGTGATGCTGGCTGCGGTCGGCCTTGAAGAACCCGCCGAAGGCACGGGCACGCGCGTGCTCTTTGAGGAAGACCACCTGCATCCGGATTGGGTGGTGATTGCCGAACCTTCCGCGCTTCAGGTGGTGCGTGCGCAGCGCGGCCACGTCGAGCTGCTGCTGGAGGTGCTGGGTCGTTCTGCCCACTCCTCAAGCCCCGATTTGGGTGTGAACGCCATCTACGCTGCGGCGCGCGTCATCTTCGGCCTGGAACTCCTTGCCGGGCAGTTGGCGACGGATGCCGTGCTGGGGCGTGGTGTGCTCGCTGTGACCGACATCCGCTCCGAGGCCGTGAGCCGGAACGCCGTCCCGGATCGCTGCACGCTGGTGATTGACCGTCGTCTGGTGGCGGGGGAGTCGGAGCGACAGGCCATCATGGAAATCGAGCGCATCCTCACCCGTGAAGGCGTGGAAGCGCAGGTGCGCGTCATGGAAGACCTTGTGCGCACGCACACCGGCGTCACCCTCACCGCGCGGCGCTCATCCCCACCCTGGGTGTTCGACGAGCGCCATCCCCTGGTACAGGCCATGCTGCAAGCCGCGCGAGACGTGGGGATACGTCCCGTTTGTTCTGCGTGGGCTTTTGCAACCGAGGGCGCTTATAGCGCCGGCGTCGCTGAGGTTCCCACCGTGGGCTTCGGGCCGGGCGATCCGGCGCTGGCCCATACGCCGGACGAGCACGTTCTTCTGGAAGAGGTGTACGCTGCAGCGGCAGCCTACCGCGCTCTGGCGGCCCGCCTGTTGAGTTGACGCGCAAAAATTTCGCGTAGTCATAGAGCGCAATGCGAATGCAATGCCTGTATAGGCTGAGTTGTTTGGGACGACAGGACATTCGGGAGGGGCTATGGGACAGGACATGGAGTTGCGCGTGATGATTGCGGATGACGATCAGGAGATGCGGCGCAGCACGCGCCTGATGATGACCTACGTCGAGAACGCGCGCGTGGTGGCCATTGCGCAGGATGGCCATGAGGCGCTGGAATTGGCCAGACAGCACCATCCCGACGTGGCGCTGATGGACGTGAACATGCCTCAACTCGACGGCCTTTCGGCCATCGAGGTTTTGACCCGCGAAAATCCGGATATGGTGTGCATCGTCATTTCCGCCGAGCGGCAGACAACCACCCTGCAGGAGGCGATGCGGGTTGGGGCGCGCGGCTACCTCATCAAGCCCTTTACGGTGGATCAATTGCAGGCCGCTTTGGATCACGCGCGTAAGCTGTTGCGTCAACAGGAGGAACGGCGCAGACAGAGTGAGCAGGCCCGCCAACGCGAGCAGCGGCGTTATCTGGAGCAACTTGCTGCCGAATATGCCCGCGCCCGTCGCACCGATCAGCAAGCCCTGGACGTTTTCGAAACCCTGGCCGCTTATCCCGACTGTCAGCCGCGCTGGCTGATGGTGCTGGCGATGATTTACGTCGTGCGTAAGGAGTGGGGGAAGCTGAAAGCCCTGGCCGAGCGTCTGGAACAGCTCGGCGCATAACGTTGCGCAAAAAAGCCCCGCGTCGTATGACGCGGGGCTTTGTGTTGTCACCCTCACTCTTGTTCGCGTTGGATTCCTGCCGCTCCCTGCTTGAAAGGATCGCCGATGGGCAGCAGGATGTGGATGGTCGCTCCGGGCAGGTTCACCTCGTCATAGCCCGGACTTTCAGCCCAGATTTTACCGCCATGGGCTTCGATGATGCCCAGCGTCACCGAGAGGCCCAATCCCAACCCGCCGCCCTTGAAGGCCGTCTTACTGGAGCGGTGCAGCGATACATCCTCCACCACGTAGAAGCGTTCGAAGATATGGCTCAACTCGTGCGGCGGAATGCCCACGCCGGTGTCCTTCACCCAAAGATGGACATTATCCTCCAACACCTCGGCGTCAATGGTGATGGTGCCCCCATCCGGCGTGTACTTGATGGCATTACTCACCACGTTCCACAGGGCCTGATGCAGACGGCGCGGATCACCTTCAATGGCAGGGGCTTTGCGCAGACCCTGACCCAGCTCGAACACCAGTTGCCGCTGTGGACCAAAGCTGCGCAGGTTGTGCAGCACGGATTGCACCACGGAACTGAGGAAAACCGGCTCGTGGGCCAGATCGAGGCGGTTGGCATCAATCAGGCTCACGTTAAGGATGTCCTGAATCACCTGCCCAAGGCGATCCACGGCCTCGGCCACCTTCTTCAACAGGTAGCGCGCGCTGCCTTCATCGTCTACTGAGCCGGGGATGGCCGGATTGGCCAGCAGGATTTGCACATAACCGTAAATCACCGTGAGGGGGGTACGCAGCTCATGGCCTGCCAGCACCACAAAATCCGACTTCATCTTCTCCACGCGCTGTAGCTCGACGTTAGCTTTTTCCAGCTCGCGCACCTTTTCTTCCAGACGTGCCACCAGCCGCTGATTGTACTCCGTCAGGTACTCGGCCTTTTTCTCGGAGGACTCGATGTCCTCACGCATCCCCACCAGGTATTGGCGCACCTGATCGGGGAAGCGATCCACGTCAATTGGCTTGGCGATGTACCCATTGCAGCCGGCGACCAGAGCGCGTTCGCGGTCCCCCTTGAGCGTCGCTGCGGTGACAGCGACAATCGGCACATGCTCCAGACCGGGAATCGAGCGCAGGCGCGTCGTCACCTCATAGCCATCCATGCCGCTGATGTTGATATCCATCAGCACCAGTTCAGGCATTTCGCGACGGGCTAACTCGATGGCCTGAATCCCGTTTTCAGCGATAATCACATCGAAGCCCTCGGCTGCCAGAACGCGCTGCACCAGGCGCTGACTGGCCGGGGTATCCTCGACATACAGGATTTTGGTCATGCCTCGTCCCCCTTCTTCTCATCTCCCAACAGAGCGTGAATGTCTTTAAGCAACTCATCATCCATAAACGAGCCTTTTTGCAGCAGAAGCTGAATTTGCCCCTGCAAGCGGCGGCGTTCATCGTAACTGAGTTCTTTTGCGGTGATGACGATAACCGGGATTTCGGAAAGTTCCGCCTCGCTCTTCAGGGCGTTAATCACCGAGAAGCCGTCCATGTCCGGCATCATCAAGTCGAGCAGGACCAGGTCGGGGCGCGTGCTGCGAATCAGTTCAAGGCCGGTACGTCCATCATGGGCTTCCAGGATTTGGAAGTCGCCCCGCGTTTGCAGGATGCGCCGTAACAGGCGCGCCGCTTCGGGATTGTCCTCCACGATGGCAATGCGCCGCACGCGGTTATCCAGCGTCTCCAGCTCACTCAGCAGGTCCTGTGGCGCTGCGGGCGCCGCCGGTGTGGGCACGGGCGTTTCCACCGCGGATTCGGGCAGTACCTTCATCCATTCGCCCTGCAAGAGGAACTTTTCCACCGGGAAGGTATGGCCTGAACAGTTGACGACGACCGTCTCGTCCCGTTGGATCACACCTTTGGCGATAAGCCGCATCAGGCCGGCAAACGTTGCGCCCGCGGCTGCCTCCATGGAAAGACCCTCAATTTTCGCCAGCATGTGCAACGCGCGGAACGTCTCCTCATCCGAGACGGCCTCGAATGTCCCGCCGTAGGTGCGTACAATGTGATAGAGAGCCGTGTAGGCCATGCCCGGCTGTCCGGTGGCGATGGTGATGACGCGCGTGGTGGGATTGAGCACCGGCTCCGCTTCGGAAAGTCCCTTCCAATACGAGCGCACCATGGGGGCGCAACCGGTAGCCTGAATCATAGCCAATTTGGGGATTTTATCCACCAGCCCCATGCGGTACAGCTCATCGAAACCCTTCCACACGCCGATGGGTCCCATCCCGCCGCTGACGGATTGCAAATACCAATCCGGTGCGCGCCAGGGCACACCGGGCCGTGGCGGGCCTTGTTCGGCGGCGAGTTGCTCGGCCAGCTCGAAGGCGATGGTTTTCATGCTCTCGCGCGTGCCGACATTACGGATGCCAGCTTCCAGTGCGATGTTTTTATGGCGTGCGAAGCGCTCCGCAACTTTTTTGGTCACATCGTAATTAGAGGTGACCTTAATCACCTCACTGCCGTAAATGGCGATTTCCCGCATTTTTTCCGGGGGCACCAGGCTCGGCAAGAACGTCCACAATTTGATGCCCGCGTGCGCGGAATAGGCGGAGTAGGAGATGGCGACGTTGCCGGTGGAAGCCAGCACCAGCTCGGTAATGCCCGCTTCTTTCATCATGGAAATAACCAGGCTGGCTTGTCGGTCTTTAAAGGAGTTCGTGGGATTCTGCCGTTCGTCTTTGATGTAGATGTTGGGCGCGTTGAGCATCATGCCCAGATTTTTGGCGTGGAGCAGCGGCGTGCCACCTTCGCCCATCGAGATTTGATAGCGGTCGTCCAGGAGCGGAAGCAGTTCGCGATAGCGCCAGATGGTCGGCGGACGGTCGCGCAGGATAGCGGGCCACAGCTCGCGCACCTTCCCGTAATTGTAGCGCACCTCCATCCAGGTATGCCCGCAGGCTTCGCAGGCGGGGGTGGGCACGCGGTAAGTCTGCCGATGGCCGCAAGCTCCGCATTCCAGTTCGAGATCCATAGGTATAGCCGAATGGACAATCTGCATACAGTCCGCTCCCGGGCGTGTGAAGTTTCAATCTCTACTCTTCATAGAGTAGCATGAATTTGTAGAAGGGCAAGCGTGCACCCTTCAGGCGTTTACAACTCCGTATAGCGCGAAGCCTCCAGGTCCTGCTCCAGGTCTTCTGGCGCGGGGGATGCAGGTGCAACGCTCTCCTGAGCGCGCCAGGCAGCGGCTGCCTGCTCCAACTCCGCGGGGGATGCCAGCCGTGCGACGCGCCAGCTTCCGCAGTGCGGGCAGCGGTCGAACTTGTACGTCAGGCCCACGTTGGGCGCCCACCAGTGCCGTGCATACGGTCGCTTGCAGACGGGGCATATCGCGCCACCGGCGATGCCGTAATGGGTGGGCAGCGTCCCGCCTGTCTCCTTTCCCCCCAGGAAGGTGAGCAATGTGCCGATGAGCATCGCGCCGATGACGAGCGCCATCACCGGCAGGAGGATGCGTTGCACGGCTTTCCACCCCTCTTCCGCGGTAACAAATTGGAAGCGCAGTTCCGGCGCCTGCAAGTTGTGCCCATCGCTGGTGATGCCTTGCGCGCTGAACGTGTGCCAACCGGGGGCGTAAGCGTCCGTGTTGAAGCGTAGCTCAAAGGGCGGTGTGGTGTCTTCTCCGAGCACGGCGCCATCCATCAAAAAGCTCACGCGCGTGAGCGTTGCCGGGCCTTTGGCGCTGAGCTTGAAGGTGCCCTGAATCTGGCTTCCCATGTTGAAACCCATGATTTTGTTCACTCGCAACACGAAATCCGCTTCCCCTTGCGCTAAGGCCGGGAAGGTCAGGAACAGGCTGATCAGAAGTGCTATCCAGATAAGGTTGTGACGATCGTGACGCATAAGAACTCCGGGCGCGGGGTTATTTCCAGCGCGTGAGAATCACTTCGCGTTGGAATAATTTCACGCCGGCATACACCAGGCCCGCATCAGCAAGCAAAGCGATACCGGCGCTAAAGAGCATGGTGCGAATGTTGAGGATGATGAAGCCGCTTACCTGTCCAAAGAAGAGCAGGAGCAGCGGCACGATGATCACCATGGCGACCTGTTCCGCCGTGCGCGGGTCGCTCACTCGTGAGGATACGATGACCGTCATGCTCACGGCGGCGATGGCCAACAGGGGCATCAGCACCCCCATCGCAAACAGCCACATGGGATCGAGCAAGCGCGCGATGAGCGCCGGGCTGTGAACCATGGTCAGCGCCCCTACTGCGAAGACCCCGAAAGCGAGCCAGCCGCCCAGGATGGCCGGAATCACGGCGGCCAGCGCCTTGGCAAGGAGCAACTCCTCCGTTTTGATGGGGGTGGCTAACAAGGGTTCAAGGCAGCGCGTGGTCTTTTCACCGACGATGCTGTAAGCAGCAATCGCGGTGGGAATGGCCAACGGCATGAGCAGATAGAGCACAAGGAATTGATTGAGCACATACAACATGAGACACTCATCGGCGTTGAGGCCGCCGCAAGACGCGATGAATTGCGGTGGCAGGTCGTTCGCATCGCTGCCGGTGCTGCTCAAGCCACTCATGGCGCTGAGCATAACCAGCGGCATGATGGAAAGGAGTATCGGCAGGAAGACGACGCTGAACAAGACAATGCGGTTTTTGAAGACTTCCGCCCATTCTTTTTCAATGACGGCGCGAATTTTATCCATACGTCCTCACAAGATGCCTGACTTGAAGGGCCCCTCATCATGCTTTTCCCTTACAGTGCCCTAATTATGCGAGGATTGCCAAATTTGGCAAGAGGAACCCGGCTGAAGCCACGCAGCCGGTGGGCGGTCTCATGTTGCCCCGGCCCGCGGGTTGGCTATTTTACGCCATTTGCCTGCACGTCAGGCCGTGCTATAATCAGGGCGTGTTCGGACGCGCTCCCACCGGCGTTCGTGCACACCTGGAAGCAACCTTCTCTATATCGTGTTCAAGGAGGCGCTCTTGGTTACAGATTACGGGTATCTGGGTCTTTTTCTGCTTGTCGCTTTGTTTTTTGCCGTTGCGCCGGTCCTTCTGGCCTGGTTGCTGAGTCCTAAAAAATCCAATCCGCGCAAAAAGGAAACGTATGAATCCGGGGTGCTCCCTTATGGTGATCCCTGGATTCGCTTTAAACCTCAGTATTATCTCTACGCGCTGGCTTTTGTGCTATTCGGCGTGGAAGCAGCGCTACTTTTCCCCTGGGCTTTAGCCTATCAACGTCTTGAACTTTATGCTGTCATAGAAGCCATTGTGTTTTTGCTGCTCCTGGCCGGCGGTCTGGTGTACGTCTGGTTCAAGGGCTGGCTGGAATGGCAATGATGCACATTTCTTGCGTGGCGGAGGTGCTATGACCTTCTGGCAATTTCTCGCCAATCCCATTGTCGCCATCGGAAACTGGCTGCGCACGCTGCTGAGCGGTTGGGGCCTGACGGGGGTGGCGCTGGAAACCGTGATGAGCCTTATCAGTGCCCTTGTTGTTGTGAGCGTCCCTTTTATCGCTATCATGGGCCTGATTTGGGCTTCGCGTAAAATTATTGCCCGTCTGCAGGACCGATACGGGCCTAACGCTTCGGGTGTGTCTGCCGGGCCATACGCCATTTTCCAGACGGTGGCGGATGCAATTAAAATTCTCACCAAAGAGCTGATTATTCCGGAGCACGCCGACCGCCCGGTCTTCATTCTTGCGCCGATCCTGGTGGTCTTCATCGCCCTCGCGGTCTGGGCCGTGCTCCCCTTTGGCCCGGCGGGGATGCAGGGCGTGGATCTGAACATCGGCCTCTTCTATATCGTGGCGATTACCTCATTGGTGCTTTTCTCCATGATGATGGCAGGGTGGGGGTCCGGCAACAAATACGCCGATGTGGGTGCTTTCCGCGCCATCGCTCAAATTGTCAGCTATGAAGTGCCGCAAGTCCTGGCCCTGATTACCGTGGTGATGCTGGTCGGTTCGCTTTCGATGCAGGACATTGTGCGCTTCCAGCAGATCCCCCTCATCGTCGCTTTGCCGATTCCGGCCTTTATCTACCTGATGGCCTTGACCGCCGAGGTGGGACGCCTGCCTTTTGAAATCACCGAGGCGGACGCGGAAATCGTGGCCGGTTACTTCATTGAGTACAGCGGCATGATGTTCGGCGCCTTCTACCTGGCCGAGTTTATCAACATTTTTGCCGGTTCGGTGCTCTTCTCGATTGTCTTCCTGGGTGGCTGGCAAGGCCCCTTCGTGGAGACGGTACCCATCCTGGGCGCGGTGTGGCTGCTCATCAAGAGCCTGATCATGTTCACGCTCTTCATGTTCTTCTGGGGCGCGATGCCGCGCATGAGGATTGACCACATCCTCAATTTTAGCTGGAAATTCCTCACGCCTCTGGGCCTGACGATGGTGGTTGTGGTTGCCCTGGTGGATGCGGCGGCGCGCGCGGCAGGGGTGACCTCGCTGGCGGGACGCAGTGCCTTGCTCCTGCTGGCGAACGTCGTGGTGGCGCTGCTCGTCTTTGTCGTGCTGCGCGGCGTCGAAGCGCGCATGCAACAGCGCGAGCAGGCACGGCAGGCCGCGTTACAGGCGGAGCTTTAGCTGGGGGCTATGGAGATGATGGAAACGCTGACGGTATCTCACGTTGTCTTCTTGCTCTTTGGGGCGATAGCGATAGGCGGGTCGCTTTTGGTGGTGTTGGCGCGCAACATCTTCCACGCCGTGTTAGGCCTGGTGTTGGCTTTTGTGGGCGTGGCGGGCGTGTACGTCCTCCTCAGCTTCCCCTTTATTGCAGCTTTGCAGCTCTTCATCTACGTCGGTGGCGTGGCGGTGCTGGTCGCCATCGCCATTGTCGTGACGGAGCGCGCCATGATGCCGGTGGAGCGCACCACCACCGATCCGCTGATGGCGGCTGTGCTCGCGCTGGCCGCTTTCGTGGCCCTGTTTGCCATGCTCTTTCAGCCTTTCCTGCCCGTGGCGCAGCGGTTGACGTGGCCCGCATCTCCCCTGGTGGAAACGGCACCCGATCAACTTCTGCGGCTGGGGCAGGGCCTGGTGGACGCGCAGGGCTTCGCGCTCCCCTTTGAGCTGGTCTCGCTCTTGCTGGTCGTGGTGTTGATGGGTTCACTTTATCTGGCAAAGGAGCGGTCATAATGGTGCCCTTTTCCTGGTATCTCGTCCTGGCGGCAGCCCTGTTTGTGATTGGCCTGTTCGGTGTCCTGGCGCGGCGCAACCTGGTGGCCGTATTGATGTCCATCGAGCTGATGCTCAATGCCGTGAACCTGAACCTCCTGGCCTGGGCACGGCATCTGGAATATGGCGCTGTGCACGGGCAGGTTTTCGCCCTGATGATTTTTGCCGTTGCGGCTGCGGAAGCGGCGCTCGGTCTTGCCCTGGTGTTGGCGATCTGGCGCTTGCGGCAGACCTCGAATGTGGATAAAGTGGACCTTCTCAAGGGCTAAGAGGTGGTTATGGAATTACTCAATCTGGCCTGGTTTATTCCGCTGTTTCCGTTTCTGGCCTTTGTGACCATTGCGCTGTTCACCTCACGCCGGCGTGACCTCAGTCATAGTGTGGCCATTGGAGGCATCGCCATCGCGTTTGTGTTGGCGCAGCTCGTTTTCTGGCGCGCGGTTACCCTGCCGGTGGGCGGCGGGGAGCACGCCTATCATCCGGAAGGGCTGCACTGGCTGGCCACCGGCCTGGGCAAACTGGGGCTGAGCATCTACATTGACCCGGCGACCGCGGTGATGCTCTTCATGGTCCCGCTGGTATGTCTGATGATTTTCATCTACAGCGTGGGCTACATGGCGGGCGATCCGCGCTATAGCCGTTTCTTTGCCTACATCTCCCTTTTCGCCACGGGGATGCTGGGCCTGGTGGTTTTCGACAGCCTGCTCACGCTCTTCATCTTCTGGGAAATCATGGGGACCTGTTCGTACCTCCTCATTGGCTTCTGGTACGAAAAGGAATCCGCCTATCGCGCTGGCCTGAAAGCCTTCCTGGTCACCAAGGTCGGCGATCTTTTCCTCACCCTGGGCCTGGTCGTGCTCTATGCAGAAGTGGGCACGCTCAACTATGCTGAGCTGTTCAAACCCGAAACCCTGGCCTACCTGGCGCACACGCCCTTCATGGGCACCTCGCTCTCGGTAGCGACCGTCGCCTCGTTGCTCATCTTCGGGGGCACGGTAGGCAAGAGCGCGCAATTCCCGCTCCACGTCTGGCTGCCCGACGCGATGGAAGGCCCGACCCCCGTTTCCGCCCTCATCCATGCGGCGACGATGGTGTCCGCAGGCGTGTTCCTGGTCGTGCGCGCCTTCCCGCTCTTCGCGGCGGTGCAGGGCGGCCCGCAGATGACGGTGGTGGCGGTCATCGGCACCTTCACCGCCATTTTCGCCTCCATCATCGCCATCGCGCAGAACGATGTCAAGCGCGTCCTGGCCTTCTCCACCATCAGTCAATTGGGGTATATGATTGCGGCCCTCGGCATTGGGGCTTACGTCGCGGGGGCGTTCCACCTCATCACGCACGCCTTCTTCAAGGCCCTGCTCTTCCTTAGCTCCGGTTCGGTCATTCACGGCATGGAGCACGGGCATCATCACGTGGCGCATCATGGACACGATGACCATGGGCACGGCCACGCCTTCAATCCCAATGACATGATGGGCATGGGCGGTCTGGCACGGCGGATGCCGCGCACCTGGATCGCGTTCCTCATCGGCGGTCTGGCGCTTTCCGGCTTCCCCATCTTTACCGCAGGCTTCTGGTCGAAAGATGAAATTTTAGCGCAGGCCTACGAAGCCGCGCCGGCGGTCTTCTGGACCCTGGCCGTGGCGGCCTTCATCACCGCTTTCTACACCGCGCGCCAACTGTGCCTCACCTTCCTGGGTGAACCGCGCAGCGAGGCCGCCGCGCACGCCCCGGAGAGCGTGCCCGCCATGACCGTGCCGCTGCTCATTCTGGCGGCCTTCTCGGTTGTGCTGGGGTGGGTGGGCATTCCGGAACACTTCCCCGTGCTGGGCGGTGTTGTCCCCAACTGGTTCCATCATTTTATGATGAGCACCATCGAAAGCGAAGGCGCGCACGCGGCGGCAGCCGTCCCGCATCTGGCTGAAGTGGTGAGCGAGAGCGCGCCGATTCTGCCCTTGATTGCCGGTCTCATCGCCGGTCTGGGCGGGTTGACCACCGGCTGGCTGGTGTATGGGCGCAAACCGCTGGTGGCCGGGCAAATGGATCCCGTCGAGGCGGGGATGCGCAAGCTTGGCCTGGGCTTCTTCTACGAAGCGATGCGCGACCGCTTCTACTTCGATGAGCTGTACGCGGCGACCGTGGTCTGGCTCTCGAAGCAGCTCGCTGAAGTGTTCGCCTGGTTTGATCGCACCGTGGTTGATGGCCTGGTGAACGGCGCGGCACGTCTGGGGCGGGCGCTTTCGGCCCTCGGCAACTGGTTGGATACGCACCTCGTGGACCCCTTCGTCAACCTGATGGGTTGGCTGGGCCGCGGCCTCTCCGCCCTGCTCGATTGGCTTGATCAGGGCCTGGTAGATGGTCTGGTCAACCTGACCGGGCAGGTGATGACCCAATTAGGGGCGACCTTGCGCGTCATTCAGTCTGGTAATGTGCAGGACTACCTCTGGCTGGCCCTGCTGACCGTTGTGGTGTTGGTGATGGTGTTCATCCTGCGAACGCCAATCTTGATGTAAATTTCCGGCAAATCTATGGTTGAGGAGAGCTGGCTATGAATTTTCCGATTTTGAGCGTCACCCTGTTTACGCCCCTTGTGGGAGCTTTGCTGGTGTTGCTGATCCCGTCGGAGAACAAGAAGGCGATCCGCACCGTCAGCACGGTGTTCGCCTTCATCACCCTGCTGGAGACGAGCGTGATCTGGGCGTTGACGGCGCAAGGTGGACCGGGGCAGATGCAGCTCATGGAGAGCTATCGCTGGATCCCCACCTTTAACGTGAACTATACGCTGGGGGTGGACGGTTTCAGCGCGGCGATGCTGTGGTTAACCGGCTTGTTGACGACCCTGGCCCTGTTCTACTCTTCGCGGGTGATCGAGTACCGCGTCAAAGAGTACTTCTTCCTCTTCCTCCTCCTTGAGTTGGGCATGATCGGTGTGTTCGTGGCGCTGGACCTGGTGCTGTTCTATATCTTCTGGGAAATCGGTCTGGTGCCCATGTTCCTGCTCATCGGCATTTGGGGTGGGAAACGCCGCGAGTATGCTGCCATCAAGTTCTTCCTGTACACGCTCGTGGGTAGCGTGTTCATGCTGTTGGCGATTATCGCGGTTTACTTCGAGACCGGGACCTTCAACATCCTGGAAGTGGCGGCGGCGAAGCCCTTTGCCAACAACCTGGGCATGGCAACCTTTGCCTTCTGGGCCTTCTTCATCGCCTTTGCCATCAAAGTTCCGTCTTTCCCCTTCCACACCTGGTTGCCGGATGCGCACACCGAGGCGCCGACCGCGGGCAGCGTCATCCTGGCGGGCATCTTGCTGAAGCTGGGTGCTTACGGGTTGGTGCGCATCACCCTGCCCTTCTTCCCGGAGCGCTTCTATTACTACACCGTGACCGTGCCCATCATCCCGATCATGGCCGTGCTGAGCATCGTCTACGGTGCGCTGGTGTGTATGGCGCAGTGGGATCTCAAGCGGCTGATTGCCTACTCGTCGGTGGCGCACATGGGCTACGTCACGCTGGGCGTGGCGATGGCGGCGGCAGGCTATGGCGCGGGATTGAGCGGCCTGAACATGGATGCCGCCACTGCGGCACTCAACGGCGCTTCGATTCAGATGTTTGCCCACGGCATCATCACGGGCGGCTTGTTCTTCCTGGTAGGCATCCTCTACGAACGGGCGCACACGCGCGACCTCAAGGTCTTCGGTGGCCTGGGCACGCAGATTCCCTACTATTACGGCATCACCCTGGTCACAGCTTTCGCTTCGTTGGGCCTGCCGGGTCTGGCCGGCTTCTGGAGCGAATTCTTCGTCTTCCGTGGGGTGGTGCGCTTCATGCCGGTAGCCGGTTTCATTGCCGTGTTCGGTATGGTCTTTACCGCGGCCTATATTTTGTGGAAGATCGTGCAGTACGTTTTCCTGGGCACGCTGGATAAGGAACGCTGGGGCCATCTCCCCGACATGACCTGGTGGGAGAAAGTGACCATGTGGCCGTTGGTGGTCATCATGGTTTTCCTGGGCTTCTATCCCACGCCCCTGCTGGATATGTTCAACGCGGCTTTCACGCAACTGCTTTCTTCTTTGAAGTAGCCGTGTCGTCTCGGATGGGGCGCGCTTGAACGCGCGCCCCCGCTATACAGTTTATGCTGAGGAGGCCACCCTTGGATTTTGGACAGGCTGAACTCAATCTTCTTGAGACCTTATGGGCGCTTTCGCCGGAGCTGATTCTGTTGCTGGCCGGTGCGCTCATCCTTGGGCTGGATGTGGGGCGGCGCAACAAGCCGCAGCCCTGGTTACCCTACTTGACGCTGGGCGCTACCGTTCTGGCTGGAGTTGCCGTCATCAGCTTGTGGCCGCTTGTGCAACAGGAAACCCTGAGCGTGCTCTATGTGTTGCGCCTGGATACCTTTGCGCTGACGGTCAAAGCCCTGGCGCTGCTCGCGGTGTTTATCGTGACCCTGACCGCGGATGACTTCATCCGGGCTAACTCGCGCGAACCGGCCTTCTTCTACGCCCTGCTTCTGTTTACGACGTTAGCCATCAGTTTCCTGGGCGCGTCGGTCAATCTGGTGATGATTTTCCTGGCCTTTGACAGCGTGAGCCTTTTCTCGGTGCTGTTGGCGGGCTTCTTGCGCGATGATGAACGCTCGGTCGAGGCGGCTTTCAAGTACTTCCTGTACGGCGCGGCCCTTTCGGCGGTGATGCTGTACGGTTTCTCCTGGGTGTACGGCATTTTTGGCACCACCGATCTGGTAGAAATCGGCAGCAAGTTCATTCAGATAGCCACGCGCACCGAAACGGTTTTCTATCCGCTGTTGATAGGGCCTTTCATCATGATTCTGGCCGGATTCGCCTTCAAGGTAGCGGCTGCGCCTTTCCATCAATGGGCGCCTGATGCCTATGAAGGCGCGCCGGTGCCTGTGACGGCCTTCTTTTCCATCGGCCCGAAAATTGCCGGTTTTGCCCTGTTGCTGCGCGTCACGGCTCTGGTCATTCCGGATTCGCCGCTCTACATCATTCCGGGCAACTGGCAGCGCCTGATTGTGGCGCTCGCGGCCCTGACCATGACCCTGGGCAACCTGGTGGCGCTGGTGCAGACCAATGTCAAGCGCCTGTTGGCCTATTCGAGCATCGCGCAGGCCGGCTACATGCTTGTGGGCGTAGCCGCCTTAGCCGGGCAGGTAGCCGAGCCGGCGCAACGCGCCATCACGGCCGTGTTGCTCTACCTCCTGGCTTACGGCGTGACCAACCTGGGCGTTTTTGCCGTGGTGATTCTGGTTGGATACCGGCAAGGCTCCTACGAAATTGGCGACTTTGCCGGGTTGTACAGGCGTTCACCCTTCGCCGCTTTTGTGCTGGCGCTGGGTCTCATCTCCCTGGCGGGCATTCCGCCGACGGCGGGCTTCATTGGTAAGCTCTGGCTTTTCTCGGCTGCCATCGAAGCTAACCTGCTCTGGCTGGCGGTCTTGGGTGTGCTGAACAGTGTGATTTCCCTGGGCTACTACTGGAAGCTCATCCGCGCAGCGTACCTGCAATCGGGGCCGGAGACGGCCTTGCCCTTGACCGGTTGGTTCCGAGCGGCGCTTATCCTCACCTGCGTGCTCATCCTGCTGTTGGGGGTGGTTCCGGGATGGGTGCTGCCCGCTCTGGAGTCCGCCGGGCTTGTGTTGTGGGGCGGTTGAGTTTTTACGGATTCAAGTTATAGTACTGGCGTGAGGGCGGAAATGGAAGAGAAACCTCGAACGGGGCGGACGCAATGGTCAGATACAGCCTGGGCGCTGGCGATGGGAGGTCAGGCCGGGTTGATGCTGGCCTGCCCGGTGCTTGGGGCGTTGGCGCTGGGGTACCTGATTGATCGTCAGCTCGGTACGCTCCCCTGGATTACGTTAGTCCTCACGCTTTTCGGTATGATTGTCGGCCCGATTCTGGTTTACCGTTGGGTCACACGCGCGGTTGCGGCCCGCATGGGGCAAACTCACAAACGGGAGTCATAAGGTATGGAACCACAGAAGCGCAAGCTTTCTAAATGGGCTGTTCTGCTCATCACATTGCTGGTGGTCTTTTTGTGCGTGGCGGGGGTAGCCTGGCCGCAGAAGACTTCTGGCAAGCTGCTGGGTTTGGTCGAAGTGCCCGGTAAAGCCCTGCCTGAAATCAGCATGGCGCCGGAACGCCTGCCGGTGGAAATTCCCTTGATAGGGGAATTACCTAACACCCTTACCGCGACCTGGTTGACGATGCTGCTCCTTATTCTGGTGGGGGTGGCCTATCGTCGTGGGGTGAAGCGCGCGGAGCAAACCGGGGAAAGCAGCAAGTTCGTGGTGGCTGTGGAAGGCATCATCGAAACGGTCTTTAATTTTGTGGCGTCGGTCGTTGGCGCGGAAAAAGCGCGCGTCTTCTTCCCGCTTTTCGCTACATTCTTCTTCTTCATCCTGGTCAATAACTGGATGGGACTTCTGCCCGGTTTTGGCACTGTTGGCGTGTGGGCCGAACATAACGGCGAGAAAGTTTTGGTTCCGCTCTTCCGTTCAGCTAATGCGGACCTGAGCACCACCCTGGCGTTGGGTTTGATCACCATGATTGCTGTGCAGTATTATGGGTTCCGCTTTCAGGGGCGCCACTACCTGCGCAAATACATCAATTTTAGCGCGCCGCCGGAGGTTAAAGGCGCTTTGCGTCCCGTGCTCATGATAGCCAATGGCTTTGTGGGCATCCTGGAGCTGATGAGTGAGGTGATTAAAATCTTCTCGTTTGCTTTCCGTTTGTTTGGCAACATCTTTGCCGGCGAAGTGCTGCTGGCTGTGGTTACTTTCCTGGCAGCCTTTGTGGTTGTGCTTCCCTTTATGGGCCTCGAACTATTTGTGGGCCTGATTCAGGCTGTAGTCTTCTCCATGCTCTCGCTCATCTTCTACTCCATGGCGACCGAGGGCCATGGCGGCGAGGGGCATGAGGAACATCATCACGCGGCTTAACCTTTGAACATTTCACGCATTCTTTAATTTTCGGAGGAAAAACTATGGACTATACGGCTGCTACTCAGTTCGCTGCGGCGCTGGCCATTGGTTTGGGTGCGCTGGGGCCGGCTCTGGCCATTGGCATGCTGGCCGGTAAGGCGATGGAGGCTATCGGGCGCAACCCCGAATCGTCGGGCAACATCCTCACGAACATGATTCTGGCCATCGCCTTTGCCGAAGCCATCGCGATTTACGCGCTGGTGGTGGCGCTGGCGATCAAGTTCGTGCCCGTGACGCCCATTGCTGTGCACTAATTTAAGTTTAAAGGAGGCGGAGCGTGGACGCTTTAGGTAGCCTGGGAATCTTCCCGGCCAATCTGTTGGCGCAGGTCATTAACTTCCTGGCGCTGTTTGGCCTGTTGAGCCTGCTTCTGTGGATGCCGGCGATGCGGCGCATCGAGGCCCGTCGTCAGGCGGAGCGTGACCTGGCATTAGAGCGAGCGCGTGCTGCCGAGGCTCTGGCCAACGCCGACCGCGAGCGGGAACGCATCCTCAACGAGGCACGCGAGGAGGCCCGGAAGATGCTGGCGCAGGCCTCAAGAGAAATTCAAAGCCTGCGCGAAGAAATGCTCGAACAGGCCCGCACGGATGCGCGCAAGCTCATGGATGAGGCACGCGCGGACGCGCAGAGCGAAAAAGAACGCCTTCTGGCGCGCAGCCGTGGCGAAATCGCCAGCCTGGCTATCGCTGCTGCGCAGCACCTCCTGGGCGAGGCCCTGGATGAACGGCGTCAACGTGCCCTGGTGGAAAGCTTTTTCAACGGCTTGAGCGAAGGCACGCTGCCCGTGCTGCAAGAACTCCATCCCGACGGCGCTGCTGGCATTGCGAAGGTCATTGTGACCAGTGCCGTGCCCCTCACCGACGAAGAGCAGGCGACCATTCGTGCCGAGCTGGTGCGTCGCCTTGGGCGGGAGCTGGAGACCGAGTATCGCGTGGATCCGGCCCTCCTGGGCGGTTTGGTGCTCAATCTGGGCACTTACGTGGTGGATGGCAGCGTCGCTGGCAAGCTGGATCAGTTGCGGCGTGTGATGAACTAACCCATCCCCGCTCCGGGATGAACAGCCTCCCTTGCGGGTTACCGCAGGGAGGCTTTGTTATGGCTGGATAGTCAACGCAGCGGCCTGCCTGCCGTGTAGCTTGTTCCAGCCCAGTGTGGTTATGCATGGCGGTTACACAGGAGGAACGATGAATCTGACCACCTTACTCAAGGCTTTACCCGACATTGCGGCACAGGATTGGCCGGAAGCGGAAGTCGCGGGCATCACCGACGACTCGCGGCAGGTTAAACCCGGCTGGATTTTCGTCGCGATACCGGGGGTGAATCGCGATGGTCACACCTACCTGCGGCAGGCGGCAGAGGCGGGTGCCCTGTTACTCATTGGCGAGCGCGCGCCGGAGACGCTTGCCCTGCCTGCCGGCGTGCCCTATCTGCGCGTGCGCGATAGCCGCGAGGCGCTGGCCTGGCTCCATGCGGCCTGGCACGGCTTCCCCTCCCGGCAGATGACGCTGATTGGCGTCACCGGCACGGATGGGAAGACGACGACGACGAACCTCATCTACCACATCCTGCGGGCCGCGGGCCTGCGTGCGGGCATGATCAGCACCGTTAACGCGCAGATTGGCGATACGAGCTACGACACCGGCCTTCACACCACCACACCACCCGCGCCGGAGGTCCAACACTATCTTGCGCAAATGGTGGCTGCAGAAACGACCCATGCCGTACTCGAATCCACCTCCCATGGTCTGGCGCAACACCGCCTCACCGGCTGCGATTTTGATGTGGCCGTGGTCACCAACATCACGCACGAACATCTGGATTACCATGGCACGTGGGAAGCCTATCGCGATGCGAAGGCGCGGCTCTTCCGCGCCCTTGCCGAAAGCACGCGCAAGCCTGGTGTGCCCAAAATTGCCGTCCTCAACGCAGATGATCCCGGCTCTTACGCCTACTTGCGGGCCATCCCCGCTGAACAGCGCTATGCGTATGGCGTGGCTACGGCTGGGGTTGATGTGGGTGCCGAACAGGTGGAGCACACGCCGCAGGGCCTGCGCTTCCTGGCGCGCACCCCGTGGGGGACGTTGCGCCTCCGCTCCAGTTTGATTGGGGCTTATAACGTGAGCAACATCCTGGCGGCGGCGACGGCCACTCTGGCGCTTGGCGTTTCTTTAGAGGCGGTAGAAGCTGGCGTGGCTGCCCTTAAAGGCGTGCCGGGACGTATGGAGCTGATTGATGAAGGGCAGGACTTCATGGCCATTGTGGATTTTGCGCATACGCCCAACGCGCTCAAACGCGCATTAGAGACGGCGCGGGAAATCGCGCCTCCGGGTGGGCGCGTCATCGTCACGTTTGGCAGCGCGGGGTTACGCGACCGGGCCAAACGGCGCTTGATGGGGGCCGTGGCGGCAGAGGGAGCGGATTTCACCGTCATCACAGCGGAAGATCCGCGTACTGAGTCTTTAGAAGCGATTATGGCGGAAACAGCGGACGAGATGGCGCGTGCCGGGCGCGTTGAGGGCCGGGACTTCTGGCGCGTTGCCGATCGCGGGGAAGCGATTCGCTTCGCGGTGCAGTTAGCCCGTCCCGGTGATATTGTTCTTGCCTGCGGAAAGGGGCACGAACAGAGCATGTGTTTTGGTGAAATCGAATATCCCTGGGATGACCGCGAGGCGATGCGGCGCGCGTTGCGCGGAGAGACGTTAGCCACACTGCCCACGGCTTCGGTGCGGGCATAAAAAGAGCGAGCGCGGTACTCCGCGCTCGCTGCTTTAGATAGGGCTTATAGCTGAGTGTGTGTACCCCCGGCAGGACTCGAACCTGCAACCCTCTGATCCGAAGTCAGATGCTCTATCCATTGAGCCACGGGGGCTTATAGAAAAAGCCGGACTCTCAAAAGTCCGGCCTCTGGGGTGGGTGATGGGGCTCGAACCCACACTCTCCTGAGCCACAGTCAGGTGCCTTAACCATTAGGCCACACCCACCATGCGGGCCATATTGTAGCACGAGTTCGGAAAAGCGCAAGTTTACGCCGCCGCCCTGGGAGCGGCGGCGTAAGGATGGGAAAGCTTACCCTTCCGCGGGAGTTTCTTCGATGGCGATTCCCGTGCTTGCCGGTTCGCTGCTCTTTCCGCCGCGCACTTTAGACACGGTCTCTTCCGCCCGTTTCTGCGCTTCTTCCATCAGCGTCTCAGCGCGCTCCTGGAGTTCCTTAGCGCGCTCCTGCAGCTCGTTGGCGCGCTTGCGCAATTCTTCGGCGGCTTTTTCGAGGCGCTCTTTGGTCTGGGCGCTGGTTTCTTCGGCTACGCGCGCGGCCTGATCGCGCAACTCGATGCTCTTTTGCTGAATCTGAGCACGGGTCTCTTCACCCGCCTGCGGCGCGAACAACAACGCTGCTGCGGCTCCTACCAGGCCGCCAGCAAAAAAACCTGCCAGAAAGGCGGCAAAACTATTATCACGATTCGACATGGTCAACCTCCTTGTGATTAAGAATTGGGGATGAAAAGCGACTTGCTATGCTCCGGGTTTGGACTTACCTCCGCGCACCACAGCAGCCAGATCGCTTAAAACACGCTGCACGCCAGCGCTAAAACTCGCCACCTTGATAACCGGATCCACAACATGCTCGCTGACAAACGTGGTTGTTCCCCGCAGGGTATTGGCCGTTTCGTTCACCGACTTGAGCAGCGGTTGAATCTCATCGCGCAGCACCCGAATCAGGGATTGGAGCTGGAACAGGAGCACCACCAGGGCCGCTCCAACGACAAAAGTTTCTAAGGCGACAAAAATAATCGCGATGTCGCGGATAACGGCGGTGGCGCTGGGGTGGGCGGCCATCAAGGCAATGGCGGCAATCAGCAAGGCCAGAAAAACGATTGCGCCGATGATCAGGTAAACCTGCAAGCGCTTCATTTGCGCATCATCAGTCGGTATTTCATAGCTCTGTGTTGGCGTTGTCTGTGGTCGAGGCTCGATTTCCATACGCTTCTCCTTGCTCGATGCTGTAATCATTATAGCATGGTTAAGGTAATCTGTAAATGTGGATTGTTTTTACTTTGAAACTGAGTATAATTACAGATGAGTTCACTGCAAAGGCGCTTTTGCGCGGCAGGTAGCTGCTGTGTGTTGAGAAGGTGCCGAAGCGAGCAGCGAGCCTTAAGAGAAGCTAAACCGTTTTGAACGCTTCGGTTGCGATAGGTGGACTGAGGGTTGCAGTGACGTAGAATCCGTTTACCGAATGCTATTTTTCTCAATCAGCCACAGGGGGTGAATATGGCTCCAAACGTTCAAGTACGTCGGGCGCGGTTACAAGATGCGCAAATGATCGCGGATTTCGTCAATAAGGCACGCCCTGGTGCGGCGCCGGTCACGCGCATGGATGTTGCGGAGCGCTTTAGTTATGTGGGGTTTTTCATTGCTGAGTACAACGGGCAGATGGTTGGTCTGTTGGGCTGGCAGATTGAAAATCTGGTCGTGCGGGTAACGGATTTCTTAATCGCCCCTTCCATTGATCGCGTGGTCGCCGGTAAGGCGATGATTTCGGCCATGGAAGAGGAAGGGAAGAACCTGGAAGCGGAAGCTGCGGTGCTCTTCCTGCCGGTAAATCCCAGCGAAGAGCTGGTCTCGTTTTGGGAGTTGTTCGGCTATGAGAAGCGCCTTGTCACTGAACTGCCTAAGGCGTGGCGTGAAGCCGTGTTGGAATGGAATAGTACGCAGCATGAGGTGATGCTCAAGAAGCTGCGTGAGGGCATGGTGCGTCGTCCTATCTAAACTTCACAAGGAGCAGGTGGATGAAGAAATTCTTATGGGAGCATCCGCGCCTGGTGACCTGGGCGGTGCTGGCGCTGGGCATGGAAGTGGTGCTCATCTGGTCGGCGCGGGACGTGGGTTTGCCGCTGGCCGGGTGGATCACCCTGACGGTTGCTACGTTGGGCGTTGCAGCCCTTGCCGTGTGGATTATCCATTGGGAAGAGGATGAGGATAGTACCTCATAGGTCTAAAGCTCTCCATCTCTGGAATCTCCAGCAGGAGGGCGTGAGAGGGGGATTGTAACGGACTGTGAAACACCCTGGCATCCGCTTGCCAGGGTGATTTTTAACGAGAAAGAGGGCTTCTTGAAAGGGAGTCGGGCCGTGGTGGGCTCGCATGGGGGAGACGCTGGCGAAGCTGTTGCAAGAAAAATCCTCTCAATTATGGGATGCGAGATATGAAGAATAATTCTGGTGGTCTCTTTGAACAACGCATCACAGGGACTTTCCCGATTCGTTTTTGGATAGAGTTGTTCAGCAATTCTGCCTATTTTCCGGTAGCCAACATCTTGTTTGAGCTGCTCATTGAAAGCCCCCTGGACTATCTACGTGCCCCTGATTTATATGTGCTTGTTTTCTCGGCCCTGATTCAGGCGTATGTGCTGACGCGCTGGCAGGTGACGGAGCAACCCCGCCGTTTGATCGGTAACCTGGTTGGTCCTGCCGTTTATACTCTGGTAGAAAGCTCATTGGAAGGTCCACGGTTTTTTGCCGCTTATCATCATCTGGGTTACTGGGGTTTCGCTCTGGCCATCGGTTTGCTGCAGGAGTTGCGTTTTCGCTTTCCCAACATGGGCTCTCTTCTTATCGTTGTAGAAAATGCGGTCCGTACAGCGATTCTCTTCTTTATGTACGCTATTTTTGAAACGTATGCGAATCCTAGCCAGACCCTTTCTCTGCAAGTCTTCTTCAGTGACGAAAGCCATGTTTTTATCGGCCTGGCCATTCTGGTGGTTGGACTAAGCACAGGCCTGGCCAACCTGATGGCAGAGCATTATTTAAGGCAATTGCGGCAGACCTCCTCTCAACTCCACATGTATTCAGAGTGGCTTTTAGGGCGCGATTTACTTCTCAAGACGCTTGAGAATCCTAAGGCTCTTCATACTGCCCGGCGGGAGCGCACGGTTCTATTCATGGATATTCGGGGATTTACCGCGTGGAGCGAGATGCATACGCCTGAGGAGGTAGTCGCGCTGTTGGACGCTTATTATCGTGCTTCGGAAGCCGTCCTGACCATGTATCCTCCCGTGAAGTTCAAGTTTTCAGCAGATGAAGTGATGGCGATTTTCTCCGATGCTGATGTTGCCTTGCATGCGGCCATGGAATTACGCCGCCAGATTACGCCTCTTCTGGCCAAGGAGAAGCTGGGTGCTGGCATTGGACTGGAGTCCGGCCTGGTTGTTGAAGGATTGTTGGGGGGAACCGGGGTGAAATTCTACGACGCCATCGGTGATACCGTGAATACGGCTAAGCGTATTGAAAGTGCGGCAGAGGCGGGCGAAGTGCTGGTTTCCGGGCATCTCTGTCCTCGCATGCAACCTTCGTTCAAAATTGGCGCCACCCGCGAGATTCATGTCAAAGGGAAGAAACAAGCTGTTGTGGTGTGTGCTCTTGAGGACGAGAGCGCTCATGCGTGATGTCAGGTCACTGCTTACCATCCCTTAGCGGAGTCATCGTTGAAAGCGCCGCTGATGTGCTTTCAGCCGGGTAAGCGGGTGAGTAAAGGCTGGGCGGGCAACAACAGGTTAGGCGAGGGCATTGCCTCCGTCCATCCCATCGGATACCCTATCCAGGCGGACAAAATGGCCGATGGCGATTTCAATAGCTGTTCTGGTACTGAAACCAGGCAGGCACTCGCATTGAACGTTGGGCACTTCTATCGGTATGCCAGAAAAGGCAGATGCGCTGTTGTTTTAACATCACCCGCCCCGACATCTCCAGGGGCGGGTGACGTGAGCGGTGGATTAACGAACGGCGGCGCGGCTCATCCCGCTGTTTCGCTGGCTGCGCCCGGTTCAGGATAACGTTGCGCGATGGCGCGCGTGAGCCACCATCCCAAAACCCCAAAGATGGCTACCCCAATTTCTAACACCCAGACTTTTCCCAGGGTGTCCACGCCCCAGAATTGCCCAAAAGCAGCCCCGGTGTCTATGACGGTTTTGAGCGCAAAGGCCAGCCAGAAAGCGCGCGTTTCGCGGCGCGCAATGGCGTAGAAGAGGGCGACGTTCGCGCCGGTGTGGATGAGCACGGTGAAGAAGCGTTCCCAAATCGGCGCGAGGCTGTAGAGCGGGTTGTTGAGGAGCGCAATTTGCGCGAGTTGCGCAGGGATGAAAACGCCCGGATTGGAAAGCGCCATGATGACGCTGGCCAGCGTGTTCATGCCCAGGACGATGGCTTCGGCGGCACCGAAGGCTATGCCAAAGCCCAATGCATCTACCCAGATGGCCCGTCCAAGGCGCGTGGAGCGCAATACCAGCCAGACGATGAGGACTTCAAAAACGCCGGTGAGCGCGCCCACGTAAATGTAAAAGAGGATTTGCCCGGTCTGCCCCGGCAGAAAGCGCGTGAGCGCATTGTAGATGGGGCCGTTGAAGGGTATCGCCCAGGCGAATTTGAGGGCTATGCTGAGCAGCCAGCCTAACGCGCCCCAGCCCAGATAGCGCCAGCTTGCTTCGCGCATCAGGGCGTAGACGAGGTAGCCCACGCCCACCAGAATCATGCCCAGGCCGCCGAGCAAGGCGATGGGCCGCACGGTCGCTACCGGGACTTCGCCAGGACGCCATTCCAGGGCGTAGGAGCCTTTGACCGGTCCGCTCCAGCGCAGGCCGAGGCGGTATTCTCCACTTGTTTCAGGTCGCACAATGGTGTTGACGTTGAAGTTTTGTCCTGTTTGCGCGGTGGCTTGCCAGACAATGTTGTTCTCGGCGTCCAGCATCAGAGCGGTGAGAGTGCCTTCTTGCAGGGTGGCGCGGAAGTCCAGGCCGATGGGGGCGCGCGCTTCCGGGACGGGCACGGTAAAGAAAAGGTCTTCGCCTGCGGATGTTTTGGTGATCGTCCCGTTGATGTTCGCGCCGGCTGCGGGGGTGGCGTTGCCGCTGCACCCGACAAGGAGTAAAGCCGTCAGGATGAGTAGGGAGAGCCGTATCCAGGGTTTCATCAGAGAGCCTCCTTGGGGTAGGTGAGATCAGGCCAGACAGGGGGATGCAAATCGGCTGCCCAGAGATGGGCATAATCGTTCAGGGTGACTATGAGTGGCTCACCGAAAGCATTACTGCTCAAGAGGGTAACGCTGGTCGGTACGACGGAACAATCTATCCAGGGACGTTCGGGATAGTGCGGGGTGATGTCGAGCCACCACATGAGGGCGCAGTTGATGACGCTGGCGTGGGTGACGATAAGGGTGTAGGTGTTTTCGGCATCGGGGAGGGCGGCCAGGGTGTTGGCCACGCGCGCAAAGTGTTCGCCCAGGCTTTCCGCGCCGGGATGGGAGCGCCAGCTCATCACGTCCGGGGGGAAAGGCGCCCGCATCTGGTCGGCGAGGTCACGCGGCATCCATGCGGCGATGCCGTTGTTGTAGTCGCGCAGGCCCGGCTCCAGGGTGAAGGGGATGTTGAGCGCTTCGGCGAGCACGGTGGCGGTCTGCACGGCGCGTTTGAGGTCGCTGCTGATGAGACGCAGGTTTTGACCGGCAAGCTCCTTTTGCAGGCGCGCCGCTAAGGCCGCCGCTTGCCGATAGCCGTGCGGCGTCAGGTTGGTATCCGTCCATCCGCCGGTAAGGTTGGCACGATGGTGTTCCGCTTCTGCGTGCCGAATCAGGAGTAAAGTTTGCGTGCGTTGCATGGTTGTTTCCCGGATGTGCGAGTCGCCTGGTTTATCAGGTCGTTTGATCTGATATGTGGCCCTTATTGGGCTTAAGCTAACGTCGGCGCTTGTGCAAACGCAGGGACGTGACGTCAGCTCAGCGTTGTTATTGTACCACATTTTCCAGCAGGTCTGTGGAGGCTCATTGTTTTTTCTGGTAATTTGCATATACTTAAGGTGGTTGTAAGGCTGATACCCTATGCTGAATGCGGGACTACAGGTTCATGAGGAGGGCACGATGCGGCAGCGCGCACAACTTTGGGCAGGAGTAGGGCTGGTCACGTTGGGGTTATTGTTGTTGGTGGCGCGTCTGTTGCATATTGATCTGGGGCAGTTGTGTTGTCCTACCGCTTTAATTTTGCTGGGAGGCTGGTTCCTGTTCCGTCCCTATTGGACGCAGGCCGAGCTGGGGGTGCGTGTCTTTGGTGACCTCAAGCGCCGGCAGCCCTGGACGGTGCGCAACGAGGAGTTGTGGGTTCTTATCGGGGATACGGAGTTGGATTTCACGCGCGCTGAAATTCCTGAGGGCGAGACGGTCATTCGCTTGCTGGGTCTTATCCATGATGTGGACGTGCGCCTGCCCGTTGATGCCGCGCTACGCATCACGTCCACGGCCCTGGTGACCGAATTAGAGGCGCAGGGTCACAAGGAGGATAATGTCTTTGTGCCGGTGGATCGCGTTTGGGGCGATGGGAATGCGACGAAGCGCGTTTATCTGCAATGCGTTGGTCTGGTAGTAGACCTTACGGTAGATTAAAACCATGCAGTTCAATACTTTTGCAATTCCCACCTTCCTCTCCGCGCTGCTGGGATGGGGTCTGCTGGTGTTCGTGCTCCGGCAGCGTCATTTGCCGGTGCGTGGGCCATTGACCTTTTTGCTGCTTGCCGTATCGTGGTGGGCCACCTTTTACACGCTGGAACTCAGCAGCACGCATCTCCCCTTTATGATTTTCTGCACCAGGCTCCAATACGTTGGAATTGTGAGCATCCCCATGGCCTGGGTGGCGCTGGCGTTTACCTATGCGGGAAAACCGCTCCCGCCGCGTTTTGAGACCGCAGCCATCGCTCCTTTGATCACGTTAGTGACAGCCTGGCTCTACCCGTCTCTGCGCTGGATTTGGACTGACATCACTACGCAAACGGTGGGCGGGGTGGTTTTCCTGAACGTAACCCATGGCGTGGGGTTTTGGATTTTGATTGTCTACACGTATAGTTTTCTCCTGTGGGGGGCGTTGGTGATGTTCCGGGCTTTCGCTGCCACGCGCGACCTTTTCCGCGGTCAGGTCCTGATCTTGACGGCAGCGATTTTGTTGCCCTGGTTGGGCAATGGCATTTATATCCTGGGCTTAAGCCCTGTCCCTTATTACGATTTGACGCCGGTGGTTTTTGCCCTTTCGGCGGCGTTACTGGTATGGGGCAATTACGCCTTTGGCCTGCTGGATATCATCCCCGTAGCGCGGGATGTGGTGATGGATAGCATTGCCGATGCGGTCGTGGTGCTGGATGTAGAAGGTCGCATCGTGGATGCCAATCCTGTGGCCGTGGCGCTAATGGAAAAGCCCCTTTCGCAGTTGATTGGGAAGACCCTCACCGAACTGTTCCCGCAGTATGCAGACCTTCTGGCGCATTATTGCACACATCTCGAAGCGCACGATGAGTTGAGCCTGAAACTGGGTAGCAGGGAACGGATTTTCGATTTAAAACTCTCGCCGATTTACGACCGGAAAAGAGTCCTGATGGGACGGACGCTGGTGCTGCGCGACGTCACCGAGCGCAAGCGTCTGGAAGCTTCGCTGGCAGCGCAGGTGAATTTGTTTGAGCATCTGCTGGCTGTAGCACGGGCGACGAGCGCGCAGCCACGGTTGGAAGATACCTTGCGCAACACGCTGGATATCGCTGTGGCCTTGACCCATTCCGAGCGTGGCAGCATCCTGTTAGTGAATCGGCAGGGCGTGGTGACGCATCAGATTCTGGCGCGCGGGGATTTCCCGGCCCATGCTTCGCGGGAGGTCGTGAATCAGGTCTTGCAAGAAGGGTTTGCCGGTTGGCTGCTGCGGTATGGCGAGGTGGCCCTGCTTGAAGATACAGAAAAAGATAGCCGCTGGTTGACCTTGCCCGATCAGCCGTATCAGGTCGGTTCGGTTTTGGGGATTCCCATTAAGTATCTGGATGAAATCCTGGGCATTCTCATTTTGATGCACAGTGAACCGCACCATTATACGCCGCGGGATGTGGAAGTGATGCGCGCCGCCGTGCAGCAAATGGCGTTGGCGGTGCGCAATGCGCAGATTTATCACGAGCAGCAGCGCATGGCGGAGCGGCAAACGGTGCTGTTCGAAGTGCTGCGTTCCGCTCAGGAGAATCTGACCGGGTTACAGGCGGCACGGCGCATGTTGCGGGCCTTATCCCAATTGACCGGCTGGCCTTGTATTGCTCTGATGCGACAGGTTGCACAGGGCGTATGGGAACCAGAGCTGGTTGAGGGACGTTTGAAGCCGCCGGACGCCTGGCGCGTACGCATGGAAGCGGCGGAAGGCGAAGCGGGTCGGCTTTGCGTGGTGGGTGAGGATGGAAGCTTGCCCGGCTTCCCGGAAGCGAGGAGCTTTATCGCTGCGCCGTTTTCCAGGGAGATGACAGCATCGCACGGGCTGCTGGTGGTTAGCGATCAGCCCTACGCTTTCGATGATGATGACCGCGCGCTGATTGGCCCGCTGGTGGATGTGATCGCGCTGGTGATGCGAAATGCCGAGTTGTTCGAGAAGGTGCAGCTCAACGAGCGCCGTCTTGAGGCGCTGATTCAAAGCAGCCGCGATGGGATTGTCATGCTCGGCCTGGATCGGCGGGTGCTGGTGGTGAATCAGCGGGCGCTGGAGTATCTGGGCCTCACCTCTCTGACGCCGGCAGATTGGATTGGGCGACAGGTGGAGGAGGTTTTCCGCCCCCTGTGGCGCGAAGCGCCGCACGTGGTGCGCGTGTTGATGAAGGAGTTACGGCGTGTCCGCGAAGGGGACGAGTCCGCTGCGGAAGGTGAGTATGAGATCGGTGGGCGCACCCTGGTGTGGGCCAATATCCCCGTCGTGGATGCGGAGGGCGAGGCCATGGGGCGCCTGGTGGTGCTGCGGGACGTGACGCCCATCCGTCAGGCCGAACGCCTGCGCGAGGACCTCATCCACACCATGGTTCATGACTTACGCAATCCCCTGACGGCGGTGCGCGGCTCCATGCAACTGCTTATGAGACGCAGTGAGGGGTGGAATCGCTCCGACAAGCAGCTCCTGGACCTGGCTTATCAGGGCAGCGCGCGAATGCTGGAGTTGGTCAACGCCATTCTGGATGTCGGGCGCCTGGAGAGCGGGCGAATGCCGCTCAACCCCGAACGGGTGGCGCTGGATAGCTTGGTGGCGGATGTGCTGGCGTTACAGGAGCCGCTGGCCATTCAGCGGGAGGTTCGCTTGCGGCATTCGCTCCCGGTGGACCTGCCACCCGTGTGGGTGGATGCCACCTTAATCGCCCGTGTGTTGCAGAATCTGGTGGGGAACGCCTTGAAGTTTACGCCGGCAGGTGGAGAAGTGGAAGTGTCCGCCCGGCTTCTGGATGAGGGTCGGATCGAGGTGCGCGTGCGCGACACGGGGCCGGGCATTCCGCCGGATTTGAAGGCGCGCTTGTTTGGTAAGTTTGTCACAGGTAATGTCGAGGGGCAAGGAAGTGGCCTGGGCCTGGCCTTCTGTAAGCTGGCCCTGGAGGCGCACGGTCAGAGCATCCGCGTGGAAAGTGAACTGGGGAAAGGGAGCACTTTTATCTTCACTTTACCTCTGGCGGAGAAGGCGCGCTCGGATGAGAGGCCATGAAAAGCGCGCGCAGTTGACGCGCGGTCGTCGCCGCCTGTCCCTGCCAGTGATTGTTGGCGTAAACCAGCACGCGCGCGCTGCGTTCCGCTAAAAAGCGCAGTTTGGGTATCCACGCTTCCAGTTCATCCTCTTGATAGGCATAGTCATAGCGCTGCCAGCTTTCTTCATGGTCCCACCACGTCTGGACGTTGCGTCCATGGAAACGGACGTAGCTCAAGGGCGCTGTGACGTGAACGACAGGGGGCATGTTTCCCGGCAGCGGCGGCATATCCACGCTGACGTAAGCCATGGACAGGGCGCGCAACAGGCTCAGCGTGGTCTCGTTGAGCCAATCCGCCACACGGAACTCCACCGCTAAGGGCAAATCGGGGAGGGCCTCCCGCAGGCGCTTGAGCGCGTCCCGGTTGGCGGCGGTGTTGTGGAAGCGATACGGGAATTGCAACAGCACCGCGCCTAACTGCTGCCTTTCCAGGAGTGGGCGCAGCGCCGCGACGAAAGCCGGCGCGTGACTGAAATCCAGCTCGTGGGTGAGACCCTGAAAGGCTTTGACCGAGAACAGAAAATCCGGCGGGACATGGCGCGTCATGCCTTCCAGGGTGCGCGCGGTTGGCATACGGTAGAAGCTGAAATTCAGCTCCGTGGTCGAAAAATGTTGCGCGTAGTAGGCCAGCCATTGCCGTTGCGGCAGCTCCTCTGGATAGAAGGTGCCCACCCAATCCTTGTAACTGTAACCGCTGGTCCCGAAACGGATCTCCATCGTTTTTTCTCCCTGAACGTAGCTCCTGACCTCCAGCGCCAGAACAGCGATGGCAATCGCCGCTAAGGACTTTTCCTCATGGCGCGACCGTGCCTTGCGCAGATGCCCGCAGGGTACAGGCCAGCTGAGCAGGTATCCCTGAACATGGATGCGTCATGGCATCGGGTCGCCGTGTGAACCTGCCTGCTCTTTGCCGCAACTGACGCATGTTAGTTTCGTAGAATAAAGAAGGTGAGCATCGAAAACAAGGTGCTCAACGCCAGCATTCAGGAGGTGATGATATGGAAAAACACGTATTGCGTCGTCAACATGGCATCATTGCCGGCGTGTGCGGTGGATTGGGTGAGTTCTTCGGCATCAGTCCGTTCTGGTTTCGCCTGGCTTTTGTGATCCTCTCCCTGCCGGGCGGCCTGCCGGGCATCCTCCCCTACCTGATTTTGTGGATCGTCATTCCCCGCGCGCGCTGAGCTATGGCTCCAGGGACGCGAAATAATCGCGAACATAAGCGCGCAGCACGGGCGGATAGGCCTGCCGCGCCAGGGAGGTTTCCGCGGCGCGCGTATAGCTCGCGTACACCTCCCGGTAGTTGACGGTGGCGCTGCCCGCCGTGCCGGGACCGATGGTCCCGCTGCCCTGGAGTTTTTCACGGGGCAGGGTGATACTGCCGCTCTGCGGATGGAGGCGCTCCCACGTCGTCGTTCCGTAGGGGGCGCCTGTGCCACTATCCTCGCTGTGCCCGCTCACCGGATTGGCTGTGCTTCCCTCTGCGCCCTGATTGCCTGTGGCCTCGGACCCTGCTCCTGTCGTCCCCTGACCTGAGGCGTTGCCGCCTTGCGTCCCTGTGCGTCCGCTCTGCCCTGGCGTATTCCTGCTCTGTTGGGATGAGGAGCCGGACATTTGTTGCATCGCTTTTTGCGTTTGGGCCAGGTCGTAGCGGGTGGATTGGAGCTGTGCCTGCGCCTGTTCCAGGTTTTGGGCTGCGGCCTGTGCCTGCGCGAGCGCTTCCAGCCTGGCGCGCAGTTGTTCGATCGCCTCCGCGCTGTGCGCATCCCCGTTTTGTAGCGCGCTGCCCGCCTCTTTGAAGGCTTCCGCCAGATCGGGCGCGCTGCTTTCCAGCGCTTCCCCCATCGTTTCCAGCGTTGCGCCCAGGGCCTGTTGTTCTTCCGGTGTCATGGTAGGATGAGAGGGATCGGTCAAGGCGCTCACATACGCCTGAGCAGCTTCCAGATCGCCGCGCTGTAAGGCTTCGACCAGCGGCTGTGCCACGTCCGGCGCGGAGAGCGGTGCGGCCTGCGCCAAGGCCTGCGCGGCGGTGGGACGGGCGTCCGCTTGAAGTTCGGCCAGGCGCTGTTCCGCTTTCTGCAGGGCCGCCTGCTGACTTTCGGGTGTGCTACGTGCATCCTGCAGGGTGCGGATGGCCTCATCCAGCGCCTTAAGCGCCTCGGCACGCTGTTCGGGCGTAAGCGCGTCGCTTTGCGCGAGGGTGGCGCGGGCCGCTTCCAGGCGTTCTGCCTGTGCGGCGGCAGCCTGACGCAAGGCCGCACGCCGCGCGAGTTCCTCATCCTGCGGATTGGGAAGCCACCACAGCGGGAGCAGAAGGAGGAGCAGCGCCGCCGCAGCGATGCGCCACGGACGCGGCAGGCGGAGCGGAAACGCCGCCTTGAGGTCGGCGCGAGCGAACGCCGTCAGCGTGTCTTCGCGTTGGGCTTCGCGCATGGCAGGGGTTACCGTCAGGTGCTGATGGGCGATTTCCCAGGCCGTGGTCAGGCGTTCAGCCAGGCCCAGACGCGCATCGCAGGTGAGGAGCCAGCGCCGGATAGGACGAGGCCAGAAGGCGGCCAGAAGCGCGCCGCCAGCGAGCAGAAACGGCAGGGCACACGCTAACCCCAGGAGCAGCGTCGTCCGCTCCACAAGCGGCCAGAGCCGCGCCGCGCCGCTCAGGAATAGGGCCAGCGTCAACCACGCCAGCACTCCCCACGCCGCCCCCTCAAAGGCGGCTTGCTGACGGGTGCGACGGCGCAAGCGCCGGTAAACCTCTTGCAAACGGCGATCCATATCCGCTCCTTGATACCAGCATGAAACGGCTACACCTTAGACGCGCGCGCCGCGTTCAGCGTTCCAATTTGACGATGGCCTTTTCGCTTTGACGCAGTAAAAAGAGACTCACGAGGCCCCAAAACACAACCGTTATGATCCATGGGGAGGGGAGGGTGACCGTGGCGCCGGGGAGTTCCCTGAGCGGCAAGATAAGCAGAAGCCAGGAGCCATATTTTTCGGCCAGGCCGATGCTCGCGAATGCGCTGATGAGGGGGTGTATGGCGCTTAAGACCACCCATCCATGCTCGATGAGAGCTTCCAGAAAGTAGCTGGTGTGAGCAACGTCGAGACGATAAAACCACGCATCTTGCAGCCAGCTATAAAACGCTGCTGCAAATCCAGCCAGCGGTTCCAGCGCCAGGATGAAGCCGTAATAGGCGAGAACGGCCCAACTGGTGCGCTTCAAGCGAAGCGAAATCCAGAGTCCAAGGCTGCTCGTGCTTATCATCACCACGCCGATAAAAACCACGGTGATCGCCAATTCGGTAAAGGTGACGCCGCCCAGCCAATAGCCGGTCATCAGGAGCGGCAGAGGAGCAAGCAGGTAAAGCGCTCCCGAAGCTAAAGTGCCACCAAGCTTCCCCAAAAGAATGCTGCGCGCGGGGAGGGTGGTGACCTTGAGCAAATCCCAGGTGCGCTGCTCGCGTTCGCTGGAAAAGGCCAGCAAGGCCGCCGTCGGGGTGAGCATGGCTACCGTCAACAGCATCAACACGCTCGAAGTCCAGTAAACCGTGCGCCCCAGGCTAAAGAAAAGGCTCGTTTGGGGAATGGGACTTCCGAGCGTAAGATTGAGCGAGAAAATACCCAACATCAACAGCGAGATGACGGCAAGGTAAATCGTCATCAGCCAGTAAAAGCGCTTCTGGCTGGCATTCACCATCAGATGCTTATAGAGCACGGGATTGATGCGCATAGGTTGTCCCTCCTGTGGGCATTATACTCGAATGAAGGGCTGCTGCAAGTGCTCAGGGCGGGTGAACGATGGGGGCGGCCTTCGTCTGCCTGATCGGCTTTTATGCCTGACGCGATGACCCCATCACCCACTCATGAACTTTTTTCTTCCAAAAACGTTATACCATTACATCCAGGCTGTCAAAACAACACAGTCTGGGATGGATTTCACTTTGCGACCTTGAGGAGGTAACGATGAAGCCCTTTGGATACGTGGTCTTGCTCGTGGTGTTGCTCTTGAGCGCGTGCGCGCGCCCTACCGCCTCGCCCACACCGGTGGATGTGCTGGCCACACCCACACCCCAACAAGTCATCCCGGAGCCGGTGTTGAAAAGCGTCCATACGCAGATGGCTGCCGATCTCGGTATGAAGCCCGAAGCCTTCACCTTGCTCAGCGCCGAAGCGGTGGACTGGCCTGACACTTCCCTGGGCTGCCCGCAACCGGACATGATGTACGCGCAGGTTATCGTCCCCGGCTGGCGTCTGGTCTTTAGCGATGCGGCGGGAAAGCACTACGAAGTCCACACCGATCAGAACGGCAAACAATACGTCATCTGTGGAGGGAGCACGCCGTCGTTGCCCACCCTGGAGCCTTCATCGCCTGCGGAGCTGAACGGACGGCAGACTGTAGCTGAGCGCTTCGGCGTGAGCGAGGACGAGGTGCATCTCCTCTCCCGCGAGGCCGTGGATTGGCCTGACTCCTGCCTGGGTTGCGCTGCGCCGAACGTGATGTGCCTGATGGTCATCACCCCCGGCTACCGTCTGATTTACGAGGTCGCGGGGCAAAAAGTCGAAGTCCACACCAATCAAGATGGGTCTGCGGTAACGCTTTGCGATGCCGGCCTCTCCCATGCCGGGGAGGGCAACGCGCTCACGGATCAGGCCTTTGAAAGTGCGCTCGCCTTTATACGCGAAACCCTGCCGGGCTACGGCCTGGATCAGCTCCCCAGGGACGCCTGGATGGGAGAGGACGTGACGCCGGCGGGCCTGCTGGGGGGCGTGCGCTATCATTACACCGCCGACCCCTGGGTTTTTGAAGTGCAGTGCCCGGTAGTGGAGCGCCCTCTCTGCGATGTGACCCTGCAACACGCGGCGGCGGGGCGCGTCTGGCGCGGGATGGTGGAAGCCGATGGTTCTGTCCACACCGGTGATGGGCGCCCCTCGCTCACCTTCAACGTTACACCCTGCGACCAGAACGCCGGCATTCCGGCGCAAGGGGATTCACTCCAGACCGACATTAAAGACGGGCAGCTCCTGATCACCCAGAACATTGCCTACGTCTGCTGCGCGGACATCAAAGTCTCCCTGGGATGGGATGGGGATACGCGCACGCTCAAGCTCATCGAGAGCAATGCCGGGCAGGTGTGTCGCTGCATGTGCGCCTATCCCATGCAGGCCACCATTGGCCCGCTGCCCGCCGGCACCTATCGTTTAGAGGTGTGGGGGGTACAAAAGCTGGATGCGGCCCATACGCTGGATTTGCGCCACGCCCTGGAGATTGTCGTGCCGTAGCGCTACGCCGGGACGAAGCGCGCCTGGCGACGCGGGGCGGGGGAGATGCTCCCCCGTCCCGCGTGTTGTTTCTACCCCTCAGCCATTTGTCAAGGGCGGAAGTGCTGGTAGAATCCATCTCATGGATTCCTGGGAAGAACTCAACGCCGAGATCATCGCCTGTCGCCGTTGCCCGCGGCTGGTGGCCCACCGTGAGCTGATGGCGACGGTGAAACGCCGTGCCTATCGGGAGTGGACTTACTGGGGCAAGCCGGTTCCCGGTTTTGGCGATCCGCAGGCCCGGCTTTTGCTGGTGGGATTAGCGCCCGGTGCGCACGGTTCCAACCGCACGGGGCGCATGTTCACGGGCGACAGCTCCGGCGACACGCTCTACGCTGCGCTTTACCGCGCTGGCTTCGCCAGTCAGCCACAGGCCAGCTCCCGTGAGGACGGCCTGACGCTGCGCGATGTCTTCATCACCGCTGTGGCGCGCTGCGCTCCGCCGGACAATCGCCCCGCGCCGGATGAATTGCGCGCCTGTCAGGACTTTCTGTTGCGCGAGATGGCGCTGCTTTCCCAGGTGCGCGTGGTGATGGCTCTCGGCGCCATGGCCTGGGAGGGTGTATTGAGCGCGCTCCGCGTCCGCGGGGCGGCGCTGCCCCGTCTTCCTTTTGCCCATGGCGCGGAGTACGTCCTCCCATCCCCCTGGCCGGTGCTGATGGCGACCTACCATCCCAGCCGACAGAACACGCAAACCGGGCGCCTTACCCCGGCCATGCTCGATGCGGTGTTGACGCGCGCGTGCGAACGGCTGGATGGGCTTGCATCCTGAACGACCTTGCGTACAATACATCTGTCAGACATGCGGAACGGCCCGCTCCGCGGGTGCTGTTCCGCTTGCGATAGGATTTGACCACCAACACACAAGGAGGGTACCTTTATGAAGCAGTTGGATGTGTTGAAAGAGTTGAGCGTGCCCGGCACGACCAAGATGGTCCTGTTGGTTATGGATGGCCTTGGCGGTTTACCTGGTCCGGATGGCCTGACCGAACTGGAAGCGGCCCGCACGCCGAACCTGGATAAGCTGGCGGCGGAAGGCATCTGCGGTCTTTCGACCCCCGTCCGCCCTGGCATCACGCCGGGCAGCGGCCCCGGTCACCTTGGCCTGTTCGGCTACGACCCGCTGGAGTGGGAAATTGGGCGCGGCGTGCTCGAAGCGCTGGGCATCGGTTTCAAGCTCGGTCCCAACGACTTAGCCGCGCGCGGTAACTTCGCCACCCTCGACGAGAACGGCAATATCGTTGACCGCCGCGCTGGACGTATCCCGACCGAAGTTGGCGCGCAGATGGTCGAAAAACTGCGCTCCATCAAGCTGCCGGGCGTGGAAACCTTTGTGGAAGTGGTGAAAGAATACCGCTTCGCCCTGATTCTGCGCGGCGAGGGGCTGTATGATGGCCTGACCGAAACCGATCCGCAGCGCGTGGGCGTTCCCCCGCTGCCCGTCAAGGCCCTGCGTCCCGAAGCCGAACGCGCGGCGGAGCTGCTCAATCAGTGGATCGCGGAAGCGCGCCGCGTCCTGGCCAACGAATACCCCGCCAACGGCCTGAACCTGCGCGGCATTGCCAAAGTCCCGCCCATCCCGCAGATGCCCGATCTCTACAAGATGAAGCTCGCTGCCATCGCTACCTATCCCATGTACCGCGGTCTGGGTCTGCTCGTCGGCATGGACGTGTTGCCCACCGGCGACACCATCGAATCCGAAATCGAAACCCTGCGCGCCCACTGGGACGAGTACGATTTCTTCTTCTTCCACGTCAAGAAGACCGACTCTTACGGTGAAGATGGCAACTTCGAGGCGAAGAAGGGCGTCATCGAGCACACGGACGAGCTGCTGCCGGAGATTATGGCGCTCAAGCCCGATGTGGTGGTCGTGACCGGTGATCATAGCACGCCCTGGTCGCTTAAGTCACATTCCTGGCACGAGGTGCCGGTTTTGCTCTGGGCGCAGGCGCTCCGTCCCGACCGCGTGACCGCCTTTGGCGAGCGCGACTGCATGGCCGGTGGTCTGGGCCACATTCAGCACAGCGACATCATCCCCTTGATGCTGGCCCATGCAGGGCGCCTGAACAAGTTCGGCGCGTAAGCCGTTGGGGACGCGCCTCATGTCCGATGGGGCGCGTCCTTTTACAACCCTGGTGAGGTGACGGGTGGGCTATATTCTGGTGGTTGAAGACTACAAGCCGCTGCGTATCGCCCTCAAACGTCTGTTGGAAGCAGAAGGTTACACGGTTGAGGTGGCGGAACACGGTGCGGATGCGCTGCGCAAAATGGAAGCCGGCGAGCCGCCCGCGCTCATCATTTCCGACATCATGATGCCCGTCATGGACGGGTACGAATTTTACGATGCCGTGCGCGCCGTTAAGTCATGGGCCACCATTCCTTTTCTCTTCCTCACGGCCAAGGGGACGGAAGAAGATGTGCTGCGCGGCAAGCGTCTCGGCGCCGAGGATTACATTATCAAGCCCATCAGTGAGGAAACGCTCCTCGCCGCCGTTGCCGGACGGCTCAACCGCGCTGAGGCGCTCAAACAAGCGCAGAAACGCACGGTCGAAAATTTCCTGCAAGAGATGGTGCAGACGTTACTGGGTCGCCTGCAAACGCCAGTTGGCGAACTGGACCGTCAGGTGCTGGATACTTTCAACCACTTTTCGGCGGATGATCCGGATCGCGTTGTCGCTTACCTCACGCATTTGCGCCGCACCTCCGATGAATTGGTGACCGTGAGTGAGCGCCTGCTCTGGCTGGTGCGCCTGCAAAGTGGCGAGCTGGCGCGGGAAATTGAGCTTTCGCGTCAACCCTTCGCGGCATGGCATGAGCTGGTGCAGGAAGCCTGGGAGACCTGCGGCCCGCAGGTGCGCACCCGCATCCCCGCCGTGCAGGAGATGCTCCCGCCGGATTTGCCCACCGTGGTGTGCAGCCCCGTCTGGACGGGACGCGCCTTGACGCTGTTGTTCGAGCAGGGGGTTGAACTGTTGCCCAAGCAGGAGACGCGCCTGGTGCTTGGGGGTGAAGTGGACGCGACCTTCCTGCGTTTGACGCTCTTCCTCCCTGGCGCTTTCGTCTCTCAAAACGGCTGGGAAGTCTTGATGCACCGCCCCACTTCGATGGAGCGCTTCACGAGTGAGCGTTTTCACCTCTACCTGGCGCGGGAAATCATGCTCTTACAGGGTGGGGAGCTGGACCTCGTCACCGCGCCGAATGGGGTACGCTTGAGTTTGCTCCTGCGGCGCTAAGGGACGGATGGCAACAAAAAGCCCCCGCGTAACGCGGGGGCTTTTTGCGTTTGCGTGTGTCAGAAGTAATTTACGGACAAGCAGCTGTGGACACCACACCAGCAGCGTCCCAGGTGTAGCAGTACTTGGTCTCACGACGGAGGTACTGGCTGAAAGGATCTCCGGAAGCCGGTCCAACTTTCTTGGCCGTTGCCTGGGCGGCTATGGTATTTGTCTTGTTGACTGCCATGTAGACATCAATGGCCGTTTGCACCATGTCCTTTTCGGCAGCCTGGGTTTCAGTGTTGCCGGAACCGTACAGCCCATTCAGCGCCAGCGCGGTGAGGCCAAACAGCACGCCCAGGATAGCGATCACGACCAACAGCTCAATCAGGGTAAAACCACGTTCACGTTTCATGTTTAAAAACCTCCTTTCCAGGGTATAAAATTAAACGTGAATTTCTAACTACTCCAAGTATACTCGAAACGCTCCCTTTGTGGGTTACGTTTGAGTTACGTTGATGTTAATGCCATTTTATTCGGTCTTGCAACCCTGTAAAGTAGGATTGAAGTCCTGAATTCTAACCGCCTGGAGCGCCTCATGGTTTGGGGGTGATAGGGCTGACTTCTGTTGGGTGAGAACGGAGAGGGTGAAGATAGCGCCTTTGCCTGCCCGGGTGCTATTGCACCGTAACTGCTTACCTTCTGCATTGTAGCGCGGCAGGCTGAGCACCTTAACCCAGGCCGTGAGCAGGTACCCGAGCTTTAGCTTTTTCGGCAAACCCCATTTGCCCTTTTCCTCATTTTCAGGTAAGATGGGCGCCATGGACCTTGTATGGCATGAACGTTTGCGACTTCAACTCCTGGTGCGGGGATGGCAGCTTGCCGAAGCCTGGCTGCCGCGTCTGGCCCCCCTCGTGGCGCGTTTCGGCGCGGAGCGCGTCGGGCGTATCCTGCGCGCGCCGGAACAGCTCTTCAAGCACCTCACTTTCGATTGCCGCGAATGTGGGCAGTGTGTCCTTCACTATACCGGCATGACCTGTCCCATGACCTGCCCCAAGCAATTGCGCAACGGGCCTTGCGGCGGAGTGCGGGCGGATGGTCACTGCGAAGTGTATCCCGACCGGCCTTGTGTCTGGCTGCTCGCGTTTGCGCGCGCGGCGGCGACGCCTTACGCGCAGGAACTGCGCCGTCTTAACCCGCCTGTGGATTGGCGCTTGCAGGGACAATCCTCCTGGGTCACCTACATCACCGGGCGCGACCAGGTTACCACCGGCAACCAAAGCCCGCCGCGCTATGCGGATGCCGTCCCTGCGCCGCTGAGCAGCGATAGCCTTCTGGAGCGCGTGCTGCGCGCGAGGCACTTCGCCGTAGCCTGCGAAGTCTCTCCGCCCGTCGGTCCCAATCCCGAAGCGATTCAGCGCCATATCGAAATCCTGCGCGGCTACGCGGATGTGTACAACGTGACCGACAATCAGGGCGCGGCGGTGCATTTCTCGCCCCTCGCGACGGCCATACTGCTCAAGCAGGCCGGTTTGGAGCCGGTCCTGCAGCTCACCTGTCGCGACCGCAATCGCCTTGCCCTGCAAAGCGACCTGCTGGGGGCCGCGGGCATAGGCATCAACACCGTGCTGGCCCTCAGCGGGGACCACATCAGCACGGGCGATCATCCACAGGCTAAAGCGGTCTATGATCTCGATGCGGTCAATCTGGTGCGCATGATTCGCATGATGAACGAGGGCGTCTTTGAAAACGGGAAGCCGATTCCGCGCCGCGCGCCGCGCTTTTTCATCGGCGCGGCGGAAAATCCCAACGCGCCTCCGCTGGAAGCGCGCCTGATTCGTTTGAGCAAAAAAATCGCTGCCGGCGCGCAATTCATTCAGACGCAGCTCATTTACAATGTGCCGCGCTTCTGGGATTTCATGGCGCGCGTGGTGGATGCCGGTTTGCATGAGCGCGTCGCCATCCTGGCCGGCGTCGGCCCCATCCGCTCCCTGCGCGCGGCGGAATTCATGGCGCGCGAGGTGCCGGGATTGGACGTGCCGGCATGGATTGTGGAGCGCATCGGGCGCTACAGCAAAAAGGAGGATCAGGCGCAGGCCGGGCTTGAAATCGGCATTCAGATTGCTGAGGAGGTGCGCAACATCCCCGGCGTGCGCGGGCTGCACATCATGGCCGTTGCCTGGCCGGAAGCTGTGCCGCCTCTGGTTCAGGCCTTGGGCCTGTATCCCCGTCCGCGCCTGGAGGTGGTGGAGTGGCGTTCCCTCACCGCCCTTTCCCTGGCCGACCTGGAAGCCTGGCCGCTCGATGAACTGTAAGCCCACGCGGGATGCAGGTGACTTGACGATGGGACAACTCAATCGAGGAGGTGCAGCATGTCCTGGATGAAAGCCCTGGCGCAGTTGCAGGCAACGGATACCGAATTGGAGGCGCGCATCCGTGAACACCGTGAGCTGGTGGCCCGGCTGGCCGATCAGCAGAACCTCACGCAAGCGCGTGACCGCTATCAACAGGCTTTAGATGACTTCACGCGGGCCGGTAAGCGCCAGAAAGACCTGGAATTCGAGTTGGGGCGCGTAACCGCCAAGCTCAAACAGGATGAGGACCTGCTTTTTAGCGGCAAGGTCAAAAGCGCGCGCGAGGTGGAAAACCTGCAGGCCGAGGTCGAATCGCTCAAGCGGCGCAAGGCTACCCTGGAGGATGAGCTGCTCGAAGCCATGCTGACCACGGAACAAGCCGAGAGCGTCAAACAGGAGGCGCATCAGGCTCTGACGCGCGTCTCCGCTGAGCATGAGGCCGCGCAGGCGGAAGGCAAAGCGCGCAAAGAAGCCATCGAGCAGCACGTCGCGGCTCTGCAACAGCAACGCGCGGCCCTGCTCGCCTCCCTTCCCGCGGACGTGCGCGACGCTTACACTTACCTGCAAAAACGCATGGGCACGCTTGTCGTGGCGACGCTGCAGGGGAACGCCTGCGGTGTGTGCGGCATTGACGTGAGCGCGCAGACCGTGCGCGCCGTGCGCAGCGGGCAACTCGTCTACTGCGATGGGTGCGGACGGTTGTTGGTGATGTAGCTTCCGGTTTCCCCTTGCGTCATCAGGCGCAGCCAGGTTCCCGCTGCTATCGCCAGCACCGGCACGCTTAGCTGCACCCCGTGGTGCCAGCTTTGCCATTGCCAGTAAGTGAGCGGACCCGAAAGCAGGCTGGCCAGCCATACCGCCGCGTAGGCCGGGAGGAGGCTCCCGCGCCATAAAGGACACGCTTCCCACACCAGGATGGCGGGGATGAGCAGCAGCGACCAGTCGTAAATCATCGCGTGGGGCGTGACCCACAGGGTGAGCAGGACCGCCGCTGCGTAACGCAACTCCGCTCGGCGCAGACGGCGTTGCACGCCAATCCACACCGCTATCCCCAGCGCCACCCCGGCCAGCCACAACCCGTCGGCCAGCGTTGGCGGCAGCAACAAACGCCAGAAGCCGCGCAGCGTGTGCAGATGCCAGATGGGAAAATCCTGCCAGGCAGGAAGATTGGGAAGCACCTCGCGCGCAAACTGCACGTAAGCGCGGCTGGCTTCCGGCAGGGTCAGCCAGGAAAGCGCCCCCAAACTCAACGCCCCCACGCCCAGGCCGAGCAACGCGCGCCCGTTGCGGCGCCCATCCCATAGCCACAAGGCCGCCACGCCCAGCGCAAGCTGCGGCTTGTAAAGGATGAGGCTCAGCACCAGCCCGGCGGCGAAATGGCTTTCGCGTAGCCATAAAACATAAGTCAGGCTCAGGAGCAACAGGCTCAGCAGGCTGTTCTGGCCAAAACTAATCGTGGCGAAGACCGGGAAAAACGTTAAGGCCCAGGCGTACCGGCGCCACCATCCCGCGCCGGGATGCAGCCAGCGCAAGCTCAAAGCCAGCCCGGCCAGGTTCAGCGCGCTCCACAGGGCGAAGCTCAGCGCGTAGGGCAGGGCGGAAAGGGGGACGAAAAGCCACGCCAGGAAGGGCGGCGTGATGAAAGCATGGTAGCTTTTCAGATGAGGGCCGATGATGGCGCGCTCCAGCTCCGCCTGAAATGCAAAATCATACAGATGCGCGCTTTCCCCCAGCGCGAGCGTGCGTCCGGCGGCGTAGAACTGCAAAAAATCCGTGCCGACAGGCTGCCCGGCCAGATCGAGCAATCCGCGTCCCAACGCCAGACTGAGGAGCCACGCCCCCCATAGCGCGCCGGCGAGCCAGAAAGCATAACGCAGGCGTCCTTGCAGCTTCATACGCCCTCCACCTCCTTGACCCACACCCAACCCGCGAGCAGCGTCAGCAGGGCGGGCAGCGCCAGATGCGTGGCGTAGCCCAGCAGGGGCAGGAACAACGTCCCCAGGTAGATGAGGATGCTCGCATCGCGCAGGCGGCGCGTGGGATGAGCGCGCGCCAGCAGGAGCAGGGCCGGCAGGAGCAGCAGCGCGTCATGCAAAAGCGCGTAGGGCATCACCAGCAGCGGGTACAGAAGCGCCGCGGACAGGGTATCCGCATCCTGAGTGCGGCGTGCGCGGCGGTACAGGCCCAGGGCGAGCAGAAACGCCAGCGCCTGAAAACTCGCCTGAATCCAGAACGCTGCGCTGTGCGGCAGCAAAGTTTGCAGCAGGCCCTGTGGCGTGATGAACAGGTAAGCGGGGAAGCCTTCGGTGTAGGGGAGGGCCAGCAGGGTGGGGCTTAGCTTCAGGTATTGGATGAAGGGGTTCACGCCGGCGGAAAGCACCGTCGCACCCAGCCACGCCGCGGCTACCGCGGCAAAAGCGAGCAGCGCCTCCCAACGCTGCCAGGCCACCCAGACTATCAGCAACCCCAGGGTGAAGTGCGGTTTGTAGAGCAAGAGACCCGTCAAGACCCCGACCCAGACCCAACGCTTGCGCTGTTGGGCCACGAGCAGGGCGCTCACCAGGGCCAGGGTGAGGGTGTGATTCTGCCCCACGCGCAACCCCGACACGCACGCGAAGGAAGAAAGCGCCAGTACTGCGAGCTGAGTCGCACTCAGCCCGTCACGGCGCAGCGTTTCCGCCACAAAAGCGCGCCCCAGGAGATGGGCCGCGAGCAGCGCGCAGACGAGTGCGAACCCCGTCCACAGTGCAAAGGCCCAGGGCAGGGGCACTACCGTGAGCAGACGGTAAGCCGCGGCGACATAGGGCGGGCTGATGAAGGGATTCAGTCCCGGCAGGGGTGTGGGCGCGATGAGGGCTTGCTGAGCGGCGCGCTGTGCGGTAAAATCATAGAGCTGTTGCGGGGCGTCACGGAAGAGCTGCCCGGCGGCGTAGAGCGTGACGAAATCGCTGCCGATGATTTGTCCCAGGCCGCCCATCCACCCTGAGCGCAGCAGGCCATCCGTCAGCAGTACCAGCGCCATGGCGATGCCTGTCAGGCGCGGATAATCGCGCAGGCGACGTAAGGTAATCCATGACGAACGAAGCAAGGGCATCTTATTCTACCGATAGAATATTTTATATTTCATCTGGATAGGGTAAATCCTGCCCTACGGGAACAGGATACTCCAATTCCACGCTTATAACAAACTGAGCTGAGCAAGGACAGCTTTTATCTAAGGAACGGGCCATGCCAAGACAACTTGATCGAACCATCCGTATTGAACACCTGTGGGCCATGGTGGTTATGGTCGGCATCCTGGTTTTTCTGGAGACTCATCCCGTGCGGCCACAGGATTTCTGGTGGCATCTGCGCATGGGCGAGACGCTGCTTACCACACGCGCGCTGCCGTTGGTGGATACGCTCACGCACACGCGCGCGGGCGCGCCGTATACCTTCGGCATTTTCTGGCTGCCGCAGATAGCCTACGCGCTCACTTTCCGTTTGGGCGGCGTTTCCGCCACGCTGATGCTGCACACGCTTGTCGTTGGTGGTGCGTATGGCCTGCTGCTATGGAGCGCGTATCGCAGCAGCGGAAGCTGGCGCGCGGCAGCGTTGGGCTTACTGTTCGCTGCGGCCCTGGGCTTTAACGATTGGAATGTGCGTCCGCAAGGTCTGGCTTTTCTCGCGGCCAGCCTGATTTTGACCGGCTCGCTGGGCTATCGCCGCACCGCGCAGGTGCGCTACCTTGCGCTGTGGCCTCTGGGGATGCTGCTGTGGGTCAATGGCCACGGGTCTTTCCCCATCGGCCTGGCTTTAATCGGCCTTGGCGCCCTGGACGCGCTGCGCGCGCAGGTCCGCACCATCCTGACGCTGGGCCTTGCCGCCTCGCTCGCCGCGTTGGCCTGCCTGCTCAATCCGCAGGGCCTCGGTGCGCTGCGTTACGCCCTGGGCATGACGGGTAATCCGCTCATCCAAAATCTCATCCCGGAATGGGCACCGCCCACGTTCACCACCCTCGACGGTGCGCTGTTTTTGGGCGGCCTGTTGCTTTCCGGTGCGCTGTTGATGCTCGCTCCGCAGCGTCCGCGCCCGGCGCAGGTGCTGGCCTGGCTCGTGTTGGGGGCGCTCTCGCTCCGCACGTCGCGCGGCATTGTCTGGTTCGGGATGGCGTTGGCGCCGCTGTTGGCGGAAACCTTATCCACTTTTGAAACCCATTGGGGGATGCGTTCTGCGCCGCTTACCCCGGTCACGCGGCGCATCAATCAGCTCATCGCCGTGGCGCTGTTGGGCGCGGTCGTCCTGGGCCTGCCGCCTTTTAAGGCGCTTTTGCCGCTGTCCCCCCAAAAGCGCGGGTTGCTATCCCCCGAAACGCCGGTGGCCGCCACGGAGGCGCTGTTGCGCACCGCGCCGCCCGGCCCGATCTTCAACGCCATGGCTTTTGGCAGCTATCTCGAATGGGCCGCGCCCGCGTATCCGGTGTTTGTGGATACGCGCATCGAACTTTTTACGTTCGACATCTGGCAAGATTACCTCCACATCAGCCTGGCCCAAACCGGCTGGGAGGAGCGCCTTGCCGCCTACGGCGTGAATACCGTGCTGCTCGACGTATCCACGCAGGCGCCGCTGTTCGCTGCGCTGCGCGCCGATCCGGCCTGGTGTCTGCTCTACGCCGACGAGACAGCGGCACTGTTCACGCGCGCGCCGTTTCCGGCCTGTTCAGGCGGTGATTGAGCACGATGCCAATTCCGGCGATAAGAACGAAAGCCAGGGCGAACCACTGCGCCGCGGCTAAGGGCTGATCCGCCGTGAAGCGCCACGCATCCGGACGCAGGAATTCCACGCCAAAACGTACTATCCCATAGCCCATGAGATAGCCTAACGAAAGGTCGCCACGCTTGAGCTGGTCCTTTTTGTGCGTGGTCAGCCAGAAGAGCACCAGGAAGACCATCAGACACCCCAGCGATTCGTACAGGAAGGTGGGATGGAACAGGGTGTCCGGTGGGTAGGTGGTCATGTCTGTGTAGGGCATGATGCGGTACTCCGCCGGGATGCGCAATCCCCAGGGCAGGGTGGTCGGCGGGCCGTACAGTTCGCGGTTCATGTAGTTGCCGAAGCGCCCGAAAGCCTGCGCCAGCGGCATTCCCACCGCGGCGTAATCCATCCATTGCCACAGGTTGAGTTTGCGCTTCCAGGCGAAAAGCGCACCGCCAAGGAGGCCGCCGATGATGCCGCCGAAGATGCCCAGGCCGCCTTCCCAGATGGCGATGATTTTCTGCGGGTTTTGCAGGTAGTAGTGCCATCCGGCATACCCGCCTACCGGCTCGGAGAAGATGTGGTAGATGCGCGCGCCGACGATGCCCATCAAGACAATGACGACGACGCCATCCCACACGTTATCCACGTTTTCGCCATCGCGTTTAGCCTGAATGGCAGCGAGCACCGTCGCCAGGATGATGCCGGTGAGAATCAGCACCGCATACCAGCGCACGGCAAAGATGGGCGCGCCGTTGACGCGCGGCCCAAATTGAATGATGATGGGGTCGAATGGAGGAAGCATATCACCTCCTGTTTCAAAGTGAAAAATTTTTGTAACGGTTCAGCCTTGTTTTTTCAGACTCGGATTTTCGCGGATGGTCAAGCTTTCCGCATGGATCCGTGTTGCTCTGTCATAGCCGTGGGCGCAGGCCGAACCGCTAAATCCCTTCGGCGTGACGTTCACGCTGCGCGATGTCTTCCAACTGATCGGACAGGAGCCGCTCCGTCTCGCGGAAAAATTCCTCATCCACCTGCGGATAGGCGAATCCAATCAAGGTAAGACCGAATAGCGCGCCCGTGAGGGTGCGCATGAAGGCCGTCGTCTCGTGCGGAACGACAATCAGGCCCGGCGCAAAGTAGTTGAGCGCGTAGGAGAGCCATTGCAGGCCGCCATCCAGCGCGATGGGCAGGACGCCGAAAAGCAGGACGAGGCCGAAAGGCAGGGCGCGGATGCGGCGGCTGCGTCGCAACAGGCCGTAGAGCATCCCGCCGAGCAACATGCTGCCGTAAATCGCCACATCTCGCTCGCACAGGGCCACTTTGTACCCCCAGCCCTCCCCGCCGATAAAGTTGCGCAGGCGGGCCATATCCTCCAGGGTGATGGGGGTTTGCAGAGGGTAGTGGCTGTGTTCTCCGAATAAGAACCACGAGCGGAAGGGGTACTGATGACAGACGAAGCTGTAAGTCCGGTAGATGGTGTGGGCTGTGGAAAGGTGCCCCGTGTAGGCCAGTACCGGCGCCAGGAAAGCCAGCCCAAGATAGAACGCCAGCATGGCGTTGATGAGGGCTAACCAGTACTGCGTGATCCCATAAGTGAGGCGTTTCAAGCCCACCAGCAAGGCGCGTTCCCATGGCGCCATGGAGCGGAATTGCTGCTCGCGGGTCTGTCGCTGCGCCTCTTCAACGATGCGTCGGGCCAGCTCATCTTCACTCAATCCCTCCGGCACGTTGATTACAGGCCGAGGTTCCATCCTACCCCCCAGGTTTCAAAAAGTTGGACCAGCCATGGCAGTCCATTGACGAGGAGCACCAGGCCGGCGATCAGCAAAAACACGCCCGCTATTTTGGGCAGGAAAGCCGTGTACCGCTGCGAACGGCGCAGCAGCCGATTGAGCGGCTCGATGCCGAAGGCCACCAGGATAAAGGGCACGCCCAGACCGGCAGAAAAAGCCAGGAGCAGCGCCGCGCCCTGCGTGGCCGTGGCCTGCTGTGCACTGAGGGCCAGAATCGCCCCCAGCACCGGACCGGCGCACGGCGTCCAGCCCGCGGCGAAGGTCATCCCCACCAGCAAGGACGAAAGCAGCCCCCATTCACGCCGGCCCTGCCAGGGGAGACGGTACGTGCCTTCCAAAAAGGTGAGCTTAAGCGCTCCCGTCAACACCAGGCCGAAGAAAATCAAAGCCAGCGCCGTGAGCGTGCGCAGGGTAGAGCCGCGCAGGAAACTTCCCAGAGCGCCTGCGGCCGTCCCCAGGGCTACGAACACCAGCGTGAAGCCCACGACAAAAGCCGCGGCGTGCATCACCAACAACGCGCGCGGACGCGCCTCATCGCTGCTCAGGGTCACCCCGCTCAGGTAGCTCAGGTAGAGCGGTACCAGAGGGAGCACGCACGGCGCCAGAAACGCCACCAGACCCGCACCAAAAGCCACACCTAAACTCATATCCATGTCCTCACTCCTCCTGTATCCCACTTTATTTTTGCTCAGGAAGGTCTATATTATACCATACGAGACACTGAAACGGGTTGGAACATAACTCCCAAGCATAACGTCTTGAAAGCAAGTGTCGGCGGTTCGTAAACCTGTTAGCGGCTGGTTGCTCTAACGGTTCATATCTCCAGACCATGGTGATTTAGCCCAAAGCACGCGAATCGCGGACACTTTTCATCAACGTTATGCTTGAACCCGGCCCACGGGTTTCGCTACAGGAGGCTTATCATGCGTAGAAGTCTGGGATGGCTCATCGTAGGGGTTGCTTTGATTGCGCTGTTGCTGTTGGGTGGCGGCATCTACTGGCTGACGCGCGCTGTGCATCCACCGGAGGTGGCTAAACAGGCAACTTACGTCGTCGGGCAGGGGCGCTACGCGCCCGGCGCTGAAGCGACCTTACGGGTGCTCGTGCGGAACGTGGCTTCCGGTGCGCCCATTGCGGCGGCGAAAGTCGTTATCGGCCTGCGTCCGGCCAGCGAAACGATTCCCTTGCCCCTCTACGAGGGCGAGACCGACGAGCTGGGCGTGGTGGCGGCGCGCTTCACCATCCCCGATAACGCTGACCCCAAGAGCGTGCTTGTTGTGCAAACGCTCTCCCCCCTTGGCGAGGACAAAATCGAACAGCCGGTGGATGTGGTGCGCGATTTTAAGGTGCTCGTGAGCACGGATAAGCCCATCTATCAGCCGACGCAGACCATCCACATCCGTGCCGTGACGTTCGACGCGATGACCCTTGCCCCCGCCGTGATGCAGCCCGTAGAAATCACCATCAGCGACGCGAAGGGCAACAAAGTGCTGCGGCGTTCCCTGCTCACCTCGGCTTATGGGGTCGTGGCGGTGGATTTCACCCTGGCCGATGAGGTCAATAGCGGCGTGTACAAAATCACGGCGACCGTGGGCGACACCACTTCCGAAACAAGCGTCACCGTCGAACCCTACGTGCTGCCCAAGTTTCACGTCGTCATCAGCACCGAACGCCCCTATTACCTGCCCGGCGAAACCGTGCGCGGCACCGTTCAGGCGGACTATTTCTTCGGTAAGCCGGTGGAAGGCACCCTGGAGCTGATCGGTTACACGTTTGACGTGCAATTGCAGGAAGCGCTGCACCTTGTCGGTCAGACCGACGCACAAGGCACGTATGCCTTTGAGTTCGAGCTGCCGCCTTACTTCGTTTCCGGCAATCCGGAACAACAGCTTGCCACCTTCCTGCTGGAAGCGCAGGTGAAAGACGGGGCTGATCACGTTGAACGCGCGCACATTAGCATCCCGGTGGCGCAGCAGCCCCTGGTGTTGGAGGCTGTGCCCGAAAGCGGCACGCTCGTTCCCGGCGTGGAGAACATCGTTTACGTGATGGCGGCCACACCCGATGGCCTCCCCGTGACGGCGGAGCTGACCCTCAGCGCCGCGGGACAGACGGCGACCCTCACTACCGGCGCGGCGGGACTGGCCGAGTGGCGCTTCATCCCCGACCGCAGCAATGCCAGTCTGACGATAAGCGCGCGGGATGCGCAGGGGCGCACCGCCACGCGCACCCTCACCCTCGAAGCCGCGGAACAGGCGCTGCTGCTGCGTCCGGAACGCGCTGTTTACACCGTGGGCGAGACCCTCAAGGCCGAGATTTTTGCTCCCTGGAGCACGGGCACTGTCTATCTTGACGTGGTGCGCGCCGGACAAACCCTCAGCACGCGCGCGCTGGAGCTGAAAGACCGGCGCGCCCTTGCCGTGATTGACCTCGATTCCACCCACTACGGAACGCTGGAACTGCACGCTTACGCGCTGACGGCGGACGGCATGATTTACCGCGATACACGCCTGGTCGTCGTCGAACAGGCGCGCGATTTGGACGTGACCATCACGCCGGGGCAGGATACCTACGCGCCCGGCGATACCGCGCACCTGAGCCTGACCGTCAGCGGCGCGGAAGGGGGGACACCGGCGGTGCTGGGTCTCGTGGCCGTGGATGAGGCTGTCTACGCGCTGCAAGAACAGGACCCTGGCTTCCTCAAGCTCTATTTCCTCCTGGAAAAAGACCTGCTGCAGCCGCGCTATGACCTGCACGGTTGGACGCTGCCCTCGCTGCTGGAAACAGAACGAAGCGCTGCGCAGGATGAGGCCGCGCAGGCCGCCCTTGCGCCTTATGGGGGGACCGGCGCGTTGCTGCGCGACACGCGCGCCGCGGCGCAAGCCGCCGTGAGCACGGAGCTGCGCCGTGCGCAGGAGCGCGCAGCTCAATCCGCCATGCCTTACCTTTACCCGCTGGTGTTCGGATTGCCCCTGATGGTAGCCGGGCTAGCGGTGGGGGACCTGGCGCGGCAACGACGCCTGTTGGCTGGCTTGCTCAGTGGCCTGGCCGGGCTGGCGTTGTTTGTTCTGCTGGGCGTGGCGCTCGTGCGGGAGTTGGTGCTCTGGGATTGGTTTATGGAAATGATCTGGCGCTACGGCCTGGGCCTGCTGTTCGGCATGGTCGCGCTGAGCCTGGGTGCCTGGATCGTGCAGCTCGTCCGTTCGTTACAGCAGCGTGACTTGCTCCGCGGTTTGAGTCTGGGCTTCGTGCTGGTCTATATGGGGGCGCTGGTCATCCTGGGCTATGTCACCATTCTCAGTGGCGTGACCTTACCGGAGCGGGTGGCGATCTTCATCCTGGTGGGATTGGGCCTGGTGCCTTTGATTTATCTGGTCTGGAGCGGGCGCGACGTTGCGGAACGGGCCTGGTGGAGTGTCGCGGCCAACGTCATTCTGGCCCTGGGGTTGCTGGTCTTGCCCCTTGTCGCGCTCAGCCCGATGCTGCGTTTCAGCTCTCCTTCTAAGGTGGTGAATGATATTGAGATGTTGGCCGGTTTGGGTGGGACGCCTGTCCCCGGACTTCCCCCCATGCCAGAAACGCAAGCTACCGGGGAGGAAGCGCCTTCTGGTCCCGCAAGCACGGGGCAGGCACCGCGGCTGCGGCAGAACTTCGGCGAAACGCTGTTGTGGATGCCCGAAGTGCTCACCGATGAGCAGGGACGCGCCGATCTGGAGGTGCCGCTTTTCGATAACATCACGACCTGGCGCATCACGGCTTTAGCTCACACGCAGGATGGGCGCATCGGCAGTGCCACAGCGCCGCTGCGCGTCTTTCAGGATTTCTTTGTGGATTTCGATGTGCCTTATGCCCTCACCCAAAACGATGAGGTTTCGTTGCCCGTTGCCGTTTACAACTATCTCGATGAGGAGCAGTCGCTCGATGTGGTGCTGGAACAACAGGATTGGTTCAAGCCGTTGGACGGGCTGGAACGCACGCTGACAGTCGGTGCGAACGATGTGACGGTGGTGCGCTTCCGCATCCGCGTGACGGCTGCGCAGGGGCGCTATCGTCCTGTTGTCTGGGCCTACGGGGAGCGCCTGAGCGATGCGACCACATCCACCCACGATGTGCTTATCCAACCCAACGGCAAGCGCTTCGATGAGACCTGGACCATCAACCTGAGCGCCAGCACGGCCTTCACGCAGGAGCTGAGCATCCCGGAGCTGGCGATTCCCGGCACGGCGCGGTTGGATATCAAGGTGTATCTCGGCGTCTTCAGTCAACTGGTCGAGGGCATGGATGCCATCTTCCAGATGCCTTATGGCTGCTTCGAGCAGACGAGCAGCACCACCTATCCAAACGTGCTGGCGCTGGATTACCTGCACACGACCGGGCAGGAAACGCCGGAAATCCGCCTCAAGGCCGAGCAGTACATCAACCTGGGCTATCAGCGCCTCACCACTTTCGAGGTGGAGGGCGGCGGTTTTTCGCTCTTTGGCGAAGCACCGGCTGACCGCATGTTGACGGCTTACGGGCTGATGGAGTTTTCCGACATGGCGCGCGTGTATCCGGTGGACCCGGCGTTTGTGGCGCGCGCAGCGGAATGGCTGCTCAAGCAGCAAGCCGCTGATGGTTCCTGGGAGAACGACCGCGGGCTGGTGCACGAATCGAGCTGGCAGAACCTGGGCAATGACCGCGTGCCGGTGACGGCTTACATCACGTGGGCGCTCATTCAAGCCGGTTATGGTGACCGTCCTGAGGTGCAGGCGGCGCTCAGTTACCTGCGCGCCCATCACGGCGAGGTGGACGATGCTTACGCGCTGGCCCTGGTTGCCAATGCCCTCGTCGCCGCGGACGCGCAGGATGCGACCACGGCGCAGGTGTTGGAACGCCTGCTCGCGCTGGCGCAGGAAGAAGGCGACGCCATCTATTGGCGCAGCTCCATCGCCACCATGACGGGCGCGCGTGAGACTTCGGCCTCGCTGGAGACGACGGCGTTAGCGGCGCAGGCCCTGCTCAAGGCAGGCACATCCCCCATGATGAGCAGCCGCGCGCTCACCTACCTGGTCCGGCACAAAGACCCCAACGGCACGTGGGGCACGACGCAGGCGACGATTCTGGCGCTCAAAGCGCTGTTGTTGGGCATGGACAACAGCGCGCGTCCGGAGATGACGGTGCGGGCGGTCTGGAACGGCCTCGAAAGCGGCGTGCTCAACATCACGCCGGAAGCTTACGACGTGGTGCAGGGCCTGAGTCTGACCACCGTTGGCAACGGCCTTGGCACGCTGGTGCTGCGCGCTGAGGGCAGCGGCGAGGTACTGGTGCAGGTCACCGCCTCCTACTATCTGCCCTGGGACGTCGTGCCGCCATCCACCCCGGAGGAGCAGCCGTTAGAGCTCGTGGTCAGCTATGACCGCACAGCCCTGCAGGTTGAGGATACGGTGCAGGTACAGGTCAGTGTGCGCCTGAAGGAGGGCCTGGTCAACGCTGCGCTGCTCGATTTGGGACTGCCGCCGGGCTTTAGTCTGGTGGCGGAGGACCTGCAACAGCGCATCGCGGACGATGCGGCCCTGCCCGCCGGCGCAACGCGCATCACGCGCTACGAGCTGACGGGGCGGCAGGTCCTGGTGTACGTGCAGGACTTGCAGGCTGGCGAGACGCTGCGCTTTAGCTATCGTCTGCGCGCGCGCTTCCCCTTGCGCGCCACCATCCCCGCCTCGCGGGCGTATGATTATTACAATCCCAACAGCGGCGTGGAACAGCCACCCGCGGAAATCGAGGTAACGCCGTAGCGGTCGCCCGATGGGGCAGGGGCAAGCCCTGCCCCAACCGGCAGCCCGGATGGGGGTGTCCCATCCGGTCCATGGATGGTCCCGAAACCGCAAAAGGTGATGATGAATCCCCGCTTGGGCGATGGGGTGGGTACGTTTCAATCTCTGGTCTTCAAGGTGGATTTTGATTGGGTCCGGCTTTACGATCCCACACGACGGGCCAGCTTCTGGCAGCGCAATTATTACGAGCATATTATCCGTGACGAACGAGAGTGGGAGGCCATCCGTGAATATATCCGACGCAATCTGGATAAATGGCGGGTAGATCGCGATAACCGCGATAATATCCACCATCTCGCTCCACCGACCACCGCAGAGGAGTACGTGTACGAAGCGATAAAGGACGCTCGGCTGGAATCCCCTATCAACGAATGACCATGGGGTTATAGCGGTGTGGGGTTTTACCGCTTGCACTTGCCTTCTACGTGTTGAGATGGGATGCCTGCGCCTCGATTGATCCGTGATGTGTGCTGATTTCCACCCCCGCTATCCGCGGGGGTGTTTTTTATGCCTTGAGGGTTTGCTTTTTGTTGCGGATGGTCTATACTTTTTGCATGGATGGTATCATCTCAGCTACGCTGGTTGACCATGCAGAAATGCCAAAGCGGTTGAAACTATCGCTGACAGGCTTTTATGAGATGCTTTCTGATGAGTGCATCGCTTTTCAGGCCCTATTTTGCGTCTCGACGTGCATGTTTACCCATTTTATAAACCTGCCTGATTCTGGAACATTACTTTCCAACTGCTATTTATAATAAAGTCAGGCGAATGGAGGTGAATATGCCAAAGATGGATGAGAAGACTCGTGAAGGACGCAAAGAACGCACTTTTCTTTGCTTGCGACGCTATAAATCTGGGCTAACAGAGGCTGAACTTGCAGAAGAATTGCATTTTGAGCGGCGGACTTTGAACAATTATTTGCGCGAGCTTGAGCTTGAAGGTAAAGTTTACAAAGATGGTAAATATTGGTATGCTTTCCCTTATGAACGTGCAGAGCTGCGACGGTTTGATCTGTCTCCCGAAGAAGGTATGACCCTGTATTTAGCTACACGGCTCTTTGTGAAACAACATGATAAACGCAATGAGCCCGCAGAAACGGCCTTGTTAAAGCTGGCAGAGGCTCTGACTACTCAGGCAGGAGTCAGGCAAGAGATTTATCAAGCTGCAAAGGAGCTGAGTGAGCGTCCTGATGACGGGCGGTATAATCGTATTTTTCGCACCATTATGCAGAGTTATATTTATCGTCGTGTAGTCCATCTGGTTTACGAACCTGCTAAAGGCAAGCCTTTTGAAACAGATTTTGCTCCCTATTTGTTAGAGCCTTCTGCCATAGGCTTCACAACCTACGCTATTGGGTACAGCAAAGTAGTAAACGCTTTGCGAACGTATAAACTGGAAAGGATCCGGGAAGTACGTTTGACTCAGGAAGAATATGAGATTCCATCAGATTTTCCTGGTCTGGAAGTGCTACACAATGCCTGGAGTATTTTCTACGGCGAAGCTTTGACAACTGTGACACTGCGTTTCAGTCCAGCTGTGCGAAAGCGAGTAGAAGAGACGCGCTGGCATCCTTCGGAAAAGAAGTGTGAGGATCCTGAACTTCCCGGCCATCTGAGATGGACAGCGAAAGTGGCGGATACAACGGACATGTTGCCATGGATTCGGGGGTGGGGAGCGGACGTGGAGGTGATCGAACCCCAAGCGTTGCGAGAGGTACTGATGGGTGAAGCCAAAGCCATGGCCGAGAAATACGGCTGGTTTGTTTCATCGCAGCCGGGCGGCAAATCGTCAACTCTTGACGATTTCTTCGGAGGGCGTTGATGGGATTGTATCCTTATCAGGAACGGGTCAAATCCTTGATCCAGGCAGGCCGATCGGTCATCTTGCAGGCGCCGACCGGATCGGGGAAGACGCGCGCCGCGTTGGCACCGTTCATCGAGGGTTTTTTCGATCTTCCCGGTGAGCGATTCCCTCGCAAGTGCATCTACGTCGTGCCGATGCGTGTGCTGGCAAACCAGTTCGTCACCGAATACCAGGAATATGCCGCAACTTATCGCCGTGTCCATCGGCGCGACATCCGCGTGACCATCCAAACCGGCGACCGGCCCGAAGACCGGCGTTTCGAGGGCGATCTCATATTCTGCACAGTAGATCAGTTTCTCAGCAGCTACCTGACGATGCCTTACAGTCTGCCGCAGCGATGGGCCAACCTCAACGCCGGCGCGCTGGTCGGGGCGTACATCGTCTGCGATGAGTTTCATCTGCTTGATCCCGATTCCACGCTGCTCTCGCTGCTCTACGTGCTCAAGCAACTGCGCACACTCGCACCGGTATTGGTAATGACGGCAACGTTCAGCCGCGATATGCTCGATACGCTGGCACAGGATTTGAATGCAGAGGTTGAATTGCTTCCGCCGGAAGAGGCTCGCGCCATTGAAATGCGCAACGGCGCTACCGCGCTCCGCCAGCGCGTCTGGCATGTGGCCGATACGTTCCTGTCTGCCGAGGCCGTGTTGGCGGTTCATCGGTCGCGCAGTCTGGCGTTGTGCAATACCGTGCAAGGCGCGCAAAAACTCTACCGTGACCTGCGGGACAGGATTCAGGAGGGCGGCCTGAACATTGACCTGTTGCTGCTCCACAGCCGCTTCTTGCCGGAAGACCGGTGCAGGATCGAATCAGAATTGCACCGCCTCTTTGGTAAAGAGGCCGATAAGAGCGGCAGTGTGATCGCGGTGGCAACTCAGGCCATCGAGGTTGGCGTGGACATCACCTGCGAACGGTTACATACGGAGCTGGCTCCGGCCAGTTCGTTGATCCAACGCGCCGGACGTTGTGCTCGTTTCCCCGGCGAGCAAGGTGAGGTGATCGTGTATCCGGTCGAGCACTATGCTCCATACGGGCGCGAAACTCAGGACGGTGAGCGCGATCCCGCCTGGGTTGGGGAGATGAAGGCCGCGTTGGAGTGGCTGAAAGCGCATGATGGGCAAGTCTTCAGGTTTGAGCAGGAGCAGGCGTTGGTCAATGCAGTGGCTGCGCCGCGCGACCGGGCTGTGCTGGAGGGATTATCGGCGGGCGCCCCTCTGCGTGTGGAGGCCATTCACCGCGCCTTGCGCGACAAATCTCAGCCGGGCGATTCGCGCTTGCTGGTGCGCGATGCTGACAGTCGCCTGGTGCTGATCCATCCCGATCCCGATACACTGCTCAACAATCCCTATGGCGCGACCGGCTTTAGCCTGCCACGCAGCACGTTATATGGACTGTTTACGCAGTGGCAGGAACGCGATGTGGATGTGGATTGGCGCGTGAAATATCTGGTTGAGGACAGGTCGGCAATCGAAGAAACCGGCCAGAGCGACTATGGGTGGAAAAATCTTTCGGACAGGAGTCTGTTGGCCGCCGCGAATGTGCTGGTTGTCAATCCGGCACTGGCCGGCTACCTGCCCGACGAGGGATTCGTGGGCGACCGGGGCGATACCGGCTTTGCCTCCACACTGCCGCCGGACACGCAGGAACGCACGTGGGAAGGGACGTACTACCGCCTGGAGTCCTACGCCGACCACGCCCGGCACGTGTTGGCAGCCTTTTGCGATCTGGCGCTGCCCGAGTTGCGTTACGCGGCCCCGGCGCTGGAGCGCACTGCTGGCTGGCCGGACGGCAGTGTGATGTGGGCGGCCTGGCTGGTCTGTCTGTTCCACGACGTGGGAAAACTGAGCCAGGGCTGGCAGGCCTGGGCGCACGCCTACCAGAAACAGATCGGCAGGCCGATCCCGGCCACATTTGCCGCCGCGCATACCGATTCCGACCCAAGCAATCCACGGCACAAAGCGGCCGCCAAAGCCGTGCGCGTCCCCAAGCCCAACCACGCCGGAGAAAGCGCGTTGGCTGTGGGTCCGATCCTTGCGCAGGCGTTGGAAGGCAACGAGCCGTTGACGCGCGCTGCACTCACAGCCATTGCCCGTCACCACGCCCCGTTTGCCGGAAAAGCGGCGCCCTATACCCTGGGGGCGCAGGCAGATATGCAGATTCAAATCACGTTGGAATTGTTACCAAAGGAGGTGCAAGGAAGGGTAGATATTTCGCGGTTAAAAGTCCGGATTGCGCAGGAACAGCCTGTCGCCGTGGTGGGGCCAGAAGATCGTTATGGCTGGCTGACGTATATCCTGCTGGCCCGCGCGCTGCGCCGCGCCGACCAGGAAGGGACAGCACGCGGGACAAAATTAGGATAAGGAGGAAGCAATGTGTTTCAATCAACCTATTTTATAGACAAATCCAGCAACACGTTTGCCGACAACCTGGCTGCGTTCGGGCTGGCGTTCGTGGTCCATACCATCGCCGACGGTCGCGCTCGGGTGCGGCTGGAAGACCGCGGCATGGCCTTCGCCGTGGTATGCGAGCCGGCGCTGCGGCAGGAATGGGTGGCGGACTGTGGCTTCTTCATCGGCGCGCCGTTCCTTATCACGTGGGGCAAGAAGGCCGGACGGAAGGTGGTTAAAGGCACATCGCTCGAACCCGCCGACCTGCCGGGCGGTGAGATCGTGGTGGACTATGAAGCGGAGAAGCAAAAGAACCAGGCCTATTTCGACTGGCGCAGGGCGCTCTCTTCTGAGGACAAAAGGCGCGTCGCCAACCACGAGATCCAGGGACCGGAAGGGCCGCGTAGCGATTGGGACATCTTTCTTGCGATTAACTCCGGTGCGCTGGAAGCCTACAACAGTATGCAAGCCGAGTGGTGGCAGGCGCGCGAAGCATTCCCCGAGTTGCTCCAGGTGCTCTTGTCCATGACGGCGCAGACGCCCAACGACGTGGACGGCGCGGAGGCGGCCTGGGCGAAGGTCTGCAAGGCGCGCGGATGGGCCAGACCGAAAGGAGCCACGACCAGTCAACTGCTCAACCCGGCGCAGGGCAAGGGCACGAACGCGCCCAAAGCCGAGTTCCGTCCGCCGGACAAACCCAAGGGCTTCTGGCTGTTGGTATGGCTCAAGTTCGCAGGCCTGTTCCACGGCGGCATCACGCGCATTGTAGCCAATCCTAGCAACCCACGCAACGCCAAAGATCGCAAGACCTATGTGCTCTGCCCGGTGAACCTGGACTGGGGTCGCCATCAGGAGGTGATGGGGCATTTCCGCCAGGCCATGGTCGGCAACGCCACGCCGATCAAGTTGGACATCCTGGTCACGTTGCGCTACACCCAGGCTTTTCTCAAGCATTACGAGGAAGCCAAAACCGATGATCAGGAAATGGAGCTGTTCGGCAAGCGGCCTGGCGACCTGGTGAGCGGGATGCAAACCGCGTTCTACAAGAGCCTGGGCCGGTCACCGGCGGTGATGAACATCGCCATGCTCAACCTGCCGCGCTGGGTTTACCCGCGCCGCAGGGAAGACCTGGCCGGGTTGAGCGCCGCGCTGGACGAGCACTTGTCCATCGTGCGCAGTCTGGACGAGACGCGCGGCGACCAATTCGAGCTGCTGCGCTGCTACCGCGATTTTCTGTGCAGCAATGACCTGACGCCGTTTTTCGAGTTCACGACCGCCTACAGCGGTTTCGTGATGCAACAGTATGACCGGCGCAAATATGTGCGCCCATTTACAACAACAACTTTGGAGGTTCTTTTTATGAACAGTGAAGGCAAAAATCAACCTGTGTTCAGTCTCGAGTTTAGACAAACGGTCTCGCCCTGACGGTTCGTCAGGGTGAAAAACAGCACTTTACCAATCGCGTATCAAGCGGTTTGCGCCGTT
>DAOUBT010000030.1:0-35246 GCA_034432595.1 Anaerolineae bacterium | reverse complement strand
CAACCTCTGGCTGGCTTTATCTCCCGCCAATCTCTGGCTGGCCCTGTGTGCCGTCAACCTTCGGTTAGTTTGTACCGCCAACCTCTGGCTGGCTTTATCTCCCGCCAACCTCTGGCTGGCCCTGTGTGCCGTCACCCTCCGGTTAGTTTGTACCGCCAGCCTTTGGCTGGCTTTGTCTCCCGCCAACTCTGGCTGGCCCTGTGTGCCGTCACCCTCCGGTTAGTTTGTACCGCCAGCCTTTGACTGGCTTTGTCTCCCGCCAGCTTTCGGTTGCCTGTACCGCCAGCCTTTGGCTGGCTTTATCTCCCGCCAGCCTTTGGCTGGCTTTATCTCCCGCCAGCTTTCGGTTGCCTGTCCCGCCAGCCTTTGGCTGGCTTTATCTCCCGCCAACCTCTGGCTGGCTTTGTCTCCCGCCAACCTTCGGTTCTGACGTAAATCAGCAGGGGCAGGGAAATCCCCGCCCCATCAAAAGACACCCCCTCAAGCTAAAGCCTCATCGAGGAACTCCGCCAGCACCTGCGTCACCTGTTCAGGCTGTTCTTGCACGCAGATGTGGCCTGCTTCGCGGATGATGGCCAGCTTGGCGTTGGGCACCAGCGCCGCCATCTCCTCGGCCTCGTGCGGCGGACGGGAGCGGTCCTGCTCCCCGGCCACAAAGAGCGCTGGGATGCGGATTTCCGGCAGGCGCTCGATGATGGACGCGCGTCCGAAAATGGCCCGTCCCAGGGCGACGATGCTGGGGGTAGCTTCGCGCGGCATGGCGGGCAATTTCTGCTTGAAAGCCTCTACCAGCTCCGGGTTGCGTTGCAAAGTCACATCGGCGAAGAAGAAGGGGACGGTAGCTTCGGCGATGGGGGGCGGAATCATGCCCGCGCGCTCCACCATGTCGAGCATCTGGAAAAAGCGCGCCTGACTTGCGGGCGGCTCCGCGCCGACGTGGGAGTCCATCACCACCAGCGCTGCCACGGCCTCAGGATGCTTGAGCGTGAGGTAAGTGGCCCACATCCCACCTACGGAAAGGCCAATCACGGCGAAGCGCTCCAGCTTCAGCGCCTGTGTCAAGGCCCAGAAATCATCCGCCAACTCGTCCAGGCTGGTAGGGATGGAGGGCAGCGTTTCCGAACGCCCATGTCCCCACAGCTCCGGCACAATGCAGCGGTACTTTTGAGAGAGCACCTTGACCTGTGGTGCCCACATCGCTGCATCCCACAGGTAACTATGGCCGAAAAGCAGCGGGAATCCGGCTCCGTGATCTTCATAGAACATCTGTTTACCGCGAATCGTTACATAGGGCATATGACCTCCTCGATGGAATGAAATTGCAAAAAGCTTATGGGATGCAAAGCCTATTTATTGTAGAGGATTTGTCCGTTTTGTCCAATGCCCCCCGTTGACTGCGGGATGAATAAGAAAAAAGGACTTCCGCCTGTGGCGGAAGTCCCTTGAAAGCCCGGTTTGCACGCGCAGAATTAGCGGATAGCGCGCGTGGTTTCCTTGTCGAACAGGTGGATGCGGCTGACGTCGAAGGTGGCCTCGGCGCGCATGCCGATATGGACGCGCGTGCGCGGATCGAAGCGGCCCAGGAACTGCGTGTGCGGCGTGGCGAAGTAGACAATCACTTCGTTACCCATCAACTCCGTCACTTCCACGTTGGCCGTGACCAGAGCGGGCGTGATGCCGGGCGGCGCATACTGCGGATCGTGGATGTGTTCAGGCCGCATGCCCACCACCACTTCCTTGCCCAGATAAGGCTTGTAGACGGCCTTGCGCTCTGCTGGCGTGGGCAGGCGGAAGTCCTTGCAATCGGCGTAAATCACGCCGTTTTCCTCCACCAGCGTGGCATCGAAGAAGTTCATCGAAGGGCTGCCGATGAAGCCCGCCACGAAGATGTTGCCCGGCGCGTCGTACAACACCTGCGGCGTATCCACCTGCTGCAGGATGCCATCCTTCATCACGGCGATGCGTGTACCCATCGTCATGGCCTCGGTCTGGTCGTGCGTGACGTAAATGAAGGTGGTGCCCAGGCGCTGATGGAGCTTGGAAATCTCCGCGCGCGCCTGCACGCGCAGCTTCGCATCCAGGTTGGAGAGCGGCTCATCCATCAGGAAGACGTTCGGCTCGCGCACGATAGCGCGCCCAACCGCCACACGCTGGCGCTGACCACCGGAGAGCTGGCGCGGCTTGCGATCGAGGAAGTTTTCGATGCCCAGAATCTTCGCGGCTTCGCGCACGCGGCGATCAATTTCCTGCTTGGGGACCTTGCGCAGCTTCAGCCCGAAGGCCATATTGTCGTACACCGTCATGTGCGGATAAAGCGCGTACGACTGGAAGACCATCGCGATATCGCGATCCTTGGGCGGCACGTCGTTGACCTTGCGATCGCCGATGTAGATTTCGCCCTCGGAGATCTCTTCCAGGCCCGCCAGCATGCGCAGGCTCGTGCTCTTACCGCAACCCGAAGGGCCGACGAAGACCATAAACTCCTTATCGGCGATTTCCAGGTTCAGGTCGTTAACGGCAATCACATCCCCATATCGCTTGTATACGTGACGATAAGTTACACTGGCCATGTAAAAACTCCTTTCGTGAAAGAAATTGAATGTCAGGCAAGGACGAAGCGCAAGCCGGCTTCGCTCAAATCCCACAATGCCGCCGAAGAAGCCTCGCGGCCCGTGACCAGCACGTCGAGCATCTCGACGGGGGCGATAAGCTCGCCAGAGCCGTGTCCCACGCGCTCCGGCCTGATGACGACCATCTTTTGCGCGGCAGACTTGAGCGCGGTGCGGGCGATGGCGGCGATGGCTTTATGTTCGTGGGTCATGCCGCGCACGGGATCTACTCCACCCGCTTCAATCACCGCCCAATCTATGGCGAGCGCGGGGAAGCGGCGGGCCTCGCTGTGAATCGTGAAATCCTCCCCTACCTCACCGCCCAACACGTGAAGCGTATACTGTGGGCGGCGCGCCACCTGCCAGGCGATATCCAGCGCGTTGGTGATGATGGTGAAGCGCCCCGTGGTAGGCAGAAAAGACACCAGCTCCAGAGCAATAGGACCGGCGCTCAAGAAAAGCGTCCCTTCTTCAGGCAGTAAACGTGCAGCGGCTTCGGCGATGCGGCGAACATAGAGAGGAACCTGTACGCCGGCGGTAGCGGGCTTACCGAGCACAGCACCTCCGCGCACACGCCGAACCTGTCCTGACTCTTCCAGCTCCGTCAGATCTCGACGGATGCTCATTTCGCTAACCTGTAGCGCTTCGGCCAGGTCGCGGATGCGCGCACTTCCGTGCTGCTCGATGTGTTTCAGGATAAAAGCGCTACGTTCACTCTTGAGCATCATTTCACCACACCGTTTTGATTATAAGGGCAGCGAACGTCCGCGTCAAGGTTTTTGATTTGAAATTAACAAAAAATAACAAAAGTTAACAATATGTAACAGGCCAGCCTGCCTGCCCGGCTTTGGGTTTCAGGTGGATATGGACTCTGGCTGCAGATAGTCCCAGCGTAACCGTGTGGGATGTTTACGGCTCAGGCACGGGAGTGGGCAGCGGCGTGATAGCTTTCCCGTAGTAGGCTTCCACCAGTTGCCGAAACAGCGGCGCGGCCACGGTTGAACCTTCGCCAGCGTTTTCCACCAGCACAGCCAGGGCAATCTGAGGGTTATCCGCTGGAAAATAGCCCACAAACCAGGCGTGGGGCAAGGCGCCTTCGCCGGGAGCTTCGGCGGTGCCGGTTTTCCCTGCTACTGCCACATCGAGACCGCTGAAGCGATGCGTGGCTGTGCCCAGCGGATCCTGTGTCACCCCTATCAGCGCCGCACGGATGCTTTCCAGGTGGGCGGCGCTTAACGGGAGTTGCCCCTGTGCTTTGGGCTGTGTACGTGCGACCTCCTGTCCATCCGCCGCGACGATGCGTTCCACCACGTAGGGCTGGTACAGCGTACCGCCATTGGCGAGCGCGGCCATCATCCGCGCCATCTGGAGCGGGGTGACCAGCAGATGGCCCTGTCCAATCGCCAGATTGACCGAGTCCCCACTGCTCCACGGTTCAAACAGCGTGTTAAACTTCCAATCCGGATCGGGCACCAACCCCGGCGCTTCGGGCAGTTCCGCCAATCCCGTGAGCTGCCCCAGGCCAAAGGCGCGTGCATAGCTCGGCAACAGGTCGGGGTCCAGACTGTCCAGATGCAGGCCGACATCGTAAAACGTGGTATTGCAGGATTGCGTAAGCGCAGCCTGAAGGGTGAGCGCCCCGTGCGCGGTCCAACACGCTTTGCGATTGGCGCTGCCCAGGCGATCCCAGTAGCCGGGACAATAAAACGGACTTTCTGGCGTGTAGCCTCCCGCCTCCAATCCCGCCGCCATGGTCACAATCTTGAAAGTTGAACCGGCGGGATAGGTGCCCTGTGTGGCGCGGTTCAACAGCGGGCGCAGGGGGTCATTCAGGATGAGCTGTCGCAGTTCCGGCTGCGCCAGATTGAGAAACACGTTGTTATCGAAGCCCGGCTGACTGGCCATGAGCAGCACCGCGCCAGTATGCACATCCAGCGCTACCGCGGCCCCGCGTTCTACCTGCGCCAGCAGGGATTCGGCCTGCGCCTGCCAGGCGCGATCTAAGGTCGTGTAAATGGCGTGCCCACGCTGTGGACGCCGCTCCGCGATGCGGCGCAGGTACGTCCCATCCGCCCCTACCAGATAGAGCCGTCCGCCGTTACGTCCGGCCAGAATCGCTTCGCCCCACGCTTCCAACCCCGCTACGCCGACGAGAGCATCGTCGCGGTAGCCCAGGCTGCGGTAATGCTCGATTTCGCTGAGCGGGATGGGGGCAATCCACCCCACTACATGCTCGGCCACGCCGCCTTGTGGATAGCCGCGCCCCGTCCGCTCGCGGCGCTCGATGCCCGCACGGCTCAACAGCGTGTTGTAATTGAGGCTCGTTTCCCCATCAATTTCCCCGATAGGAATGAACCAGGAACCGGGTTGCCCCGCGTAACGGGCGCGGATGGTATCCGCCGGGAGATTGAACACGTAGCTGAGCGCTTCCAACACTGCAGCCTCATCTTGAATCTGATCCGGCACCACGCCCACCGTGACCATTGTGCTCGGTACGGCCAGCCCGGCGCCATTGCGATCGTAAATATTGGCCCGCGGCGGTGTCTGATACTCCACCGCAAAGGTTGCACCGTTGGCCAGATCGGGCCAAATCGCCTCGCGCTGCCAGTCCACCCACCAGCGCCCGTTGCTTTTGATGAGGGGCAGGGCATTATCGGCCTCTAACGTGCCGAAAAGTGCCGTTTGCCAGGTTTCGTGGAAATCTACATGCCCCCGTTCGCCTTCTATAGTCAGGCGCTGTGGCGTAAGGGTCATCGTCACCGTGCCTGTAGTCAGCAAAGCGTTGCGATAGGCGTTCTCGAAGCCTTCCTGATCCAGCGCAGCGCGCCGTTCGGGTGCGACCAGCTCGTACATGGCGGGATAATTCCCCTGTTGCCAGGCGCTGAGGAAAGCGCGCCCGATGACCTCCGGCTCCAGAACGTCCAGCGTGGCCGTGGGCGTGGGATTGACGGTGAGCGGCGGGGTGGGGGATGGCGAGAGGGGCGCCGTACACGCGCTGAGCGCAAGCCAGATTGCGGCGGACATCAGGATTAAACGCTTCATGCTTCCCTCCCCTCATCCACCTGTGGACAGGTATATCCGAAATGGCGCTGGCACAGGGCCGGCACAGACAGCGTCGGCGCGTCCCCTGTGGCCGTGCGTAGCAGCGCCAGCCACGCGCAAAAAGGAAAGCCCACCACGGTGGCGTAGCAAACCTCTATCCGCTCTACGGGGCGGAAGAGGGGGTGCTGAATGGCGTAAGCTCCGGCTTTGTCGAAGGGGTCTCCGCTGGCGATGTAGGCTTCGATTTCGTCCCGCGTGTAGTCTCGCATCCAGACCCGTGCCTGCACCACGCGCGAGAAAAGACGGCCATCGTAGCGCAAACTCAGGGCCGTGAGCACTGCGTGTTCGCGTCCGCGCAGGGCGAGTAACATGGCGCGCGCCTCATTTGCGTCGCGCGGTTTGCCCAGGGCCTGTCCATCGAGGACGACGAGGGTATCCGCTGCGAGCACCCCTATCTCGGGCGCAGCGTTGACGGCCAACGCCTTGCTGCGCGCGAGGCGGGTGACAAGGGCCTCTGGCGTTTCGCCAGTGCGAGGCGACTCGTCCACCTGCGTCGAAACCGCGGAAAAGGACCATCCCAGCCAGCCAAGCATCTCTCGCCGACGCGGGGATTGGGATGCCAGTATGAGCTCCATAACGCACCTCATGTTTGGGCTTTGCGTATCACATGGTTGCGATTATACCCGAAGTGCTTGAAGTTTGCATCTCTTGACGCGGTGAACGAGACCGTTTAAAATAGCCTCATGAACGAGATCGCATCGGCCCTGGTTTTTTTACGTGCAGCCCAAAATCCCGATGGGGGCTGGCCTTACCTTCCCGGTGGGGAATCCTCACCGGAGGTGACCTGTCATGCCGCTCTGGCCTGCGCTCTGGGTGGGGAAGCGGGGGCAGCGCGTGCAGCGCTGGACTGGCTCACGCAGCGGGTGGGGACGGACGGGGCGTTACGTCTGCCGGGGGCCACCGAAGCTCACTGGACGACTTCGCTGACGCTCTACCTCTTTGCGCGCCTTGCCCATGCCCCGGATGTGCAGGCGCGTCTGGCCGCACGCTTACTGGAGTGGCGTGTGCAGCGTTCGGATAGCGATGCCATGGTGCGCCTCAACGCGCATCTGGTGGGCTGGTCGTGGAATGAAGGCACGTTCAGTTGGGTGGAACCGACGGCTTACGCGATATTGGCCCTCAAGGACGCCGGTTGGGGCAATCATGCGCGCGTCCTGGAAGGGACAACGCTCCTGTTGGACCGCGCCTGTGCCGGTGGGGGGTGGAATTACGGCAATCCGGAAGTGATGCAGCGGCAGCTCCCGGCTTTCCCCGACCCGACGGCGTGGGCCTTGCTGGCTCTGCAGGGCAGTCACATTCCCGGTGGGGTGGTGCAGGCAGGGCTGGATTTTTTGGCGCGCGAAGTACCGCGCTACCCCTCCGCGCTGGCGCTGGCCCTGGGAAGCCTGGCCTTGCAGGCCTTCAATCGTCCTGTCGAGTCGCTGCTTTTTGCCTTGCGCGCGCGGCAACAGGCGGATGGAAGCTGGCGGCGGCGTGTTCACAGCACGGCGCTGGCGGCGCTGGCGCTCATCGCGGGGGAAGGAGGGGCGCATGGCTTCCGGTTATAAGCTCACCCGCCGCGCTTTTCTCAAACTGGGCGGCACGGCTTTGCTCGGTGCGCTGCTGGGCGCTTCGGGCGTGCGTTTGTGGGGGCAGGTCAAGCAACCGCGCGCGGATGTGGCCATTCTCAGGGCGCCGGATTATCGGGTGGACCTGGCAGACGTGGTGCGGCGCGGCCTTCTGCTCTATCCGCAATTTGTGCGGCGTCTTCAAGGGGCGCGGGTGCTGCTCAAACCCAACCTCATCGAATACTACGATGCGCATCGCGTGAACACGCACCCGTTCTTTGTGGCGGGCGTCATCGAAGCGTTGCGCTCCCTGGGCGCGGGGCAGGTTGCGGTGGGGGAAGGACCGGGGCACCGGCGCGACACGGAGGCGTTGTTGGAGCTTTCGGGGATGCAGGATGTGCTCGATCAGCTCCGCGTGCCGTTTGTGGATTTGAATTTCGATACTACCGTGGCTGTGCCCCTCACCGCCAATCATACCGGCCTGGGTGTTCTGCACCTGCCGCGCACCGTCATGCAAGCGGATATGGTGATTTCCCTGCCCAAACTCAAAACGCACCATTGGGCTGGCGTGACCTTATCCATGAAAAATTTGTTTGGTGTGGTGCCGGGCGTGCGCTATGGCTGGCCCAAAAATGTGCTGCACTGGGCCGGGATTGCCAACAGCGTGGTGGACATCAATCTGGCGGTGCGCCCGGCTTTTGCTATCGTGGACGGCATCGAGGGCATGGAGGGCGACGGGCCGCTCTACGGCGATACGGTGCGCGCTGGCCTCATCCTGATGGGCGAGAGTCTTTCCGCCGTGGATGCGACCGCCACGCGCGTGATGGGCCTGTATCCGGAGCGCATCTCCTACCTGTTGATGATGCTGGGGCACGGCGGGACGCTGGCCTCCGGGCAGATCCGGCAACTTGGTGAACGCATCGCCGATGTGCAGATGGATTTTAAGGTGCTTGATCACCTGCGCGGTTTTAAATCCCCCTTGCCCTGGGTTAACCGTTGGGTTCTGGGGGAATGGTAGCAGGTTTACTTAGGTTTTCTAACTAAATTTTTAGTACCATCTTCCTATTGTGATGAGTGGGGGGAATAGGGTACAATGATGTCAGGTTGTAAACCTGAGCAACTAAACTTAATTCTTTTAAGGAGGTGTTACTATGTTGTATCTTCCTCGTGAGGAAGGCCAGGGCCTGGTCGAGTACGCGCTGATTCTGGTGCTGATCGCGATCGTCGTGATCGTCATTCTGAGCCTGCTCGGTACCCGCGTGAGCGGCATCTTCTCCACCATCAGCAGCAGCCTCGCTGGCAGCTAAGCCTGTTGGCCTGAAACCACAAGACCCCACCTGTAAAGGTGGGGTCTTGCTTTTGTAAGTGAATGCGGTAAGCTTACGCCATGGGGGCGAATAGATGGTAGCAGCACGGGATGGAGCTACGCAGCGCGTTTATTTGAACGCACTCAGGCGCTGGGCGAGCGTTTACGCCGGGCTGCGTTTATTGACCGGTGCGTGGATAGCCTGGGTGAGCACGCTGCGGCCCTTTTCCATCCTTGAGCTCCTTGTGCCTCTCTGGCCACCGCGGGCGCCGTGGGGAGAATGGGCCGCGCGCGTTTTGCTTCTCCCCTGGCTGCGCTGGGATGCGCATTATTATGTGCGCATGGTCACGCAGGGCTACGCGCTGCGGGATGGTACGGCGCAGTTTCATCCGCTCTACCCCTTGCTGGCCTGGCCTTTGACGCGCGTAGGCCTGGACCCGCTGCTGGCTTTGTTGCTGGTCTCCTCGCTGGCGGCGGTGGCTTTTCTGGCGGCGCTGGAGATGTGGCTGAGCGCACGTCTGGGTGGTACGTCCGCGCGGCGGGTGGTGCTGGCCTTCTTGCTTTCCCCTTTTGCTGCCTTCCTGCTCTTCCCCTACACCGAGCCGCTTTTTTTGCTTGGGGCGGTTTTGACGCTGCTCGCCCTGCACCATCGGCGGTGGGGATGGGCCGCTGCAGGGGCGGCGCTGGCGACCTTGACGCGTCAACAGGGAGTGTTTCTCATGCTGCCCATCGCGTGGGAGCTGTGGCAGCAGCGGCGGACGGTCCCGCGCGCGGCGTGGGCAAGTCTCGCTGGCGCGCCTCTGGCCTGGACAGGCTGGGTGTTGTATCGCGCCCTGGCGTTAGGGGATTGGCAGCCTCAGGTGGATTCGCTGCAGAGCCTGGTGTATTCGGTCTTGATTTCGCGTAGTCATAAAATGGTGGTGCCGGAGCAGGCCTTTCTGTGGCCGTGGGAGGCGCTGGGGCGCGCCTGGCGGCAGACTGTGGCCGCGCCGGATGTGGATATGCTGGTGAATGGGGTGCTGATGGGGGTGTTGGTGGCCCTGCTCATCGTGGCCTGGCGGCGTTTGACCGGCGCGGAGCGGGTGTACAGCCTGGCCATCGTGCTGGTGAGTTTCGCTTACTATACCGGTCCGGTCCATCCTTACATGGGCTTGCCGCGCCACGGCTTGCTGGCTTTTCCGTTTGTTGTGGGGATAGCGCCGCTCACACGGCGTTCCTGGCAGCGTGTGCTCTGGAGTGTGGCCGGGGTGTTGGGGTTATTGATGGTGGTGATGGTGTATGGGCTTCAGGCGTGGGTTCCTTAGGCGTTATGGAGCGTCTCTTGCGCTGGCGCTGAATGCCGGGCTGGCGCTGGCTTACGCGGGCCTGTGGCTGCTCACCCTGGCACGCGGCCTGAGCTGGCGCGCCGATTTCACGGCTTACTACACCGGTTGGACGCTCATCCGCAGCGGGCGGGCGGCAGAGTTGTATAACCTGGAGGCGCAGCGCGCAGTGCAGGCGGCCTTGTTGGGGCCGAATCGTTTTAAGGATGACCTCCTTCCGCACAATACCGTGCCGCATGTGGCCTGGATAACCTCGCCTCTGGGCGCTTTGCCGATGCGCGCCGCTTATCTGGTGTGGACAGGGTTGAATGCGTTGCTGCTGATGGGGTTGTCGCTGGCGTGGTGGCGCGCGCTATCTGACCGTTCACGGCGCGAGCGAGTTTTGGCGCTGACGGCGGCCCTGGCCTTCCCGCCGCTCCTTTCCACCTTTATGCTGGGAACTTCAGGCGTAGCCGTGGCCGCGGTGTGGTGGGGCATGTATCGCGCGGCCAGGCGGGAGGATGATGCGGCCCTGGGTGCGATGCTCGCTCTGTTGAGCGCGCGTCCGCAGACGGGGGTGCTGCCCGCGCTGGCGCTGCTGGGGACGCGGCGCTGGCGCGCATGGGGCATCGGGGCGCTGCTGTTGGCGTTGTGGTTGGGCGCGACGACGTGGGCTTTGGGGCCGCGCGTGTGGCTGGATTACCTGCATTTGCTGCGCGCCGATAGCGCGGCGTATGGCCATCTGGGCATCTATCCCGAAACGATGTACAATCTGCGTGGCACGCTCACCTTGTGGCTGGGTTATGCTCGTGCGCCGTGGATTGAAACGCTCACCTGGGTGGGGTTTGGGCTGGCGGCGGTGGGCATCGTGGCGTTGTGGTGGCGTCCGCCGCAGCGGGGAACGCCGGCCTGGACCTTGCGTTGGGCTTTAACCTTGGGGTTAACGCTTTTTTTCAGCCCGCATCTTAATCCGCAGGATGGTTGGCTGATGGTTGTACCCACCTTGTTGATAGATGAGGCCCTGCACGGTTTGCAGCGTCCGCGTGGCTGGTGGGCCGGGTTAGTGCTCAGTGCGCCGCTGGCGTGTCTGGCGGGGGAGTTCGTTTTGGGCGGCGCCTTGGGCATCCGCGTTCCCACGCTGGTGCTGATAGGTCTGACGGGGTATGCCGGATATCTGGCCTGCAGCGTTTCATCGTCAACGGGTCAGGCTGATGTTCGGCCATGAGGGGGGACATGGGTTCGACGCCCTGCCTGGGGCCGGATGATGGTGCTCCCGCTGCGTTTCGGGCCTGGGCTGGCTTGCGCCGACCGGGTTTTCCGCTCCGGCAAAAGCCTTGCCCGGCGACAAGAGAAGTTGAGCCACCACAAAATTTCCGGTTGGTTTACCGGCTTTCTGGATGGGTCAGGCTATGAAATGGAGCCGTTACGTTCTCCTCGTCCTGGCCTGCGCGGTGCTGGTCTGGCGCGCGCAGGTGCTTGTCGCTGCCCTAGGTATCCCTGCAAACGATTGGCTGGAGTATTGGGGCGCGGGACGGCTCTTGGTGACGGGGGCTAATCCCTACGATCCGGAGACGTTGTTTGCGTTGCAAAAGCCCCTGGGCTGGCCTTTTGCCGAGCCGGTAATGATGTACAATCCACCCTGGATCTTCCCCTTTCTCATGCCGTGGGCAATGTTGCCTTATGCGGCGGGCTGGTTTGCCTGGTCGGCAGGGTTGTTGCTGGTTGTAGCTTTGAGTGCGGCCTGGCTGTGGCGCTATCATGGCGGCGGGACGCATCCCTTACCGGCGTGGTTGTGGGCTTTTACTTTCCTTCCCACGTATTTCGTGCTGGCCGAGGGACAAATCGGGCCATGGTTGCTGCTGAGCCTGACCGCGTTTCTCCTCCTGGTGCGCCACGGACAGGATTTCTGGGCCGGCGTAGCGCTGTGGGGATTGAGCTTTAAGCCGCAGGTGGCCTATCTGGTATGGATTGCTCTGGCGCTGTGGGCGGTGACAGAGCGCCATCCGCGCGTGCTGGCCGGCGTGGCTGCGGCGTTGTTCACCGCCTCCGCGGTGACGGGCGTGCTGCGTCCGGACGTGTGGAAGGCTTATCTGGACACTTTGCGCGTGGCCAATCCCACCGTGTGGGCCACGCCGGTGCTGGGGAACGGCTTACGCCTGCTGCTGGGGCCGGAAAAGGCTTTCTGGAGCTTTGTGCCCACGCTTATCGGTGCGGCGACGCTGCTTGCGCTCTGGTCGCGCTTGCGTCGGGCCTGGCGTTGGGAGACGGCCTTGCCGTGGCTGGTGCTCTTCTCCCTGTGGACGGCGCCACACGCCTGGACTTTCGATCACGTGCTGGCCCTGACCGCGCTTTTGCCCGCCGTCTTGATCTTGCGTCGTGTGCCGCGCGCGCGCCGCTGGCCTTATCTGGCCGGGTACGGGGCTGTGCAGGCGCTGGGACTGGCTTTGCAGGTCATGCGCATCCCGGATTTCTTTTACTTCTGGCAGATGCCGGCCTACCTGGTTTTGTACGGTCTGATTCAGTGGGAAGGTGGGAGACAAAAACCGCAGGCGGGGAGAGTGTAACGGATGGAGGGGAAAATGGGCCGCGGGGGACGCGCGTTGTTGTGGCTGATGTTGCCCCTGACGTTGAGTTTCATCATGCTGGCGCTGGCGCCGCTGCGCGAGGGCGATTTGGGCTGGCATCTGCGGCTGGGCGAGGCGATGGTGCGTGAGCGCGCTATCCCCGTGCTGGATCGCTGGTCGGTGGGCGGGGCAGGGCAAAGTTTCAACGCCGCCCATAGCTGGCTGAGCGATGTGCTGCTCTACCTGGTGTGGCGTTACAGCGGTTTGGGCGGCCTGGTGCTGATGCAGGCTCTGATGGGGATGGCAACGGTGGCGCTGCTCCTCCTGACCGTGCGCGATGAGGTGGCCCCGCCTTACGCTGCGAGCCTGGCTTTGCTCGGCTTCCTCATCCTCTACCCCTTCAGTACCGCCCGCCCGCAAATTTTCTCCTTTACCGCGTTTGCGCTGCTGGGATGGCTCTTGTGGCGCTGGCGTGCAACGCGCGCGCTTTCCTGGCTGCGGCTCGTGCCCCTGCTGCTGGGCGTGTGGACGAATCTGCATGGCGCCTGGAGTATGGGCGCTTTGCTGCTGGCCCTCACCGTGGTTCAGGTGGGATGGGAAGCGCTGCGCAGGCGTCGTTCCTGGGCCGATGTCCTTACGCTGACGCGCTGGTCGGCCCTGAGCGCCGCGGCGACTTTGCTCAATCCGCTGGGGTTGGGGGCTTATCGCTATGTGCTGGTGATGGGGACGAGTCCGATCAGTCAGCGCTATGTGAGCGAGTGGCAGCCGCCGACCCTGACGCAGCGCTTCACGTGGCCTTTCTGGCTGGCGCTGGCGCTCGCGTTGGGGCTGGCGCTGGTCCGTTGGCGTCGCCTGAATGCGGAGGCGCTGCCCACGGCGGTGTTCACGCTGCTGGCGCTGCGCTATGTGCGGATGATGCCTTTCGCGGCGCTGGCGCTCATCCCCTGGATGGCGCGCACCCTGCGCGCCGCCTGGCCCGGCGTGCGCGCCTTCGCGAACGCGGATGCGCATCCCCACCTGACGCGCGCGCTGCTGGCTTTGCTGCTTGTGAGCTGCATCCTGGCCGTGCCGTGGGTGCGGATGGCGTTGGGGGTGACCCTGCCGCTGCTCGATCCGTACTTCCCCGCCGACGCGGTGGCTTATCTGGCGCGGGTGTTGCCTGAAGGAACGGGGATTTTCACCTTGCCGGAATGGGGCGGGTATGTCATCTGGCAGCTTTATCCGCAGGCGCGTCCTTTTGTGGATGGACGGGTCGAGGTGGCCCCCGTCGCGGTATGGGAGGATTATCTCGCTATCGCGCAGGCGCAGCCGGGATGGGTGGCGCGGCTGGAGCATTACGGGTTGCGCTGGCTACTGTTGGAGCGCAAAGCGCACGCGCCTCTGCTGGAGACGGCGCAGGCGGCGGGATGGCGCTGCGTCTGGGGCGACGCGCAGGCGCGGGTGCTCGTTCATCCCGATGAGCCGTGGCGAGAAGGGGGCGCATGTCCACCCTGAAGCGGATGTGGGCGTTTGTACGTTGGGGGTTGCTGTTCTGCGGCGTGGCGCTTTTGCTGGTGTTGATGAGGGAGCGTGCCGCACAGCTCATCGCGTCTCCCGATGGCGACTTCTTGCAATACTGGGCTGCCGCGCGCCTCACGCTGCAGGGCGAAAATCCTTTTATCCTGGAGCGGGTGTACGCGCTGTGGCGCGCAGAGGGCTGGCAGCAGGATTGGGCTTTGGTGATGTACAATCCGCCCTGGGTGTTGGGATTGCTATTGCCTTTGGGCGCTTTGTCCGCGCGGACGGCGTGGGGGCTGTGGCAGGGGCTTTTGCTGGCCCTGGTCCTTGGGGCAGCGGATGTGTGCTGGCGCTGGTACGGGGGTGCTCCCCGGCAGCGTTGGGTGGCGTGGACGGTGGCGCTCACGTTCATGCCGGCGCTCATCGCGATGCGTTCCGGGCAGATGGGTGTGTTGGTGTTGAGTGGCTTGCTGGTCTGGGTGGCGGGCGTGCGTCGTGGATGGGATTGGGTCGCAGGCGCGGGGCTTGCGCTGTTGAGCTTCAAGCCCCACGTGCTGTATTTGATCTGGCCCGCGGCTGTGGTGTGGATGATGACAACCCGCCGCTGGCGCGTGGCGGTCGCGGCGGTGACCTGCCTGGCTTTGGGGGCTTTCCTGCCCTCGCTGTGGTATCCACCGCTGTTGCGAGATTATGGGATAGCGGTGCGCACACAGCCGCCAAGTTTGTGGATTTCCCCCACCTGGGGGACGTTTTTGCGCTTGATTTGGGGACCAGAGAAGTTTTTCTTGCAGTTTGTCCCCACTTTGCTGGGCGGGGTGGGGTACACGGTCTATCTCTGGCGCAGGCGCGCGTCATGGGATTGGCTGGAGGAGATGCCGCGGTTGATTGCGCTATCGCTCATCACGCGCGCGTATGGCTGGACGCACGATTTGGTGACGCTTATCCCGGTGTTGATAGCGGGGTTCGTCGGCGCGACGCAGGGGGATGTGCGGGCGCTGCGCCGAATCGGACTGGCGTATGGCGGTGCGACGGCGCTCATGTGGGCCGGTCAGCTCCTGTTGCCGCAGGGCGATCACTGGTTGGTGTGGCTGCCTCTGCTGTGGGCGGGATGGTGGTGGTTTGCCGTCAAGGGCTGGCATCGGAAAGCGGCCACACCGTCAGGGCCTGGGGTTGGATCATGGTCTGGCGAAACCGGGGTAGACGTGTAACTGTTCAGCGAAGTTGAAAAATGGCATCGCTTTATTGCACGGTCAAGGAGTGCAGCATCGGAGTTCATCAAGGGTGATGGGGTATGGGCAAATTGCGGGTTGAACAGCTCTGGTTGGTGGTGATTCTGGCAGGATTTGGGTTTTACGTCTCGTTGGTGCCGCTGGTGCCCAACGATTTCTGGTGGCACCTGAAAGCGGGGGAGGTGATTGTCACCACGGGACACATCCCGACAACGAACCTCTTTGCCTGGACGCTGCCGCGCGACCATCCTTACGTGTACGGGGCATGGCTGGCGGAGGTGCTGTTCTACTTGCTCTATCGCGCGGGTGGATTGGCGCTTCCCATCGCCGCGCGGACACTACTCGCGTTGAGCGCCTTCACGCTGGTCGCTTTGGAGGCGCGCCGTCGCAGCGCATCCTGGCGCATTGCGGCGCTTGTTCTCGTCCCGCTGTGCCTGATGACGCTCAACAATTTGCTGGTGCGCACACAAAACTGGGCCTGGCTGCCCTTTGTCGGTTTCATGCTTATCTTGCAGCGTTACCGCGAGGGGCATCTATCGCCGCGCGCGCTGGGGGCGTTGCCGCTCCTGCTGGCCTTTTGGGTGAATGTGCACGGTTCATGGATTTTAGGTCCCATCCTGTTGGGCCTCACGTTTGTTGGCGAAGGCTTGCGTGCGGTGCTGCGGCGGGAAGGCGCGCTGCCCTGGTCGCGGCTGAGGGCGCTGCTCATCGCAGGGGGGCTGTGTGCGGCGGCGATTCTGGTCAATCCGCAGGGGGTGGGCATTGTGGGCTATGTCTACAAGATGATGACGGACGCGCCGAGTCAGACGCTCATCGTGGAATGGCAATCGCCCACCCCCACCGGCATTGCGAACAGCGCCTTTTACGCTACCCTGCTGCTGGGCTTTGGGGCGCTGCTCTACAGCCGTTACCGTCCATCGTTCACCGAGGCGCTCATTCTGGCGGCCTTTCTGTGGCTGGCGTGGAGCGGACAGCGTTATGTCATCTGGTTTGGTATGCTCTTCGTGCCGGTGCTGGCGCAGGCCCTGGCGGAGGGGGCGCCGCTGTTACGCCGCGGCGAGGGGACCCGTCCGACCTGGCTGAATACGGCGCTGGCGTTGCTGCTGGCCCTCCCGGTTTTGCTGGTGCAGCCCTGGTTTGTGGAGCGCGTTCCTTTGCCCGCGAGTTACTGGACTCTGGTCTGGCGTGGGGTGGAGGCCGGTCCGCTGATTGGACGCGAAACCCCGGTGCAGGCGGCAGACTATTTGCGCGCTCATCCGGGTGGGAAGCTTTTCAACGAGATGGGGTATGGCAGCTACCTCATCTGGGCGGTGCCGGAACAAGGCGTCTTTGTGGATCCGCGTGTGGAACTCTATCCGCTGGAGCTGTGGCAGGATTACATCCGCATCACGCAGGGCGTGCGTTACGCTGAGTTGCTTTCGCATTACGGCGTGGATCGGGTGTTGCTGGATCGCGAGTTGCAGCCCAATCTGGCGGAGCTGCTGCGCGACGATAGCGCCTGGGTGCTGGAATACGCGGATGAGCGGGCGGAGTTGTGGCGGCGAAGGTAGGGGAACTGGAAGCAGGTAGATCAAATCAACAGGAGGTGCTATGCAACCCCAATCCAATAAGTTTGAACTGGCATCGCCGATGCGGCCCACCGGCGATCAACCGCAAGCGATTGAGGCTTTGGTGCGCGGCGTGCTGCGCGGGGATAAACATCAAACCCTTAAAGGCGCCACGGGCACGGGCAAGACTTTTACCATCGCTAACGTGATTCAGCAGGTGCAAAAACCCACGCTGGTGCTGGCCCACAATAAAACTCTGGCGGCGCAACTCTATGCCGAGTTCCGCGAGTTGTTCCCCAACAATGCCGTCGAGTATTTCGTCTCCTACTACGACTACTATCAACCTGAAGCTTATGTGCCTCAGCAGGACCTGTACATCGAAAAGGACGCGGACATCAACGATGAAATCGGGCGGCTGCGGCTGGCGGCGACGGCGGCGCTCATGTCGCGGCGGGATGTGATCATCGTGGCCTCGGTCTCGTGCATCTACTCCCTGGGTAGCCCCGAAGAGTGGGGTAAAGCAACCCTGACCCTTCAGGTTGGTCAGCGTCTGCGCCGCGAGCGATTGCTGCGCGATTTAATCGGGATGCTCTACGAGCGCAACGACGTGGACTTCAAACGCGGGACGTTCCGCGTGCGCGGGGATGTGGTCGAAGTGCGCCCGGCTTATGCTGAGATTGCCTATCGTTTCTCGCTCTTCGGGGATGAGTTGGAGAGCATCACGGAATACGACCCGGTGTCGGGTGAGGTGCTTTCCCGGCCCGCCGGGTTAACGCTCTTCCCGGCCAAACACTACATCCTGCCGCAGGAACGCATCGAGCAGGCCCTTCTGGCCATCGAAACTGAGCTGGACGAGCAGGTCAAAGCCCTGCGCGCGCAGGGCAAACTGGTTGAAGCGCAACGCCTGGAGCAGCGCACACGCTACGATATGGAGATGATTCGCGAAATCGGTTACTGCTCCGGCATTGAAAACTATTCGCGCCACCTGGAAGGGCGCGCGCCGGGCGAGCCGCCTTTCACCCTGCTGGACTTCTTCCCCGATGACTACCTGCTGATTGTGGACGAATCTCACATGACCATCCCGCAGGTGCGCGGCATGTTCAACGGCGATCGCAGCCGTAAGCAGGTGCTGGTCGAATACGGCTTTCGTTTACCTTCGGCGCTTGATAACCGTCCCCTGACGTTTGAGGAATTTGAGCAACGTGTCAATCAGGTGATTTACACCTCCGCCACGCCGGGGCCGTATGAGCTGGAGCACAGCACGCAGATTGTGGAGCAGGTGATTCGACCTACCGGCATTCTGGATCCAGAGATTGTGGTGCGGCCTTCACGGGGGCAGATTGATGACCTGATCGGGCGCATTCAGGAGCGGGTCAAACAGGGGCAGCGGGTGTTGGTGACCACGCTCACCAAACGCATGGCAGAGGAGCTGACCGAGTATTTGAAACAGATGAACATCAAAGTGCAGTACCTCCACAGCGAGGTAGAGACCATCGAGCGGGTGGAGATTCTGCGCGATCTGCGTTTGGGCCAGTACGATGTTGTGGTGGGCATCAATCTCCTGCGGGAGGGGCTGGACCTGCCGGAAGTGAGCCTGGTGGCCATTCTGGATGCGGATAAAGAGGGCTTCCTGCGCAGCGCCACGGCCCTCATCCAGACCATGGGACGCGCAGCGCGGCATGTGCAGGGCACGGTGGTGATGTACGCCGACAAGATGACGGAGGCCATGCAGCAGGCCATCGAAGAGACGCAACGTCGGCGCGAGATACAGCGCCGCTACAACGAGGAACACGGCATTGAGCCGGCAAGCATCATCAAGGCGGTGCGCGATCTCACCGACCGCGTGCGGGTGGCTGAGACTGAGCAGGCTGCTCCCGCCGCTCCCAAAGCGCCTGAAGAGATGGATGCCAAATCCCTTGAAGAGCTGATCGCCAGGCTGGAAAAGGAAATGCGCGCCGCGGCGCAGGCCTGGGAATTTGAGAAGGCCGCTGCTTTGCGCGACCAGATTTTTGAGTTGCGCGGCGTGCTGGAGGAAAAAGCGCCTCTCTGGCAACGTGAGCGCCGTCGGCGCTGAGGGAACACGCGGAATTGGGGTACCTGCTTGTTTTCTCCGGGGCCAGGCTGGCAAATGGAGGTGGGCAAAGGCATGGCCTTCACTTACCCTGCTTTTGCCCACCTTGCTGATGCCGCCCGCCCTTCACCCACTCAGTTACCAGGCTGAAGATTCATCAGCGACGGCTGCAACACCTGCTCCGATGTGAGACAGTAAGCCGTTACGTTTAGCGCGGGCTTAAATTCCGCATGTCTGGGCCTGACGCTGCAGGTCTCGCCACCTATTTTTCATCCAGCCAGGCCTGATCAGCCTGCGCGAGGAAGCGGGCGCGCAGCGTCTCGTCGCTGAACTGTGCGGCCTCGCTTTCGCGGCGCGCCTGTGCGCTGGAGCGGATCTCCTCCGCGCGCGGGTCATCCAACGCGCGCAGTAGCCGGTAGAGAATATGGTAAATGCGGTACGGCTCATCCACGCTGGTGATGGGGTGATGGGCGATGTGCTCCAACATCAACGCGGCATAGGTGTTCATCTCTTCGCGGCGGTTCTTTTCCAGAGCGATGAGACCCAATCCGGCATAGGCACGCAAAGCCAGATTTTTGTCGCGCACACGCTCGCGGTAGCTGAGCGCGTGTTGGAAGGTCTTCTGCGCTGCCTGATGGGCCTGTTGCGCGATCTGCAAATAGCCCAGATGGATGAGGGTGAGAGCGAAACGATAGACGTTGCTCAGTTTTTCGGCGACGCGCAGGGCGCGCTGAATGTAATTCACCGCTTCCGATAGGCGCTCACTGCGCAGCATGGCCCAGGCCAGGTCCGATAGGATTTCCGCTTCACCTTCGTGGTCTTCCATGTCTTGATGTAAAGAGAGCGCCTGTTGCAGGTACTCCTCTGCCTGCCTGACATCGCCGATGAGCAGGTAAAGGGTGCCCAATAAGTCCAGGGTGCTGGCCTCTCCCCGGCGGTTGCGGGTTTGGCGACGCAGGGTAAGCGCTTGCTGAGCTAAGTGGAGGGCCTCATCAAAATGCCCTTGATTCCGGGCCGTGAGCGCGTAATTGTGCAACGTTCCGCTCGCCCCGCTCATGTCCCCAATGCGGCGGTACAGGCTGAGGGCCTGTTCGTAATGCGCGCGCGCTTCTTCGTGTTGATTTTTGTAGTTGGCGACGATGCCCAGGTTGTTCTGACAGTAAGCTTCACCTTGCGGGTAGTTGAGCTTTTGATACAGGTCTAACGCGATGCGGAAATGCTCCTCGGCCTGCGCTTCTTGATTGGTGTACCAGGCCACGACACCCAGACTGCGGATGTTATCCGCCTCAAGGCGCGTCAAACCCAGGGTGCGCGCCAGCTCCAGGGAATGGTTGAACATCTGCTGTGCCTGCGGGTAACTTTCCTGCCGGATAGCGATCCATCCGGCGCGGTGGTAAAGGTGCGCCAACTCCGGCGTGGGGGGATGGGTGCGGATATGATGAAGTCCGCGTTCAATCCACGTCCACGCTGTGGCATAATCGTTGCGGCGTTCGTAGATGAGGGCGATTTGTTGACAGACCTCCGCCTGTTGGAAATCGCGCGTCGCGGAGGCGGGCATCGTGTTCAGGATGGTGCGCGCCATGCTGTAATGTTCCAGTGCCTCCTGATTATCCCCTTCCAGCAGCAGCAAGCGTCCCAACGCTTTGAGGATGGTGAGGTGGACATCCATCAGGGTACTGCGTTCGGGCGCGTCCATGCGCAGCATCAAATCCAGCGCGTGACGATACCAGCGCAGGGCCGCAGTGTTGGCGTAAGTCTGTTCCGCATTGTAGGCAGCCAGCAGGCTGTAAGTGATGGCTTTGGCGTACTCTTCGGCCTGACTGAAATGGTGCGCCAGGACCTCCGGTGGGGTATCGCTGCGCTGCTCTAAAGCTTCGCCGGCCTGTCGGTGCAGGATGCGACGCCGCAAGGGGCCGGAATCCTCGTAAAGCGTTTGTTGCACCTCAGGATGGCGGAAGCGCAGCCGTTCCTCGCCTTTCACTTCCTCCAGGAACTGCCGCTCAAAGAGCAGGTCAAGTTGATCGAGCAACTCCCAATCGTCCAGGCGCGTCATCGCCTGTAAATCGCGGAAGTGGAAACTCTGTCCCAGGATAGCCGCCTGTCGCAGCAGGTTCTGGGCTTCAGGGGGCAGGAGGTTGACGCGCCGCAGGACCGTTTCGCGCACGCTTTGCGGCAGGGTAATGTGTTCCGGGTTGGGGAAGTGCCACACACCGTCGCGCAGCACGATTTGCCCTTCGTCTATAAGGGTCTTGATGATTTCCTCCACGTAGAGCGGGTTGCCGGTGGTATGGGCGTAAATCTTTTCCACCAATTCCCGCGGCGCTTCCAGATGCCAGACGTGTTTGAGTTGAGCTTCCACATCGGCTATTTCTAAGCGCGTTAAGGTAACCTGACGGTAGCCGGGATGTTGGGCCAGGAGGCGCAGCGTTTCCCACAGCGGGTGTTGGGGACGCAGGTCTTCATCACGGTAGGTCCCCAGGATGAGGAGCGGCAGTTCAGGCATGGCACGGCAGAGCAGTTGCAAAAAGCCCAGGCTATCGTGATCGGCCCATTGCAGGTCCTCCATCACCACGAACCAGGGGCGCTCGTGGGTGGCATGGCGGATAAAGGCCAGAATGTCATTTTGCAGGCGTTGTTGTTGCTGTTCCTTCTGCACCTGCACCGCCTCTTCGGACAATTCTTCCGGCAGCATTTTCTTGATGTCGGGGACCAGTTGCGCCACGCTGCTCAACAGCGGCTGAAGCTGCGTTTTGAAAAATTCTGGCGGTACCGTACCGAGATAGGCTTCCAGGATCTGGCGGAAAAGGGCATACGGCGCAGCGATTTGACCTTCCTCCGCTCGCGCGTAGAGCACGATGGGTGCGCTGCTCTGGAGCGCAGCACGGTGGGCCAGCGTGCTCTTGCCGATGCCCTCCTCACCGGTGATGAACAGGAGCTGTCCCTGTCCCTGTGCGGCTTTTTCCCAGGCATCCAGAATCAGTTTAAGCTCCTCCTGCCGGCCGGTCATGATCTCTTCGCGCAGCCACTGCGCTTCCTCGATGGAACGCAACAGGCTGCTTGAAAGGCGGCGCGTTTGCTGCGAACTGCCGTACCGTTCGTTGGGGTTCCTGGCCAGGAGCTTGAGAATGAGATGCTCCAGCGAACGCGAAAGCGTCGGGTTCAAAGCGGTGGGCCGGAGGGGTTCATCCTTGAGATGAGCATCCATCAATTCGGGAATACTGCCATGGAAGGGCAGGCTGCCGGTAAACAGACGGTAGAGGATGACGCCCAGCGCGTACAAATCCACCCGCGCATCTAACGGTTGCCCCAAAATCTGCTCCGGCGCAAGATACGCCGCGTCGAAGTAGAGGATGGGCGCATGGCGCAGGCTCTGCCCTTCGCACACGCGCCCAAGGCCAAAGCCTGTGATGCGCGCTCCCTGTGGCGTGAGGAAAATGTTATCCGGGCGCAAATCCCCGTGGATGACGCCACGGCTATGGGCATATTCCAGCGCGCTGGAAAGATCGAACGCGATTTCCAGCGCCTCATCAGTAGGATAAGGCCCGCTGCGGTCTTGGAGCGCATCAGCCAGGCTATTACCCTCCATGTATTCTTCGACGATATACGTCAGGTTGGGATGTGAGACCCAATTGAAGACTTTGACGATATTGGGATGGTCCAGGGCCATAATGGCACGGTATTGGCGTCCCAAATGTTCCAGCGTTTCCGGGCTGAAGGTAGGGGCCAGCAGCTTCACGGCAACAGGATGGTCTTCCTGAATGTCGTAGGCTTTCAGCACCGTACCCAGGGCCGTTTCGCCGATGTAGCTCTGAACCTGATAGCGCCCATCGAGCAATTGGCCGGGCAGATGAGCCTCTTCGCGCACGCGGATGGCCTCGCGCGCCGCTTCCAGGGTGGGGTAGATGATGAAACTATCCTGATAGCCCGCCAGGCGAATCACGAGCCGCGTCCGGTCGGAAGGCGACGTGAGGATGATGGGCATCCCAAGCTGCTGTTGCAAATTGACCAGCGCCTTCAAACCACTCGTGCTGAGGGATTCCACATGGGAGAGGTCAATGACCGGCTGTCCCTGTATCTCGTTGCCGATAAGCTGCTCGGCCAGGAGTGCCACACTCTCTTCATCCAACATGCGGGCGGGCTGGACGATGGTAGTCTGCGTTTCCGGCAGTTGTTGGACATGGATAGCGTGCTCTGGCGTGAGGTCAACGGTCTTGCCCTCGATGGCAATTTCAACCCTGCAGCACTCCTCGGCGCCGGTTTGGGCCTGATAGATGCGCGTATCGCGTAGAATCTGGTTGAGCTTTTCATCGTTGGTGAGCGGGTCGTGATGGAAGAGATACAGGCGTTTGACGCCTGCGGCGCGGGCCAGATCCACCCCGATCATGGCTGAGCTGTGGCCCCAATCCACGCGCTGCCAGGCCTCGCGCAAGGTGTACTGAGCATCGAAAATCAATGCATCCGCGCCATGCAGAAAAGCGATGTAGCTTTCCAGGCTTTCTGGCGTCAATTCCTTATACTCCACATCCGTCATGTAAACCAGAGTGCTGTAAAGGTCGCGGATGCGGAAGCTGTAGGAATCGCCGGGGTGCTGATTCTTCATCAAATCCACGCACACGTCACCGAGGCAGATGCTCGCGTCGGGGCTGAGGGTATGGAAAGTAACCTGCGCTCGCAGGTGTTCTAATTGCACAGGCCAGACCATGGGATCTAACTGATGGCGCATGACGGCCTCAAAATCGTGGACGCCGTACACCTCAATGCGATTGCCGGCCACGAAGAGTGGGTAGAACATGGTGAAGCCCTGCACATGATCCCAGTGGGGATGGGAAATAAAGAGATGGAGCGTCCCTTTGCCCTGGCCGAAAGCCTCGTTCATCAAGGCGCGGCCAAGTTCACGCAACCCTGTCCCGGCATCGAGCACGATAATCTGATTCGCGGCACGGATTTCAATGCAGGGTGTATTGCCCCCCGCTGTCTCGTGCATCAACGGGGGGAGCGTGCGGATATAGCTACGCACCGCTTCGACATCGCGAGTGTTTAAATCCGCCGGCAACTCGCGGATGATGGTGAGCAGCTTCTCCTCCAGCTCCGCGTTCCGTAGCGGCGTTGGCATCGAGCCGCGCGTGCCCCAGAAGGTCAGTTTCATAATTCCTTAGCTCAGGACAGTAAGATGTTTGAAAATAGTATACTCGATTTTTACGGCTTGTCACGTGGGGGCGCTTTCTGGAAGCTGGAAGCGGGCAACTGGAAGCTGGCTGGGCGATCGCGCGGGTCTCAGGGCACCTCAGGGTAGGGTGCTCGATGCAGAGCGTCCGTCAGGCCTGCTTGCAACCGCGGCTTCCCTTTCGCACTCTGCCGGTTTCGTGCTATACTCAGAGTGTGAACGCGCATTTCATTCCAACAGGAGGTGGACATGCCGCAACGTATCATCCGTGCGCCACGCGGGACTGAGCTGCACTGCAAAAGCTGGCTCCTGGAAGCGCCTTACCGCATGTTGCAGAACAACCTCGATCCCGATGTGGCTTTTGACCCCGATAACCTCATCGTCTATGGCGGACGTGGCAAAGCGGCCCGCAACTGGGCCTGCTTCGAGGCCATCCTCGATACCCTGCGCCGTATGGATGTGGACGACACCCTGCTGGTGCAATCGGGCAAACCGGTCGCTGTCTTCAAGACCCACCCCGACGCGCCGCGCGTGTTGCTCGCCAACTCCAACATCGTCCCGGCCTGGGCGACGCAGGAGAACTTCGACCGTTGGGAAAAAGCGGGCCTCATCATGTACGGACAGATGACCGCCGGCTCGTGGATTTACATCGGCACGCAGGGCATCCTGCAGGGCACGTATGAGACCTTTGGCGCGGCGGCGCGCAAACACTATGGCGCGAACGCCTCGCTCAAGGGCAAATTCATCCTCACCGCCGGCCTGGGGGAGATGGGTGGTGCGCAGCCCTTAGCCGTCACCATGAACGAAGGGGTGGGGCTTTTTGTGGAAGTGGACCCCTGGCGTGCGGAACGCCGTCTCGCTCTGCGGCAGGTGGATGAAATGGTCACCGATTTGGACAGCGCCTTGCAGCGGGTAGAAACCTATGTCCGCCGCGGGGAAGCACACTCCATTGCCCTCATCGGCAACGCCGGGGATGTGTACCCCGAACTGGTACGCCGTGGCATCATTCCCGACATGGTGACCGATCAGACCCCGGCGCATGACCCACTCAGCTACGTCCCCAATGGCATGAGCCTGGAGGAGGCGCGCGCCCTGCGTCAAACTGATCCGGCCCGCTATCAGCGTGAGGCCATCCGCACCATGACCGAACACTGCGCAGCGATGGTCGAAATGCAGAAGCGCGGCGCCGTTGTCTTTGACTATGGCAACAACCTGCGCCAACGCGCTTACGATAACGGCCTCGCCGAAGCCTTCTCTTATCCCGGCTTTGTCCCGGCCTACATCCGTCCCCTCTTTTGCGAGGGCAAAGGGCCGTTCCGCTGGGTGGCGCTTTCCGGCGACCCGCAGGACATTTACGAGACTGACCGCATCATCATGGAGCTGTTTCCCGATAACGAGCATCTCCACCGCTGGCTGAAGATGGCGGAAGAAAAAGTGGCCTGGCAGGGGCTGCCCGCGCGCATCTGCTGGTTGGGTTACGGCGAACGCGCTCGCGCCGGTCTGGCCTTCAACGAGGCTGTGGCAGAAGGGCGCATCAAAGCCCCCATCGTCATTGGCCGCGACCACCTCGATTCCGGCTCGGTCGCCAGCCCCAACCGCGAGACTGAGGCCATGAAAGACGGCTCGGACGCCATCTCCGACTGGGCCATCCTCAATGCGCTCATCAACGCCGTTGGCGGTGCGACATGGGTCTCCTTCCACCACGGCGGTGGGGTGGGGATTGGTTACTCGCAACATGCCGGGCAGGTCATCGTTGCGGATGGCACGCCCGAAGCCGCGGCGCGCTTGCAGCGCGTGCTCACCACCGATCCCGGCATGGGGGTGGTCCGTCACGCCGATGCCGGCTACGAGGAAGCCATCACCTTCGCGAAACGCCATGGCATCTGGATTCCGATGTTGAAGTAGGGGCGACACCTGTCGCCCCTCTTCTGTAGACCTCTGAACCCACGTTGTTGGGCGGAAATGGTTTCCGCAGCTCAGAAGACATTGGGGCCGTGGTGTGGGTTGCGCTTGAAAGGTCATGCGAGCATGAACCCATCAGGTCCGCAAGGATGTCTGTCACACGAGTCTATGCAGGAGGTGGGGAATGGCCTCTTGGGAAGAGGTTAAGAAGCAGGTGCTGATTTACAGCGGTTCGGCACACAGAGCTTTGGCAAAGTCCATTGCTGAATATCTGGGGCTGCGTCTCAGCCCCTCGCGTCATGAACGTTTCTCCAACGATAACCTGTTCGTCCAATTGGGGGATAGCGTCCGTTCCAAAGAGGTTTTCATTGTGCAGCCGCTTTCGCCGCCCTGTAGTGATCACCTCTTGGAGCTGCTGCTGATGATTAACGCGGCCAAAGGCGCGAGCGCGCGGGGAATCCATGCGGTGATTCCGTATTTCTCTTACGCTCGCTCGGACAAGAAAGACGCGCCGCGCATTCCCATCGCCGGACGCCTCATCGCCGATCTGCTGCAGACTGCCGGGGCCACCCACATCATCACCATGACTTTGCACGCCTCGCAAGTGCACGGCTTCTTCAGCGTGCCGACCGATCACCTGACCGCCGACAATGTTTTCTTTGACTATCTACGGAATAAAGATCTCAGCGACGCCGTGCTGATGACGCCGGATTTTGGTTTTGCCAAAAACGGCATCCGTCTGGCGCGCAAGCTGAACCTGCCGATGGCGGTAGGGGCCAAGGAACGCTTGCGCGATGACAAGGTGGAGATTTTGGGCGTTATCGGCGATGTAAGGGGGAAACATGTGATTTTGATGGATGACGAAACGGCCACGGCCAGCACCATGGTTGAGATGATTCGTTACCTGGTGGAGCATGAGCAGGTGAAAAAAGTGACCCCTATCGTCACGCACGGCCTGTTTATCCCGCCGGCAGCCGAGTTGCTGGATGCAATTGAAGTCATTGATGAAATCATCACCACCGACACCGTGCCGGAACCCGAAGTCATGCCTGCGCGGCTGGTACGGCTGCCCGTGGCCCCCATTTTTGCCGAAGTCATTCGGCGCAACATGATTGGCGAATCCATTGGCCCGATGTTTGCCCATTGGCGCGAGCCCTGGTACAAGGCTGAAGACGAAGCACGTTAAAGCATCCGGGCGGTGGCTGCTCAGCCTGCCTGAACGATGAAAAACCGTGGTGCAGGATGCATCCTGAGCCGGGGGGCAACGAACATTCGGACGGGATAAGGGCGTTGCAATCAGCGGATACCCTGTCCGGGTTGGCGGTTAAAATCGCGCCAGCGGCGATTGCGAGCGCTTTCCTGGTGCTAAGTTGGTAATCGGGAAAGTGTTTTCATGCGATCTGTCCATAACGGAGGTTGAACGTGACCTTGAAGATTGCTACGTACAACGTGAACTCAATTCGCACACGCTGGCCGCTTGTGTTGGAATGGCTCAAACGCGAGCAGCCCTTTGTGCTGGCGCTTCAGGAGACCAAGACACCCGATGATCAATTCCCGCTTGAAGCATTGAAAGCCAGCGGTTACCATGTGGTTTTTCGCGGACAACCCGCCCATGCAGGCGTGGCGCTGCTCTCTCGTGAGGAGGCGCGGGACGTCCATTACGGCCTGGATGACGGTGAGCCCCCCGACGAAGCGCGTCTTATCCGCGCCCACATCGGCCCCTTCATCGTGATTAACACGTATGTTCCTCAAGGGCGCGATGTAACAACAGAACATTTTGCCTACAAACTGCGCTGGCTGGAGCGCCTGCGGGCCTATTTTGCGCGTCATTTTACCCCGCAGGATGCACTAATCTGGTTGGGGGACTTTAACGTGGCGCCAGAGCCGATAGATGTGTACGATCCCAGGCGCCTCATCACGAACCCGGACTTTCATCCTGACGCTCGTGCCGCGTTGGAACGCATCCGCGCGTGGGGATGGGTGGATTTGTTCCGCCTCCATCATCCCGCTGAGCCGGGGCATTACACCTTTTGGGATTACCGTGTCCCGAACGCGCAGGCGCGGGGAATGGGCTGGCGCATTGACCATATCTGGGCAACAGAACCGGTTGCGGCGCGCTGCGTTGCGGCCTGGATTGATACCACAGCGCGTCAGGCCGAGAAACCCTCGGATCATACGTTTTTGGTTGCGGAGCTGGCGGTGTAAGGCAAAATTGAGGTAACCGCTCCGCCTGCTGGATTACGATGCGATAGAACATTCAGTGGGGTCGGGTGGGCAAAGGCATGGCCTTTACCCACCCACAGGGTGTTGAAATCAGCGAATACCCTATCCAAATCTGCGGTTAAAATCGCGCCAGCGGTGATTTCAAGGGCTACCCTGGTGCTGGCGGTAAGCAGGTACAAATTGAGAGCAAATGGAATGGTGTGCCTATTGACAAAATCCGAAAAATGACGCAAACTATAGGTAGGATTCAGGAGGGGAGGTGCGCTATGGTCGAGGTGAAGCAGAACGTGGGGTGGGTGACAATTTACGTGGCGCATGGCATGTTGCGGGCGATGGTGGTCAGGAGTGCCCTGGAAAGCGCCGGCATTCCCGTTGAGTTGAGTTATGAATCCGTTCCGACCTCGGCGCGCAATCGCATGGATTTGAGCAGCGACGTGCGGGTCCTGGTGCCGCAGGAATGGTATGCGGAAGCTCATGCTCTTCTGACCTCCCAGCCGCCAATGGGCGAGATTTTCAGCGTCCCCAAGGAGTAGCCGGGCGTCTCGTCGAAACCGTTGAGCAACGGTTTCTGGCCCCCTGTGTGTCTGGACGGCACGGGGGGCGTTTTGTTGCTATCAGGCAGGTTAATGATGGGAAAAACTATTCGGGTTTGAGGACATGACTATGACATCTGCGGATTTAATCGTCATTGGTGGCGGTCTGGCCGGCAGCGAAGCCGCCTGGCAGGCGGCAGAGCGCGGTTTGCGCGTGGCGCTCTACGAGATGCGTCCCCATCGCATGACGCCGGCGCATACCGGTGACCGCCTGGCCGAACTGGTGTGTTCTAATTCGTTGGGATCGGATGTGCCGGGGCGTGCTTCGGGGCTTTTGAAGGAGGAACTGCGCCGTTTGGGGTCCTTGTTGATCCGGCTGGCGGATGAGCATCGCCTGCCGGCAGGCAGCGCGCTCGCGGTTGACCGCGAGGGTTTTGCGGAGGCGGTCACACAGGCGATTACCACCCATCCGCGCATGACGCTTATCCGGCAGGAAGTGACGGAGATCCCGCCGGAAGGGCCGGTTATCATCGCCAGCGGACCGCTCACCTCCAACGCCCTGGCGGAAGCCATCGTCCGGCGCACGGATAGCGCGGCGCTCAGCTTCTATGATGCGATTGCGCCGATTGTGGAGGTGGATTCGATTGACTTCACGGTGGCTTTCCGGGCCTCGCGCTACGGACGCGGGGAAGAGGAAGGCGGCGATTACATCAATTGCCCCATGACGCGCGAGGAATACGAGCGTTTTGTGGAGGCTTTGCTGGCTGCGGAGCGCATCCCCTTACGTGATTTTGAGCAGCAGGACCCGCACTTTTTTGAAGCTTGCCTGCCGGTTGAGGTGCTGGCGGCGCGCGGCAAGGATGCCCTGGCCTTTGGCCCACTGCGTCCGGTAGGGCTGCGTGACCCGCGCACCGGTCGGCGTCCCTATGCCGTGGTGCAGTTGCGGCAGGATAATGCCGCGGGGACGCTTTACAATCTGGTGGGCTTTCAGACCAATCTCAAGTACGGGGAACAGGATCGCGTCCTGCGCCTCATTCCGGGGCTTGAGCAGGCGCGCTTTGTGCGCTACGGCTCGATGCACCGCAACACCTATCTCAACGCGCCGCGGCTTCTCCTGCCAACCCTGCAATTGCGCACGGAGTCGCGCTTGTTTTTTGCCGGTCAAATCGCCGGCCTGGAGGGCTACGCGGGTAACATCGCGGGTGGATGGCTGGCCGGGGTCAACGCGGCCCGTCTGGTACAAGGAGAGCCGCTGCTCGTCCCCCCGCCGGAGACGATGATAGGGGCGCTCATGGCGTACATCACCGGGGCGGATGCGGCGCACTTCCAGCCGATGAAGGCTAATTTTGGCCTGCTGCCCCCGCTTGAGGAAAGTGTGCGCGGCAAGCGAGCGCGGGGTGAGGCTTACGCCGAGCGCGCCCTGGAGGTTCTGGAGGCATGGCGCGCACAGATGCGCGGATAGGGCGCAAGAGCGCGGGCTTTGATCGGCCCGCGCTCTTTACGCAATGGCCTGGAAGCACCACGAGTGGATGCCGCTTCTCCTGAGCGGCGGTCTTACGGTTGTCTGGGGCGCGCCGCTAACGTGACCGGCAGGGTCAGTTCCTTGCCTTCGCGAATGATGGTCACATTCACTTTATCCCCCACCTGCTTATAAGTGTCGAGATAAACCTGCAGGCTCTGCGGGTCTTTGACGGGATTGCCGTCGAGGGCGACGATGACATCCCCACCCACGCGCATGCGGATGCCGCGCACGGTGATCAGGCGCGAGCCACCGCGCAATCCTGCCTTATCCGCCGGGGAACCGGGGACGACTTCGGCGATGAGCAGGCCGTGATCGGGCACGTCAAGGTTCGCCGCCTCGCGGAAAACGCGCGCCCATTCTGCCGTGAGCGGGTAAGGGAAGTACTGCACCCCCATGTAGGGATGGTCGTAATATCCCTTGGCGATGAGCTGCGGCACAACACGCTGCACGGTGCGCGCCGGGATGGCAAAGCCGATGCCCGCGTTGGATTGGCTGGTGCTCACGATCTGCGCGTTGACACCGATAACGTTGCCGCTCAAATCCAGCAGCGGCCCGCCCGAATTGCCGGGGTTAATCGCGGCGTCGGTCTGAATCGCCTCGCCGATGTAGCGTCCATCCGGACTCTGGATCACCCGTCCCAGGCTGCTGATCACGCCAAAGGTGAGGGTGTAATCCAGGCCGAAGGGGTTACCGATGGCAACCACGAATTGTCCCACGCGCAGTTGCGTCGAATCCCCCAGCGGTAAGGGATGCAGGCTCTCGCGCGGCAGGTCCACCTTGATGACTGCCAGGTCATTGGACGGGTCCGCGCCGACGACCTGCGCGGGTACGCTCGTACCATCAGCGAAGATCACGTTGATCTCATTCGCCCCTTCGATGACGTGATAATTGGTCACGATGTGGCCTGCGTCATCATACACAAAGCCCGATCCGCTCCCTTCTTGCGGGATGGGGTTGTAGAAGAAGTCGTAAGCTATCGTGACCACGCCGATATGCACGACCGAATTGCGCGCCATGGTGTAAACAGCTTCGATTTGCGATTGCAAATCCTGCACATTGGTTATGACGCTCACGGTCGGGTTGGGCGTGGGGGTGGCAGGGAGCGGCGTCGCCGTCGGCGTCGGGAGCATCGTCGCCGGGGTTACCTGTTCCCAGGCCACGCATCCAAGGCTCAACATCAACAACAAGGCCACGATCATGTAAAGGCTTATTTTGCGCATCCTATCCCTCCCGTTTCTCGAACGATTTGTAACTGCTCAGCCTGTCTGGCTTAGGGTGCAGGAGCACATTTGGGCAGGGTAGGGGTGGGGGATGGCATTGCCTTCGCTCGCCCCAAGCCCACCCAAAGGGTATTGAAATCATCGGATACGCTATCCAGGCTGGCGGTTAAAATCGCGCCAGCGGCGACTTCACCCCCTGTCCTCGTGCTGCAGTTGAGCAGTGACTTTTAAAAAAGCGTTTCCGGCGTTCTCTATAGTTTAAGGGCTATCCTGTTACCGCAAGCATCATTATAGCCCTCAAATCTTAGAATCAGCTTAGCGTTGGGATGCCATATAAAAGAGCGCAGCGTTGTTCGCGCTGCGCTCCTGTTGGGGTAAAACGGGTTTACTGGTTTTTCAACGTCAGGGGCAAGAAGACGGGCAGGCGTTGTTCCTGGTAGCGTAAGCCACTTTTCACATCGTAGTAAGCGATTTTAGCCAATCCGGCGCTGTTGTAGGCCAGGGCGGGATACTGACCAACATCGCGTGGTACTATATACCCCCCGCTGAAATAGACACCCCCATCTAAGCTTTCACAGAACCAGGTCTTGTAAAGCAGTGCATAGGGGGGCGTACCAATCATTCTGATTGGACCGCAGTTGCCGCCATCCAAAGGCCCATAGCCACTGCGTGCCCATTTCAGGATGCCATTGTGGAAGAGGGTGGCATCGTTGTTATCATAGTAGGCAATGGCCGTTGTCCCCTTGTAGGTGGCCACGCTGAATACGCGATCCCCATCCATGTCGCCAATGTTTTCTTCGCCGTTACTGGCGCCTTCGATGGTGTCGCACTGCCATTTTCCCGCCGCGTCACCCGTACCGCAGTTGCCGCCGCTGCTCACGTTGTACGCGAATTTGAGCGCTTTGGCATTCGCATCGTAGTAGGCAATTTGCCAGCGCCGGTCGCCGCTCTGAGTCTGGTCAGTGGCCATGACGGGATACAAGCCTTTGTTGGCTCCTGTTTCTACGGTCTCGCAAACCCAGGTGTTGTCACTAGGGCCGCAGTTCCTGTTTGTGGCGATGAAGGGATTATAGGCGTGTTTTAGCACCCCGGCATCAGCATCGTAGTAGGCAATGTGCGGTTCGATGTAGGGTCTCATGGGGTAGGGCAAGATTATCTTGACCAGGGCTAAAGAGGCATAAACCCCATCGCCTCTCTCGTAGGTACTCCGGGTCTCGATGGTGTCGCATTGCCAGTCGGTGGTTCCGCTGATGCAGCCGCTACCGGAGTCGTCGCTTAGACGATGGAAGTACATGAGCTTTCCTGTGCTCTTAATTATAGAGCTGTAAAATCCCGGAATATAGGCGGCGATGCGAGGAATGCCATCTGACCCTATTTGAAGTGAAAGATCTCCTCTGCCTCCGAAGAGCGACCCGGAGTAGATATCTTTCACGCTCCAATGACAAAGGGGATTGCAAAACCTTTCGGCATAGCGAATGGTAAATCCTAAAGCTCCACCATAGAATGCAATGGCCGGTTGACCTTCAGGGGTAAACGCCAGGCTGCTGTACATACCGCCCGTGATGGGAGTGGTCGGCGGCAGAATCCCCGTCGCCACTGCGCCACAGGACCAGGCGCCGTTGCCGCAGTTTCCTCCGGTTCTTACATATTGCGCCAGATGCAACTCATTGGTGGGGGAATACCAGTAACTTATCCACGGCAGGCCGGTCGTGGGGTGGATGGCAAGTGACGCATATTGGCCAGTGCCCAATCCACTATCCACCAGCGTGCTTTCCCAACGCGCGGGCGGGTCATTTGGGGCTGCCAGCACGTGCTCGGCGCCGAACATCCAGACCAGCGCCAGACCCATCAGGACGAGGGCCAAAATCCAAAAACTTGACTTACGCATGGTTTTCCTCCTTGAAGTGTGAAATAAAAATCAGACGAGGCCTACCGGCCGTAGCACAACACCATTGGAACAACTGTTATGGATGGGGAAAAAGTACGCTTAGAACGTGCTGGCTCGGAGGAGCTTTCAAACGTTAAAGCGTCTTCTTTCGCCTTATCGCCTTCGTGCTATAACTCGGAAAGGACGATATCCATGAACAGCAGGTAACTTTATTGTATGCCTGAAGCTATGGCATAGACATGTCATTTGTGTGACAGAGCGATAACAGACCCGCCGGAGAGGTTAGAAACTTTGCTATCTGGGGCAAAAGATTTGAATTTTCTTACCTTCCCCTTAAAAAGCACCACGCGGGGAGCTTATGTTCCCCGCGTGGTAGATGGTTCATCGGTTATGCGCTCCAGGCAGCGTCTGGATCAATCCAGGCTTCTGATGAACGAGCGTAAGCGAAAAGCTCTTCAGAGTTAAAGAAAAGTGCAATCTCACGTTCAGCGGATTCCGGGCTATCCGACCCGTGCATCAAGTTGTGGCGGTTCGAAAGGCCATAGTCTCCGCGGATGGTGCCCGGATCGGCCTGTTTAGCGTCCGTTTTGCCCATCATCGCGCGCATCACGCTGATGGCCTGTGGCCCTTCAACCACCATCGCCACAATCGGCGCGGAAGTAATAAAACGGACCAGCGGCTCATAAAAGGGCTTACCTTTATGTTCCCCGTAGTGACGTTCAGCCAATTCTGGCGTCACGCGCATCATCTTCATCCCCACAATCTTCAACCCCCGGCGTTCGATGCGTCCGATAATCTCCCCGATCAGGCCGCGCTGTACAGCATCGGGCTTGAGCAAAATTAACGTGCGTTCAACCATCAGACCTCCCTCAAATGTAAGATGAGAGGGCGCTGCTTGAGCGCCCTCCGTGGCTTTAAATCATATTGATAGCGCGTTTATACAGATTCATGGCCGTATCCAGGCGGCCCACGCGCAGATAAGCATCGCCGAGCGTGCGCAGCGCCTCCACATTCTGCGGCGCTTCCTGTATGTAGGCCTCCAGGTCCTTGAGTACCTCGTCCAGGGCCGCGTTGGCGCGGATGAGCTGATCATAATGGCGCAGCGCATCCTCGTGCAAACGGGCCTGCCACATGTGCCGTGCCAGGGCCAGGCGCGCTTCGAGGTTATCCGGCTCGGCCTGTACGCGTTCCATGGCCATCTTCAACTCGGGCGTCAGCACCGGGGCGGGCCGGGGCGCGGGTTCAGGTCGGCGTGTGGGCGGCGCCGCCGGCGTCACCGCCGGCGTCACCGGCTTGGGCTGTGGCGATACCGGCTGAGGCGGCGGCGTCACCGGTGTGGGTTGCGGCTGTACCGGCTGGGCTTGTGGCGTTACCGGTTTGGGGCGCGGCGTCACCGCTGCCGCGGGTTGGGGTGGGGTGGATGGCGGTACAGCGGGGGCGACGGGCCTGGGCGCTGGCGTGGGAGGCGCTGCCGGCGCTTCCGCTTTGGACGGCAGCGCCGCCTCACCGGGTTCAGGTTCGCCGAAACTCGTGAACCCGAAGGCCGTAAAGCGCGGCTCGGGCTTCTTGGGCACGGGCGCTTCGACAGGCTTGCGCTCGAATGTGCTCCAACCGAAGAAGGCCTCCTCTTGCGGTGTTGGCGTCGGGGCTTCGGCAGGTTTCGCGGTCGGAGCTTCGACAGGCCTGACCGTCGGGACTTCGGCAGGTCCGGTCACCGCCTCGACGGGCTTCGCCGTCGGGGCCTCGACGGGTTTGGCTGGTGGCGCGGCGGGTGCTTCGGTCACCACGGGTCTGGCCGCGGCCTCGGCGGGCTTGGCTGGCGGCGCGGTCACCGCGGGCTTGGGCGCGGGTTCGGCGGGCTTCTTGCCCAGGATTTCGGCGACGCGGGCGCGGGATTCGGCCTCGGCCTGCGCGCGGAGTTCTTCCTCTTTGCCTTTGGTGAGGCTTTCGAGCCAGGCCAGGGCGTCGTCGCCGGAGAGCACGCCGATCTGCTCCGTGGGGGCCGCAGCTCCCACGACGGG
>DAOUBT010000029.1:0-10291 GCA_034432595.1 Anaerolineae bacterium | reverse complement strand
TCGTCCACCCGCAATACCTTCGCCCACCCGCAATACCTTCGCCCACCCGCAATGCCTTCGCCCACCCCCCACCCCAATGCCTTCGCCCACCCCCCACCCGCAATGCCGTCGCCCACCCGTAATGCCTTCGCCCACCCGCAATACCTTCGCCCACCCGTAATGCCTTCGTCCACCCGCAATGCCTTCGCCCACCTGCAATGCCTTTGCCCACCCGCAATGCCGTCGCCCACCCGTAATGCCTTCGTCCACCTGCAATGCCTTCGCCCACCCGCAATACCTTCGCCCACCCGCAATACCTTCGCCCACCCGCAATGCCTTCGCCCACCCGCAATACCTTCGCCCACCCCGGTCAATACCAATTCACGCCAAATATGGTAAACTTTATCGGTAGTTCAGTTACAAGGAGAATCTCATGCAAAAGCTCTGGCAAAAACTTCCGTTGCTCTGGCAGCGCGTGCTGCGGTTGGTCGGCGCGGGCCTGCTCATCGCGGTGCTTTTTGGCGTGTACAACGTGCTGCGCCATGAATACAGCTTTTTCCGTGCCATGTCGGATGCGCTGTGTTTTAGCGCCCTGGTGCTCGCCGCACTGACCATCTTCCCGCTCTTCAAAGACATGGGACGAAGCGCACGGCTCTTGCGCCAACAGCAGCTCACGCGCGAGGCCCTCGGCGCGGAGCTGGCCCATCAACGCGAGGAGCGCGAAGCCGACATGCGCATTGTGGGGGCGATGTTGATCGCTACCAGTGTGTTAGTCCTGCTTTCCATCCTGTTGGCTTTGTTGATATAGGAGCGCCATGACTTTACCCTTGCCCACCATCCGCGCCTGGCTTTTTGATCTCGACGGTACGTTGATTGATACCGATGATCAGGCCATGATGCGCCTGCAAAAACGCCTCCATCTGTTTGGACATTGGTCGCGCGGCATAGCGCGGCGCCTGGTCATGTGGAGCGAAGGGCCGACCAATGCCCTGGTCACGCTGTTTGATCTGCTTGGTCTCGATTCCTTGCTTTTTGCGCTTAATCAGCGCATTGGCTGGAAGGATGATGATGGCTTCCACATCATCCCCGGCGTACAACCCATGTTGCGTGCTCTGGCGCAACACTACACCCTTGGCATCGTCTCCACCCGCTCGCGGGAAGCTGCCCATGCGTTTCTGGAGCAATATCACCTGAAAGAGCTGTTTTCGATTGTCGTCACGCGCGAGGATACGGAGCGGCTCAAACCGCATCCCGAACCGCTGCTCTACGCGGCGCAACGTCTGCAGCTCAAACCGGAAGCGTGTGTCATGGTGGGCGACACGCCGGTGGACATCCGCGCCGCGCGACGCGCTGGCGCGTGGAGCCTGGGCGTGTTGTGCGGCTTCGGCGATGTGAACGACCTCCGCAGGGCGGGCAGCCATCTCATTCTCCCCTCCACGGCGGATATTCTCAAGCTGCTGGAACCGTAAGCTCCCTTGCGGGCGGAGAAGGGCCAGGCTGATCGAACACGAGCTGGAACACGAAGGCAACCAGCTCCTGGACCGATTGAGGTCGCCCTTCTCCCGACTCCATCCCTGCACCGATAAAAGCAGCTTGGGGTGGCAACGCAAGTCCAGAATCCCGCAAGGGTCACCTGAGCCGTAGCCCCCCACGCTGCATCTCTGTACCGGCCTTGCGCTAAAGCCGCCCTCGGCGATAGGGACCGCCAACCCGACATTACCGCCCATCTGTTTTTCCGCTATAATGAGAGTAACTCTACAGGAAGGAGGTTGCCATGCCCCTCGCACAAGCGTATGACGTGATCATCGTCGGTGCTGGACCTGCGGGCATCTTCGCTGCGCTGGAATTGAGCCAGATACCCGACCTGCGCATCCTGATACTCGATAAAGGCCACCCCATCGAAAAACGCCGCTGCCCGATGCGCGAACAAGGCGGACCGTGCCGTCATTGTCAGCCGTGCAGTATCCTCAACGGGTGGGGCGGCGCAGGAGCCTTTTCCGATGGCAAGCTCACCTTGGGGACGGCGGTAGGCGGCCATTTAGCTGAAATCGTGGGCGAGGAAACGGCGCAGGCGCTGGTGCGCGAAGCGGACACGCTCTACTGCGCTTTCGGCGCGCCGGAAAAGGTGTACGGCCTGCCCACGCCAGCCATCGAAGCGCTTGAAGAGCGCGCCATCATGGTGGGGCTGCGCTTCATCGCCACCCCTATCCGCCACATGGGGACCGAACGCAGCGCGGAGATCATGCGCGCCATGGCGGAGACCTTGCGCGAGCGCGGCGTCACCCTGGCGATGCGCACCACCGTGGAGAGCATCCTCGTGGAGCAGGGGCGCGTGGCCGGCGTGCGCCTGAAGAACGGGACGGAGGTGCGCGCTCCCTACGTCATCCTCGGCCCCGGACGGGAAGGGGCGGCCTGGCTAGTAGATGTAGCCCAGCAGGTGGGGCTGAAGATGGCGCGCAATCCGGTGGATTTGGGCGTGCGCGTCGAACTGCCCGCTGCCGTGTTCAAGCCCATCACGGATTTAGTGTACGAATCCAAATTCATCTACATCTCGCGCCAGTTCGACGACGCCATCCGCACTTTCTGCATGTGTCCGTATGGGGAGGTGAGCACCGAATACGCCGGCGACGTGATGACGGTCAACGGGCATTCCTACGCCGATCACAAGACGCCCAACACCAATTTCGCCCTGCTGGTGAGCAAGACCTTCACCGAGCCTTTTGATGACCCCATCGCTTACGGGAAGAGCATTGCCCGCCTGGCCAACCTGCTCAGCGGCGGCATCATCGTCCAGCGCCTCGGCGACCTGCGAGCGGGCCGCCGTTCCACGCCGGAACGCATCACGCGCAGTATTGTGCGCCCCACTTTGCCCTCTGCCGTCCCCGGCGACTTGAATCTGGTGCTCCCCTACCGCTACGTCGGCAACTTGCTGGAGATGTTGGACGCGCTGGATAAAATCGCGCCGGGCACAGCCGCCCCCTCGACCCTGCTTTACGGGGTTGAGGTGAAGTTCTACTCCAATCGCCTGGAACTTTCGCAGAATTTGGAGACAAAGATTCCGGGGCTTTTTGCCTGCGGGGATGGGGCCGGGGTGACGCGCGGCCTGATTCAGGCCTCAGCTTCCGGGCTGCTCGCGGCGCGCGCGATTCGTCAACGCCTGTGAGCCGTTACCATTCCGCCCATGTCTGCCAGGACCTGGTAAAGACCAACCCGATAGACAGACGCCCTGACATTGAGTTCAACACCATTCATCTTGTTCTAAGGAGGTTATTGAAGATGCGCACCCGTTGGATCATGCTTGTGTTGTTGCTGAGCTTCACGCTAAGCTGCGCGCTTACGAAGCCATCAGCGACGCCCTCTACCGTCATGCCGCAGCCGCCTACCGCCACCCCACCGCCGCCTCAGACGGCGCTCCCGGCTACCGAAACGCCCATGCCGGAACCGACCGCCACGCCCGCACCGCCTCAACCCACGCCGACGCCGCTCACGGCCATCAACGATAGAAGCTTCAGCACGGGAAGCATTAGCCTTGGCTATTCCTCGCTTCTGCTCAGCGGCATGGAGGCGCGCATCGAGGAGGAGTACATTGTGGAACAGCCCGCACCGGATTTTTGCTACCCGCGACACGTGGTCCTCATCCCCCATGGTTATGTACCCGCCAACGCTTTGCATGACCCGCGGATCCGCATCTACCCCGTTGAGCGCTATGCGGCGTTATATCCCGGCACGGAGGAGCAGGTCAACGCGCTGCGTACCCTGCTCCAGACGCGCCCGGCGCTGGCCGATCTCGACCCCGCGCGCGATTTACCCTTCCTCCCACCTTTCAACGCCGCGCAGATGTTCGCCACGCAATTGCGCTACGTGGATTTCCCCAGCGGGAGCGGCATCCGCTACCTGACACAGTACGGACAGTCCCTCTATCCCATCAATAACTACGATTTGTTCTACACCTTCCAGGGCCTCAGCGCGGATGGGACGACGTACATTTCCGCTATTTTTCCGGTCAACCATCCCCTGCTGCCAGCGGACGGCAACACGCCTCCCGGCGGGGATTGGAATGCTTTTTTCGATCAGTTCGAGCCGTATGTGGCCGAAGTGCGCACGGCGCTGGATGCTCAGCCGCCAGACGTTTTTGTGCCCAATTTAACCTTGCTGGATGCAATGATGGCTTCCATCACGCTCCAGCCTTAAGCCGGGAGGTTAGCTCGCTCCCGGCCCTACGCAAGCCGAAAGGGGGCTTTGATGCGTCGCATTACCATGAGTCTCATGTTGTTTGCAGGGTTGCTGCTGATGATGAGCATCAGCGGCGCCTTCTCGCTGGCATCGGTAGCATCGAACTTCACGTTGACGGCAGAGGGGCAGGTGTATCTACCGATGGTGATGCGCCAGAGTCCGCCCACCCCAACGCCCACCCCAACGCCAACCGCTACCCCAACGCCGCCCACCGACAACTGGTTGACGCGCGTCAATGAGCTGCGCGCCATGGCCAATCTGCCAGCCGTCACCGAAAACACCGAGTGGACGCAGGGATGCATCTACCATTCGCGCTACGTGGTCAAGAATGACAACCTGACCCACTACGAAGACCCCAACAATCCCTGGTACACTCCCGAAGGTGACGCGGCAGGGCGCAATGGCAACGTGATGTGCAGTTCGAACATGGGGACAACAGACGTGTATGCCATCAATCTGTGGATGGTCGGTCCTTTCCACGGCCTGGGCATTGTGGACGCGCGGCTCCAACAGGTGGCCTTTGGCAGTTACCGGGAGGCCATCGGGATGTGGCAAATGGCCGCTACGCTGGACGTGCTACGCGGCATCAACTGGTCGGCCAACCCCACCTACCCGGTGTTCTGGCCCGCCGATGATAAAACGGTGGACCTGAGCCGGTATACCGGCAGCGAATGGCCCGATCCGCTCAGCAGTTGCCCCGGCTACACGGCTCCGACCGGCCTGCCGATTATCGTTCAGTTCGGCAAGGGCAGCAACAATCCCGCCATCACCGCGCACAGCTTCAAACAGGGCAATACCGCGCTGGATCACTGCGTTTTCGACGAAACCAGCTACACCAATCCCGATAGCAGCGCGCAGAGCCTGGCGCGCAGCGTGCTTGGCGGACGCGATGCGGTCATCATCATCCCCAAACAACCGCTGACGCCGGGTCAAAGCTACACCGTCTCCCTCACCAACAACGGCACGACCTACATCTGGAGTTTTACCGTCGCCGCTACCACCTACACCCTTCTGGACGAAGCCCCCACCCGCTAACCCAGGCGCCCGCCGGGAGTACCGGCGGGCGCCACTTCTTACTGCAGCAGGTGCGGAGGCAGGTGCATCGCCTGCGCAATCAGCCAGCGTTCCATCCGCTCCATCGCCTCGGTGAGGCGCGCTTCGGGCTGGACCAAAGAAATGCGCGCGTAGCCTTCGCCCTGCGCGCCGAAAGCCGTGCCCGGCGAAAGCGAGACGCCCGCATCCTCCAACAGCGCCTGCGTGAAGGTGAGGCTATCCCATCCCATGGGCACCTCGAACCAGACGTACATCGTCGCCGCGGAAGGGGCGTACCACAAGCGCATCCGGTCCAGGGCGCTGGTGATGCAGGCCCGCCGCTGCGCGTAGATCGCGTTGCGCGCCGTAAACCACGCCTCCGGCAGATCAAGCGCCCGCGCCGCCGCAAGCTGAATCGCCTTGAAGACCCCCGTATCCCCATTGCTCTTGACGCGCGCTAAGGCTTCGATGGCCTGCGCGTTGCCCACCGCCATACCAATGCGCCAGCCGGCCATGTTCGCCGTCTTGGAAAGCGAGTTGAACTCAACCGCCACCTCGCGCGCGCCGGGAATCTCCAGAATGCTTGGCGCGCGGCTCCCATCCCAGACCAGCTCGCAGTAGGGATTGTCATACGCCAGCAGCAGCTCGTGACGGCGCGCAAAGGCCACCGTGCGCTCCAGGAAGCCCTTATCGGCCAGCGCCGTGGTAGGGTTGTTGGGGTAGTTCAGCCACAAGACGCGCGCCTTCGTCAGCACCGCCGCGGGGATAGCGTCCAGGTCGGGGAGAAAATCACGCTCGCGCGTCAGGGGCAGCGGAAAAACCTCCCCGCCGGCCAGCAGCACGGGATTGCTGTAGGCCGGATAGCCCGGATCGGGCACCAGCGCCACCGTGCCGGGGTCAATAAACGCGGTGGCCACGTGATAGATGCCTTCTTTAGAGCCGATAAGCGCCAACACTTCGCGCTCCGGGTCCAGCGTAACGCCAAAACGACGCGCGTAATACGCGGCCACGGCGCGGCGGAATTCCGGCTGCCCGCGGAAGCTCGGATAGCCGTGCACATCCGGGCGCTGCGCCGCCTCGTGCAGAGCGGCAATGATCTCCTCCGGCGGGGCCAGATCGGGGCTACCAATATCCAGGCGGATGATATCCTTACCTTGCGCCTGCAAAGCGCGGATACGCTGCTCCAGCGCGGCGAAAACATAAGGAGGAAGCGTGCTCAAACGGGATGCCAGTCGCATGAATCACCTCAAGGTCATGGGGATGTCCGCCGCATCCGGCGGTAGGAACGCCATCCAAGCCACAGGGCTACCCCACCGCTCAGGGTGATGAGCAGCAGCGCCGTGCCCAAAGCCCAGGCCCGCAGCAAGCGCAGGTGCGAAAGCTCATGCGCCAGCTCCGCTTCGAGCTGCTGCACGAAATCCGCATCGGGTTGGACGTGCCCGAAGACCTGCGCTAAATCGCGCTCCAGGTAGTCCAGATTCTCCATCGGTTGCATAGCTCCTCCGTATAGGCTCCTGCTCGTGCGGCGCAGTCACTCCGCGGTCTCGCGTTCCATCGCCTCACGCAAGCGCAGCAGGATGCGATGGTAGAGCGACTTGATCGCGCCCTCACTGCGGCCCAGCACGAGGGCGATTTCGGCGCTGCTCATCTGCGCGCCGAATTTGAGCGCGAGCAGCTCGCGATGTTCCGGGGGCAACATCCGCACCAGCTCACGTAAACGCTCCTGCAAGGCGCGCCATTCGACCTGATGCTCCGGTCCCTCGCCTGCAGCCTGATCCCACTCTTCGTTCAACGTCACCACAGGGTGACGTTGCCGGTCACGGTACCAGTTCAATTGCAGATTGCGGGCGATGCGAAACAACCACGCGCTAAAAGGCTGCCCCTGATCGCGGTAGCGCCCAATATGACGCAGCGCGCGGTAAAACGTGCGCGAGGTCAGGTCCTCAGCGTCGGCGTGGTTGCCTGTGGATTGGAAATGATAGGCGTAAATCCGCTTCACGTACAGGCTATACAGCTCGCCGAAAGCCTCCGCATCCTCCTGCGCGCGGCGAATCAAAGCCAGCTCCTGTTCGCGCGTCAGTCCCTCACCAGTCATAACCCCCAATCCTTTCTTGCGTTACGTCACACCGTGATTCACTCCCCGGCTCTGATGAGCTTACGGGATGCGCGCGTAGACCTCCGGATTCACGCAGTGCGGCAAGGGTTCGCCGCGCAACCCGGCGAGCAGGTTGCGCGCGGCGATGAGCGCCATCGCCGTGCGCGCGCTCACGCTGGCGCTGGCAATGTGCGGCGTGATGACGCAGTTAGGCAGCGCCACCAGCGGATGATCGGGCGGCAGCGGCTCCGGGTCGGTCACATCCAACCCCGCGCCGGCGATCCAGCCCTCCCGCAGCGCGCGCACCAGCGCATCCTGTTGGACCACCGCGCCGCGCGCCGTGTTGATGAGAATCGCCGTGGGCTTCATACGCCGTAGCGCCGCTTCTCCAATCAGGCCACGCGTCTCCGGCGTCAACGGGCAGTGTAAGCTGAGATAATCCACCTGCGACAGCATCTCCTCCAGCGGGACGTAATCCACGCCCAGAGCGGCTTCCACGTCGGGCTTGCGGCGCGTATCCGCGTAGAGGACGCGCATCCCAAAGCCGCGTCCGCGCCGCGCCATCGCCTGTCCAATGCGCCCCAGGCCGATGATGCCGAGCGTCGCGCCCCACACATCCTGACCGAGCAGAATCTCCGGTCCCCAAGTGCGCCACAGTCCCTGCCGCACCTGATCCACCCCTTCAACCAGACGCCGCGCCACCGCCATGAGCAGCGCGAAGGCCAGATCGGCCGTCGCTTCGGTGAGCACATCGGGCGTGTTGCCCACGGGGACGCCGCGCGCCGTCGCCGCAGCGAGGTCAATGTTATCGTACCCTACCGCATACTGACTGATGACGCGCAGGCGCGGCGCAGCCGCGATGATCTCCGCATCAATGCGATCGGAGAGCAGGGTGAGCAGCCCCTCGGCTTCGCTCACCTCGCGCAACAACACCTCGCGCGGAACGGGCAAAGCCTCATCCCACAGGCGCACGTCGCACGCTTCTTCCAACAAAGCCATGCCGGGACGGGGAATCCGGCGCGTGAGATAAATGCGTGGTTTCACGTTACCCCTCCAGAAGAAATAAACGGTTTATCGCTATGCTTTCCAGCTCAACCTGCTTGCGCTGCAAGCCATCAACCGACCCATCCTGCTCGTATCTCCGCCCCCATGGGGACAAGCGGAGGTACCAGCCCGTGGATGCGCCCACCCAACCCGATGTCGCCATCGCCCAGGCAAGCGTTACGGCTTCTGATACCCCTCGTCCGCGGACAAATCCTTGCCCTGCGCTGCTGCCTGCGCCAGCGCGTCGCAGCGTTCGTTCTCTTTATCCCCATCGTGCCCCTTGACCCAGCGAAACTCCACCTGATGCCGCTGACATAACTGATACAGCTCTTCCCACAAGTCGGGATTCAGCGCCGCTTCCTTGCTCGTGCGCATCCACCCACGACGGCGCCAGCGTTCCACCCAGCCCTTAGTCATGGCGTCCACCAGATAGCGGGAATCTGTGTACAAGGTGACGCGACAGGGCACCCGTAGCGCCTTCAAGCCCTCGATAGCGGCCCGCAACTCCATGCGGTTGTTGGTGGTAAGCCGAAAGCCACCGCTCAGCTCCTTGCGATGCTGGCCCTGGATCAGCACCACTCCGTAACCACCGGGACCGGGGTTGCCCAGACAGGCCCCATCCGTGTAAATCGTGACCAGCGGGAGGCTCGCCCCGGAAGGCGTAACCGTCGCGGCAAGCGCGGAAGGCGGCTCCACCGGGGTTGTGGCCGGCGTGGATGGTGGCACCCATTCCACTGGCGCAGGGGTCGGTCCGGACGCGGATTCCGACCCCGCCGATGCCGTAGCCGGCGCCACAGAAGCTACCGCCTCTGCCGATGCCGTGGATTGAGCACGCAGCCAGGCTTCCGCTTCCTCGCGGGTAGCGAAGCCCCTGTAGTGCGCGCCGGGGAACTGATCCACCTGTGCGCGCGCGCCGTTCTCACCGTCCCATGCCGTGTAGATACCGGGTTGACGTCCCCGTGCCACCGCGTAATAGCGTTTTTGCGCCATAGACCTCTTCTTACCTCCGTCGAAACGACTTGCCATCTCGCATGGGAACCGTGCCCATGCGTTCCCACGCCTTGCACATGGCTCATCCCAAGCACGCCGATACCATCATCATACCACAGAGCTTACAGAGTCAAACACAGCCGGAAACACCTTGCCCGATACGGGTAATGCCCTGCGGGCTTCACGAGGAATGGACACCCAACATGAAAGGCTGGATACGTTAGTGATTGGGATGCGCTCCAGTGCTACCGCTCACCTTGAACCTGGGAAGCGTTGGTATTTGCGTTCCAGGGCATAGGGCCGATAGACGCTGCCATAGTCCTGGGACAGGTCGTTTGGGTGCGCTCCAGAGGTTCTCGCAGAATGGTCACGCGGTTGTGGTGGGTTTAGGGGCGTGAATCGTGATGACGATGTTCCCATGGTGGCTGAGTGGCGCCGTTTGTGGAAGCGGACAAAGCATTCGTATCAGTTAATCGCGGCCTTGCTCCTGGTCAAAGCGATAGCCGTGTTCAATGCGGGTGCGTAGTCGCCAGTCCCCATACACCTGGCGGACATTCTCAATGGTGAACAGAGGCAGAGGAGCGCGCTGGCGGCCTGTTCCTGGGTAGAGGCGGCCACATGGAGGTCGGAGGCCAGGTGGATGAGGAAGGCGTTGATCTCGGCGGCGCCCATCTCGCGGGGGTGGCGTTTGTTGTGGAAGCGGATGAAGCGGGTGATCCAATCCACGCAGGCTTCCCCGGTGCGGAGGGAGTAGTGCTTGACGCGCAGCACGTCGCGTACCTGGTCGAGCAGTTTTTGGGAGATTGTGTTATTTTCAGCCTCGAATTGTTAGGGCTTATCAATACTCATACTGACATTAACCAAGTCAACCCGCGGTCAGAGCGGGCTGCTGCGGCGCGGTGTCCATCAGGCACATAC
>DAOUBT010000028.1:0-50862 GCA_034432595.1 Anaerolineae bacterium | reverse complement strand
CTTGCCATAATCCGGACAATCTTGGTTCCAGCAGAAGGAACCGGGTGAAACCAATCGCGTGTGTTCCATTTGCTCCCTCCTCCGTCTTGATGCGGTAGATTATACATCAACACGCCTAAGGGAGACTACCCGATGTTGAACTCGCTGGAATCTCTATGCTCAGATGCTCTTTTCGCAAAGTATACCTCGCAATCGGTGACTCGCTCCAAATTTTATACCAGTGCTAAAATAAAGTCAAAAATCTTCCCCTGATGCTCAACCCACATGGGGACAGGTCCAGGTGCGCGCCCTTCTCCTATAGAACGCTATCCGCCTACACCTGCACGCGAATTTGCATTTTATGCTTTCCTGCGATATGATACTTGTAGGTCTGAGGCTGAGGCTGAAGGACCGAGTCCACGGCAAGGAGTTGGGCATGGAAGAAAAACCTTCATTGCTTAAGCAGTTCTTCACTGCGCTCACGCACAATCTGTTGCCACTGGCCGTCTTGATCGGGCTGCTGTTTTTAGGGGCTACTTCTGCTCCTCTGGTCCTGGAGTTCAAGCCCAATTTCATGGAAGAAGCGCAGCGGCTCATCGGTTCGCTCCTTCTGGTCACCGTGTTCCTGGAGCGCGCCCTGGAGGTGTTCGTCATTACCTGGCGTGGACCACGCAGCAACGAGTTGGATGCGTTGATTGCTCAAAAGGCCGAGCAGATTGCTGCGGAGAGTAAGCGCCCGGAGCGCGACCCTCAGAAGCTCGAAGCGCTTAATCGAGAGATGGAGCAGCTACAGAAAGAACGCCTGGAGTACAAGTCGGATACGCAACGCATGGCCCTGTGGGGCGGCTTGTTGATGGGGGTCATCATCGGCGTGGCTGGCTTGCGCGTCCTCAGCGGGCTGCTCACGAATCTGGATAAGCTGCAGGGCATTCAGCAAATCATCTTCCACGCGACGGATGTCCTGCTCACGGGCGGGCTGCTGGCAGGTGGTAGCGACGGTGTCCACAAGATTTACAAGGTTTACAGCGAGTTTATGGATGCAACGGCCAGCAAAGCTAAAGCCTCCAATCCTGCCAGCGAGACGGCTCTGCGTGCCGAGGCTCGTGCCTCTGAGGTCACACCGGCAACCCCGGCTCCCGGTTCGAGCAACACGGTTATCGAGACGCCTTTTGGTGGTTCGGTGGGATAGACTTTTTCGTTCAGGAAAGACACACGGCGGGGAAATCTCTCCCCGCCGTGTGTTTTATGTTTAGCGGAATCCGCGTCTTCCTCCGCCGCCACTATGGCTTGAGCTGCTGGAGCGGCTGCTGCCACTGCTACGGAAGCTGCTGCCACTGCTGCGGCTCGAGCTCCAACTGGAGCGTGAGCTTGAAGAACTGCTCCAGCTTGTACGGCTGCTGCTGCGATAGCTGCTGCTTCCACCACCGGAAGCTGTGCGCAGGATGCGGTCGAGTTCGGCCTGCGTGGATGGCGCGCCGGGGGTTTGCGCGGCCGCGTTCAGGACCGAACTCAGACCGTCACTGGCGTTGGTGATGGCGCGAATCAAGGTATCGGAAATGGTCTGAAGCGAGAAGTCCGGCGGGGTGAAAGCTTGTCCGGCGCTGGCTTCGCGCTCAGCGAACGCGCTTGCCGTTCCCGCTGCGCTGGCCGCCGTCCACAAAGCGCGATGCGGGAAGAGCATTCCGTCGCGCATCTCAATTACCGTGGGCCGCATCCAGTAGGGGCGAGAGGCGCCCAGCTCCGCCGCCTGCCGAATCACGACATCCTCAACATCCAGCGCCACGGCGTAGGCAAAGTAGCGATCCAGCATGTATTGCGCATTGGGCAAGTCCCCGTGTTTTTTGAGGTCTTGCAGGAAACGCTGGAACGCGCGCCATTTCGCGGCTTCCAGCGCCCCGGCAGAGGTCCGGCGTGGCATCCAGCGCGCAGTGATGAATAATCCCAATCCACCGAGGATGACGGCCACGCCGGGGAAGCAGGCCACCACTCCGGCATTCTCTCCCAGCAGCGCCATGCCCATGCACATCAGGGCTATGCCGCCAAGCAAGATGACGCTTGCGATGCCCTGCCAGGTCTTGCGCACTTTATCCGGACGCCCGGCGAAGAAAACGCTGGCTTCCCGCGCCATTTCTTCGTACACCTTGGGCAGGGCCGCGAGGAAGACGTTGTAAATCAGGCTCAGGGTGGTGCCCTCGGCGGGGATGTGCGGCAGGAGCGCGTTGTAAAGCGCGGCCATGTGCGGGGCCACGCTCACGGTCTCCTGTTCGCTTAAGTGGATGGGCGTTCCTGCTTTTAACGGCTCGTTGTAAACGCGCTGCAGGAACAGGTCCTTGCCCTTGAAGCTGATGGTGAGCAGGCCCAGGCTGGCCAGGTGGAAAATCGTGGCAAGCGCGCCCTTGACGGTGGCCTCTTCTTTGAGGAGATAGGCGACGATGCCCGGTGGCAGGTCGGAAGGTGGACGCGGCAGCACGTCGGCGATGGCGCCGACCTGCACATCCCGTCCCCAAAGATACCAGGCTAAGAGTGCGCCACCCAATCCGCCGATGAGCAGGAGCAGGCTGGCCACGACGGTGCCAATTTGAATCCAGGCCTGACGTTGACGCGCCTTTTGCGCTTGCAGCTCAATCGCTTCTACCTCCTTCTGCCAGGTTGCCTGGGTAGCGGAGGTGGCGTTGGGTGGCAAGGTGATGCTCACCTCCCAGGATGCACCAGGCGCGAGCAGCGCCTCTCGTTGGATGAGCGCCGTGCCGTCTGCGGCCACCGTCACCATACCCCCACTGAACTGCGCCTGCGCGGGGCTGACGCCCGGCGGGAGCACCACGCGCACCTGCGCCTTACCCACAGCGACGGGGCGCCCTTCTCCGCTGATGACCTGCAGCACAAGGGCCTGCGCGTCGGGCGTGATGCGCAGCACGCCGCGTAGCCGGTAACGCAGGGTAAAGGTGGTGCGCTGTTCGCGCAAGGGCGGGAAGTCCCAGCTCACCACCGTCCTGCCGATAGCCCAGTCGTTGTAGACCACCTCTTTTCTTGCCGCGTTGTAGCTGGCCCAACCGGGTTGGGTGGGGGTGCTTTGGATTTGATAGCATCCCTCACAGGGCGTGGTGCTGGGTTGATAGGCGAGGTCCCCTTCCCACACGCCGAGGACTTCGACCGCGTCCACGAAACGGTGGCTGATGATGCGATCCATGCCGTAAAGCACACCGCTGAGGACATTGATGGTCTGGCTTTCCTCTACGAGCACGGAACCGTCCGGCTCGATGGTGAGCGTCACGTCCATGGCTTCGATGCGGAAATCCAGGGCGCTTTCGTCTTCGAGCTTTTGCCAGGCCGGGGGTTGAATGGACAGCGCGTTGGGAGGCAGGGTGAGTTCGACTTGCAGGTGCGTGCCGTCGGGGATGGGACCGGCGGTGTAGATGACCTTTTGGCCTTCGTAACGCACCTCGGCCTCGGCGCCGCCGCTCAGGGCCATCACGTCTTGCGGGTTGATGTTGGCCGGCAGGAAGACGGTCACTTGACCGGCCTCGATGGGGATGCCGCTGCGGTCGGCAGGGATGGCGCGCCAGCGCAGGATTTGAGCGTCGGGGTAAACCCACAGGCCGCCGCTCACGAGGTACGCCACGCTGAAGGTGCGCACGTCCCCGACGGTGGTGGGGGTGTAGGTCCAATCCAGGTAGATTGCGCCGACTTCCTCAGTCACGGTATAGCTCCCCGCTCCACTACCATCGCGGGTATAGGGCGTTTCGCCCTCGTAGAAACCGAGCACTTCGATGTTTTCGGTGTAGTCGGTGGGGATTTCGACAAAACCCTGCGTGAAAGTATCCGCAAAGCGCAGAACGTAGGTCTCGCGCACGAGGAAGCGACCATCTTCTTGCAGGATGATGTCCACATCGTAGCGCTGATAGACAATGCTTGTCTCCTGCGCCGGGCGTGCCGCCACGGCGCTCAGGCTCAACAGGACAAGCCCAAGCAAGGCCAGTAAACGACGGGGCATGGCGAGACTCCTTTCTATGACAATCGGTTATGCTACTCTCATTATAACCCTTTTGGCGCGAAGCGGGAAACTGGGGTAGGCGACAGCATTGCCGTCGCTTACCCGGCCTTTTGATGGGGAACTGGGAACTGGAAAGCGGAGAGTAAGGTCTCCCGGCGCGGGTTCAACCCGGGTAGGCGACGACACTGCTGTTGCGGAAGCGTCACGTTTGACATTTTCCACGAAACAGGTTATACCTGCACGGAGAGGTTTCGATTCTTGAGAGGAGGCCAACCATGTTAGTTACAAGCAAAGAATTGCTCCTGGATGCCCAGAAGAACGGCTATGCCGTGGGCGCGTTTAACACCAACAACCTGGAAATCACCCATGCCATCATCCGCGCGGCGGAAGCAAAGCGCGCGCCGGTCCTGGTGCAGATTTCTGCGGGCGCGTTGAAGTACGCCGGGCCTGAGTTCCTCCCCATGATTGTGGCGAAAGCCGCGCAGCAGGCTTCCGTGCCGGTGGCGATTCACCTCGACCATGGTCCGGACTTCAAGACCGTCCTGCTGGCCCTGCGCACGGGCTTTACCTCCATCATGCGCGACGCTTCCAAGCTCCCCTATGAGCAGAACGTGGCCGAAGTGCGCAAGGTGGTGGAAGTCTGCCATGCCCTCGGCATCCCCGTCGAAGCTGAGATTGGCAAGATTGGCGGCGCGGAAGAGCACGTGGTGGTGAGCGAGCGCGAGGCGCTCATGACCGATCCCGATGAGGCCGCGCGCTTTGTGGAAGATGCGGGCTTTGACTTCCTGGCGGTGGCCATTGGCAACGCGCATGGTTTCTACAAGGGCGAACCCAAACTCGATTTCGATCGCCTTGATGCCATTCGCCAAAAGGTCTCCGTTCCCCTGGTCCTGCACGGCGCATCGGGCATCCCCGATCATCAGATTACCGAGGCTGTGAAGCGCGGCATCTGCAAGATCAACATTGATACCGAGATCCGTTACGCCTTCATCACCACGATGAAGAAGATCATGGACGAGAAGCCGGGCGAAATTGATCCGCGCAAGATCCTCGGCCCGGCGATTGATGCCATGCAGGCCGTGGTTGAAAGCAAGATCGAAATCTTCCAGAGCGCCGGTCGCGCATAAAACGCAGCACAGTTCCCTTGTTGAGGGCGCGCGGCTGAGCGCGCGCCCTCAATTTTGTGTTGGAGACGCCCGTCTCAAGCGCAGCGTGGATGGGCACGCAGGGACGCGCTTCCCGCCATGCAGCGTCTTCCGGCGTTCCTGGCTGTTCAGAACGTCCGTCCATGCCGGGCACGTTTTTCCATAGCTTTCAGGGGTGAGAGAATGAACGACAAAGCACAAACGATCCGCGAGCACTTATCCAATAGGTTGCGGCAGGCGCTGTTGGACGCGCAGGCGGCCGGTGCTCTGCCCGATTTTCCTTTGCCGGATGTCATACCGGTGGAGGTGAGTAAACACGAAGGACACGGAGATTACGCCTCTCCGGTCTGTTTAAACCTGGCGCGCGCCGCCCGACGTGCGCCGCTTCAGATTGCGCAGGCGCTGCTCCCTTACTTTCCGAAGGCGGAGTTGGTGGAAAACGTTGAGGTCGCCGCGCCCGGTTATCTCAACTTCACCCTGAACCCTGTTTGGGTGGCGCAACAGGTGGCGCGCGTGTTGGAGGCTGGCGCAACCTGGGGGAATGTTGATGTGGGCCGCGGCGCGCGAGTGCAGGTTGAGTTTGTGAGTGCCAATCCTACCGGCCCCCTCACCATCGGATCCGCGCGTAACGCCGTGATTGGGGACGCGCTTGCTTCCCTGCTCACTGCGGCGGGGTATCAGGTGGAGCGGGAGTATTACGTCAACGACGCGGGGTCTAAGGCGCGCGTTTTTGGAGAAAGCATCTACGCGCGTTATACCGCCCTTTTCGATGTAGCCTATCCCTTCCCGGAAAAAGGCTACCCCGGCGCTTACGTCACCACGCTGGCGCAGCAGCTTGCGGATGAGGCCGGGCGGCGCTATCTGGAGATGGACGTGCGCGAGGCCATCCGCGCCGTGACCGATTGGGGCATCGCGCGCGTGCTGGAATGGATCCGCGCCGACATGGAGCGGATGCGCATCTATTTCGATTCCTGGTTCCATGAGCGCTGGCTCTACGAGCGCGGCATGTTCGAGCCGATTCTGGAGCGCCTGCGCGCGGGCGGTTACGTGGTGGAATACGACGATGCGGTCTGGTTCCGCCACCCCGCGCTGGAAAAGGACGCGGTGCTCATCCGGTCTCCGCGTGTGGTGTCCGAGCCGGACGACCGCCCGACCTACCTGGCTTCGGATGCGGTTTACGTCTGGGATAAGCTGGTCACGCGCGGCTTCGACAAGGCCATTTACGTGTGGGGCGCGGATCATCATGGGGATGTGCCACGGGTCAAGGCCGCGGCGCAGGCTTTGGGCCTGGACCCGGAGCGCGTCATCATCATCCTGTATCAGCTCGTCACGCTCTACCGCGGTGGGCAGGAAGTGCGTATGTCCAAAAGCTCCGGCGAGTTCATCACCCTGCGCGAGCTGTTAGATGAGGTCGGCCCGGATGCGGTGCGCTTCATGTTGCTCACGCGCACGGCGGATGTGAAGTTCGATTTTGACCTCGACCTCGCGGTGGAACAATCGGATCGCAACCCGGTGTATTACGTGCAGTACGCGCACACGCGCATCGCCGGCGTTCTGCGTCACGCCGCCGAGCAGGGGCTGACGCTTGAACCCACGGCGGACTTGAGCCTTTTGACGCATCCGAGCGAGCAGGCGCTCATCCGCAAGATGTTGGAGCTGCCGGATGTCATCGCCATGGCGGCGCGTGGCCTGGCCCCGCATCACCTGACGGGATACGCTATGGAGCTGGCGGCGCTGTTCCACGTGTTTTATCGCGATTGCCGGATTGTGATGACCGAACCGGAGGCCCGACCGCTGGCGCAGGCCCGTCTCCATCTGGCGCGCGCGGCACAAATCACACTGGCGCGGGTGCTGGGCCTGATGGGCATGGACGCGCCCGAACGCATGTAGGGGGGAATATGGGGTTAAAAGCCGATAGTTGGATTCGCAAGATGGTGCTGGAGTATGGGATGATTGAGCCTTTTGTGGAAGGGCAGGTGCGTAACGGCTGCATCTCGTATGGCCTTTCATCGTATGGCTACGACATTCGGGTGGCGGATGAGTTCCTCATCTTCACGCCCGGTCTGGGGGATTTGACGGTCGTGGACCCCAAGCACTTCGATACGCGCGCGATGGCGGAATACCGTGGTGAGGTGTGCATCATCCCGCCGAATTCTTTTGCCCTGGCGCGCTCGGTGGAATACTTCCGCATGCCGCGCAACGTGCTGGGGGCCGTGCTGGGGAAGTCGTCCTATGCGCGGTGTGGCATTGTGACGAATTTCACCCCTCTGGAACCGATGTGGGAGGGCTACATCACCATCGAAATCAGCAACACCACGCCCATGCCCGCTAAAATCTATGCCAATGAGGGCATCGCGCAGGTGCTTTTCTTTGAGGGCGATGAGCCGTGCGAGGTCTCCTACGCCGACAAGAAGGGCAAATATCAGAAACAGATGGGCATCACGTTACCGCGGCTATGAGCTTAGATACCTGGACTGACGTTGTCCCGGCCATGCGGCAGGGCTTACACGTGGCGCTGCTGGCGCACGTGGCGACGCTGCGTCTGACGACGACTATTTATCCCGCGCAGGACCGTGTTTTACGCGCGTTGGCGCTCACGGATTTTGACGCAGTGCGCGTGGTGATTCTGGGACAGGACCCCTATCACGGTCCCGGTCAGGCCGATGGGCTGGCTTTCTCCGTGCCGGAAGGGGTGACCGCGCCGCCCTCGTTGCGCAACATCTTCGATGAGATTCAACGTGATGTGTACGGTGGGCAGCCGCAACCTTTCAGCACGGATTTAAGCCGTTGGGCGCGGCAGGGTGTGCTTCTGCTCAATGCCGTGCTCACGGTGGAGGCGGGCAAAGCCGCCTCGCATCAAGGCCTGGGATGGGAGCCGCTCACCGATGAGATTGTGGCGACGGTAGCCCAACGCCGTGAACACGTGGTCTTCATGCTGTGGGGGCGCTTTGCGCAGAGCAAACGCCGTCTCATTGATGGGCGCAGGCATCTCATCCTGGAAGCGCCGCATCCCTCACCGCTTTCCGCTTCACAAGGTTTTTTGGGATGCGGGCACTTTTCTAAGGCCAACCGCTACCTTGTCGAGCACGGTTTCGCGCCAATCCAATGGTAGTAGGGGCAACCCTTGCGGTTGCCCCCTTGCGGTTGCCCCCCTTGCGGCGGCAACCCTCGTGGTCGCCCGAACACGGGGGCAACCAACCGGCGCGAATCAACACACAGCCATGCATCATGGACCAGGGAACGGAAATCCCGCTGCGGACGTTAAAAAGTATGCGTGGCAGAAAGCGCATGGGGGGCGTGCGCAGCTTATCTAACCTATGAAGGAGTCACCTGTGCAAATTTTCTTGCTCATCTGGATTGGACAGGTTTTTTCGCTGCTCGGCACCTCCATGAGTAACTTTGGCCTGACCCTGTGGGCCTACGACGTGACCAAACAGGCCACCCCGTTGGCTCTGATTGGGCTGGCCTTCACCCTGCCCATGACGGTGTTGGGACCGATTATCGGCATGTGGGTGGATCGCGGCAACCGCAAGCTGATGATGATGTTCAGCGACATGGCCGCCGCGTTCACGGCGCTGGTCATCTTCATTTTGCTCAGTCTGGACCGGTTGCAGATCGAACACCTGTATGCGCTGGCCTTCATCGCCGGGGTGATGCAGGGATTCCAATGGCCGGCCTATTCTGCCACCATTTCCTTGATGCTGCCCAAAAAGCACTACGCGCGAGCCAATGCCATGCTTGAGCTGGCCGCGGCGGGTTCGGGCATTCTGGCGCCGCTCCTCGCGGGCATGTTGATCGGCCCCATTGGTTTGAAGGGCTTACTCCTCATAGACATGGTCACGGCGAGCTTTGCCATCCTGATTCTGGCGCTGGTGCCCATCCCACAGCCGCAACAGACGGACGCGGGACGTGCTGCGAACAGCGGGAATTTCCTCAAGGATTTGGGCTTCGGCTTTGCGTACATCTTCAAACGGCCGGGCCTGTTGGGCTTGCAGCTCACGTTCATGGTGGGGAATTTCTTTAACAACCTGGCCTTTGCGGTTTTTTCGCCCATGATTCTGGCGCGCACGCAGCAGAACGTGGCGATTTTTAGCCGCGTCAACGCAGTGGGGGCGGTGGGCAGCGTGCTGGGCGGGATTGTGATGAGCGTGTGGGGTGGTCCGAAAAAGCGCGTCCACGGCGTGCTGATGGGCTGGATTCTCACCGGCCTGTTTGCGCAAAGCTTGCTCGGCTTCGTGCAGACCTTCACCGGCTGGGCTATCGGCCTGCTCATTGGCGGGATGCTTGTCCCCATGTTGAACGGCTCCAATCAGGCCATCTGGCAGGCCAAGGTGGAGCCGGATATTCAGGGGCGCGTTTTTGGCACGCGCCGCTTCATCGCGTGGCTGGTTTCCCCGCTGGCGCAGGCGTTGGCTGGCCCTCTGGCGGATAAGGTTTTCGAGCCGGCGATGCAGACCGGTGGGGCCTGGGCCGGACGCTTCGGCTCCCTGGTGGGGACCGGCCCCGGTGCTGGCATCGCCTTGATGTTCGTCATCACGGGCCTGTTCGCGGCAATGGCTGGCCTGGTGGGCTACTTTAACCCGCACATTCGCAACGTCGAAGCCGTGCTCCCCGATCATGGCGCTGTGGTCGAGGAGGCCGGCCCTGTTGATGCGGCACAAAATGGGTTGGAAGACAACACGAATTTAGCATAAACCAATCTTTCAGTGGGATAAGAGGTGAAACCATGCGGCTCATTATCGGTGCAGATCATGGCGGTTATGCCCTCAAAGAAGCGGTGAAGCGTCATCTCCTCGCTGCCGGTCATGAGGTGGAAGACGTGGGCACGCACGACGGGCAAACTTCGGTGGATTATCCCGATTACGCGCTGCCCGTGGCGCGCGCGGTGGTGAAAGGACGGTATGACCTGGGCATCGTCATCTGTGGGACGGGCATCGGCATCTCGATTGCCGCGAATAAGGTGCGCGGCGCCCGTGCCGCCCTGTGTACCGATCCCTACATGGCGCGCATGGCCCGCGCGCATAACGATGCCAACATCCTCGCCCTGGGCGGACGGGTTATCGGCGAGGGCCTGGCGTTGGATATTGTGGATGCCTTCTTGAATGGCAGCTATGAGGGCGGACGCCATGCCCGCCGGGTGGCCAAAATTGCTGCCCTCGAAACGCCCGGGGAACCGGCATGAATGCGCGCCGCCTGCTTGCGGGACTGACGACGTTCCTGGCTGCGCTCGCCTGGGCGGCGCTGCTGGTGCTCGGCCCGCTCTACCTGAGCCTGACCGGGCCGCAGGTATACCGGCGCGTGGCGCACGACCGGCGTCTGCTGCCGCGCCTGAGCGCCGTGCTCGCCGTGGAGCTGGCACCGCGCCTGCCGCAGGACGATACCTATCGCTGGATGCCGCGTCAGGCCGAGACCCTGCAACCCGTCCTGGAGGCGGCGTTGCAGCCGGAGACGCTGGAACCTCTGCTGGCCCATCTCGGTCCGCAGACGGTGCGCTGGTTCCTGGGACAGGGACCGGCGCCGGAGGCCTTCAGCGCGGCGGTGCGCGCTTATCTCATCGAACCGCGGCGCGCGCTCATCCTGGACGCGCTCTGGCAGGCCCTGCCGCCCTGCGCGGAGGCGGGCGCTCTTTACTGCCGGCCTGATCAACTGCCGCCGGAGGAGCAGGGCTACGCCTACACGGCCCTGCGCGAAGCCTGGGATACCATCGAAATGGACGTGTACGCGCGCCTCAACGCCTGGCAGGCGCGCGCCTTCCAGACCCCGCCTTTGCCCGTCGCGCCCGCCCTGGTGTTGCTCTGGCCTTTCCTGGCCCTCGTCTTGACCGCTGCCGTGCTGGCCCTGGCTCCTGCGCAGGAGACGCCGCTCTGGGCGGGCTTCCCGCCGCTATTGGGGGGATTGGGCGCAGCCGCGCTGGCCTGGTATCTGCCCGCCTGGGCCGGGCATTGGACGGCGTTGTGGGGTCTGGAAGGCTTTTCCGCCACGGTGCAGGGCTATGCGTTGACCCTGGCGCAGGTAGTCCTGGAAGCGGCGGCGTGGAACCTTTTCGCCGCTGCGGCCCTTGCTTTGGCGCTGGCCGCGCTGGTGTGGGCCTGGGGAGGCGTCTGGCCGCGTCTGCGTCCGGTGTGGATGGCGGTAGCAGCCCTGCTGGCCCTCGTGATGGTGGCGCTGCTCGTCTGGCTGGCGCAGGCCCCGACGGGCGCCACGCCGCAGCCCACGCCGACGCTCTGGCCGACCCCCACCATCACCCTGACCCCGACCGCCACGCCGTATTGGCCGGTGCAACCGGGCACACCCGTGCCTACGCCGATGGGCGGCTTTTCCCTGACGCAGCCGCCGCAGGTGGTGGGGTGTTTGCAGGCGCAGCACGAGCCGGTGCACGCGCTGGGCATGACGCTGCAGCGCCTGACTATCGTGCAATCCAGCGCCACCACCCTGGCCGACGCGCAAACCCTTTCGCCGACGGCGGTGCTCACGCAGCCCTTAATGGCGGAGCGCGCGCTGCTCGCGTGGGAGGAACAGGTGGTGCTGGTGCAGGGCACGCGCGCGCGTCACTATCTCCTGCCCGATTTCACCGAGGTCTACACCACCCACATCCCCATTTTATCGCCCATCCGCGCCGTGGCGGTGCTGCCGCAGCGCTTGCAAATCCTGTTGGGGTTGGATGAGGGCCGCATCTGGATTGTGGACGCAAGCAGCGGCGATGCGGACTGGTCGTTGTGGAATATCGAACGCCACACCGCGCCGATCACCGTTTTGGCGACGCACCCATCCAGGCCGTGGGTGGCTTCTGGCGCGGCCAACGGGGAGCTGTGGCTCTGGGATGTGGAAGCGGGGACGCGCTTGAAGGTGTTGGACGGACACCGCGCCGCCTTGACCGCGCTCGCTTTCTCGCCCAACGGTCAGCAGTTGCTGGCGGCGGATGCGAGTGGACAAATCCTGTTGTGGGATGTGACCCGCGCGGAGGTGGTGCAGCGCTGGCAACTGGCCGGTGATGCGGTCACAGCCATGGCCTGGGAGCAGGAGCTACCGGTTGCGGGCACGCGGCAAGGCCGTCTGGTGCTGGTGGCGGGCGATACCCTGTGGACCTCGGCGCCGCAATCCGCCGCGGTGACGGCGCTGGATATCCACGCCAACCGCATCGCTGTAGGGACGGAGGACGGGCGCGTCTGTCTGTGGACGCAGGTGAGGCCGTAGCTGGATGCTGGAAGCTGGAAAGCGGAAAGTTCGGTCGCCCGGTATGGGTTCAATCCGGGTAGGTGACGGCACTGCCGTCGCCTGCCCTTGAATGTCCTTTCGATTGGAAACCGGAAGCATCGTGTTGGAAGCAGGAAACAGGGAGAAGCGTCCCATGAAGATACCTGTTTTGCATTTTGCCGATTTACACATTGGGGTTGAAAGCTACGGCAAATTGGACCCGGAGACGGGGCTGAATCAGCGCGTGCTGGATTTTCTGCACCGCTTAGATGACGTGGTGGAGTATGCTATCGCGCACGAAGCGGGCGCCGTGCTTTTCGCCGGTGACGCTTTCCGCACCCGTGACCCGGATCCAACCTACCTGCGTGAGTTCGCGCGGCGTCTCTCACGCCTTGCGCAGGCCGGCATCCCGACGGTGCTGCTCGTGGGCAATCACGACATCCCCGCCGTGGAGCAGCGCGCCACCAGCCTGGACATCTTTCACGCCCTTGCCATTCCCCACGTCACGGTAGCGCGCAAGTCCGCCGTTCACCGCATCGAAACCCGTTATGGCCCTTTGCAGGTGCTCACGCTGCCCTATCCCGTGCGACAGCGCCTTCTGCGTCAGGACATTTACCGCCGCAAGTCCATTCAGGAACTGGATCAGGAAGTAGCGCACATCCTCGCGGAGCGTCTGGCCGCGCTCAAAGACGAACTGGACCCCGCTCTGCCGACCGTGCTGCTGGCACACCTCTCCGTAGAACAGGCCCAATGGGGTTCGGAGCGCGCCATCATGATAGGGCGCGACGTGGCCCTCCCGCTTTCCGTGCTGGCCGATGCCGCCTGGGATTACGTGGCCCTGGGGCACATTCACCTCCATCAGGAGCTGAACAACGGTCACCAGCCGCCGGTGGTCTACGCGGGCAGCCTGGAGCGTGTGGATTTCGGCGAAGAAGGCCAGCCCAAGGGCTTCTGTTGGGTGGACGTGGAACGCGGACACGCGGAATGGCGCTTTGTGCAGGTCAACGCGCGTCCCTTCATCACCGTCAAGGTGGACGTGCGCGCCGCCACGGATCCCATGGCCGTCATCACCCAGCGTTTGCGGGGCGTCCCCTTGCAGGACGCGGTCGTGCGGCTTCAGATCAAGCTCTTGCCGGAGCAGGAGCCGCACCTGCGTGAGCGCGATTTGAGCGCGCTCTTGGGGGCGGCTTTCTACGCGCAAATCGTGCGCGATGTCGAGCGCGCGGCAGTGGACCGCTTAGACGGCCTGGAAGTGGAAACCCTCACGCCGGAAGACTTATTGAGCTTCTACCTCGAAGCGCGCGGCAAGTCGGCGGAGCACATCGCCGCCTATCTGGACGAAGCGCGCGCCATTTTCAGCGAAGTAGGGGAGGCATTGAGCGATGACGAGCATTGACCTGTTGCTGCACTCCGCCGCGCAAGTGTGCGTCATCCCGCCGCAGGGTGGGGGACCGCAGCGCGGGCTGGCCCTGGGCGAACTGGGCCTCATCCCGCAGGGGGCGGTGGCGGTGGATGCGGGCCGCATCGTGGCGGTGGGGCCGAGCGCGGACCTGCGCGCGCGCTACACGGCGCGGCAAGAGGTGGATGCGCGCGGCCGCGTCATCTGCCCCGGCTTTGTGGACCCGCACACCCATCTGGTCTGGGTGGGTGACCGCGCCGCCGAGTTTGAGCTGCGCATTGCCGGCGCTACCTACATGGACATTATGGCCGCAGGGGGCGGCATCATGTCCACCGTGCGCGCCACGCGCGCCGCGGATGTGGCGCAGATGGTGGCGGAAACCCGTCCGCGCCTGCAGCGCATGTTGGCGCACGGCACGACCACCGTCGAAATCAAGACCGGCTACGGCCTGGAAACAGCGACCGAGCTGCGGCAAATGGAAGCCATCGCGGAGCTGCAGCGCACGCAACCCGTGACCCTTGTCCCCACGTTCCTGGGAGCGCACGCCATCCCCGCTGAATATAAGGGCCGCGCCGATGATTACGTGGCTCTGGTATGTGAGGAGATGCTACCCGCGGCGCGGGAAAAGGCGCAGGCCCTGGGATGGGAGCGCCTGCCCTTCTGCGATGTCTTCTGCGAGCAGGGCGCTTTCGATCTGGCCCAATCGCGGCGCATCCTGGAAACGGCGCGGCAGTTGGGTTTCCCGCTCAAGATTCACGTGGACGAATTCGCGCCGCTGGGCGGGACGGCGCTGGCGGTCGAGCTGGGCGCGACTTCAGCGGATCATCTCGTCACCACCCCGCCGGAGGACATCGCGCGCCTGGGGGCCGCGCAGACCATCGCTGTCTCCCTGCCCTGCACGCCTTTTGGGCTGGGGCATCACGACTACACGCCGGCGCGCGCCCTGTTGGAAGCGGGGGCCGCACTGGCCTTAGCCACGGATTGCAACCCCGGCACGGCGTGGAACGAATCCATGCCTTTTGTCATCGCTTTAGCCTGTCGTTATTTGCGTCTTACACCGGCGCAGGCGCTGGTCGCGGCCACCCTCAACGCCGCCTTTGCTCTGGGCCTGGGGCACGAGGTGGGCAGTCTCACGCCCGGCTACCGCGCCGATTTGGTGCTGTTGGATGTGCCGGATTATCGGCATCTGGGCTATCGTTTTGGCACCAATCCCGTCGCCCTGGTCATCAAGGATGGGCGCGTCGTCTGGCGGGCGGACGGGGCATGATGCACGACGGGATGAGTTGGGACCCCGATAGCGGCGAGGCCTGGGGGGAAGAGGACGATTTACCCGCGCAGGAGGTGAGCTTCACGGTCGCCGCGGCGGGCGAACGTCTGGACCGCTATCTGGTGGCGCATCTGCCGGAGCTGAGCCGTGCCGCTCTGCAACGCCTCATCGAAAGCGGCGAGGTGCTCGTCAACGGTGCGCCGACACGCCCGGCCTACAAAGTCCGCGTGGGGGATAGGCTGCTGGTGCGCATCCCGCCCCCCGAACCCACGGAACTCCTGCCGGAACCCATCCCGTTGGACATTGTGTATGAAGATGAGGCCCTCATCGTCATTAACAAGCCTGCCGGGCTGGTGGTGCATCCGGGCGCGGGCAATCCGCGTGGGACGCTGGTGAATGCCCTGCTCTATCACTGCCCGACGCTTTCAGTCGGTGGAGCGGTGCGGCCCGGCATTGTCCACCGCCTCGATAAGGACACCTCCGGCCTGCTGGTGGTGGCGAAAAACGATGTGGCCCATCAGCGTTTGCAGCAGCAATTCAAGCGCCGTGAGGTGCACAAGCGGTATGTGGCGCTGGTCATCGGCGCGGTAAAGGTAGCGAGCGGCTACGTCAACGCGCCGATTGGTCGCCACCCGGTGCAGCGCCTCAAGATGGCGGTGGTGGAAGGCGGGCGGGAGGCGCGCACGCGCTGGACGGTGCGCGCGCGTTATGTGGATGCCGCCGGTCGCCCCTACACCCTGCTTGATGTGGATTTGGAGACCGGGCGCACGCATCAAATTCGCGTCCACATGGCCTGGCTGGGCTATCCCCTGGTGGGGGATACGCTCTACGGGCCGCAGCGCTCCCCGCTCCCCGCGCCGCGGCAATGCCTGCACGCCGCGTCCCTGGCCTTCACCCATCCGCTGACCGGTGCGGCGCTGGCCTTCACCGCCCCTTTGCCGGAGGACTTCCAGCGCGTGCTGGATGACCTCATCCCGGCGTGATAAGTCGCCGCGCTTGCGCCCGCGCCCGGTGGAAACCAGCACAGCATCCAGTCAAAAGGACAGTCACGGGGTAGGTGACGGCACTGCCGTCGTCCACCCGGTTTGAACCCGCGCCGGGCGACCGTGCTCTCCGCTTTTCAGCTTCCAGCATCCAGCCCCAGCTTGTGGCAAACTCCGCAATCTGTGGTATCCTTCAGTCCGTGAGTAAGCAACGCCTGGATGTGATGTTGGTGGAACGCGGCCTGGCCGAGAGTCGCTCGGTAGCGCAGCGGCTGATTCGCGCGGGTGAGGTGCTGGTGGATGGCGCGCTGGCCGATAAGCCGGGCTTGATGGTGACGCCGGAGGCGCATATCACCCTCAAGGCAGCGCCGCGTTTTGTGAGCCGCGGCGGGGAAAAGCTTGAAGCGGCTCTGACGCGCTTCGGCGTGGATGTGCGCGGCCTGGTGGCGGCGGACATCGGCGCCTCGACCGGCGGGTTTACGGATTGTCTGTTGCAACGCGGCGCGGCGCGCGTGTACGCCATTGATGTAGGCTATGGTCAATTGGCCTGGAAGTTGCGTCAGGATCCGCGCGTGGTGGTGATGGAGCGCGTCAACGCGCGTTATCTCGAAAGCCTGCCCGAAGCGGTGGATTTGCTCGTTTCGGATGTGTCCTTTATCTCGTTGCGCCTGATTTATGCCACGGCGGTGCGCTGGCTCAAAGCGGAGGGGCAGGTCGTTTCGCTTATCAAGCCGCAATTCGAGGCCGGACCGGAGAAGGTTGGCAAAGGGGGCGTGGTCCGCGATCCACAGACCCATCGCGCTGTGCTGGAGCAGGTGACGCAGGACATGGCTGCGCTGGGCCTGGGCCTGTGCGGGCTGATGGTCTCGCCTTTGCGCGGCCCGGCGGGCAATATCGAGTTCCTGGGGTGGTGGCGCCGCGGCACAGCGGCGGTAGACGCGGCCTCGGCGATTGCCACCGCCTGGCAGGAGAGTCTGATGTTGCGAGAGGAGACTGAAGCCTGAGCCATCATCCCCTGAATTTTTATGCCGGGGAGGGTCGGGCGAATGTTTTAAAAAAGACAGGGTGAGGGTATGGATTTTCAACATATTCGGAATTTCAGCATCATCGCGCATATTGATCACGGCAAGTCAACCCTGGCCGATCGCCTGCTGGAGGTGACCGGTACGATTGACCCGCGCAAGGTCGCCGCGCAGGCGCAGGTGCTGGATGGCATGGACATCGAGCGGGAGAAAGGCGTCACCATCAAGGCCTCGGCGGTGCATATGCTCTGGCAGGCGGCGGATGGGCAGACGTATGAGTTGAATTTGATTGACACGCCCGGTCATATTGACTTTGCCTATGAGGTGAGCCGGGCGCTGGCTGCATGCGAAGGGGCGCTGCTGGTGGTGGACGCGACGCAGGGCATCGAAGCGCAGACGCTGGCTAATCTGTACCTGGCGCTGGAAAACGATCTGGAAGTGATTCCCGTGCTCAACAAGATTGATCTGGCAACGGCGCGGGTGGAGGAGGTACGGCGCGAAGTGGCCGAGCTGCTCGGCGTGCCCGAAGAAGAGGTGCTTGCCGTTTCCGCCAAGGAGGGCACGAACGTCCCGCAGCTTCTGCAGGCGATTGTGGAGCGCATCCCCGCGCCCAAGGGTGACCCGACCGCGCCGCTGCGCGCCCTTATTTTCGATTCCCACTACGATCCCTACAAGGGTGTGATTGCCTATGTCCGCGTGTACGATGGGGTGGTGGACGGGAAAACGGTGTTGTTGATGATGGGCACCGGAGCGAAGACGGAGCCGATTGAGGTGGGGGTGTTCGCGCCGGAAATGCGTCCCGTTGAGCGCCTGAGCGCCGGTGAAGTGGGGTATATCGCCACGGGCCTCAAGACCGTGCGCGAGGCGCGCGTGGGCGATACCATCACAGACGCGCGCCGTCCTGCCGCGCAGCCGCTGCCGGGTTACCATCCCGCCAAGCCGATGGTGTTCGCCAGCCTGTACCCTTCGGAGGCGGATGATTACGCGGCGCTGCGCGACGCGCTGGAGAAACTTCAGCTCAATGATGCTTCGCTCACGTTCCAGCCGGAATCCTCACAGGCGCTTAAGTTCGGCTTCCGCTGCGGCTTTTTGGGCCTGTTCCACATGGAGATTGTACAGGAGCGCTTGGAGCGCGAGTACAATCTGGACCTGGTGGTTACCGCGCCGAGCGTGATGTATCAGGTGCTGCTCAATTCCGGCGAGGAATTGGAAATCCTGCGCCCGGCGGATCTGCCCGATCCTTCTTACATTAAGGAAATCCGCGAGCCGTGGATGAAGGTGCAGGTTTTCACGCCCACGGAGTACATCGGCGCCATCATGGAGCTGTTCCGACGGAAACGCGGCGCGCTGGTCCACACCGAGACGCTCGATCCGCAGCGCGTGCTGCTCACGTTCGAGATCCCGCTGGCCGAGATGGTGATTGATCTGCATGATAAGCTCAAGTCCATCTCGCGCGGTTATGCTTCGATGGACTACAGTTTCCTGGGCTATCGCGCCGATGATTTGGTGAAGGTGGATATTCTGGTGAACGGTGACCCGGTGGATGCGCTGGCCTTCATCGTTCATCGGGATAAGGCTTACGAAAAAGGCTCGCTGCTTATCCGCAAGATGAAGGAGGTTATCCCGCAGCAGCTTTTTGAGGTGCCCATTCAGGCCGCGGTGGGAGGGCGCGTGCTGGCGCGCGTCAACGTCAAGGCGTTGCGCAAGGACGTGCTCGCCAAGTGCTACGGCGGCGATGTGACGCGCAAGCGGAAGTTGCTGGAAAAGCAGAAGGCGGGCAAAAAACGCATGAAGATGCTCGGCGAGGTGATGATTCCGCAGGAAGCGTTCCTCGCCATGTTGCGCCTGGATGAGGATTAGCGCTCTGAGGAAGGCATAGACGATGGCTCACTGGCCCTGGCAACGTATCAAACGGCTCGTGTTGGTGATGGGGTCGGCCTGGCTGTTGGGCCTTTTGTTGTGGATGGGGCGGCGCGTGTTGCCGCCTTATCTCATTGGTCTGGCCGCGGCTTATGTGCTTGTCCCGCTTGTCAACCGCATTGATTTGGGGGTTAAGCACCTGGGCCGGGTGTTGCATGCCCCGTTTTTGAGCAAGGGCGCGCGCGTTCTGGCGGTTGGGATAACGTATTTGCTGATGCTCGGTCTCATCGCCGGGGTGATTGCCGTGCTCATCCCTATGCTTACAGATCAGGCCGTGCGTTTGTGGAACGCGCGCATGGGGATTTGGGAGCGCATCAATATCTGGACGGATGAGTTGCTGGCGCAGTACCAACTGTTGCCATCGGAATGGCAAGCACGCGCGGATCAGGTGTTAGCGGATCTGAATGCACGGGCGATGGGCATTGTACAGCAGGCGCTGCAAGGCACGGTTTTCGTCATCACGTACACCGTGAGCATGGTGTTGAGCATCCTCATCATCCCTTTCTGGGTGTTCTTTATTTTGAAGGACTACCGCCTGTTGCAAAACGCCTTCCTGGATGCGGTGCCGAACCTGATTCGGACCGACGTGGCGTTTATCGCGCGTATCGCTGACCGGGTGTTGGGGGCTTATTTGCGCGGGCAGTTGTTGTTGGGGATGATTATCGGCAGCGTGACTGCGATTGGCCTGAGCGTGATGGGGGTCAATTACGCGCTGGTCTTAGGGGTCGTGGCGGGGCTGTTCGAGCTGATTCCCAACATTGGGCCGCTGCTGGGGGCTATCCCGGCGGTGGTGGTGGCCCTGGCCCAGCGCCCATCCCTGGCGCTGGCGGTGGCCATTTTCGCCCTGGTGGTTCAGCAGGTGGAGAATCTGTTCCTCACGCCGCGGGTGGTGGGGGGGAGCGTGCGCCTGCATCCGGCGGTGGTGATGCTGGTGCTCATCATCGGCAGTGAACTGGGTGGGATTGTGGGGCTTTTCCTCGCGCCCTTGCTGACCGCGCTCTTGCGGGATATGTTCCGCTACCTGTACTATCGCTTCCAGGATGAACCGTTGACACCGGAACAGGCCTTTGCGCGCGTATGGGATGTGGAACGTTTCCGCGTGGATGTGTAGCGACTTGCCAAATCTGCTACCTGCGGTATAATGCACGGCGTTGACGGGGCGTGGCCTAGTTTGGCTAGGGCGCTACAATGGGGTTGTAGAGGTCGGCGGTTCAAATCCGCCCGCCCCGACTGCAAAGGGTGTCCGCACAGCGGGCACCTTTTTTGTTGGATGGTTGTGAAAGCTCATCATATCCGGCTGATCGCCGGGGAAGTAAGAGCCGCCTGAGTGGCAGGGAGAAAGCCCTCAGCGTAACGCCGGGCTTAAGGGGTTTCCATCTCCGGCGCCTCGTTTTCACTTTCGGGCGGACGTTGTCCCAGCACCGCTTCCAGGGCGCGGATGCGCGCCTCTGCGGCGGCATTGCGTGCGTGTTCAAGATCAATATCCGTTTTGGCGATGCGCAGCCGCTGCCGCAGAGTCTGGACCTCCGCCTCGGCACGCAGTAACTTTTGCGCTGTTGTTTCTACGTCGCCGTGGTGTTCCTGACAATACTGATAGTGCTCTTTGAGTTGGTGATTTTCCTCCTCCAGCCGATCGAGCGCTTCGGTGAGGTTGAGAAGCTGCAAATCCAGTTTTGAAAGCCGCTTGCGCCAGAGCGCTGCGCAGACCACCGCTCCGATCAAAGCCCCAAAAATCAAACTGATCAGCACATTAAGCCAGTCCATATGCATCCCTCCGCGGGTCGTTTTACGTTTCGTCTAAAACGGGTAGGGTGAACGTGAAGCGTGTCCCCTTCCCGGGGTCACTCTGACAGGTCAGCGTCCCGCCGTGTAATTCGATGATGCTGCGCGCGATATACAGGCCCAGCCCCATGCCGTTCTGCCCACTCTTCCGCGCCTGCTCCCCCCGATAAAAGGGCGTGAACAGCAGCTCCTGATCGTTCGCCTTGAGGCCAGGGCCGTTATCTTGAACATGGCAGGCGATTATTCCGGGCGACACAGATTCCAGGGTGATGGACACCTGACTCCCTTCCGGCGTATATTTATGGGCGTTGGCGAGCAAATTATCAAGCACCTGACGGATGCGCGCCGGATCGCACAGCACAGGCGGCAGGTTGGGGGGCAGGTGGACGGATAAAGTCTGATGTTTGGCGTCATAGAGCGGTGCAAAGCGCGTCACGGCCTCAGTGATGAGAAGCTCCAGGTTGCAGCTTTCCAGTTGCAGCTCCAGTTGCTCGGTTTCCAGACGGTTTACATCCAGCAGTGTTTGCGTCAGGTTGACAAGGTGATGGGCGGTTTGTTCCAGGATAGCGATATATTCGCGTTGCTGCGCGCTGAGGGAATCTGCACTATTAGCGAGCAGCTCCAGATAGCCCAGGAGTGAGGTGAGGGGAGTGCGGAACTCATGGGCGGCAATGGTGACAAACATGGACTTGATTTCCGCCAGGCGCATCAGGTGCCGGTTAAGCGTTTGCAGCTCGACATGCTGGCGCTTTTCCAGCGCGTGCAGCAGGCGGATTTCGTTACGATGTTGCGTGATGAGTTGCTCTAAAGCGCCGACTTCGCTCACATCGGCAACGATGAGGAGCAGCGGGGCCGTATTGTCAGGCGCGGGGACAAGCTTGAGCGTGAGATAGAGCATGTCGCCCTGCTCCCTTTCGCGGTTGATGTAGGGGAGTTCGAGAGCCGGCAGCGTGCCGTTGCGCACGTCTTCAAAGGCGCTTTCGTATCCGATTAATTCCGGAAAAAACTCTTGAACGGCTTTACCGATATAAGGACGTTGTGCAGGCGGAAGCCAGGCCACATTTCCGCCGACCTCGCACACCTCACCGCGTGCTGAAAGCAGGCAGTAGCCGATGTGTTGATGAGCGAAAATGGCGTCAACAAGGGCACTCATGGTTCCAATAGCGCTATTCCCAACGTGATAAAAGCATCCTCAACGCCAAGGCCTGTCTTTGCACTGGTGAGGAAGTAAGGAATCTGGTAAGCTTGACTGAATCGCTCTACGTCGCGATCCAGCAGACCGGCTCCCTGAATGAGGTCGCTTTTATTACCGGCCATCACAAAGCGAGCCTGTGGATTGATGGATAGGAGGTCGCGGTGATAGCTCTGGAGACGCTGAAACGTTTCCGGGCGTGTCAGGTCCCAGACCAGCAAAGCCCCTGCCGCGCCGCGCAGGTAACTGCTCTGCATTCGATTGAATTCCTCACTGCCGGCCAGGTCCCAAATCAACAACGTGAGGTCTACCGTGGCCGTGCTCCGAGGGATGCTGAGCGTCTTGCGGCTTACCTTGACGCCAATAGTGCTGATGTACCGGTCATCAAAAACCGAGTACACAAAACGGCGCACCAGGCTGGTTTTGCCGACGGCGAAATCTCCTAAAAGACAAATTTTTTTACTGATTTGCATCGTTGTCGTGCCTTGAAGATGGATTGAAGAGATAGCCAAGGCTGTGTTCAGTCAGGATATAGACTGGATTAGCCGGGTCGGGTTCGATTTTGCGCCGCAAACGATGGATATTCACGCGCAGGGTCTCCTCGCCTACATTTTCGTTCCACACGCGCTGAATGATGTAGCTTGCGGGCAAAGGTTTGCCGCGGTGGCGCAGGAGCACCTGCAGGATTTTACTTTCGATGGGCGTGAGGGGCACTTCTTTGCCTTCCACAATGACCACCTGACGAAAAATGTCCAGTTGCAGACGCTCATCCACCGTAACGGTAGCCCCTAGAGGTTCTTCTGGAAAGCGCTTCAGCACCCGCTCGATGCGTGACCGCAATTCGCGCAGGCTGAAAGGCTTAACCAGGTAATCTTCCGCGTACAGATTAAGCATCTGGATGATGGTATCCTCCTGATCTATGGCCGAAAGAATGATAATGGGCACATCGGCGATGGTTTTAATGGCATTGCTCAGGGCGAATCCATCCATACCTGGCATATTGAGGTCTACAACCGCCAGGTTGGGCAGACCGCGCTTTTGCAAGATGTCCAGCGCCTGTGTTCCCGTGTAGGCCAGCCAGACTTCGTAGCCATGTTCTTCCAGATGGCGCGCAATGAGCGGTGGGATGAGTGGGTCATCATCAACAATTAAAATCTTTGTCATAGCAGATCCTGATAGAGAACTTTGTATAAGCGTGTCGGAGCGCTTTTCCCCTTGAACTGCATGGGAGGCAGCGGTTCCAGGGGGATAGCTTCGTCCAGGAGAGCGTGAGTACTCTCACTGATCCAGATGTCATCAGCCGGTGCAGCACTGGTGATGCGCGACGCGAGGTTGGTCGTATCGCCAATAGCCGTGAAATTGTAGCGCCAGCGCGCCCCGATGTTACCCACAAGGGCCGGCCCGCTGTTGATGCCAATGCCAAAGTGTAGACGTGGCAGTTCCGACTGGCAGTGGAGGAAGTAATCATGCAGCGCGCGTTGGATGGTGATGCCCGTTTGCACGGCCAGCCAGGCATGGCGCGGCTGATCGCCACGCGCGTTGAAAATCACCATCATGTTATCGCCCTGGAATTGATTGACAAGGCCGCCGTATTGATCCGCCGCATCGGCCAATAAGTTGAGGTAGTTGTTGAGAACCTCGACAATTTGCGCGGGTTGGAGATGTTCGGAAAAAGACGTATAGCCTCGCGCGTCGGCGAAGAGCACCGTGACCTCGCGTTGCTCACCGCCGAGTTCGAGTTTCAACTCGCCTTTGATGAAGGCTTCGGCCAGACGCGGGTCCAGGTAGCGTTTCAGCAAGAAATCCAGCATGGCGTTGCTTTGGGCCAATTGGGCGCGCGTCAGGCTTAGCTCATTGCGGTTTTGCATCAGTTCCTGGAGATAGCGGCCCTCGGTTGTGCGGTCCGTAATCAACAGAAGCAACCAGCCGGGGCGCTGCGGGGCCGGGATGAGCGTGAATCGCAGATAGAGCTGCGTGCCGTCCGGCAGGACGCGCATCACGCTATCCAGGCTCCAGGCTGATTGGACACCTTCTCGCACGCGCATCAGCTCATCCTCCTGCCCGATGATTTCCGGGAGCACCTCGCTCAAGGGTTCTCCTATCAGCGCGGCGGGATCTGTCGCACCGAGCCAGAGCGCCGCGCGCGGTGCAAGCTCGTGCAGCGTGAACGCCGTCCCTTCGACCAGGGCGTAAGTTGTTTGCAGGCTTTCCAGGACAGGTTCTAACGATAACAAAGGGCAACCTCCTCAGGGGGCCGATGGCGTAAGCGTTGCGGTGGGCGTGATGCGCTCTGGCGGGACGGTCTTGGTGAGCACAACCCAGCGGCTTTCCAACCAGCCGACGATTTCGTTTTGATCCGTAGGCAGCACAACCCGTACCTTGTACCAGGTGCCATATTGTGCCAGGATTTCCACCCGCGCGCCTAAGGGCGCGACCAGGCCGGTATTGGCCCCCGCCGGTGCATCGCGCAGGAAGACGTTGCCGATCATGGCCCCGTGGTAAGGGAGCGGGGTGGGGGTCGGCGTTGGCGTTGGCGTCCGCGTGGGGGTTGGGGTGGGGGACGCGGTAGATGTAGGTGACGGCGTGAACGTCGGCGTGGGAGTATGCGTCGGCGTGGGCGTGAGGGTAGGCGTGGGCGTGAAGGTGGGCGTGGGCGTCGCTTCTGGCGTGACAACAATCACCACCGGCTGACTGAGTTTAGCCAGACGACGTTCGACGCTCCAGAACCACCAACCACATCCACCCAGGGGCAGGCCGAACAGGAAGGCCAGCAACAGGCCCAGGATGATTTTTTGCGCCGTGGTTAACGGTTGGCTGGCCTTTTGCGCGGCCTGCGTGTTCTCCAGCAGGGGCAATAACGTGCGCCGGGCCGCTTTAAGCACCAGATCATCGCTGCCGTCGAAGTTTTTGAGCGCGGCGTAATATTTTTCCTGGAGCCTGGTCATGGCCGAACGCAATTGCTCGCGGAAGTTGGCTGGTTCGACGCCTTCCACGACGGCGGCGATGTAAACCGCCCCCTGACTTTCCAGCAGGATGCGCTGCTCTTCGTAGTCTATGGCGCCGAGTTCGCCGCTTTTCCCCTGCCCGAAAGCCTCCCGCGCAAAGTCGCGGATGGCGGTGAGCATCCCGCTGATGAGGTCGGTATCCGGCGTTTCTTCTTCACTGGCCGAAAGATGCTGGATGAGCAAACCGGATTCGCGGTGGATAAGGAAGAGTTCTTTGACGCGAAAAGGAAGCAGCTCACGCAGGCGATATTCAGATTCGGGGATGCCGCGCAGGCGTGCGATCCAGGCGCGGACGGTATCTTGCGGGCGGAAGCTGCGTCGCAGGCGCGCGTCAATATTGCGCGCCAGCTCCTGGAAAGCTTCGCTCACGGCTTTGTTGATCGCCTGTCCAATGACGGGCTTGAGCGCATCCACAATATCATCGCGCGCCTGATAGACCTGTCGGCGCAGGGCTTCACCCATGACGGGGGCAATCGCCTGTGCCAGCTCATCGCGCGAGTTTTCGATTTGTTCTTCCAGCACGTCAGCGATGACAGGCGCAATCTTATCTACCAGTGCTTCGGGCTTCAGAATAACCCGACGCAGCTCTTCGATTTCATCGCTGCTTTCTCTTGAGGGTTCGGCCATAAGTTAAGAGCGTTATTCCTTGAGCTTGCCGGTCAGGTCTTCGAGCAGACCCGTCACGCTACTGCCGGTTTCCAGGCGCGTAGCGATTTCCATCAACATGGTAGCCAGCGCCTTGCGGTCGGTTTTCTGATCGCCGAGGCGTGTAGCCACGCGGCGTAACTCAGCGCGCAAGTCGTCTTCGGCCTGACGGGATTCGCGTTTGAGCGTTTCCAGTTTGCGTTCGTATTGTTCGCGGTACTGCGCGGCTTCGTTTTTGAGGGTGCGCATGTCGCGTTCATGCAGGGACAGGGTGTCACGCAGCTCGTTGATGTGTTGGATGTGTTCCTGCGTTGTGCCTTCCACTTGTTGTAACCGGCTCAGGGCCTGATTGAGGAGCGTTTCGCGCGCATTGAGGCGGGTGATGTCGCGTTTGAGTTCATCCGCTACGCGACGGACTTCGCTTTCCAGGGCATCCATGCGTCTGGTCTGGGTACGCTCCGTCTCGCTCAGGCGATCTTGCAGAGCGCGGATGTCGCTCGCGAGGCGTTCAAGTTCGCGCCGCAGATCGGCAAAGCGGCGCTCGTACTCTTCAATTTGTGGCCCAAAGAGGATGTCGCGCAGACGTTCCACCTCCGGCGTCTGTGGACGGACGGCTTTATCACCCAGAATAATTTCACGCACGCGCTGCAGCTCGGAGTCGCTGCCTTGCGTTTCGGGTGTGCTTGCAATGGGTTTAACTTCGGCCATATCCCCCCTCCTTGTTCAGAATTGTGTATATCAGATTAAAGTGCCAGAATGAGCTGCCCTAAAGTGGCGAAAATGGTTTCGACATTGGCGCCGGTTTTGGCGCTGCTCGTGAACCAGGGCGCCTTCACGCTTTGAGCGAATGTAGCGAGATCGTGATCGGCAATCATCCGCTGTTCGGTCAAATCCACCTTATTGCCTACCACAACGAAAGGTGTGCGCGGGTTGACGCTCCAGAATTCCTGAGCGTAGCGTTCTAAAATCGTCAGGGTTTCAGGACGGGTCAGATCGCATACCAGGAGCGCGCCTGCCGCGCCACGGTAGTAACTTGCCATCACGGTGCTGAACTTATCCCCGCCGGCCAAATCCCAGATGAGGAAGGTCAATGCTTGCCCTCCCAGGTCGAGCGGTTTGCGGCTGATGTGGGTGCCGATGGTGCTGAGGTAGGCCTCATCAAAGCGCCCCTCGACGAATCGGCGGATGAGGCTGGTCTTGCCGATGGCAAAATCTCCCAGCACGCACACTTTCTTTTGAATGGTCACAAGAAACTCCTTACTTAACTTAAATGGACGCAGCACACTATTTCTTTAAATTTTAAGTTAGATTCAGGAGATGTCAACGTTAAGCCCGTGTGGTGTGGTGGGAAAACCAAAACGGCGGCGGGTTGTTCTGCACCGCCGCCGTCCTTTAACACAGGTGATTGTCCGTTGCCTTGCTCCAGTGCGCCTTTACTCGTACCGCAGCGCGTCAATGGGATTCAGGCGCGCGGCACGTTGGGCGGGATAGATACCAAAAAACAGTCCCACCGCTGCCGAGAAAAGCGTCGCCAGCAGCACCGCGTTGAGCGTGGTCACGGCATAGAAGCCCTCGTTGCGCAGCAGTAACGAAATCGCCTGCGAGCCGGCTGCGCCCAGCATAATGCCCAGACTGCCGCCCAGGACGGAAAGCAACATCGCTTCGATGAGGAACTGCCACAGGATGTCGCGGCGCTTCGCCCCCACCGCTTTGCGCAGGCCAATCTCGCGTGTACGCTCCGTCACCGAGACGAGCATGATGTTCATGATGCCGATGCCTCCCACCAGCAGGCTGATGCCAGCGATGGCGCCAAGGAAAGTGGTGAGCACGCTTGTAATCTGTTGAAACGTGCCTATCAAGTCGTCTTGACTGATGATGGTGAAATCATCCGGGTCACCGGGGTAAAGGCGATGGCGCTGTCGCAAGATGTCGGTCACTTCGGCGATGGCCAACTCGATAGCATCGCCGGAGGTCGCCTGCACATAAATGGCTCCTAAGCGCGGCTCGCCCTGCGGTGTGCGGCGTGGGAAGAGTTTGTTCAAAGCCGTGCTGAGCGGAATCAGCGCCACATCATCCTGACTGCCAAAGCTACCGCCACCGCCCTTGCGCTCTAACACCCCAATCACGCGGAAGGGGATGCCGTTGATGCGGACAATTTCCCCGGTTGGGTCGGGACGGTCGGGGAAGAGCGCCTTCGCCACATCGTCGCCCAGCACCACTACGCGCGCCTGCGCGCTCTCATCCGCCTCGGAGATGAAGCTACCGACGACCGCATCCCAGTTGCGCACGTCCCGGTACGGGGGGGTGACTCCAATGATTTGAGTGCTCTTATCGTGACCCGGCACACTCAGACGCGCGCCGCCCTGAACAGTCGGGGCTGCGCGCAGAATGTGCACACCGATTTCCGAGGTTTCCAGAGCCTGCGCGTCTTTCAACGTGAGGTAGGCCGGACGGCGCAACTCCTCCGTCAACGAGCCGGGGATGACGAAGAAAAGATTAGAGCCGATGGCCTGAAAGCGGGTAGCGATGTAAACCTGCACGCCCTGTCCCACCGACATCAGGGTGATGACCGCCCCAACGCCGATGATGATGCCGAGCATGGTAAGCACGGCGCGCATTTTATTGGTTAGCAACGCGCGCAGCGCTAAACGCAAACTTTCCGCCAGATTCATCTCACGCCTCCGTCACCGGTATCGGTACCGGAACCTCGCGGGCCGCCTGTAACGGATCATGAATGATTTCTTCGCGTTGCAGCAGCCCGTCAAAAATGTGAAAAACGCGCTGCGTGTGCTGCGCCACGCGCGGATCATGCGTGACGATAATCACCGTGATGCCCTGTTTGCGGTTCAGCTCCTGAAGAATGGCCATCACCTCTGCTCCGGATTTACTATCCAGGTTGCCGGTTGGCTCATCCGCCAGGATGATAGAAGGGGTGTTGATGAGCGCGCGCGCGATAGCCACGCGCTGCTGCTGCCCACCCGAAAGTTCGTTGGGGGTATGGTGAAGCCGGTCGCCCAGGCCTACCATCTCCAGCATCTTCTGGGCGCGCGCACGGCGCTCACGGCCCGGAACCCCCGCGTACACGAGCGGCAACATCACATTATCCAGGGCGCTCGTCCGCGGCAGCAGGTTGAAGTTCTGGAAGATGAATCCCACGCGTCGGTTGCGAATATCCGCAAGCTGATCGTCATTCATCTTGCCGACATCCTCGCCTTCCAGCAGGTAGGTGCCACTCGTCGGTTGATCCAGGCAGCCCAGGATGTTCATTAATGTGGACTTTCCCGATCCCGAAGGCCCCATAATCGCCACCATTTCCCCGCGCGCCACGGTAAGGCTCACCCCGCGCAGGGCGTGAACCTGCACGTCGCCCATGCTGTACACCTTGGTCAGATCGCGGATTTCGATAACGTGCTTGTCCATAGGGCTACCGCATGGTACTCAGGTCCAACAGGGTGCGCTCCTGAGCGAGCAGCGCCACCGTATCTCCGGCCTGCAGGCCTTCCAGCACCTGTGTAAAACTCTCGTTGCGCGCGCCGGTTTTCAATTCCACCTTTTTCAAACTCCCCTCACTTGCCTGCACATACGTATACGTGACGGTAACGCCGTTCACCTGTTCCGTCCGCAGCGCCCAGTTGGGGATGAGCAGGGCGTCGGGGATGCTGTCGGTGACGATGAGCACGCTCGCGGTCATGCCGTCGCGCACGGCTACCTTGTCGGTGGGGTCGAGCTTAACCTTAACGCCGTAGAACACGATGCCGCCGATGTTTGTCGCCGCCGGGGCGATGGTATCCACCCGTCCGGTCAGCTTCTCGTTGGGGTAAGCATCCAGGGTGACGGTGACCGGTTGCCCTACGGCGACTTTACCGATGTCGGTCTCGTCAATCGTCACGTTGATGTAGTAGGTGCTATCGTCCAAAATCGTGATAGCCGCCATGCCGGTCGGCGCAGGGGCGCCTTCGCGCAGGTTCACTGCCGCCACGACGCCATCAAAGGGGGCGCTCAAGGTGGCCTGCTGCAGGCGTGACTGAGCCTGTTCCAGGTTGATTTGCGCCTGCTCGACCTGCAGTTCCAACTGTCGCAGTTGCGTCTCGCTGGCCCCAGCCTGTAGACGCGCCAGGGCTTCTTTGGCCTGTACATACGCGCTGTAAGCGCTGAGCCACTGCGTTTTGGCCTGTTTCACCTGCAAATCCCCAGAGGTCCCCTCCAGGGCTTTGACCTGCGCCTCGGCCTGTTGATATTGGATGTAGGCCTGATCCGCGATCCACTGCGGCAGTTCACCCGCATCCACGCGCGCCTGAAGGTCCTCGTACAAAGCCTTGGCCTGATCGCGCTGCTGGATGGCCTGTTCCAGGTTCGTGTCTTTCTGGCTGATGGCGAGGTCTTTGGCGGTGCGTGCCGCATCGAGAGCCTGCGCGGTGCTGTTGACGGCAGCCTGTGCGACGCGCAAATCGCCCTCACTGGGGCCTTGTTGCGCCTGCTGCAACGCGAGCTGCGCCTGCTCCAGGAGAATCTCGGATTGGCGTACCGCGCGCTCCAAATCAGCGGTATCCAGGCGTGCCAGCACTTGATGCTTGCGCACTCGTTCGCCCACCTTGACGTTAATCTCGGCGACAGTACCGGGCACCATAAAAATAAGATCTCCACGCTGCGCGGCGGCCACATTCCCGCTTGCGGAAACTGTGATTTCAAGCAGTCCATTTTGCACCTGCGCCGTGCGGAGCACCGCCGCATCTTGCGCTTTCGCCTGACGTTGCCGGAGCAGGAGCCATATCCCGCCCACCGCGGCGAGAACCACCATAACGATGAGTGTGATGCGTAAGGATTTTTTCATCGGCTACCTCTTTTCTTCTGTTACTTTACCAACCGCACATTATACTCTATACGATGCGGTAAGGCAATGGTTTGAAAGCGGGGGAACTGGAAGCTGGAAGCGCCCACAACGTGGGCTTTGTAGACTCAGACGGACGCTTTGCCATCCGGCGACAAAAGAAGCGCGGCTTGTTCAGCTTGTCTCAGGGGAAAGCAAAAGGCGCGGAGCCACAAGCTCCGCGCCGGATAAGCTGGGTCCTTACAGCTCTTGCAGCGTGTCCTGCAAGATGGGGAGGATACTGTGCGCTTTGCCCGCGCCGATGGCCACACAAGCCATGGGCGCTTCGGCCACAAACACCGGCACGCCGGTCTCTTGCGTCAGCAGGTCATCGAGGTGGCGCAGCAGGGACGTGCCACCAATCATCGTCATGCCACGGTCAATGATGTCCGCGGCCAGCTCCGGCGGTGTGCGTTCCAGCACGGATTTGACCATGCCCACGATAATGCTCAGGCTTTCTTCCAGGGCCTCGGCAATATCGTCGGAGCTGATTTCCACGCTGCGCGGCAAGCCCGTCACCTGATCGCGGCCCTGTACTTCCATGCGCAGCGTCTCGCGTCCCGGCAGGGCCGAACCGATGCGAATTTTGGCTTCCTCCGCCGTCGGTTGCCCGATGATAAGGTTGTACTTCCGGCGAATATAGGTGATGATGGCCTCGTCCATGCGGATGCCACCCACGCGCACCGCCGTCGAAGAGACAACCCCGTAGAGCGAGAGCACCGCCGCCTGACTGGTGCCACCGCCCAAATCCACCACCATGTGCCCGCCGGGGATATGGATGGGCATACCAGCGCCCAGGGCACCCGCCAGCGGCTCCGGAATCAGGTAAGCGGCGCCGGCGCCCGCTTCCAGGGCGGCCAGGCGCACCGCGCGCTTCTCCACCTGCGTCACGCCAAAGGGCACCGTCAGGCACACGCGCGGACGCAGCAAACGCAGACGCCCAATCGCACGATTGATAAACCGCCGCAGCATCTCGCGCGTGATGCGATAGTCAGCGATCACGCCATCGCGCAGCGGACGCCGCACGCGGAAGGACTGCGGCGCGCGTCCAATCATCGCCTCCGCCTCCGTGCCTACCGCCATCACCTCACCGGAGCTGATAGCTTGCGCAATCACAGAAGGCTCTTGTAGCACAATCCCCCGTCCGCGCACGTAGATGACGACGTTGACTGTGCCTAAGTCAATCCCTAATTCTTCAACTAAGAATGGCATGGAACCTCTTTTTGTTAAATGTTAATGCTGATATGTGATTTTCAATCTCAAAGTACGTAACGCAGCGATGGCCAGTTCTTGCATCCGGGCCATCAGGCTCGTTTTATCCAAACCACGTCTGCAAAACGTCCCTGAGCTTTGTGAAAGCACGTTCTTGATGCCCTTGCAAACTGACTTTTTCTGCTAGCTGTTGATACAGGGCAGGTGAAAGCGGCGTTCTGGCCTGACGCAAGGCCTCTTGCCATGTTTCCTTAGGTCGCTCAGGCTTGCCGTTTGATGCCAATTTCTGTTTGTCAAGGAGCGCGTGCAAGCGTTCCTCGCTCAATCCGGCGACATGGGCTACGTGGGGTGAATTGGTCCAAACCCATACTTCCAGTTCCGGATCAAGCACAATCACCGCTGCATCATGTCTTTCCGTGGCCCATCCGTTTCGCTTTAAGCGTTCTTCCACATCGTTTTCAATATCTTGCGCGGAAAGACCTTCTTTTCCACAACCTTCGTAATCAAAGAGCACCAGAGCGTAGTCGGCTTCGCTCAAGTAAGATCGCAGTAACGTCGGAGCTTGCTGATAAACTCCGGCATCTCGCCCAGGATGACGTATCACCTTGAAGCGTAAGTCGCGAATGCCCAAGGCTTTTGTACGTTTTTCGAGCAGTGCCTTGATGCCGGCTTCTGCATCAGCATCGGCTACCAGCACAATCAAATCCAGACGGCGGGACTCAATCATCCCAACACACCTGCGGCGAACAAGGTTTCCAGCGGCACCTCATGTTGCCAGTTTCGCAATGCCGGATGCGCTGGGCCGTTGACAATGTCCGTCGCACCGGAGGCAGTTTTACCACAAACCAGCAAATCCTCAAGGCGAGCCAACGCCAGGATGAGCGGAGAGTGGGTGGCTAAGAAGACTTGTCCATCGTATACTGAACTGAGCGATTGAAAAACAGCCTCCAGGGCGCGGGGATGGATGCCGTTCTCCGGTTCTTCGATGATGTAGACCTGTCCTTCGCCAGGCAGATAAGCCAGCAAAGTCAGGGCCAGCAAGCGTAACGTGCCATCGGAAAGCAACCAGGCGGGTACTTTCAGCCGGTTCTGGTATTCCAGTTGCAGGTAGAGGGCGCGATCTTCGGGCCGCTCGACCACGTGAATGTTCACGAGGTCTTGGAGAATGGTTTGCACATGGGCCACCCAGGCTGTAAAGCGTGAGGGCTGAGCTTGAAGCAAGCGTACCATCACCGGCAAGTTGGAGCCGTCGGCCTGGAAAGTCCGCGGCGCATCCGCCGGACAGGCGCGGCGCATCAGCACACTGTTCAACTGAATGACATGAATGCCCTGCAGCAACTTTTGCCTGAACCAGAGAGCCGCCGGGAAACGTTCCTCATCTTCGGGAATGCCCGAAAGAGCCAGCCTTTGGAACGCGAAGCGTAGCGCCAGGTTCCACTCCGTGCGCTCGGAGCGAAAGTAGTTGTTGCCACTTTCAATGTTTTTACGCACCACCAGGCGGTATCCAGGTGGGGTGCGGCTTCCTGTGGGCCGCACCAGAGGATTGGCAAGCTGTTCTTTCGTAGGCTCGGCGGGAAATAGCGTAAGCTGGCGAGGCGGAGGTGGAGAAAATTGGCGGTCGTCTATCAGCCATAAATTTTCCCCGCCGACACTCAACGCTCCGCTGCCATCTAACGCGACGCGCACTTCATACCGCAAGCGCGTGTAGGTATTGCGTAGCGTTTCAGGCAAAGAAACTTCCAGCGCTATTTCAAACCCCTGTTCCACATCGGCGTGTAACCAGACCAGCTCGCGCAGGCTACCGGCGCGTTGTCGTACGGCTTGTTCGACATCGTAAGTCAAGGCGTCGTGGAGGAAGGCCAGGCTATCCAGCAGCGTGCTTTTTCCGCTCGCGTTGGGTCCCACCAGAATATTGAACGGGCGGAAGGTGACTTCCACCCGTTGCAGGCACTTATAACGCGCAACTTCGAGCCGATCGAACATCGCTCCCTGCCACCAGAGGTGGGTTTAATCCTGTTCCCCGATTTTGGGGGTGACTTTGCGCCGTTGCGCGATGCGCAGGCGCGTTTCGGCGCGTTCGCGCTTGGCTTCGTACCGCGCGCGTTCTGCCGGCGAAAGGCCTGCTTCACGGAGTTTGCTAAGCGCCATCTCCAGAGCGGCCTGTGCGCGCTGCACGTCAATCTCTTCCGGCGCTTCGGCGGTCTGCGCCAGCACAATCACCTCATCCGCCGTGATTTGCGCCACGCCACCGTGAATGGCGAAGGTGTAGATTTCGCCGCGCTGTCGGGCAATCAGGTCGCCTTCCCCCAATGCGGTGATGAGCGGCATGTGGCGCGGCAACACGCCCAGCTCGCCGACGTGTCCCGGCAGCTTCAGGTATTCGACTTCGCCCTCAAAGAGCTGTTTTTCGGGAATGACCACAACCAGATGCATAGTCGCCTCAGGCGTGCCGCAAGGCGTAGCCCTTTTCTACGGCCTCGTCAATCGTGCCCACCATGTAGAAGGCCTGCTCCGGCAGGTCGTCGTGGCGTCCTTCCAGAATCTCGCGGAAGCCGCGCACGGTCTCCTCGATGGGCACGAATTTGCCCGGCAGACCGCTAAAGCGCGTGGTGACGTGGAAGGGCTGCGTCAGGAAGCGCTGAATACGGCGCGCACGGGCTACCAGGAGCTTATCGTCTTCGGAAAGCTCATCAATACCCAGGATGGCGATGATGTCCTTAAGGTCTTCATAGCGCTGCAGGACGCGCTGCACCTCGCGCGCCACGCGGTAATGCTCCTCACCGACCACGGTTGGCGTGAGGATGCGCGAGGATGATGTGAGCGGATCCACCGCGGGGTAGAGGCCCTGTGCGGCTAACCGGCGTTCCAGGGTAATCGCCGCGTCTAAGTGGGCGAAGGTGGCCACCGGTGCCGGGTCGGAATAGTCGTCTGCCGGAACGTACACGGCCTGCATCGAAGTGATGGAGCCGCGCCGGGTGCTCGTGATGCGTTCCTGAAGCTGTCCCATATCCGCCGCCAGCGTGGGCTGATAACCGACCGCGCTCGGCATGCGTCCCAACAGGGCCGATACTTCCATGCCGGCCATGACGAAGCGGTAGATGTTGTCAATGAAGATAAGCACATCGCGCCCTTCATCGCGGAAGTATTCCGCCATCGTGAGCGCGGTCAGGCCCACACGGAAGCGCACGCCCGGTGGCTCGTTCATCTGCCCGAAAATCATCACCGCGTTGTCAATGACCTCGTATTCGTGCAATTCGCGGTAGAATTGCGTGCCCTCGCGGGTGCGTTCTCCGATGCCTGCGAAGACCGAGACGCCCTTGTGGACGCGCGCCATGGTATACATCAGCTCAGCGATGATGACGGTCTTCCCCACGCCTGCGCCGCCGAACACGCCCGTCTTGCCGCCCAGGGTGAAGGGGGCTACCAGGTCAATCACCTTGATGCCGGTGACAAACATCTGACTGCGCGTGGACTGTTCCTCGAAATCCGGCGCGGGCTGATGGATGGGACGCAGCTCCGCATCGGTAATCGCGGGTTTGTTGTCAATCGGCTGTCCCAGCACATTAAAAATGCGTCCCAGGGTTTGTGGGCCAACGGGTACGCGGATGGGTTCCCCTGTATCCACCACGGTCAGACCGCGCTGCAGGCCATCCGTGGTGTCCATGGCAACACAACGGACCCACCCGTTGGGCAGTTCCTGCTCCACTTCCAGAATCAACTTGCGGTCGGGAAGTTGCACTTCGAGAGCGGAGTAAATTTCCGGAATCTGATTCACCGGAAAAGCAACATCCACCACGGCGCCTTTGATTTGAACGATACGGCCAAGCGTTCCTTTTGCCATGAAGCCTCCCTATCGAATCGCCTGCAGAGCCTCGGCCCCGCCGGCAATGTCCAGTAATTCGTTGGTGATGAGTTGTTGCCGCGCCTTGTTGTAAGCTAAAGTGAGGTCCTGTACCAGCGTCTCCGCGTTGCGCGAAGCATTCTCCATGGCCACCATCCGCGCGGCGTGCTCGCTGGCCGTGGATTCGAGCATGTAGTGGTACAGTTCCCCCGTCAGAACCTGGGGGAGGAAAGTCCCCAGAATCTCCACCTTCCCCGGTTCGTATACAAACTCACGTTCGGTGCCCGTGCCGGGCAGACGGATGGGGAGGAAGCGCTCGATACGTGCTTCCTGGGTAAGGACGTTCTTGAATTGCGTGTAGGCGATGTAGACCTCATCGTAAGGAGTTCCCGCTTGTGGGGCAAAGTCCTGCATGATCAGGCGCGCGTAGCGCTGCGCCTCGTGATACGTGGGCACGCTGCGCGGCGCATCAAAATGGTAGCGGATGTTCAGGCCTAAGCGACCGAGCAAATCACGCCCCTTCCGCCCAATTGTGAAGATGTCTACCTGCTGTGCGGCGTGTTCCTGATGGAATTGGACCGCAAGGCGCAACACGTTCTGATTGTAAGCACCGCATAGGCCACGATCGGAGGTTATCACCACCAGCAGAAGGCGCTGTGGAGCGATAGCCTCACGCACCCAGGGAATGCTTTGCATCAGGTTGGCATCCCCGCTGAGCTGTTGCAGAAAGACTTTGGCCCAGTGGTAATAAGGGCGGGAGTTGATGGCCTGTTGTTGCACGCGGCGCACCTTTGAGGCGGATACCGCCTGCATGGCGCGCGTCACTTTCACCAGGTCGCGCGTGCTGCGGATGCGTCGTCGAAGCTGTTGAATGCTGCTCATGCTCGCGCTTTCTCCGCTCCCCACAAGGTATTGAAGGCGTGCAGGACCTCGCGCAACTCCTTCTCCAGCTCGTCCGACCAGGCCTCGCGCTCAAGCCGGTCAATCAGGGTGGGGGCATGGGCGCGGATGTACTCGTGGAACATGGCCTCGTACTCGCGGATTTTGGGAACGGGAATCTCGTCCACAAAACCGTTGAGCGCCGCGTAAATGATGGCGATTTCCTGTCCCAGGCTGAGGGGCGCGTATTGACCCTGTTTGAGGATTTCGGTCATGCGCACCCCCTTATCTAACTGTCGGCGTGTGGCCTCGTCCAGGTCGGCCCCCAGGCGGGCAAAAGCTTCCAGCTCCTGATATTGCGCCATCGTGAGCTTAAGCGGGCCGGCAATGCGCTTCATGGTTTTGGTCTGCGCGTCACCACCTACGCGCGAAACCGAGATGCCGATGTTGATGGCCGGGCGAATGCCGGCGTTGAACAGGCTCGGCTCCAGGTAAATCTGTCCATCCGTGATGGAAATCACGTTGGTGGGGATGTAGGCCGATACGTCGCCTAATTGGGTTTCAATGATGGGGAGCGCGGTCAGGCTGCCGCCGGTACCGGGTAGCCGACGCAGGACGTAGCCCTCGCCAAGCTCCTGGAGGCGCGCTTCCGCTTCATGCTTGCCGAGCTGTCCAATATAGACCCGCCCATCCACATCTTCCTGGGCGCTTTCCGGCGCATCCTTTTTCACAATAACATAGCGATAGGCCAGGCGTGCCGCGCGCTCCAACAGGCGCGAGTGCAGGTAGAAAATGTCGCCCGGATAAGCTTCACGTCCCGGCGGTCGGCGCAGCAGCAGCGAGAGCTGACGGTAAGCCCAGGCGTGACGGGTGAGGTCGTCGTAGATGACCAGGGCGTCAAGGCCTTCCTCCATGAAAGCCTCGCCGATGGCGCATCCGGCATAGGGGGCCAGGTATTGCAGCGCGGCAGGGGCGGATGCGGGGGCGGCGACCACCACGGTGTAAGCCATGGCTCCGTATTGCTCTAACGTGGCGACGACGCGCGCAATCTGCGCTTGCTTTTGCCCGATGGCGACGTAGATACAGCGCACGCCGCTGTTCTTCTGGTTCAGAATCGTGTCAATGGCAATGGCCGTTTTGCCTGTCTGACGGTCGCCGATGATCAGTTCGCGCTGCCCGCGCCCGATAGGAATCATGGCATCAATGGCCTTGATGCCGGTGAGAAGCGGGGTGTCCACGTCCTGACGTTCGACAATGCCGGCGGCGATGCGTTCAACTGGCATAAAGCGCTCGTACTCGATGGGACCTTTGCCGTCCACCGGTTCGCCAAGGGCGTTGACGACCCGTCCCAACAGGCCTTTGCCTACCGGCACGGAGACGATGCGCTGCGTGCGCGAGACGGTCATGCCTTCTTCGAGCGTGGTGTAATCGCCCAGCACGATAACCCCGACGCGCTCCTCCTCCAGGTTGAAAGCCAGGCCCATGGTATGGTTCTGGAATTCGACCAGCTCGTTCATCTGCACGCCGGGGAGACCTTCCACGGTAGCAATGCCATCGCCGATTTCCACGACCGTGCCGATTTCTTGTGTGATGATGCCGGGTTCAAAACGCTGCAATCGCGTGCGGAAAGTCTGGAACAGTTCTTCAGGATTCTCCATGCTCACTCCTCATCATGCCAGGTTGGTCAGAACCTGCGTAATCACCCAACGCAACGCGCTTTGATAATACACGATTTTAACAGTTTGTCCAATACTTGTAACTGCTTAACCTTCAGCGCCAGGATAGCCATTGAGATCACCACTGCGCGATTTTAACTGCGGGTTTGGATAGGTATCCGAGATTTCAACACCCATTGGGGTGGGGTGGGCGAAGGCCTTGCCTTCGCCTGCCCCTACGCCGCTACGGCATCGTAATCCAGGCTGGCCGGGCAGGTCCTCGTATCAACCGATCACGTGTGGCTTACCCGTGAAGGCAGCGCGTCTCAGGCCCAGAGAATGATGCCGCGCAGATACGGCGTCACCAAATCGGGATGTTGCGGCAGGATGCGCACGGTGTAGCCGAAGAGGCCACTGCGGCGGCAGGGAATCGCATCCACGATGAACATGCAGCGTCCCGTCGGCGTTTCCCCTTCTTTTCTCTCTGTCTGTACCGGGTGCATGGGAAAAGTTTCGATATCTGATAGTTCCCCATCGGCGTTCACCGTTCCCACGCACAACTCCACGCGCACATCCTCCGGCTTGAGCAGGCCCAAATCCACCCACACCCGCGCGCAGAGCAGATCGCCCACCTGCACTTCCGGCAGGGCGCGCTCCCAGGCCTGCGTGGTGCCCTCGCAGACCTGTACATCTTCGATGCGGATGTTGCCCCATTGGGCGCGGATCGTCGCCTTCCACTGCGCCAGGGCGCGGGCGCGCTCCAGACTGTTGGCCTGTAGATGCTGACTGCGGCGCACGGCGGGCATGTAATACCGCTCGGTGTACTCGCCCACCATGCGGTGGGTGTTGAAGTAGAAGCACAGGTTGGCCAGGCTGGCCTTCATCATCTCGATCCAGCGGCGCGGCATCCCGTCCCGTCCGCGCTCGTAGAACGCGGGGATGACATCCTGCTCCAGCAAATTGTACAGCGTCTCCGCTTCCACATAGTCCTGATAGACAGGGTCCGAGTAGGTCTCGCCCTGTCCGATGGCCCAGCCCAGGTCGGGATGATAGGCCTCGTCCCACCACCCGTCCAGCACGCTGAGATTGAGCACGCCGTTAGCGGCGGCCTTCATCCCGCTGGTGCCGCTGGCTTCCAGCGGGCGGCGCGGCGTATTGAGCCACACGTCCACGCCTTGCAGCAGGTAGCGCGCGATGTTCATATCATAATCTTCGATGAAGACCAGGCGGTGGCGGAACTCTTCGCGGCGCGAAAGTTCCACAATCTGGCGAATTAACTCTTTACCGGGGTCGTCGCGCGGATGGGCCTTGCCTGCGAAGATGATCTGCAACGGGCGCTTGGGATCGTTGAGCAGCACCGCCAGGCGCTCCGGGTCGCGCAAAATCAGGGTGGCGCGCTTGTAAGTGGCGAAGCGTCGCGCAAAACCAATCGTCAGGGCTTCGGGATCGAGCACCTCGGCAGCGAGGGCGATTTCGTTTTTGGAAGCGCCGCGTCGCTTGAGCTGTTCAACGAGGGTGCGCCGCACGAAACTCACCATGCGCTCACGTCGGCGTTCGTGGGTGCGCCATAGCTCCTCCGCAGCGATTTGCTCGGCTCGTTTCCAGACACTGTGGTCAGCCGGCTCTTCGCGCCAGCGCGGCCCTAAATAACGGTCGTAGAGCTGCTTCATATCGCGCGAAATCCAGGACTCGAAATGCACACCGTTAGTGACGTGCTCGATGGGGATTTCGTCTTCCGGCAGGCGCGGCCACAAATCGCGCCACATGGCGCGGCTCACCGCGCCGTGGAGACGGCTCACGCCGTTGCTGAAAGCTGCCATGTTGAGCGCCAGGATAGTCATGCAGAAAGGTTCGCCCTCGTCATAGGGATTGGCGCGCCCCAGCGCGAAGAACTCTTGCCGCGTGATGCCCAGGCTGCGCATGTAATCGCTAAAATAGCGCTCGATCAGGTGCGGCGGAAAGCGGTCATGGCCGGCGGGGACGGGGGTGTGCGTGGTGAAGATGATACCCGCCGAGGCCGCCTCCATCGCTTCCCAGAAATTCACGTGGTACCGCTGCATCAACATGCGCGTGTGCTCCAGGGCCAGGAAAGCCGAATGCCCCTCGTTGATGTGGTAGATGGTCGGCTCCAGGCCCAGGGCTTGCAGGGCGCGGTACCCACCGATACCCAGCAGAAGCTCCTGTTTGATGCGCATTTCCTGATCCCCGCCGTAGAGCTGATCGGTGATGTTGCGATCTTCAGGGCGTGGGTTTTCGGGGATGTTGGTATCTAACAGGTAGAGCTTGATGCGTCCCACGCTCACTTCCCAGACCTGGGCTGTGATGTCGCGTCCTGGAAAACTCACGCGCACCTGCACCGGATCGCCCTGAGCGTTGCGGCTCAAGCGCAACGGCAGGTTGTCGAAGTCGTTATCTTCATAAGCTTCTTGCTGCCATCCGGCCTGATTGAGGTATTGCCGGAAATAACCTTCTTGATAAAGTAGCCCAACCCCCACCAGCGGCAGGCCCAAATCCGAAGCGGATTTCAGATGGTCGCCGGAAAGGATGCCCAGGCCACCGGCAAAAATCGAGAGACATTCGCTAAGGCCAAACTCGAAGGAGAAATAGGCGATTAACGCCGGCGTCTCACTCTGGCCGTATTTGCGCCGGAACCAGGTGTTGGGATCGCTCGTGTAGCGCTGGAAATCTGCCTGTACGCGGCGGAAATGGGCCATAAAGCCCTCGTCTTGTACGGCTGCTTCTAAGCGAGCCTGATCAATGTTACCCAGCATCTGTACCGGGTTGTGGTAAGTGCTCTCCCACAAGTCGCTATCCAGACGGCGAAAAAGCTCAATGGTATCGTGATTCCAGGCCCAGCGCAGATTAAAGGCCAGTTCGCGCAGGCCTTCAAGTTGAGGGGGCAAGGCCGGGGCAACGGTAAACATCCGTAACGGCTTCATAGCTCACCTCCAGGCTCAAATGCATGAAAAGTCCCCTTCCGGATGGATTGTCCGCCTCTCAGGGACGAACCCATGAAGGGAAACCGCTATTTGATGGGCGGCAACGCCAACCAGTTGTAACCAATATCCGGGTCGTCGTGGGCGATGCGCCCTTCTTCAGCGGGATTATAGACGCTTGACGTGACGTAAAACAGATGCGTGATGCCGCCTGTCACCTTGCAACCGTGGGCGACGCGCGGCGGAATGCGCACGCAAACGGGCGGGTAAATCTCGCCCATCAGAATTTCCTGCGTGTAATGGTAGGTGGGGGATTCCGGACGCAGGTCGTGCAACACCAACTTCAACGCGCCGATGGGCACATACCACCAATCTACCTGCGTGGGATGCACGTGCCAGGCTTTGATGGTGCCGGGCAACATGATGGCGTGGCTGAGCTGCCCGAAACCCTCGCCAAAAAACGCATCCGTGACGCGGATGATTTCGCGGAAGGCCTGCCGCTCATCAGCATGATCCACAAGTGACTTGATGACAACCCCTTCGATAGGGGCATAGATCGGTGATGACATGCCTGTTTCAACTCCTCTGAATAGTTTATTGGAACGCTAACTCTGGCTAACGCCCCTGAACAGCGCGCCCTGTCTGGCTTTAGAGAACCGGGCTGTGCATAGGGTTTCCCTGCGGACCGCCGCACAGCCTCTTCCTGCGGGATGGCGAGCCGTGACCTGTCCCTTTCCGCTTATCGGCGCCCCGTCCGTGCGCTCTGATCCAGATCCATGAACACTGAGGCGGGGAGGTTGAACCCGTGCGCGATGAGGCGCGGCATGAAGTTGGGCCGCACGCCCGTCGGTTTGTGGCGCCCGACAATTTTGCCGTTCTCTTCGCCCTGCTCTTCGAATTTGAAGATATCCTGCAGGATGACGGTTTCCCCTTCAATCCCCTGGATTTCGGTGATGTTGATGATTTTACGCGAACCGTCGCGCAGGCGGCTCTGCTGCACGATGAGGTCAATCGCCGAGACAATCTGTCGTCGCACCACACTCAGCGGCAGGTCCATGCCGGCCATCAGCACCAGCGTTTCCAGACGCGAAATCGTGTCACGCGGGGTGTTGGCGTGAATCGTGGTCAGACTGCCGTCGTGGCCGGTGTTCATCGCCTGCAGCATATCCAGCGCCTCGCCGCCGCGGCACTCGCCCACGATGATGCGTTCCGGACGCATGCGCAGGGTGTTGATGACCAGATCGCGAATCTGGACCGGTCGGCTTTCGGGGTCAAGCGGGTCAACGGGCTTGGTCTCCAGACGCACCACGTGCGGCTGCATCAACTGCAATTCGGCAGCATCCTCCACGGTTACGATGCGCTCATCTTCCGGGATGAAGCTTGAAAGCACGTTCAGCAGGGTGGTTTTACCGGATCCCGTCCCGCCGGAGACAACAATGTTGAGGCGCGAGACCACGCATGCACGCAAAAACTCCGCCATCTGCTCCGTCAGCGACCCGAAGCGAATCAGGTCCTCGATGGAGAGCTTCTTCTTGCTGAATTTGCGGATGGTAATGGATGGGCCGTCAATAGCGCAAGGGGGAATGATGGCGTTCACGCGCGAACCATCGGGCAAACGTGCATCCACCATCGGCCAGCTTCGATCTACCTTCCGTCCCAGGGGTTTGATGATGCGGTCAATCACGCGCAGCACGTGGTCATCATCGAGGAAGCGCACATCCGATAGCGTCACCTTGCCCTTGCGCTCCACGTAGACCTGATAGGGGCCGTTGACCATCACCTCGCTGATATCTTCCTGTTGCAAGAGGCTTTCGATGGGGCCGAAGCCGGTGACCTCGTCCAGCACATCCTGGTAGAGGGCTTGTTTTTCTTCAGGGGAAAGGTTGGCGCGGGCGTGTGCGTAAAGCGCGTTAAAGCCCTGTTCGATAATCTGCAGGTTCTGGGGCGTTTTTTCCACCGGCCCAATCGCCTTGAGCGATTCGCGGATTTTATCCGAAATCCACAAAGCCAATTTTTTGCGTTCCACCCAGGCCTTATCCAGCGTCGGTACAGTTTGCGGCGCCATGATTAACCTCCAGTTATGGGCGTGTTACAAGAGCGTTACGAATATTTCATAAAATCCATTATACTACATACATAGCGCGGGGGGAAATGGCATCGGAAGGTATCCAGAAATGGCAAACCTCTCCGGCATAATCAGCTACCCCACAAGATGCCGTGGAGCGCAAAGGTTGTGAAACGGCACGGTCCGTGCGACGCCTTTTATAGCTACCTGAAACGCTTTCCTGGGAGCACAGGCTTAAAAGAGGAGGTTCCATGTCCACCGAAGCCTTGATCACCTTAGCCCTGGTCATCGTTATCATAACGCTGTTCGTTTCAGAACGCTTCCGTCCCGACTGGGTGGCGCTTTTCACCATAGTCCTTTTGCCTATGCTGGGCCTTCTCTCTTATCAGGAAGCCTTACAGGGTTTCAGCAATCCGGCGGTCATCACCCTCATGGCCATTTTTATTTTGGGACAGGCGCTCACGGCGACCGGGGCGACCCAACGCATGGCCGACTTGTTGGTCCGCACCCTGGGCAATGATGAGCGCCGTCTGCGCGTTGGCCTGGTGGTCCTCTGTGCGACCTTTTCCCTCTTTATGAACAACATTGCCGCCGTGGCGCTGCTCATGCCCGCAGCGATGGAGGTTTCACGGCGGCGTTGTATCCCACCGGGGCGTTTGATGTTGCTTCTCGCTTACGCGGCAGCCCTGGGAGGCATGGCGACCCTCTTCACGACCTCCAATTTAATCGCCAGCGGCTTGTTAAGTGAGGCAGGCTATCGTCCCTTTGGGGTCCTGGATTTTCTGCCCATTGGCGGGCTCGTGGCGCTGGTGGGATTAGGGTATTTGCTGTTGTGGGGATGGCGCCTTTTGCCGACCGGTACCTCGCCTGAACATCCCCTGGTTTGCGCCCTGCCGGAAGCGGAGTTGCCGCGCTTCTATGCTCTGCAGGATCGCCTGCGCGAAGTGCACGTCGAGGCGGATTCGCCTTTGGTAGAACGCACCCTGGCCGAAAGCGGCATCGGCAGCCGCTGGGGTCTGACCGTTTTAGGGGTGGTGGATGGCTCGGAGCTTATCCTTTCGCCCGCGCCGGATTTCCAGCTAAAAGCCGGGATGAAGCTCATTATCGTGGGGCGGGATGACCGTGTCCGCGAGTTGCAGACGGTGCATCTCGTGGAGACGCCGGTGCATCCGGACACGCAGCTTTTGCTTTCTGAGCAGGTGGGGATGCTGGAGGTGCTCGTTCCGCCGCGTTCGCGGGCGGCAGGGCACACGCTTCACGAGCTGGCTTTTCGCGAAAAGTACGGTCTCACTGTGGTGGCCTTGTGGCGTGAAGGGCGCAGCTACCGCACCGAGGTTGGCGAGCGTCCGCTGCATTTTGGGGATGCGCTGCTGGTTTACGGACCTTACGAGCGCTTCCGCCTGCTGGAACACGATCCTGATTTCCTGCCCCTGGCGCAGCCGGAACCGCGTTATCAGCGCAAAAAGGCCATGATTGCCATTGCCGCTTTCCTGCTGGCGGTTATACTGGCCGCGACGGGGGTTTTACCCGTGGCTCTGGCGATGTTGTTGGGGGCCGTGTTGTGTATCGGCCTGGGCGCGTTGACAATGAACGCAGCTTACACCGCAGTGGACTGGCGCACCATTTTCATTATTGCAGGGATGTTGCCGGTCGGTCTGGTCATCGTGCGCACGGGCGTGGCCGATTGGGTGGCCGGCGGGGTTTTACAGGCGGTAGCGCCTTTAGGGACGCCGGGTCTGGTCTTTGGCCTTATTGTTTTGACGGCGGTGATTGCACAGTTAGTTTCCGGCGGTTCGACGGTGCCCACGCTGTTGGTGCCCATCGCCATCGCATTGGGTCGTTCGAGCGGCCTCGATCCGCGTTTGCTGGCGATGGCGGTCGCCATTGTCACCGGCAGCAGCATGATGACGCCCTTCTCGCATCCCGCCAACTTGCTGGTGATGAGCGCGGGGGGATATCGTTCACGCGATTACCTGCGCGTTGGCACGCCGTTGGTGGTGCTCATTGTGCTCACCACCTTTGTCCTGGTGCTGTTGCGGATTTAGGGTGGGGGCGGCTTGCCTTTTCTAACCGGCTGGCGACCGGGCTCGCGTTATGAAAGGGCGTTCTGCGCTGGATATTCACCTGCATGGCCAAGGATGGAATGGCGGTAGACATTCTTAAAATGCGCTTTCCATCATCCGGTGAACGGCCAGGTCTTTCATATCGTAGCAGTCATTGAAAGCGCCACTGATGCGTTTTCAGGCGGGGCATTGCGTGGGCGGCAGCGGGATGGGCGAAGGCTATGCCTTCGCTCATCCCTTTGAGGAGCTGGACGGATTAAACCAGCACGAAGGCCAGGATGATCAGCAGGGCCAGCAGGGCTAAAGCCAGGATGCCGATCTTGCGCAGGTCGGTGAGCACATAGGCGTATTCCTGCGCCAACTGTTCCTCGGTAGGAACGCTTGCGCTTGCCGCCTTCGGCTGTACCATCACACGTCGTTTCTGAGCCATGATTTTTTTCCTCCTTGTCAGGATGTCACTGCTTGAGTAGCCTTTTTGAACCGCAACCTTTCATCCCGGTGTGCCTTCGATGCCACGCGGGCGAACGGTTTGGGGTCACGCTGTGTTGCCCGGCGCGCCTGTCGGTGGGGTACCCCGCCGCGCACCATCCTCTTAAGGCGCTAAAGTCGCAATCACCACAAAGCGATGGGTGTTGACGCGGTACGGATAGCAGGTGATGAGCGTCAGGACCGGGCTGCTCGTGGGCGCCATCACGCTGACTTCGGTGGGTTGCACGATGCGCGTTTCCTGCACCTGATAGCGATAGCGCTGATTTTCGGTGTACACAAAGACCTCATCGCCGGGTTTGAGCTGTGGCAGATCGCGGAAAATCTCGCCGTAAATGTCATCGTGAGCGGAGATGACGCAGTTGCCACGTTCCCCAGGATTGGCGCTGCCGATGTGGTGTCCCGCTCCTTTCTTCAGGGCTTCCGCATCATCGCCTTCGACGACGGGCGCATCCACTTTGATGGCCGGAATGACGATACGTCGCGCCTGCTGCGGCCCCGGCGTGGGGACGGGCAGCGGCGTAATTTTCGCCACCAGCTCCTGCAGGTGGGGCGGGATGGGTTCCGGCTCCGAGTTGCCCTGAGCGTCCGGCGGCGTGTGTCCACCCGGCAGAATCACCACATTGATCATCGGCGTCGGCGTGAAGGTGGGCAAGGGCTGTGCCCCGGGTGCGTTAGCGTTCAGCTCGCGCACGGCAAGCATGAGCTGAATCACGATGGCAATCAGGCCTAACACCGCCAGGATTTCAATCAGCAGGAGCAGCTTATCCGCGATCCAGCCCCACTGAATACCGCTCTGCCTCTGGGTTGTGGGCGCCGTGGCGACCTGCTCCGGTGTGGGGGATGCCGCTGGCTTAACCGGTGCGCGGCGCACTTCCGGCGCGGGTCTGCCACGCTGCTGCAAGCGCTGCATCCGCGCTTCGTGCTTGCGCAGCTTCAAAATCGCTTCCAGCTCTTCGATGGAAAGCTCATCCACGCTCCGCCGATCTTTCATGAGGCGGATTATAACCCAGAGCGGCGATTGGTCAATGGTGGGGAACCGGGTTCAGGCATACGCCGGAACATGGGGTGCTTTGGACCGCATGCAGTATATCTTTCGCTATGGTTTTGCCTCTTCCCCTCTCAATACGCATTCGGCGAGCGGAAGAGGTTGATAAAGGTGCGGATAAGGATTTTGATGTCGAGCAACAGCGACCAGTTTTCGATGTACCACAGGTCGTATTTGGTGCGCTCGGCGATGGAGGTATCGCCGCGCAGGCCGTTGACCTGCGCCCAGCCCGTCATGCCCGCTTTTTCGCGATGGCGTTCCATGTAGCGCGGGATGCTGCGGCGGAATTGCTCCACGTAATAAGGCTGCTCCGGACGTGGACCGACCAGACTCATGTCGCCAATGAGGACGTTGATGAGCTGGGGAAGCTCATCGAGGTTGTATTTGCGCAGCCAGGCACCGATACGGGTGCGGCGCGGGTCGTTGGGCACAGTCCAGCCGTGTTGACTGGATGCTTCGACGCGCATGCTGCGGAACTTGATCATCCAGAAGGGGCGCGCATCCAACCCCATGCGCTCTTGCACGTAAAACACCGGTCCCGGCGAATCCAGCTTGATGAGGATGGCAATCATCAGCAAAAAAGGCGAAAGCAGGATAAGGCCCACACTGGCCCCCACAATGTCCATGGCGCGTTTGGCGGCGCGCTTCCAGCCGCGCATGGATAGCTCGCGCAGGCTGAGCAGGGGCAGGCCACCGAGTTCGGTAATCGTCAGGCGGTCGGTCATCAACTGGAAAAGGTCGGGGTAGAGGCGGATGGGTACATGCCAGCGTTCGCATTTGGCGATGAGCCAGAGCAGCTCGCGCCGGTCGGTGTCTTCCGGCAGGGCGATGATGATTTCGTCCATGTCTTGCTGATCCAGGACTTGTTCCAGGTTTTTCACGGTGCCCAGAACCGGTACGCCCTGAATCTGCGTCGTTTCCACGTCGTGTTCGGAGACCATGCCAGCGGCTTCGTAGCCCAGGGTGGGGTCCCAGAGGATTTTTTGCACGATGGAGCGTCCGATGTCGTTAAGGCCGATGATGACGATACGGCGGCGCCCCCATCCAAGGCGCACAAGGGTTTTGCGCAGCCCATGGAGCAACCAGCGCACGGTTACAATCAGCCCAATCGAATAAAGCCAGGCGTAGAGGAGCAACATGCGTGAGTAGTTGCCTCCCGGCGGGAGGTCGCGGCGGATGAGGGAGGTCAGCGCCTGTCCCATAAGGGTAGCGATGGTCACCGCGCCGCTGACGCGGTACATTTCGTCAATCCGCGAGTGCTGATACTCATACAGGCGGTTGAAGTAGCAAACCGCCACTACGGACATCCCATGGATGAGCAGGGTGGGGAGGTAGAAGCTCAAATCACCCAGGTAATCCGCGGCGGGACCGGGGAAGGGAATGGCACGGCGCGTGAAATAGGCCAGGACGTAGGCCAGGGCCGCCATGCTGAAATCGCTGGCCAGTTTCAGCACCCGAAACAGGCGGGTCATAGTGACGTGGTTCAGTCTGCGCGTTTGACTTGCCATGTCATCACGGTTTCCACAAGTGTCAGCGTGCCTGTGATGAGTTTATCGAGCAGGAACGGCGTGGTGGCGGCGTAGTGTTTCTGGTAGAAAAGGCGCATCGCACGCCAAAATTCGATGCGCGCGCGCGGATTCTGGCGGCTTGAGGCGCGTTTGACGTGCAGGATGGTGACGTGGGGCGTGTAGAACACGCGCCATCCGGCCTGTTTGAGGCGATAAGCCCAGTCCAAATCTTCGCCGTACATGAAAAAAGACTCATCCAGCAGGCCGACCTGAGCAATGGCTTCACGTCGCACCAGCATGAAAGCGCCCACCACCGAATCCACTTCGGCTTCCTGATCCGGGTCGAGGTAGGTGAGATTGTAGCGGCCAAAGCGCGGGCTGCGTGGGAAGAGCTGCGCAAGGCCGCTCAGGCGATAAAAAGCCACCTCCGGGCTGGGGAAAGCGCGGCGACAGGCCAGGTCCAGCTCACCAGAGGGGAGCACCACTTTTGGCCCGGCAGCGCCGGCGTCGGGATGCGCGTCCATAAAGGCGACCATATCCCGCAGGGCGTGGGGGGGAATTTCTGTATCCGGGTTGAGGAGCAGCGCGTAGCGCGTGCGCCCCGCCTCCGGAAAGCCGAGGGCGCGCAGCCCCTGATTGTTGGCGCGCGGGTAGCCGACATTTTCAGCGTTGGCAATGAGGTGCGCCTGCGGAAAGGTTTCCGCCACCATGTCCGCGCTGCCATCCGATGAGGCGTTATCTACTACGTACACCTCAAAGCTGACGCCTTCGCTGTGGTAAACGCTCTCTAAGCAGCGCTGCAGCAAGGCGCGCGTGTTGTAACTGACAATCACAATGCCGACATCCATGAGATGCATTCTAACACAGACGCAAATGGGAGCAAGCGCCGGCCTGTTCCCTGTTCGTCACAGGAATTGAGGCCGTTTGTAAATTGACTTTGGCCGAGGCTGGCCTACAATAAAAATATGGCTGGGATCTATATGGCGCTTTGCATGTTGGTTATCCTGCTTGAGGGGCCTCAAGCAGTGTTTTGACCTGCTCTTGAACGGAGCAGGTCTTTTTTTGCCTGGGTGGGCTTGTCGCTGCGGCCGTCGAGGCCGGTACCCTGTAACCCGTTGTCATGAACCGCATGGCTTTAGGGTCCACAGGGTGGAAGATCGTCTCCATTCATTTCAACTCTTGCCAAAGGAGGTGTTTATGACAGTTCGAGCTTCGTATTCGGGTGGACCGGTAGATTGGGAACGTTTCTTAGCCCGTCGCACGCAACGTATGAAAAGTTCAGCCATCCGTGAGCTGCTGAAATTGACGCAATCGCCGGATGTGATCTCTTTTGCGGGTGGGATGCCGGCGCCGGAATTCTTCCCCGCGCGTGAAATCGAAGAGGCTTGCGCTTACATTCTGCGCGAAGAAGCGGCACGCGCGCTGCAGTACAGCACCACCGAGGGTTACCCGCCCCTGCGCGAATACCTCGCCGAATCCATGAGCAAGTACGGCATACAACACTCACCGAGCAACATTCTTATCACCACCGGCTCGCAACAGGCCCTCGATCTGGTAGGGAAAATCTTTCTCGATCCGGATTCCTACGTGGTGACGGAAAACCCCACTTACCTTGGGGCGATTCAAGCCTGGAACGCCTATGAGGCGCGCTATCTCACCATCCCGCAGGATGAGCACGGGATGCAGGTTGAGCTTTTGGAGGAGGCGCTGCTCAAGCAGAAGGAGATGCCGCGCTTTATCTATGCGCTGCCGAACTTCCACAACCCTGCCGGCACCACCTTGCCGGAGGAGCGCCGTCGCCTGTTGGTGGAAATCGCGCGCAAATACGACCTCATCATTTTGGAAGACGATCCGTATGGCGCGTTGCGCTACGAAGGGGAGGACATCATCCCCATCTGTGCCTTAGCGCCGGAGCGCACCATCTATTTGGGGACCTTCTCCAAGACCTTAGTGCCGGGCCTGCGCATCGGTTGGATCGTGGCGCCGGAGGAGATTACCCTGCGCCTTGTGCAGGCCAAGCAGGGCGCGGATTTGCACAGCAGCACCTTTGATCAAATGGTGGCCAACGATGTGGCGCAACGCGGCCTGCTCAAGATGCACATCAAGCGCCTGCGCAAGGTCTATGCGGAGCGGCGCAACGTCATGCACGAGGCGCTGGAGGAGTTCTGGCCCGAATCGTGCTGTTGGACGCGGCCCGACGGCGGCCTTTTCCTGTGGGCGCGCGTGCCGGAGGGCATTGATACGGTGGAGCTGCTGCGCAAGGCTATCGAGCGCAAGGTGGCCTATGTGCCGGGCGTCAACTTCTACCCGCATGAGGATGGTGGCTTTAATGCCATGCGCCTCAACTTCTCCAACGCCAAACCGGAAATGATTGTAGAAGGCATCCGACGCCTGGGCGAACTCATCAAGCAGGAGCTGATGGCGCGGTAGCCTGCGCTGTTGTGTGGGGCTATCCGGCGAGATTAAGATTTTTGCTTGTGCTTGACACTTTTTTCATGTGTGGTATAGTCTACTTAGATGTTCCCTGGTAGTGCCCATTAGCCGTTCAGGGAGACACTCCCTGAACGGCTTTTTTTATAGGGTAGGGAACCGCCCGGACGTACCGTAGCAGGCGCTAGTCTGCCGGCAATTTCAGTTCACATTTTTTGGAGGTTTGTTGTATGGATACACTTCGTGGCAAAGTTAAGTGGTTCGATGAGAAGAAAGGCTTCGGCTTCATCGAGCGCGCCGATGGCAAGGGCGATGTCTTCGTCCACTTCTCGGACATTCAAGGGGGCG
>DAOUBT010000027.1:0-2277 GCA_034432595.1 Anaerolineae bacterium | reverse complement strand
AAGCTCTTGAGTGTTCACAACCTCAAGTATCTACAGAGTGCGGTTTTGTTCAAGGGCAGAACCGCCCCGAATTTTGTCTAAACTCGAGTTACTATACTTCAATGATTAAAGAGGTTACTTATGCGTTCACAAAGTTGGAAAATCTGGTTGATAGCATTAGGGGGGATGCTGCTTGTAAGCGCGCTGTTGAGCGCGTGCGGTGAGGCGATTCTGCCCGCCACCCTGGAGGCAACCGCAACGCCGACGCGCACGCCGCGGCCCACGTCCACCCCCGTCCCGACCTGGACGCCGACCCCAGCCTGGCCGGTGACCGCCGGCTGTGCGGACACGGTCAACGCGGAGGCGTGCCTGGCTTTTCAGGGCTACGTCAACGAGGTGCCCGATCTCCTGACCTGGCGCGGCGATGCCCTTTCCGATGTGGTTCTGGTGCACGATGATAAGGCGCCTGTATCCGCCGGACAGTGGGTGTACGTGTTGGCCGCGCCCTTCTTCACGGTCGAAGATGAGGTCAGCTACGCCGATGTGCAAGCGACCTGGCACGGGGCCGCAAGTGGCATCTTCGAGGAGCATCCGCTCCTGATTTCGGAAAACGACGCGCTGTTGCTCAGCGCCTGGTGGGGCATGCCGGGGGAAAGCGTGCAGACCTATCCGGCGGAGGAGCTGCTTTCCCGCGCGGAGGCGCTGGGCGGCTGGGCCTTGCTGCCCTTCGACAAGCTCACATCCAGGTGGAAGGTGCTGCGTGTGGACGGCATCAATCCCCTGGAAAAGGGCTTGCCGGCGGATTACCCGCTGCTTTTGCCGCTGGGCCTGACCAGCGTCACCCGTCCCGATGCCATCGCCCGTTTGCAGGAACGTCCGCCGGTCCTCACCAACCGGGATGAGAACCGCATGGCCGTCGTCGCCATGACGGGCGTGACGGCGCTATGCCGTGGCACGGCGAGTTTGATGGAGCGCGCCGGCGTCACCTACCCCGCGCGCGACATCGGCGACTGGCTGCGCTCGGCGGACATCACGCACATCAGCAACGAGGTCTCGTTCCGCGCCGACTGCACGCCGGAACCTTCGGGCGCGATGAGCTTCTGCTCCAACGATAAGTACATCGGCTTGCTGGAAGACGTAGGAACGGATGTGGTGGAACTCACCGGCAACCATCTGGTAGACCGCGGCATTGACCCGCTCCGGCGCACGCTGGAGATGTACCGTGAGCGCGGTTGGAAGTGGTTTGGCGGCGGGGAAAACTACACCGACGCGCGTCAACCGGCCCTTTTTGAGGTGAACGGCAACAAAATCGCCTTCATTGGCTGTAACACGATTGACAATCCCTACGATTGGGCGACCAACGAACTGCCGGGCGTCTTCTCCTGCCGTTATTACGATCAGCAGGGCCTGGACCCGAATGACATCGCCTATCTGCAGGAGACCATCGCCAATCTGCGCGCAGAAGGGTACAACGTCATCATGACCCTGCAGTATTACGAGACCTATGAATACCTGCCCTACTATCAGCAAATCGTGGATTTCCGCACGTTTGCCGACTTAGGGCCGGTGTACCTGCAAGGCAGTCAGGCGCATCAGCCGCAGACGATGGAATTTTATGGCGATACCTTCATCCACTACGGGATGGGCAACACGTTCTTTGACCAGATGTGGAGCGAGCCGACGCGGCAAGGCTTCATCAACCGGCTTATCTTCTACGATAATCGCCTGGTCAGCATCGAGATGCGCACCGTTCTCAACGAAGAGTTTGGCCGCCCGCGTCCCATGACGGAACGTGAACGCCGCGCCTTCCTGGAAATGATGTTCGACTTGAGTACCCGGCTTCCGCAATGAAGTGAAGACCATAACAACAGGAGCGCTACACAGCGCTCCTGTTGTTATCCATAGAACGTCCCGCCAGCCTCAAGTACCACCAGCCTCAAGTACCGCCAGCCTCAAGTACCGCCAGCCTTAAGTACCGCCAGCCTTAAGTACCGCCAGCCTCCGGCTGGCAAAAGCACCGCCAGCCTTCGGCTGGCAAAAGTCCCGCCAGCCTATGTACCGCCAGCCTTAAGTAGCGCCAGCCTCCGGCTGGCAAAACCCCCCCAGCCTGGTACCGCCAGCCTTAAGTAGCGCCAGCCTCTGGCTGGCCAAACCCCACCAGCCTCAAGTACCGCCAGCCTCCGGCTGGCCAAACCCGCCAGCCTGTGTACCACCAGCCTTAAGTAGCGCCAGCCTCTGGCTGGCTAAACCCCGCCAGCCTGGTACCGCCAGCCTCCGGCTGGCAAAAGCACCGCCAGC
>DAOUBT010000026.1:0-5818 GCA_034432595.1 Anaerolineae bacterium | reverse complement strand
TCCTGGCGTACCTGAAACTCCCAACATCGCTCTACCAACACCTGGCAGATAATTCGCCATAGGCCACTTCCAGTTTACGCGAAAGGAGAGTAGGTAGTTACGATTATTGATTAAAAATGCAACGGTTTACTTGCGTGCAGTCAGGCTTGTCCACCTGCACAAAAAGGCCTGGCGTCCCCGCAGGGGGATGCCCGTCATCCATAGGGCAGTTTTAACCGCCTCCCATAACGGCGATGGATGAAATTTAGCAACGGCTTACCTTCAGCACCAGGATAGCCATTGAAATCGTCGCTGACGCGATTTTAACCGCAGGTTTGGATAAAGTATCCCATGATTTCAACACCCACTGGGTGGGTTTGGGGTGGGCGAAGGCACTGCCTTCGGGTAGGCGAAGGCACTGCCTTCGCCTACCCGACCCCACCTGAATGTTCTATTGCCCCATAACTCACAGTTCTTCATGGCCCAGACATGCTGAACAGCTACGGGAGTGCGCGAGGCGTCCCCCTACGGGTCGCGCTGCTGCGCCTGCGCCTCCATTTCTGCGATGATACGCGCCAGGTTCTCGATGGCGATGCGTTGCTTGCGGTAAAAATCCGATTCGCTCAGGGCCAGGCGCATCGCCACCTCGCGCACTTTCTGTCCGCGCAGGAACTTCAGCTCCAGGATGTTGTAAAACAGCCATTCCGGCGCGGTGAGCTTCCGCTCGCCGGGCGGACGGAGCTGCTCGATAGCTTCGACCAACACTTCGCGCAGGCCCTTGATGGCGTCGCCTTGATGGCTTTGCGCAGCTTGCTGTACGATTTGCAGGCGCAACAGCGGGTTAGCCGTGAGGCGTGGTCCGCCCCAGTAGTGCGCCAGGGCATCATGAATCCATTGCGGATAGTCTGCCGGATCAAGGGTGGTGAAATCTCCCAGCTCTTGACCATTGTAACGCAGCAGGCTGCGGCGGCGCTGAATCGCATCCAGCTCCGGTAAGAGGGAGCTGAAAGCATTCATCACCGTCTGCTGCAGGCGCTGATCCTCTAAAGCCGTGCCTGCCTGTCGTAACAATTGGGTCAGCAAAAGCTCCTGCTCCTCTTCCAGTGGGAAGGTGGCCTGCGGCGCGCGTACCCCCAACAGGCCAATGATGTAGGCCTGCGTCTTATCGCGAATCAGAAACAGGCGGTAATCGCGCCAGACGATTCCTCCCGGTGAGGAGGTGACCTGCTCCTCCAGCGCGTCCACGTCCTGTAATGCCGCCCAATCCTCTGCCGCTAAAGCCGGGCCGCAGGATGCGGCGTTATGCCAGCCCGAAGTGTCCAGCACGGCGAGAAAGCCGCCGCCACTGCGCAAAAGCTCGCAGGTGGCCGCCAGGATTTGCTCTAAAAATTGCCGCAAATCCGCCGAGGTCAGCAGCCGATAACTCAGGTCCTGTATGCGGCTGATTTCGGCGTGCGCCTCGCGGTAGAGGGCGACATCCAGCACCGGTTTGAGCAGCTCCACGCTGATTTGTGTCAGCATCCACGCCGCGCCCGCAAAGAAGAGCGCCAGCGTCTGCGATGCTAATCCCAGCGCCTGCGCCAGTTTGTAGCCCACGCCGTAAGCAAAGAGCGCCAGCAGCGTGGCCAGCGGTCCGCGCAGCAGGTAACGCACCAGACGGTGTTTGATGACGCGCTCCGGTGCCAGGGCGCCGATAAAGGCCACACTGTAAGTCAGCAGGACCAGCATGGCACTGATCCCCAGATTCCCCAAAATAAGCAACCCGTAAAGGCGCGTGGACGGGAGATTGCGCCCGCTCCCGATAACCAGCAGGTAAGGGAACACGCCCAGCGCCGGCGCCAGGAAACCCAGGCTAAAGTAAGTCATACGTCGCCGCGCGGCACTGGTAAAGCAGCGTCCGCGTGCGTGCAAGGTTTGCCCCAATCCGTACAGGGATGTGAGCAGGAAGTAGGCAGCAAAGAGCCAGAAAAAACGTCCCGGATGGAGCGTCCAGACGTCGGCGTAAAGGGTGCCGTCGTACACGAGCGCATCGCTGAAGAGCGCCAGCAGCGCCGTCACCGCGCTCAGCCCGTAGCCCAGCGCGTATAACCAGCGCGGGGTGTGGTTGCTGTTGAGCGTCAGGCGCAGGGCGCGCGTCAATTCCAGGTAAAAGATGGGCGTGAAGCTGATGCCGATCCACTCTGCGCGCAGCAACCACACGGCGATGGTGCTATTCCGCACACCGGTGAGCAGGATGTCGCCCGAATAGACCCATAGCACGCAGCTCAACAGCCCCAACAGAGGCCGGGTAAGACGGTTGCCCCGGTTGTAAAACCACAGGTACAGCAGCAGGCCGAAGATGATGGCGGCCATGCCGGCGGTCAACACGTCATTGACGGCGCGCAAAATCGCACTCAGTGGCATAGCTCCTTAACGCAAGCGCTTGCGGAAAAACAGGCCCAGTTCCTGTCCGGGCCAGTAAGCGTCCTGAAAACCGCACAGGGTGAACCCGTGCTTGAGCGCGAAGCTGATGGCAGGAGCTGCTTTGGGCGAACACTCCAACACCATCTGCTCAATGCCCGGCTGACGCAGGACCCACGCGATGGCATGGTTGAGTAGCTCCGTGCCTATGCCCTCGCGCCGATGCGCAGCATCCACCGCCAGATCAATCAGGCGCACCTGTCCATGATCCGGTTCCAGACGCAAGGTGACGTAGCCCAGAATTTGCGTGCGCTCCGTCGCCACCCAAAAACCATCGCAGCGTTCCCACACCTTGAGATGTTCTTCGGCGTTGACGTGGGGCGTAATCCGCTGCGTGCGTGGCAGGCGAATCTCACGGAAGTGCACCTGCCACTCTTTATCACGGCGTTCTTCCTGAATCTGCCAGGCAGAATCGGTTTCGTAACTCAGGTCTACGGCTAAGCAGGCCTGTAAATCATCTGTGCGGGCTGCACGGATCCGCATCGCAAACCTCCTGCATCAGGGTTGGGCAATATTGACCGGAATGGTACACAGGCTGATATTGCCGTAAATATCGGAAACCACCAGGCGGAAGCGGTACGGGCCACCGGGCGGATAGCGTTGCGCGTCGCTCACGTCCCAGAAGCCCAACGGTCCGTTGGTGACCGGCACATTGAATTGGGTGATGATGTGAGGCTCATCCTCGCCGGGACGGACGACCTCAAAGGTGTAATGCGCGAACGAGAGCGCGCGCGCCGTTCCGCGCACTTCCACGATGCCGCGCACCGTCGAACCGGCCACCGGTTCCACCACCTGCGCATTGGGCGAAGGGCAATCGGCCAGGTAGTCCTCCGGCGAAGGCGTGCGCGTCGGCGGGATGGGGGTTGGCGTCGGCGTGGGCGTCGGCGGCACCTCCGGTGTGGGACTCGGCGTCGGCGTGATGGTCGGCGTCAGGGTGGGGGTGGGGGTCGGCGTAGGGGTGTACAGGCCGATGGGGCGCTGCGTCGGCGTCGCCACGGGCAAAGTCGGCACCACCCAGGTGCTTGAGATGTACACCACCATCCCCAGCGCCATGAAAATCATGCTGACAATGCGCGCGCGCTGTTCCTGTTGCCGTGCTTCTTCCCGCTGTGTGCGGAAGGGCATCAGGTGGTGTTGCCGCTCCGAGATGAAGGCGCGCAGCATAAAGATGAGCGCCCCCAGCGCCGAGAGCAGGTAAATCCATAGCGCGTAGCGCGCAAGCCAGCGCAGGGCTTCATTCATAAGGCGCGCAGCACTCCGCGAATCAGGGTCTCCATGCGCGGCACGAGCAGCCGCCCGGCTTCCAGCACCTCCTCATGCGTCGGTTCGGGCGCGCCCTCCTCGGCCTGCAGGCGGTTGCTGATGCCCGAAAGGCCCAGGACGCGCGTCCCGCCGTGGCGGGCCACAATCACTTCCGGCACGGTGGACATGCCCACCGCGTCCGCACCAATCAGGCGCAGGAAACGAATATCGGCCTGCGTCTCGAAATTCGGCCCGGCCAGGCAGATGTACACCCCCTCGTGGGTGGGGATGCCCTCCTTGAGCGCGATGCTGCGCGTCAAAGCGCGCAACTGCGGATCGTAGGCGTTGTTCATGGAGGGGAAGCGCGGCCCCAGTTCGTCCAGGTTCGGTCCGCGCAGGGGGTTCAACCCCGCCATGCCCACCAGGCTGATGTGGTCGCGGATAATCATCACATCGCCGGGCGCGTAGGTCATGTTCAACCCGCCCGCGGCGTTGGTGACGATGAGGATTTCCACGCCTAAAGCCTGCATCACGCGCACGGGGAAGGTGACCTGCGCCATCGAATACCCCTCGTAATAATGCGAGCGACCCTGCATGACCAGCACAGGCTGTCCTTCCAGGTACCCTATCACCAACCGCCCCGCGTGTCCCTGCACCGTGGAGACGGGGAAGTGCGGGATCTCGGTGTAAGGGATAACGGTCGCGTCGCTGACGGCCTCCGCCAGGGGGTTGAGGCCCGATCCCAAAATCATGCCAACACGCGGACGCACCGCTGTCCGTTGTTGGATGGCCGCTGCAGCTTCTTTGAAGTCCTGCATGGTGAAGAAGGTTTCGCTCATCGTTCACTCCTCTGGATTAGATTGGGGATAATGGGCACGTGGGTGCGCCCGTTCGTACACTTCGCGTTTGCGGCGGTTGGAAATATGGGTGTAAATCTGGGTGGACGTGATGCTCGCATGGCCCAGGAAGTGCTGCACATCGCGCAAGTCCGCCCCGCCGTCCAGTAGATGGGTGGCGAAGGTGTGGCGGAGGGTATGCGGCGTCAGCGCCTCCAGGCCGGCGATGCGCGCGTAGTGGCGGATGATGCCCCAAACGCCCTGACGGGTCAGGCGTTTGCCGTTGCGGTTGAGGAAGAGCGCCGCTTCATCCGGGCTGCGCTGCAGGAAACTGCGTCCCTCACGCAGATAGCGTTCGAGGGCCTGCACCGCCGTGGCGTAGAGCGGCAGTTCGCGCTCTTTGTTGCCCTTTCCCAGGCAGCGCAGCGTTTCCGCGCGCAGATCAAGGTCCTGCACATTGAGAGCGACCAGTTCGCTCACCCGCAAGCCCGTGGCGTAGAGCAGCTCCATCAGGGCAGCGTCGCGTTGTCCGATGGGCGTGGCGCTGTTCTGACGCACGGCGGCGAGCAGGCGTTGTACATCCTCCTGCGGCAGGGCTTTGGGCAGGCGCATCCCCACTTTGGGCTGATGCACATGCGCGGCCAAATCGTGGGTGAGCATCTCTTCGCGGAAGAGAAAGTGCAGGAAAGAGCGGACGCTTGCCAGTTTGCGCGAAAGGCTCGACGGTTTATAGCTTTGCGTGCTGATCCAGGCGAGGAAAGCCTCCAGCATCTGCCCATCGAGGCTCGTCCAGGTGTTGCATCCCTGCGCGGTCAGGTAGGTCTGGAATTGCTGCAAATCGCGGCGATAAGCGCTGAGGGTGTTTTCGCTATACCCGCGTTCGATGCGGAGATGATCCAGAAAGGCCATTATGATTTGATCGTCCATGCCACAGAATTCCACCTGTCTGAAATGACGTTAAGGCACCTGCTCTCCCAATCATTATACGTTTCGAACGCCGAACGCTGAAACTCGTCGAGAGCGGTGATGGGCGCATCACGAACAGCCCGGAACTGCTCATGAGAAACTTTCCCATGGACCAGAAGGCGCTGTATGTTTCAGCGTTCTCTGCGGCGAACAGCCTGTGTTGAGCAGTTACTTTCAAATTATAACATAACAAAGTGATTTGCCAATTGAGGCGACAATCGGGGGCGTGGCATCGTCTAAAGGGCTTTTCAGGTGGGCGAAGGCATCGTCAGGGGTGGGCGAAGGCATTGTCAGGGGTGGGCGAAGGCATCGTCAGGGGTGGGCGAAGGCATTGT
>DAOUBT010000025.1:0-5530 GCA_034432595.1 Anaerolineae bacterium | reverse complement strand
ATTCGCAAGTGCGCAATGTCCGCCTGAAGACAGGCGACTTCGGCTTCCAGAGAAGCCAACTGCTTGAGCAGGGCATCTATTTCCAACAGTTCCTTGACCATGGCGATAGTTTAGCACATTCGTAACAGCCTGCCATCCCCTATCAGAGCTATCGTTGCACTCGCCGCTGACGCGTTTTCAGCCGGTAATGGAGTGAGCAAAGGTCAGGCGGGTAAAAGCAGGGCAGGCAAAGGCGATGCCTTCGCCGACCCTGAGGAAGGAAGCCGTTACCGGGGGACGCCTTCATCGCCGAACCATGCGCGGACCATCGCCAATTTGTTAGAAAAATTCTTGACAAAACCCCTTTTTGCCGTTATACTCTACAGGCACTTTGGAAACTGAGGTGGACATGGAAGCGTCCCTGGAAATTATAGATTTACATGTCAATGTCGGAAATAAGCCCATTTTGAAAGGCGTCACCCTCACCCTTCGCCCCGGCGAAATCCACGCGCTGATGGGGCCAAATGGGTCGGGCAAAAGCACCCTCTCCTACGCGCTGATGGGCCATCCGCGCTATACCATCACGCAGGGCGACGTGCGCCTGAACGGCGAGAGTTTGCTTTCGCTTTCGCCGGATGAGCGCGCGCGCCGCGGCTTATTCCTGGCGATGCAATACCCCACCGTTGTGCCGGGGGTGACGCTCTACAACTTCCTCCACGCCGCGGTGAGCGCCAAACGCGGTTACACACAGGCCGCGCGGAGCGGCAACGGCGGACCGGGACGCCTGAATGCCCATCTCATGCCCGCGCGCGAGTTCCGCAAAGAGGTGCTCGAACGCATGGCTCAGCTCAAGATGGACGAAGCGTTCTTGCGCCGCTACCTCAATGAGGGCTTCTCCGGCGGCGAAAAGAAACGCGCCGAAATTTTACAAATGGCCATGCTCAAACCTCAATACGCCATCCTGGACGAGACGGATTCCGGTCTGGATATTGACGCGCTGCGCGTCGTCTCCGAGGGCGTGAATACCCTGCACCGCGAACTGAACCTTGGGCTGCTGGTCATCACCCACTATCAGCGCCTGTTAAACTACATCCAACCGCAGTTTGTGCACATCTTTTATCAGGGCCGCATCTTCCAATCCGGCGACCGCCGCCTGGTGGCGTTGCTTGAAGAACGCGGCTACGATTGGATTGCCGCACAGGCCGAGGCGCAGGCATGAGCGAAGTGGATTTCTTGCGTGAAGTCAAGGACGATTCGCGCTACGATTTCGTCACCGAGCTGACCTACGCGCATCAGGTGCGCGCCGGTCTGGGTGAAGATATTGTGCGCGAAATTTCGGCCATCAAAGGCGAGCCAGAATGGATGCTCGCCTTCCGGCTGAAGGCGCTGGAAACTTTCCTGCGCATGCCCATGCCCACCTGGGGGGCCGATTTGAGCGGCTTGAACTTCGACGACTTCATCTACTACGTGCGCCCCACCGAACAGAAAGCGCGTACCTGGGATGAAGTCCCCGAAAACATCCGCGATACGTTTGAACGCCTGGGCATTCCGGAGGCCGAGCGGGAGTTCCTGGCCGGTGTGGAGACGCAATTCGACTCCGAAGCCGTGTACGGCTCACTCAAAAAGGAGTGGGAAAAGCAGGGCATCATTTTTGTGGATATGGATACCGCCGTGCGCGCGTATCCCGACTTAGTGCGTCAGCATATCGGCACGGTGGTGCCCATTGCGGACAACAAGTTCGCGGCGTTGAACAGCGCCTTCTGGTCCGGCGGGAGCTTTGTGTACGTTCCCAAGGGTGTGGAGGTCGCCATTCCCCTTCAGGCCTATTTCCGCATCAATGTGCAGGGATTGGGACAGTTTGAACGCACGATTATCATCGCGGACGAGGGAAGCAAGGTCCACTACATCGAGGGATGCACCGCGCCGCTCTACTCCCGCGCCGCGCTGCATACCGGCGTGATCGAAATCATCGTGCGCCCACACGCGCATGTGCGCTACACCACCATCCAAAACTGGTCGCATAACGTGTACAACCTGGTGACGCAGCGCGCCGCCGTGGAAGCCTACGGCACAATGGAATGGGTGGATGGCAACCTCGGCTCGCTCATCACCATGAAATACCCGACTTGCGTGCTGAAAGGCCCCGGCGCGCACGGGGAAGTGCTCTCCATCGCCTTTGCCAGCGACGGGCAACATCACGATGCCGGCGCGAAAATGATTCATCTTGCACCCAACACATCTTCCCTGGTCACGTCCAAATCCATCAGCAAGGGGAATGGGCGCTCCAGTTTCCGCGGATTGGTGCGCATCAATCAGGGCGCCACAAACGCGCAGACGCGCGTGACCTGCGATGCGCTGCTGCTCGATCCCCAGTCCCGCTCGGATACTTACCCCTACATTGACGTGAGCGAGGATGACGCACAGGTAGAACACGAGGCCACGGTGAGCAAAATCAGCGAGGATCAGCTCTTCTACCTGATGAGCCGCGGCTTGAGCGAGGAAGAGGCCTCGGCGATGATTATCAATGGCTTTCTCGAACCCTTTGTCAAGGAGCTGCCGATGGAGTATGCCATCGAACTCAACCGCCTGATTCAACTCCAAATGGAAGGGTCGGTGGGCTGATGACTGCGCAACGCACGCTCTACCCGTTAACGCCAGAGATTCCCGCCGCGCTAAGCGCTTTCTACGATGAGCCTGCGTGGATGCGCGCCGCGCGCGAGGAGGCGTGGGCCGTCTACGAGGCGCTCCCCTACCCCCACCGCAAGGAAGAAGCGTGGCGCCGCACCCCGATTGACCGCTTCCCCCTGAGCAGCCTGCGCGTGCAAAAGGTGACGCAGGAGCTGCTCGCTTACGCGGAGTTGCCGCCTTTCTGGCTGCGCCATCTCAACACGGAAAGCGAAGTCGCCGGGACGCTGGTCCACGCGGATGGGGCGTTGGTTTACCGCGCGCTCCGTCCCGAAGTGGCCGCGCAAGGCGTGGTTTTGGAGGATTTGCCGCGCGCCCTCCATACCCATGGGGACCTGATCCGCATGTACTGGAACCGCGGGGATTGGACACGGCAGGATTTCAACCGCTTTACCGCGTTAAATGCTGCCCTGTGGCATGGGGGCGTCTTCATCTACGTGCCCGACGGGGTGCGCGTGGCCTTGCCGTTGCAGGTGCTCACCGCCTACACCGCCGCAGGAGCGAGCGGTTTCCCGCGTGTATTGTTGATTGCCGGCGCCCGCAGTCAGGTGACCTTGATGTATGAGCGTCTCTCGCAAGAACGCACCCCGGAAGTCAATAGCGAGGTGGTCGAGCTGCACGTCGGGGAAGGTGCGCGGGTGCGCTATGTGAACATGCAGCATTGGGGCGAGCAGCGCTGGAGCGTTTCCCATCAGAACGTGCGCTTAGCACGAGATGCTTATCTGCAATGGAGCAGCTTCAGCTTCGGCGGGGCGGTGACCAAGGATTTCCTGCGGGTGGATTTGCTGGAGCCGGGGGCACAGGCCATTTTGCACGGCATTACCTGCGTCACGGGGCAACAGGTGGTGGATCAGAGCACGTATCAGCATCACCGCGCGCCGCAAACGCAAAGCGACCTGCTGTTCCGCAACATTCTGTTGGAGGAAGCGCAGACGGTTTTCTATGGGATGGTGCGCGTCGAACCGGAGGCGCAACAATCCAAGGGGTATCAGGCCAGCCACAACCTGCTGCTGGGCACGGGGCGCGCTCACGCCATCCCTGGCCTGGAGATTTTGGCCAATGATGTGCAGTGCAGCCATGGGGCAACGGTTGCGCGCGTAGATGAGGAACAGCTCTTCTACCTGCAGGCGCGCGCTATTCCACGCAGTACAGCACAGCGGCTTATCGTGAGCGGCTTTATCGAGCCGTTAATCGCCCCTATTCCGCAACATCAAACGCGCGAGCGCCTGCGCGAGGACGTGGCCGTGCGCATGGTCTGAGCACCTGCCGGCGCACGGGAAGCCGATGGCGCGGCCACGTCCCCCTTCAGCCCAGGTTCTACATTGGCACAGGACGACCGGGCCCCGGACCGTGCGAAGCGGTGGATTCCACGTCGCGCGCGCGGCGCTGCGCCCGTTCCAGTTGCCACAGGATGAAGCGCATGCGCTGCGTCATGGCCGCTGCCAGATTGAGCAGCAGGCGCGTCCCCAAAACGGCATCATCCTCACACAAAGCCAACAGCCGCTCGCGTGAAAGCGCCAACACCACAGCGCCCGTCGGCCCGGCGATGAGGTCCGCCGTGCGCTGTCCCTGATCGAAAACGGCCACTTCCCCAGCCATGGCACCCGGTTGCAGGACGGCGGTCTTCTCCAAAGCAGAGGAGTTGCGCGGCCCGTAGAGGGATTCCGGGTCGCTCCACACTTCTACCGTTCCGCTGTAGACGATGTAAAGCTCATCTCCAGGTTCCTGTGCGGAAGCAATCACCTCCCCCGGCGCGCAGGCGCGCGTGACGCACTGCGCCGCCAGACGGATGCGCTGCGCCTGATTCAAGCCTCTGCCAATGACGGAGCTGGCCAGGAATTGTGCAATTTCGGTAGCACGCAGCAGGTCCTCGTTGCTGGCCAGGGTTTGCAGCTGATCTGCTGAAAGCGGCAGGCCCAGATAGGCGGCGACGAGGCGACGGGTTACATCCGGCGCCTCGAATTGCGGCCAGTGGCCAGCTTTGGGGACAATGCGCAAATCGGCAGCGGGCCACTCGTCCGCGATGACGCCGGCATCCCGCAGGGGCACGGTGTTATCCTCCGCGCCCCAGATCACCAGGGCCGGGGTTTCGATGGCGTGCAGTTTTCCGCTCAAATTGTTGGCGCGCATCGCCCAGTAGCACTCGGCGCGCACCCGTCCCTGCCCGGGCCGGCGAGCATCTGCGCGTAAATGTTCGTAATCCGCCGGCGTGATCCCGCTTCGTTCCGCAAAAGAAGCCGGACGCATGAGGCGATCGGTGACGCCCACCGCTGCCCGCTCCACCGCCGAAACAATCAGGCTCCCCAGACCAAAACGCTCCAACATGTTCACGGGGAATACCAGTGTGTTGATAAAAGTGGAGAGTTTTCCGGTCATGGTCGGGCCGATGAGCACCATCCGCTCGACGATGGCGGGGTATTTCAGGGCTAAAGTGACGCTAATCATGCCGCCCATCGAGTGCCCGATGAGCACGACTGGTCCATCGGCGTATTCTTCGATTAATTGCGCGATGAGGTCGGCATAGGCGGGGATGGTGGTGCGGAAGGGGAAGGGCGGCGATTGCCCATAGCCGGGTAAATCCACCGCCATGCAATGATAGCGCTGCGCTACCAGATCCATCAGCGGCGAAAGCGCATACCAGGAGCTTGACCAGCCGTGGATGAGAATGGCCTTTTGACGATCCGGGCGTCCACGTTCAACGATGTTGATGTCCTGTCCATTGACGGTATAGATCGGCATGTCTCACCTCCTGCGGTGCGGCTCAGGCGCCGTTGTGGTAAATGGGCACGGTGAAACTAAACGTGCTCCCTTTGCCGGGTTCCGCATCCACCCAAATGCGCCCTCCCTGCGCTTCGACCAGCATCTT
>DAOUBT010000024.1:0-14526 GCA_034432595.1 Anaerolineae bacterium | reverse complement strand
CGGTATGTGCCTGATGGACACCGCGCCGCAGCAGCCCGCTCTGACCGCGGGTTGACTTGGTTAATGTCAGTATGAGTATTGATAAGCCCTAGCGCAACACCGTAGCAGCCCGCGGGCGAACCGCCGGACAGGACAAAGCCAGAAAGTTCAGAATGGACGAGGACCCTCCCGTTACCAGGCCCCCTTCCAGGCGTTTCCAAAGCATACCGGCAGAAGGCCGCAGAGATAAGCGCCCGCCAGAGGTTCACCGCCAGCCCGGCGGGGCAAGCCCTTACCGTTCCCTACAATTCCAGCGTGCGATTGCGATATTGCAGCGCCTCGGCCAGGTGATGGGTGCGGATTTCGGCGCTGCCCTCCAGGTCGGCGATGGTGCGCGCCACCTTGAGCACGCGATGATAGCCGCGCGCGCTGAGCTGCATCTGCCGCATCGCCGTGCGCATCAACTCCTGCCCTTCGCGCCCCAGCGCGCAGAAGCGGCGAACCTCCGCCGGCCCCATATCCGCGTTGCACAAAGCCCCCGTGCTGCTCAGGCGCTCGCGCTGTCGCTGCCGTGCCGCTTCCACGCGCTCCCGAATCACCGCCGAGGATTCGCCCGGCGTGGTGCGGCTCAACTTCTCATACGGCACGCGCGGCACCTCGATGTGCAAATCAATGCGATCCAGCAGCGGGCCGGAGATGCGTTTCCGATAGCGCTGAATCAACCCCATCGGGCAGGTGCAGGCCCGTTCGGGATCGCCGTAATAGCCACAGGGACAAGGGTTCATCGCCGCAATCAGCATAAAATTGGCGGGGAACGTCAAACTGCCCTGCGCGCGGCTGATGGTGACCACCTTATCCTCCATCGGCTGACGGAGCACCTCCAGCACCTTGCTGTTGAATTCCGGCAGCTCATCCAGAAAAAGCACACCGCGATGCGCCAGGCTGATTTCGCCCGGACGCGGCCAATGTCCCCCGCCCACCAGCCCGGCGTTGCTGATGGTGTGGTGGGGAGCGCGGAAGGGGCGTTCCATCATCAGGGGCGTATCCGGCGGGAGACCATCGGACACGCTATAGATGCGCGTAATTTCCAGCGCCTCTTCCAGCGTGAGCAGGGGCAAAATACCGGGCAAGGCGCGTGCCATCAAAGTCTTGCCCGACCCCGGCGGTCCCAACATCAGCAGGTTGTGGCCACCTGCGGCCGCAATCTCCAAAGCCCGTTTAGCGTGCTCCTGCCCCTGAATCTCCGCAAAATCCACCGCCGGGCGCGCTGTTTGCGGGGTAAACTGCAGCGTGCCGGTGTAGGGCCGCACCTTTTCCCCGCCGCGCAGGTGGTGCACCAGCTCTTTCAGGGTGGTGATGGGGTACACGGTCACGTCGGGCAATAACGCGGCTTCAGGCGCGTCGCAGGCGGGAACAAAGAGGACGCGCGCCTCACTCCGTCGCGCCATGTCCGCTACAGCCAGCACGCCGCGCGCGTGGCGCAGCGTCCCATCGAGCGCCAGTTCCCCCAGCACCCAGGCCCCGTCCAGAGCGTCGGCGGGGAGCTGCCCGCTCGCCATGAGCACCCCCAAAGCGATGGGCAGATCGTAAGTGGGGCCTTCCTTGCGCAAATCGGCGGGGGCGAGGTTGATGGTGATGCGTTGATTGGCCGGAAAGCCCAGGCCGCTGTTGCGGATGGCGGAGCGCACGCGCTCGGCGCTCTCGCGCACAGCGGCGTCCGGCAGGCCCACAATCGTCAGCGAAGCCATGCCAAAACCGACATCCACCTCCACCTCGATGGGCTGCGCATCCAATCCTACGACAGCAGCGCTGTTGATGCGGGCTAACATAAGAACCTCTTGCACCCGTTGTTGAGTTTGAGAATCTTCATAGAAGATAACCCGTCTTCAGGCTAACGCCCTGACTTTAAGATCTCTACCATTTTGCTCAGACTCTTCAGCCATAGGTACATAGCTTCCCATGCTTCTTGCTCCTCAGTCAGCGGGATTTCAACATGAGCTACTCGCGTATTACGAAATTCGTTGACGCGCTCCAAGAGATCGTAGAGTTCCCTGAATGCTGGGGAGGAAAAGGTGTCAGCGACTGCTTCCCATATTCCATCGGCGCTCATCCCACCCTGACGGGCGTAATCCAGACAAAAGAGCAGCGTCCCCAGACGTTGGATAGAGCGGCCAAAGACCAGGTTATCGCGCAGATAGCGTTGATGCTTCTCCAGCAATGCCCGTTCACGTTGGGGCAGGTGGTTCAGGTCTGGGCTGAAAAAGAGTATGGAAGCCTCTTTCTCCTCAGGGATAGCGGGCTTGAGCCGCTTTTCCAAAATGCGCATGGCATAGTCGTCCAGCGGACCCAGGAGCGGCTGAAAGGCATGGGCCAGGGTAGGATGTCGGGATTGAATCGCATAATCCAGCAGCAAGACAGCCTGACGCATGATATCCGCAATTTCTTGGGATGGTTGTTCAATGCCCGCTTCTTGCAAAACCCGCTGAAAGAGCCTTTCGGCCTGCGATTCGGCTGTGGCCTCTTCCAGGGGCAAGGCCAACTGCTTTGTTTTCAACTCGTCCAGCAGGACCTTCAAAGATGGCTCGCAAGCACGCGCCAGCTCTGCAAGGGTGGCAGCAGTCCCCTGCTGGAAAAGGTGATAGGGCACATAGAGGTAATGCCAGCGCACCTCTTTGCTGGAGGCAGTTTTGCACCATTCCACCGCAGCGCTGGCTTTGAGCGGCACCAGTTCGTCCTGACGCCCCTTCAATTCCACCAGATAATGATCGCCGCCGGCCGTACGCACGAAAAAGTCGGGGACGTAAAAGGCGCGCTGACCATCCGGCTTCAGGTAGTCCACCATTAACTTCTGGGGGCCGGCGTTTTTCGCAAAAGCAACGACATCCTGGGCTATTTCCAAAAAGTCGGTAAAGGTCTGTTCAAAATCATTATCACAGGATACCAGGTTAAAAAGTGTGCGCTCTGCTGGCAGCGCAGGACGCTGGGCCGTGCTGGTCGCCTGATAGGGTTTCCAGGTTGAAAGACGTTGTCCGCGGCTGATGCGCTGACGCTTTTTCTGGTGCACCGTCTTTTGCAGAATGAGCGGCGTAAAGGTGGCGCGGATGTGTTCCATCACGTCCATGTCACGCATCCGGTGATCCACTTCGCCGCTATACAGGTCCACCGGGCGCTCGAACAGCACCTCGGTGATGAAACGCTCGACCAGCGGGGCCAGGACCTGATGCGGGTTGCTGATGCGGCAGGCACGGCCTAACATCTGGGCAAAGTAGGATGGCGCCGACCAGGCGTTGTTCAACAGCCCGACATCCAGTTTCATCGTGGCCACGATTTCGTCGGTAAACAGATGACGCTCTTTGTATTCGATAGCCCCTTCCTTCTTGCGCCCGATAGGCAAGGGTTTGAACTTGCTTTGGAAGGCCGCACGTATTTCTTCAAAATCCAGTCCCTGTAATTCACTGGTGGTCTCGACCGCATCGGATACCTGCGGAATCTCAATATCCAAATCGGCCACCGGCTTGTGCTCGTGATCCACGAAAATCGTAACGGTTTGTTTGAAGACCTCCCGAACCGGCAATACGGCGATATCCAGCCCCTCCTGTGCCAGTTCATCCTCGTAGAGTTCGCGGAAGGCACGGTGCTCGATCACCGTAACGATCTCCGGCACCTCACCCAGGGGGAACATGCGGCGCAGGCCGCGCCCCAGCGTCTGTTCCGGTAGAATGCCGGATTTGGCCGAGTAAGGGCGCAGGGGCACAATGGTGGTCACGTTGCGCACGTCCCAGCCCTCGCGCAGCATCATCACCGAAACCACGCAGCGGTATGGGCTATCGGGGCTATCCAGCTCGCGCGACATCTCGCGCAGCGCGCGCAGGTCGTCCGGCTTCATGGCCGTTTCGTTTTCCACGAACTCCTTGAAAGTCTTGCCCCCACGCTTGACCTCTTTGATCTTGCCTTTCAGGCGGGTGTGAATATTGAGCACGCGCCCTTTGAGCAGGGGGAAAGCATCGCTATCCAGATAATCGGCGATCTCGTTGGCAGCCTCGGCGTCCTCCGTCATCACAAAGAGCACTGGTTTGCGCACTTTGCCCAGTTCCTCGTAGGTCCTGGCATAGCGCTGGTAGCCAAGCTGCAGGTGCATGGCGTAACGTTCGTGTGCCGGCGTTTTCTTGTCACCGCGCACGACAAGTTCATCCGATTCGCCCAGGACGGGCACTTTGACGATGCCCGCATCCACCGCCTCACCCAGGGGAAAGTCCACCACAATGTGACGGAAGAGCGAGCCGTCGTTTTGCTTGGGCGTTGCCGTAAAGTCCAGTTGCAGGCACAGGCCCCCCTGGCCGCGCCCGAGGCTTTCTTCGTGCAGGGCGTCAATAGCACGGTTCCAGGCCAGGTCGGGATCGTGCAGGTGATGGGCTTCGTCGTTGAGCACCATCAGGCGCGGATGGGCGGTAATGCGCGCGCGCAGGCTTTCCCCCGTATCCAGCGCCCGTCCGCGCACCACCGGCGGCCCGAATATTGAGCTTTGGATTGCGGAAGTTTGACTTTGGATTGCGGAAGTTTGACTTCCGCAATCCAGATAGAGCCGGTGGATGTTGGTCAAATAGAGCGCGCCGGTCGTCGTCGCACCGCCGGGTTCGTCCTGCAGCACCACCTGCATCTGAAAGTCGGACCGCCATTCCTCCGGGATGAGCGGGTCCGCATAAAAGATGGCGCAGTTTTCAAAGTCGTCTTTCAGGCGCTCGTAGACGGTCAGGTTGGGCGCGATGATGACGAAATGCCGCGCCAGGTCGGAGTTCGGTTCGTAGAGGCTGTGGAAGTAGCTCCAGACGATGGCCAGGCTCATGATCTTGGTCTTACCGGCGCCAGTGGCGATCTTGGCGCAGTACTTCGCCCAGCGATCCTGCTCCGGCGGGATGCCCAAAGCCAGATCGGCGAGTTGTTGATCGCCGAATTCAAAGAGCAGTTCGGCCACGTTGCGCACGCGGCGCAGTTCGTAGAGGTAGATGAAGGTCTCGATGGCTTCCCGCTGCGCCCAGTGGTAACGGAAGGGAATCAGGTCGCCGGCTTCGTTTTTGACCAGGTGCTCGTTGTTGAACCAGTGATGCAGCAGCGTGCGCGAGGTCTCACTGACGCCGGCATAGCCGCCGCGTCGCCAGGCATCCACCTCAGCGCGAATCGCACGCACCAGCGGTACTTTGCTGGGACGCCGCCCCGATTTGATGGTGGCCGGCTGCTCCGGCTCCGAGTTGGGCTGGCGGTGCCTCGTCGGCTCTTCCCAGGGTTTGAAGAGCGGCTCCAGGGCCGAGGCGTTTTGTTGGGTGACTTCAAAAGGCATGGCTCCACCTCTCTGGACTGCTGAAGCAGGGCTTCTCTTTGGACTGCTGAGCAGGGCTTCAGCAATCCACATCAGGCACATTAAACCGGTCGTAAGGAAAGGAGTCCACTTTCCTGCGCAAGTCTTGCGGCGCGTTGGCCTTGAACCAGCCGGCAGAGCAGAACGGATATTGCTCGGCAACGGCGACAAGGCCATGTTTAACCGGGTTATTGTGCACATAGTTCAGACGGGCATAGTAACTTTTCTCGTAGGTCAGGCAGGTATCCCAATACTGAAACCAGACGCGCCGGCCAGGGGTGTGATCTATCTCATTCACCAGACGCGCCGACTGCGAATGCAGGCGCTGAATCAGGCGCTTGAGCGATGTGCCGTCTTCGGGCGCACGCGCGATGAAATGGTAATGATTAATCAACAACGCCCAGGCCTGCAATTCCCACCCATAGGCTTCCATCACTTCAAAAATGGTATTCTGAAGCAATGTAAGTTTCGCCGGGGTATCAAAAATGTGCTGCTTATAGAGAGTCGAGGCAGTGACCATGTAAAAGGCGTTCGGCACAAAAAGGTGGAGTGGAGCGTGATGCCATTTGCTGATGCTTATTTCCTCGGTCATTCCGGCCTCCTTGTTAGACTTCCGCAATCCAAGTCAAACTTCCACATCCAGTACAATTGTGGTATCCACACCAAAGACATCAATCACCTTGACCGCGATCTGATGTTTGCCAGGCGTCTCGTACTGCCAGCCCAGATCGGAGCGCGTCTTGAGCGAGCGGTCTTTGCGGGTGCGAAAGTCCTGCCAGTGGTGCTCAAAGGGTTTATCGGGGGAGTAGTCAAAGTCCACCGCCCAGAAGTCAATGAAATCGAAGGGCGACCTGACTGCCCGTTCGCGCAGCGCCTCCAGCTCCTTTTCGGGCGCTTCGGCCAGGGCCGGGGTGAAGCGCACCAGTTCCACATCCACCTTTTTGGATTGCTGAAGCCCGGCTTCAGCAATCCATATAACCCGGGCCTCCAGCGCGCCGGCCTCAAAGAACTGTACCTCGCTGCGGTTGGGTTCCATGATCTCGCGCGGAATGTACTTCAGGCGGATGTCCACGCCGGTCTCGGCTTCGAGCGCCTCCTTCTTGCGGCTGAGTTCCATCTCGAATTCCCACGCCAGGCAGTGGACTTCGCGCCCGCCCACGCTGCGCACGGCCTCGGCCACGGCGCGCAGTGCGTCGTAGGAGAAGATGCTGTCTATCTGATCCACGTGGACGTAGGCCGGGCCTTTTTTGCCGTGCAGCAGCGGATGGGGCGGGTTTTCGAGCAGCGCCGCCTTGTAGAACTGCAGCACGATGCGGCGGTGCTCGCCGTCGGCGCCCTTGAGCCGATCCAGTTGCCACCACTGCCGCTCGTAGCGGCCCAGGTTGTAGACATCGAAGGAGCGGTAGGGCTTGCCCGCCGCGTGCAGTTCACGCTGCACCTGGATGAGGCGCTTGCGCGTGGTGTGGATGGCGTAGCGCCCCAAATCCACCCCGATCCAGCGCCGCCCCAGCTTCTCCGCCACCGCCAGCGTGGTGCCGCTGCCGCAGAAGAAATCCGCCACCAGGTCGCCTTCGTTGGAGGAGGCGCGGATGATGCGCTCCAGCAAGGCTTCAGGTTTTTGGGTACTGAAGTCGTACCATTCGCTACTTTTTCCTCCCTTTTGTAACCCTCTAAGCATTGATATATCTATCCATATTGACTGAGGAGGAATGCCTTTTGACTCGTCTAGGTACCTCTTTTCGTATGGTTTACCATTCCGCGAATAAACAATTCGCCCTTGCTTATCCAACTCTTCCATCTTCTCATAAGAGTATGCCCAATGACGCCCTGGAGGTGGCATAACTCCACGCCAAGGTTTATCATTCGGATTAGCTCCAGCCCCGGTGATATCTGCTTTGTTGTATCTACGTACTGTTCCCTTCCTTATCAAAATCCCTAGGCGGTTAACTACATCCTCTTGCGCAATCTCTTCATACCTATACCACACGCGTGCAGTCTCTTCTGGCAGTGGCAGGTTCTCAGGGTGCCATGTCCACGTATCAGACTTAGTGTAGAAAAGAATATAATCGTGAATGACTCCATATCTGTCCGAGTCGTTGTGGGCATCAGTACGCTTCCATACAATTTCATTGCGACAAAAATCATAGCCAAACACATCGTCCATTACTGCTCGTATCAAGAATGCTACATTCGGCCCGACATGTATATAGATGCTTCCTGTTTCACTAAGCAGTTCCCTCATCAGCGTCAGGCGCTCGTACATCATGTGCAGATAGGAATCGGTGCCCTTACCCCAGGTGTCGCGGTAGGCCACGGCTTCGAGGATGGACTGCTCCTTCTGCACCGCCTCGCCTTCTTCGCCAATCTGCACCTGCATGGTAAAGTCGGCGCCCACGTCGAAGGGCGGATCAATGTAGATGAGGTCAATCTTGCCGCGAAACTGCTCCAGCAGGGCGGCCATCACCAGCTTGTTGTCGCCCCAGATGAGCATGTTGCGCCAGTCGTCGCGGTGGGCTTGTTGGTGAAAGGCCGCTTCATCGAAGAGGCTCAGTTGCTGTGCCTTCTCGCGGTCGCGCGGTTCATCAATCGTCTCGATGCGCTGCAAGGGGAGGGGCGAGGTCGGCAGCCGCACGGGCCGGCGGTTGCCGTACTCGTCGTACTTGCCCTCCCAGACCAGCTCAGTTTTCATACGAGAAAGAGGATGTGGATTATCGGGTCCCCAGACAGGCATCGTATCACCCTCCCTGACTGAATGTAAACAGTGACAAGATCATTGTTCCAAGATAATCAGCTACGCCAGCTTCAGCGCTGCCCGCTGCAGCGCTTCGGTGCGGCGCTGTACCAGAACCGCGTGCAGGGTTTCGATATCCACCTGCTTGACGCGGTCGCCGCGTTGGGCACGGTGCCAGGCGTAAGCCAGCTCCGTTCCCGCGCTCAGATAACGCTCCAAAGCCAGCCAGCCGGTCAGGTTGAACGTCAACAGCATCCGCAAAGCTGCGCCCCAGCGCCGGAAGCTGGAACTGAGCAGTTGCACTTCCTGCAGCGTGATGTATCCATGCTGCACGTACACCTGCCCCCAGGCGCGGATGCGGCGTCGCTCCAGCATCAAGGACACGGCAGCCACCACCAACAAAACCACCACTCCAGCCCAATCGCCCGCAACCAGCACGACCATGGGCGCTTCGCTTTCCAGATAGCTCAGGAAGGTCGCCATCCCGTTGTGGAAAGCGTGCATTCCGGCGCCCGCGGCGAAGCCCAGCAGCGGCCAGAGGAAGCGCATCCCACGCTGACGGCTATCCAGGGCCAGGGCGATGCCCAATCCCGTAAAACCGGTGTACATGGCGTGATTCAGGCCAAACAACCCGGCGCGGAAAACGGCCAGGCCCAGCGCTCCGCTTAAGCCGCCCTCGCTCGCGGCACTGCCCAGGTAGAGCACGTTTTCCACTGCCGCAAAGCCAAAGCCCACCATCCCGCCGTAAATGACGCCATCCAGGGGGCTATCCAGCTCGCGCCGCCAGAAAAGCAGCAACAAGAGCAAGGCCAGCCCCTTGGTCGTCTCCTCGACGAAAGGAGCGGCCAGAGCCGAGCCGAGGAAATCGTAGACAATACCTGCGGGGCTGATGATGGCGATGGGCACATCCAGGATAACCTCAAAAACGATGGCCAGAATCACGGCGGGAACGCAGCCCCACAAGAAGGCCGCTGAGAGCAGGCCGAACGGCTCTTTTTCGTAGCGATCCAGCCACCACCAGAAGCCGGCGTAAAGGAACATCGGCAAAAAGCTGAGCAACAAAACGACGATGAACTCCATGTTGGCCTCCCCTCTCGCATCCGAACCCGAGTGCTGGCGAGACGAAGCTCACCAGCGGCGTAACGGTCTGCCCACCCTCACCAGGAACACGCGGCTCATCGCCTCCGACGGGCTTGCAGCCGGGCATCCATCCCCTTCTTGCGCGGATGAATGCCCGGCGCGGCGTCAGGCATCAGAATGGAGAGGCAGGCCCTCCCGCACGCTTAGCGTTTCCGCAACAGCCACGCCAGCCCGGCCCCGGCCAGGCCGAGCGCACCGAGCACTCCCAATCCCTGCGCCAGGGTTTTCTTTTCCACCGTCGGCAGGACGGCGCCACCGAGGCCCGCTTCTTCGCCATAGGACGAGAAGAGCTGTCCCCAGGGCGTCTGCAACGCCGCTTCCACGCGCTTGCGCCCCACCACGGGATACCAGTAGACGTTATGGTAGAAGTTGCTGGCAAAGTATGACCACGGCACCAACGGCGTGCGCAAAAGCAGCGTCTCAAACGGCTTGAGCGAACCATGGTAAATCCACTTTTGCCCGCGGCTGGCAAACGTCTCTTCCTGGACGAAGTCCCAGCGTTCGGCGGCGGCGTCCACATCGCCCACAAATTCGATGGCGCGCGGGTCGCCCACACCCAGCCCCAGGTCGTGCGCGATGCGGATGAAGGGGATGCGCATGGGATCGAAGCCCTGCAGCAGCGCGGAGGCAGCGTCAATGGCTACCTGATCCGCCGAGGCGAGAATGACATTCTTCTCGTGCCAGCGCATGGCGCGCGGCCCCGGTCCATCGCCCGCGAAGGTCCCATCCATGACGGCGAGGATGCCCGGATGAATCTCACGTTGAATGGTGAGCAAATCCACCAGCGTTTCATGGATAACGGCGTGCGTCCAGTGGCGGTGGCGACTCAGCAGGCCACCAAAGGCATTTTTCATCGCGCCGGTGATGGTGGTGAAGACGTGCGTCTTGACCGTGGGCAGATGGACGATGTTATTGCCGGGCAACACCTCCGGAATGTGGATGCCTTCGGGGTAAATCTGGTCCAGCACCAGGAGCTTGTGTTTGGGCGTGAAGGGAATCCACTTCACCTCCGGCTTGTAGATGTACACGCACGGCACGCCGTACTTGTCGGTGACGTAGCGTTGTTTGTTGTTCGCTTCCCCGTCGCTGGTATCCACCACCACGGTATCATTGTGGACACCCACCAGCCGGTAGCCTGCGCCCTGCAAGGGGCGGATGACGCCCTCCAGTTGCCAGGGGGTGGTTGAACAGGCCGGATACCAGGTTTGCCAGGAAATATTGATTTTGAGCAGCGTGGTGTGCTCCCTCGGCAGCACGCGCTGATACTCCACCAGCTCCAGCAACCGCGCGTAATCTTCCAGCACGGTTTGCGGCGTGGTGCGCAGGATAGCAACTTTACCCCGTCCGGGAAAATCCATAGCTCCTCCTTACACACGATAAGCACGCAAGGAACGCATGGGCTTGTTGACCATGCGGAAAGCGCGTTTTTCGGCTTCGTAACGCACGCGCTCGTAATCCAGGGTAAGGAATTCACCCTTTCGGTAGAGCAGGCGGCCATCACACCAGACGTAGGCGATGTCGCCCGGATGGGCCGTGTAGACGATGCCCGCGCTCACATCGTGACGCGGCATCCAGTGCGGCGCGGTCGTATCAAACAGCAGCAAATCGGCGGGGCGGCCCGGCGCCAGGACACCGCTTTCCGCAAAGCCCAGCGCGGCAGCCGGGGCCTGCGTGGCGAGGCGCAGCAACTGCATGCGCGGCATGGCCTGGGGATCAGCCTGATGCATTTTCTGGTACACGCCCACCAGGCGCATCACTTCCAGCAGGTTCAGGTCACTGTTGGATGCCGGCCCATCCGTACCGAAGGCCACCCGCACACCAAGTTCCAACATGCGCACAATCGGTGGCATGGAGAGCGCCAGCTTGCCGTAAGTCTTTGGGGTGTGGGCCACGTACACCCCTTTGCTGGCCAGAAGTTCCATATCCGATTCAAACACGCTGTTGCAGTGCGCAACGAGGGTCGGCTCCGGCAAATCGAACAGGCCCAGCTCCGCCACGTGCGCGACGGGCGTCTTGCCGTAGCGTTCCAGGGACCCCTGCACCTGTTCATCGGATTCGCTGAGGTGGAAGTGAACCCCCACGCCTGAGCGGTGCGCCTCCTCGACAAAGCGCCGCATCACCGGGTCAGGCGTCATGTAGGGGGAATGAGGCCCCATGGTGGTGCGGATACGGCCTTCGGCGGCCTTATGCCAGGTTTTGACGAAGGTAACGGTGCGCTCAAAGCTTGCCTGCCCGACCTCATGCTCATCACCGATGCCGAAGTGACACCAGGCCAGCAGCGCTTTGGTGCCGCTCTCTTCCACGGCGCGTGCGGTCTGATCCTGCCAGAAGTAATGGTCGGCGAAGCCCACGATGCCCGCGCGGATCATTTCCGCGATGGCCAGGCTTGCGCCCCAATACACGTCTTCTTCCTCCAGGGCGGACTCGGCCACCCAGATTTTCTCGTTCAGCCAATCCTCGAAGGCCAGGTCCTCGGCCCAGCCGCGCTCCAGGGTCATCGCGGCATGGGTGTGGGCGTTGAAGAATGCGGGCAGGGCAACCATCTCGCGCCCGTCAATCACCTCATCGGGCACAAAATCCGGGGGAACCTCACCTACCGCGACGATATGCTTGCCTTCAAGAGCGATGTCGGCATTTTCAAGGATGCGATCCGCTTCGTCGAGCGTAATCGCCGTGACATTTTTAATCAGGGTACGCATGGACAACCTCCTTTGCATCGCATGAACGCATTGACATTATCCTGCTCAGATTATAATTGAAGCGCTGAATAAGTAAACAGGAAGCTGGATGCTGGTCTCCAGTTCCCAGCTTCCAGAGCGCACTGCTATCGCATAAGGAGTGAGAATGATTCAATTAGCCGATCGAGCTACGATGATATCGCCTTCGACGACGCTGGCGATTGCTGCACGGGCAAAGGCGCTGGCTGCGTCCGGGGTGGAGGTGTATGATTTCAGTGTGGGCGAGCCGGATTTCGACACGCCGGCGCACATCCGTGAGGCAGCCAAACGCGCCCTGGACGAGGGCAAAACGCGCTACGCGCCTGCCGCCGGGGTACCGCGTCTGCGCGAGCTGGTGGCGGAAAAGCTGCGCCGCGAAAACGCCCTGCCCTACACGATGGAGCAGGTCATCATCAGCACGGGCGGGAAGCAGGCTATCCTCAACGTGATGTTGGCCGTGTTGGGGCCGGGGGACGAGGTGCTCATTCCCGCGCCCTATTGGGTGAGCTACCCCGAAATCGCCAAACTCGCGCGCGCCAAACCCGTCATCCTCCCCACCGAATCGGCTAACGACTACAAACTGACGGCGGATCAGTTGCGGGAAGCCATCACCCCGCGCACCAAAATGCTCATCCTGAACTCCCCTTCCAATCCCACGGGAGCGGTCTACACGCGCGCCGAGCTGCAAGCATTAGCTGACGTGCTGGTCGAAAAACAGGTGGCGGTGTTGGCGGATGAAATGTACGAAAAACTCATCTACGACGGCATAGAGCACGTCAGTATCGGCAGTCTGGGACCGGAAATTTTCGAGCTAACCCTCACCTGCAACGGCTTCAGCAAGGCCTACGCAGCGACGGGCTGGCGCCTGGGGTATGCCGCCGGACCGAAGCACGTCATCAAGACGGCGGTGGACATTCAATCGCACACCACGTCCGGCGCGACCACGTTCGCCCAATATGGCGCTATCGCGGCGCTGGAAGGTTCGCAGGATGCGGTAGAAGCGATGCGCCGTGAGTTTGAAGCGCGCCGCAATCGGATGTATGAAGGGTTGCAGGCCCTCGGCTTGCCGTGCCCTCATCCGCAAGGCGCGTTTTACGTGTTCCCCTCCGTAGCCCACACCGGCATGGATGGCGCCACCTTCTGCGCGCGGGTGTTGGAGGAGGAACACGTCGTCTGCGTGCCCGGGGATGCCTTCGGTGCGCCGGAGTGCGTGCGCTTCTCCTACGCCACGAGCCGCGCCACCATCGAAAAAGGCCTGGCGGCTTTAGCGCGCTTCCTGGAGCGGAATGCCTAGCATGAGCAACCTGTTCACGTTCGAACGCATAGCTCAGGATGGCGCGGCACGCGCCGGGGTGTTCCATACCGCGCACGGGCCACTCCCCACGCCGATTTACGCGCCGGTGGGGACGCAGGGCACGGTCAAAGCCGTGACGCCGGCTCAGTTGCGCGACGTGGGCGCCGTGCTGGTCCTGGCCAATACCTATCACCTTTACCTGCGCCCCGGCGATGAGCGTATCGCGCGCTTAGGCGGCCTGCATCAGTTCATGGGCTGGGACGGGCCGATTCTCACCGACTCCGGCGGCTTTCAGGTCTTCAGCCTGGCCGGGGGGACGCGCGGCTCGGCCCTGCGCAAGGTGGACGATGAGGGCGTAACCTTCCGCTCCCACATTGACGGCTCGCTGCATCGTTTCACGCCGGAAAAAGTGGTTCAAATTCAGGAGAACCTGGGTTCGGACATCGCCATGGTGCTGGATGAGTGCGCACCGCCCACGGAGCGCGCCTATCTGGAAGTGGCACTGCGCCGCACGCACGCCTGGGCAGAACGCTGCCGCGCCGCCCACACACGCGCGGATCAGGCACAGTTTGGCATCGTGCAGGGCGGCATCTTCCCCGATTTGCGCGAGCGCAGCGTGCAGGCCCTGTTGCCCCTCGACTTCCCCGGTTACGCGATTGGCGGGCTTTCCGTGGGTGAGACGAAAGAGGAGATGCTGCGCACGCTGGATGTCACCGTGCCGATGCTGCCGGAGGACAAACCGCGCTACCTCATGGGCGTGGGCACGCCAGAAGACCTGGTGGAGGGCGTGGCGCGCGGCATAGATATTTTCGATTGCGTCCTGCCGACGCGCGTGGCGCGCAACGGACAGGCGCTGCTCCTTACCGGGCGGCGCAACATGCGCAACGCGCGTTATGCCGAGGACCTTGCGCCCATTGATGAGACCTGTACCTGCTACACCTGCACGCACTTCAGCCGTGCCTACATCCGCCACTTGATGGTGGCGGGCGAAATCTTGGGCGCGACCCTGCTCACCCTTCACAACCTGCACACTATGCTCACGCTCATCCGCGACATCCGCGCGGCGATTCTGGAGGGGCGCTTCGCCGATTTCCGCGCCGCTTTCTGGGAACGCTGGCAGCGGGAGTATGCGAAATCGTGAGGCGGCAGGGGCAACCACGAAGGTTGCCCCTATCCGTGTGCGGTTTCATCCGTCAACCCGAAAAAGATCCATGGTTACTATCTCGAGTTTAGACAAACGGTCTCGCCCTGACGGTTCGTCAGGGTGAAAAACAGCACTTTACCAATCGCGTATCAAGCGGTTTGCGCCGTT
>DAOUBT010000023.1:0-73131 GCA_034432595.1 Anaerolineae bacterium | reverse complement strand
GCGTTCACTGATCACGGTAAGACTCTCGTTCATACCGAGAGCTTACCACAATTCTCAAAACTTGTCTAAATTTGAGCGAACCATGGGTTATCAGGTGATAGTTCTGCGGATGCAAGGCATGGATCTCATCCTGCACTATTCTGGCAATTTGCGCATTCTCCAGCCAGCGCGGGGACTGGCTTTGCGCTAGAAGGTCGTCATAGCGCGCGAAGGCTTTTTTGGACAGCTTGTATCTTTCTGCCGCCAGCGCTTCGCCCTGAAATTGCCGCGCCAGTTTTTGCTCTTCCACTTCCCGTTCCTGTTTCAGTCTTTCCAGCGTTTCTTGTGGAAGCGAACCAGCCAGTCGAAAGGTGACGAAGTAAACAGCATTGGACGGATGCCAATGGGGTAAACGGCGGCGGAATAGTTCAGTTTCCATAACGCAGATTTTATATCGTCTGGCAACATGCGCAAATCAGAGATTTGCGCCACTGTGGCATTTGCGCCACTGGCGACTTGCGCGCGGCAAATCAGAGATTTGCGCCACTGTGGCATTTGCGCACGCAAATCGGAGATTTGCGCCACTGGCGACTTGCATGCGCAAATCAGAGATTTGCGCCACTGGGGCGATTTGCGCACGCAAATCGGAGATTTGCGCCACTGGGGCGATTTGCGCCACTGGTGACTTGCGCGCGCGCAAATCAGAGATTTGCGCCACTGGGGCGATTTGCGCCACTGGGGCGATTTGCGCCACTGGCGACTTGCGCCACACGTTACTTAATCAGATCGAAAATCATCTTCGCCGCTATTAGCCAGAGCAGCATGCCGATGAGTTTTTTGAGTTGCGTGCTCGACAACCGGGTTTTCATTAGCTGCGAACCGACGATCGAGCCAGCCGCGGCCATGACCGCCGTGACGCCAATGAAGAGCGGATCCAGACCGCCCAGGGTCGCGTGACCCAGGAAGCCGGAGAAGGACGAGAAGACCACGACAAGTGCGGTTGTCCCGGCCGCTACTTTAGGGTCCAATCCCAACCAGTTGAGCACCGGCAGGATGAAATTGCCGCCTCCCACGCCCAGCAATCCGCCCAGGAAGCCGGCGATACCGCCCACGCCGGCGCCCGCGGCCACCTCTACCGACCGGCTCAGTGCATGTTCACGCTTTTTAGCCCGGTAGAACAGCATCATGAAGCCCGCAAAGATCAGGAAGGCGGCGAACAGGCCCAACAGCAGCCGCTTGTCCACGTGTGGCGTCAGCCGCGCGCCCACCGGCGATAGGATCACGGCGACGATCAGCACCGGCAGCCCGACCCGGAAATTGATCAGCTTGCCGCGCCAGTAATTGACCGTGGCGAATAGCAGGCTGACCACATTCAGCAGCAGCGCGGTGGGCGTGGCTTCTGCCAGCGGCACGCCGAGGTAGTAGAAGAGCGGCACGAACAAGAACGCCGCGCCCAGCCCAGCCATGGCCAGCAGGCCGGAAAAGATAAAGACCAGAACGGCGCTTATAAGGTAGAGCATGGTTCTATATTCAATCAATCGAATGAATTTTGGGCAAAATGTAGCACCAGTCGAAACTTGGACTACAAGCTTTCTTTACCCGTTCTTCTCCTGCAAGGTCTTGCGGACTTTGCCGGGCATCATTTCGGGCATAAGGTTGGCGTATCCGCCGGGCATGATGCGGACGTTATCGTAACCCTGCGCGTGCAGGTAGGCAAAGGCGACGTTGGCGCGGTCACCGCCGGAGCAGAAAGTGACGACCAGCTTGTCGCGCGGGATTTCGTTCAGGCGGGCAGGCAGTTCGTTAATAGGAATTTCCAGCGCAAAAGGGAAGCGCAGGAATTCCCGTTCTTCAGGCGCACGCACATCCAGCAGGACGGCTTCTCCCTTCGCCCACTTCTCAAAGAAGACGGCGGGTTCAATCTTGTGCTGACCGGTGCTCCAGTACTCGAAATTCCGTCCACTCAGCCATTGGGAAAAAGTATCTCCAGACATGACAACCTCCTTTAGTTGTTCAAGATGTGTCGCGTGCCCCCGTGTTCACGTGATTGAAAACCTGTTGGCAAGTTTTGAGGGCAGCCTGGCATCAGGCTTGTCCCTCGCTGTTGTGTCGGTAAGCCCGACCCGCAGCCTGTGCCTGCCAGTTGCACGGTGGCATTATGGGATCGGTATTGCACGGCAGGCATTGGTAAAAATCTTCTCCTAAGCAAGCAGCGTAAAGAGTTTATAAGCGGTCAATAGAACGATGACAACGCCAAAGATTTGCTTGAGGCGCTGCGCTGGCACATACAAACTGGTAATGCGTGCTCCTAGAAAGGCTCCCCCAGCGCCTACCACCAGCAAGGTCAAAGTCAATTGCCAGTCCCAGATGGCGGAAGATAAGTGAGGGATAAGCGCTGAGAATGAAGGGGGCGTTACCGCCAGGGCGTTCATCCCTGCTGCTTTCTTGGGAGCAAAACCTACCAGGATTAATGAGGGCATCAAGAGGAAGCCCGGTCCTACGCCCAACAAGCCTGCCAGAATGGAAATGGGGATAGCCAGGGCTAACGCTAGCCCGAAGTTTTCCCTGGCTCCTTCGCGGGCTTTGACTGGACGAAATAAACTGTATGCCAGATAACTGACAGCGGCGAAGTAAATCACCAGGATTAAAGTTTGCGGCACATATGCGGACAACCATGCACCCAATGGCGCAGATACGGTTGTGACCACTGCCAGAATGCCGGCTTTTTTCCAGTCTACAAAACCGCTACGCGCAAAACCAAACGTGGCAAACAGCGCCGTCAGACCGTTCAATAACAAGGTCAAAGGCTGCACCTGATTGACCAGATCGCTCATGAAGAGCGAAAGAAATGGCACAGCAGCAAAGGCTACACCTAATCCCAACATGCCGGAAAGAATAGCTAATACCAGCAAGCCACCTGCAATGAGAACCGTGTTCATCAGGTAAATTCCTCTTTGAAATAGATGTAGATGATCTAAAAGAGATGTAGATGATCTAAAAGGTCATTTGTCAGCGCTACCACGCTGAACGCCATCTTTGATACAATATTTCCGTTTGCCTTTGTTCGTAAAATTGAATATAGCCTCTCAATAAAAATCCGCTGGCTTTGAAATAGGGCGCTTAAATTTTTTTTCACACACTCAGGGCACGAACATGCTTTTGTTTTTGTGGGCAGCAAGGGTTGAGTCTGCGTCAGTGCGCGCATCGCATCCATCACCGCAAAAATTTCTGGACGCGCGACGCGGTAATAGACGTTCAGTCCTTTGCGGCGCACTTCCAGCAAGCCCACGTTACGCAAAAACATTAATTGCTGAGACAGATATGCCTGACAGCAGCCTAAAATCGCCTCCATGTGGCAGACACATTGCTCGCCTTCCCGCAACAGGTCTAAAATGGCCAGACGGACTGGATGCATCAAGGCTTTATACAGTTTGCTTTCTTGTTGGTAACTGTCCATCGTTCACTTATATTCAAATTTATGAATAATAATACTCCTCTAAACCTGCTTGTCAAGAGGTGCTAAAAGTGAAGGTGGGCGCAGGTTAAAACCCTGAGCGGCACGGTTGTCCGGCGGGCTTTGCATCAGCCATGAACCAAACAGGTTCTGCTTTCATGAAATTTGAGAGCGAGCGCCGCGCCGCTCTATACTTTTTTACAGAATGCTGTATAATTGAGTTGCAAGTGCACAAACCCTTTGATCCAATGTTCGCGTTTATGGCCTGTCTTTGTCATGGGGCAAAGATGGGCTTTCTTTTTGCAAGATTTATTTTTTTGAGGAGGAACCTGTGATGGCTCAAAAACAACAATTCTATCAGGAAGAAGAACCTCCGCAGGTGGAGGATAAGCCGCCTTCCCCATGGGATAACGTCCCCATGGAGCAATGGCGCGATTGGCGCTGGCAGTTGGCGCATCGGCTTCGTACCGTTGAAGATTTTGCCCGGGTGATCCACTTGACCCCCGAAGAGGTTGAGGGACTTTCCGCACCGGGGCATTTTCATGTCGAAGTCACGCCCTACTTCGCCAGTCTCATGGACCCCGAGGATCCGCACTGTCCGATTCGGCGTCAGGTTGTCCCCACATCACAGGAATTAGTACCTTTTGATGAGGCCATGGCTGACTCGCTCAACGAAGACGCGCATTCGCCTGTTCCTGGCCTGGTTCATCGTTACCCGGATCGCGTGCTGATGCTCACCACCACGGTTTGCGCGAGTTATTGTCGTTTTTGTACGCGCAGCCGCTTAGTCGGAAAAACCCGACAACAGTTTAATAGTGAGATTTACGAACAGCAGATTGCCTATATCGCGGCCCATCCGGAGGTGCGCGACGTGTTGCTTTCAGGCGGCGATGCGCTCATGTTGGCGACGTCGGTGCTCGAAAGCCTTTTGCAGCGCTTGCGCGCCATCCCGCACGTTGAGGTCATCCGCCTTGGCACGCGCGTGCCGGTGTTCCTGCCTCAGCGCATCACACCGGAATTGACCGCGATGCTGGGCAAATACCATCCGCTGTGGATGAACATCCACTTCAACCATCCCAAGGAAATCACACCGGAAGTGGAACGCGCCCTGGCTTTGCTGGCCAACGCTGGCATTCCGCTCGGCAGTCAGACGGTGCTCCTGGCAGGCGTGAACGACTGTCCGAACATTATCAAGGCGCTCACGCACAAACTGGTGCGCAACCGTGTCCGCCCGTACTACCTGTATCAATGTGACCTGGTGCCGGGTGCGGGGCACTTCCGCACGCCGGTGGCTAAAGGCATTGAGATTATGGAGAACCTGCGCGGTCACACGTCGGGCTACGCCATTCCTACCTACGTGATTGACGCGCCCGCGGGCGGCGGTAAAATCCCAATTCTGCCCAACTACTTGCTCTCCATGTCCGAACACAATGTGGTGGTGCGCAACTACGAAGGCTTCATCACCACCTACGCGCAGCCGGAGCAGTACACGTCGCACGATCCCAAGACCTGCCCTTACTGCCTGGCGAAAGCTGCTGAAGGTCCGCAGGAAGGCGTTGCCGGTTTGCTCGCCGGTCATGCGCGCACCATTGCGCCGCAGGGATGGGAGCAGGCGCATCACCGCGAGCCGGCGCTCGTCACCCCTGAGCTGGTGGAGGAGTACTGATGCGCATCGCGTTAATTGCCAACACCAAGCATGGGGCCAAATCCCACCTGACGCATGACGCCCCCCCGGACGCGCTGGCCGAGTACGATGCGACCGAGACGGTGGAGGGTATTCTGGGCGTGCTGCGCGGCGCTGGTCATGAGGCGTTCTTGCTCGAAGCGGATGAGACGCTGCTCACGGCGCTGCTCCACGACCGACCTGATTTCTGCTTCAACATTGCCGAAGGACTGCGCGGCGATGCCCGCGAGGCGCAGGTGCCCGCCCTGCTGGAATTTCTGGGCATCCCTTACACCGGCTCGAAGGTGCTCACCAATGCCATCTCTCTAGATAAGGGGATGACCAAGCTGGTCTGGCAGAGCTATGGCCTGCCTACGGCGCCCTTCCAGGTGATGGCGCACGCGGACGAGGCGCTTAAGCCTGAGCTGCATTTCCCGCTCTTCGTCAAGCCGGTGCGCGAAGGCTCCGGCATGGGCATCAATGAGCATTCTATCGTCCACAACGAGGCGGAATTGCGCGCGCAGGTGGACTGGGTGGTGCGCACCTATCGCCAACCAGCTTTGGTGGAAGGGTTCCTGCCGGGGCGTGAGTTCACCGTGGGGGTGTTGGGGAATCGCTTGCGCGGCGGGGAGAAGCGGCGCGCCAATTTCTACGACGCGCGCGGTTATCACGTCTTCCCGGTAGAGGAGATTGACGTTTCCCGCGGCGAGTTGAAGGGGGTGTACAACACGCTCGCCAAATCCTATGCGCCGGATGATCCGGGCGCGCCGGGGCTGGTCTGCCCGGCGGACATCCCCGATGCGCTGGCGCGGGAGATGCAGGAGCTGACCATCGCCGCTTTCGAGGCTATCGGCGCGCTGGACGTTTCGCGCGTGGATTTTCGCCTCGATGCGGCGGGGAGGCCCATGCTGGTGGAGATCAACACCCTGCCCGGTTTGCGCCCTGGCTTTAGCGACCTGTGGATCGTCGCCGACGCCGAGGGCGTGAGCTACGAGACGTTGGTGCTGGAGATTCTGCACCTGGCACTGGAGCGTTACGACATCGAAGCGTAGCCCCATGGAGGCCATGCAAAAAAAGCCGCCGGACCATCTCCGGCGGCTTTTTGATAGCAGAGAGGCTCAGGCCTGGCCTTTTAGCGTGGTGATGCTCTCCCCGGTGATGAAGGCCTCGACGCGGTCGTGGGCCTCATCATCCGTGAATTGAACCGGCGGCGACTTCATGAAGTAGGACGAAGGTTCGACGAGCGCCCCGGAAAGGCCGCGATCCAGGGCCAGTTTGGCGCAGCGCACCGCGTCAATGACCACGCCCGCGCTGTTGGGGCTATCCCACACCTCCAACTTGACCTCGATGTTGAGCGGCACGTTGCCGAAGGTTGTCCCCTCCATGCGGATGTAGCACCACTTGCGATCTTGCAGCCACGGCACGTAATCGCTGGGTCCGACGTGAATGTCATCCGGGTTGAGGGTGTAGGGAATCTGACTGGTCACTGAACCGGTCTTGGAGATTTTCTTGGACTCCAGACGTTCGCGCTCCAGCATGTTGAGGAAGTCAGTGTTGCCGCCAAAGTTGAGCTGATAGGTACGGTCAATGCGCACGCCGCGATCCACGAACAGGCGCGCCAGTTTGCGGTGCAGGATGGTGGCGCCAACCTGACTTTTCACATCGTCGCCGATGACGGGCAGACCGCGTTCGGCGAAGCGGCGCTGCCAGTAAGGCTCGCGCGCGATGAAGACCGGGATGCCGTTCACCAGGGCGCAACCCGCATCGAGAATCTGCTCGACGTACCACTTCGTCGCCATCTCGCTGCCCACGGGCAGGAAATTGACCACGACATCGGTTTTGGTCTCCTTGAGGATGCCCACAATGTCCGCGGTGGGGCCGGGGGCCTTGGTGATGACCTGCGAGAGGTACTTCCCCAGGCCATCATGCGTCATGCCGCGGTAGACCGGCACGCCCAGATGCGGCACGTCGGCAAAGCGATAGGTGTTGTTGGGCGGGGCGAAAATCGCTTCCGAGAGGTCCTTGCCGACCTTGTTAATGTCAATGTCAAATGCGGCTGTGAACTCGATGTCGCTCACATGATAGGGGCCAAGGCGCGGGTGCATCAGGCCGGGGATGAATTCATCATCGGCAGCGTTGCGGTAAAAATGCACGCCCTGCACCAGGGCCGAGGCACAGTTCCCAACGCCAATGATTGCAACACGGATTTTCTTTTGACTCATGAACGTTGCCCTCCTGTAAGTTGGTAAGATGGCCTAATGGTAGTGCAAAGTGGCGGGATGTCAATCTGGATGCTGGAAACGGTCACCCGCGTGGGTGGGTAGGTAACGGCACTGCCGTTGTCTACCCGGCCTTTTGACTGGAAGTTGGAAGCTGGATGCTGGAAACTGGAAACGGTCACCCGCGCGGGTGGGTAGGTGACGGCATTGCCGTCGGGGTAGGCGACGGCATTGCCGTCGCCTACCCGCCTGGAAGTTGGAAGCGGGTACTTGACTCTTTGCCCATCTGCGGAATACTTAGTCCATTCCCAACCCTGTTCGGGAGGTGAGTGTGAACCATCCCTTACGTGAGTTTATCGAGCATTTGGAGCGGCAGGGTGAGCTGCTGCGCGTCGAGCAGCGCATCAGCCCGTTCCTGGAGATCAGCGCCCTGGCCGATCTGGCCAGCAAGGCGCCGCCCCAGCACAATAAAGCGCTGCTGTTCACGCAAGTGGAGGGAAGCAGCATCCCCGTTCTGGTCAATCTGTTCGGCAGCGCGCAACGCATGGCCTGGGCGTTGCACGTGGAGGAGCTGGAGGCGTTGCGCACGCGCCTGGAAGCGTTGCTCGATGTGCGCCTGCCGCAGGATGCGCGCGGCGCGATGACGCGCGCCTGGGGCCTGGTGCAGGCGCTGCGCGCCGCCGGCCTCCCGCCGCGCCGCGTCCGCTCCGCGCCGGTGCAGGACATCATCGCGCGCGATGAGGCTTCGCTTGACGCGCTCCCCATCCTCACCTGCTGGCCCAAGGATGGCGGTCCCTTCATCACCCTGCCGCAGGTGGTGACGCGCCATCCGCAGACCGGGGTGCGCAACGTGGGCATGTATCGCTTGCAGAAGCTCGACGCGCGCACGTTGCTGGTCCACTGGCAGAAGCACAAGGGCGGCGCTGAACACGAACGCACGGCGCGCGCCCCCATCCCCGCGGCGATTGTGCTCGGTGGCGATCCGGCGTGCATCTGGGCGGCCTCGGCCCCCCTTCCCCCGGATATTGATGAGTACTTGCTGGCGGGCTGGCTGCGCGGCGCGCCCGTGCCTATGGTGCGCTGTGTTTCACAACCCCTGGAAGTGCCAGCGGATGCGGATGTGGTCATCGAAGGCTATGTGGACCCCGCGGATCAGCGCCCGGAGGGGCCGTTTGGCGACCATACCGGCTATTACACACCGGTGGAGCTGTTCCCCGCTTTCCACGTCACCGCGATCACGCGCCGCCGCGACCCCATCTACCCGGCAACCGTGGTGGGCATCCCGCCGATGGAAGATTACTGGATGGGCAAGGCCACGGAGCGCCTTTTCCTGCCGTTGTTGCGCCTTTTCCTGCCGGAAGTGGTGGATTTTGCCATGCCCGCGGCGGGTGTCTTTCACAACCTGGTGCTGGTGAGCATCCGTAAACGCTTCCCCGGCCACGCGCGCAAGGTGATCCATGGCCTGTGGGGGCTGGCGCTGCTGAGTCTGGCCAAGGCGATTGTGGTGGTGGATGAGTGGGTGGACGTGCAGAACCTCAACGAGGTGGCCTGGCAGGCCCTGGGCAACGTGGATTGGGCGCGCGATGTCATCATCACCGAGGGGCCGGTGGACCAGCTCGACCATGCCAGCTACCAGCCGCTGTTCGGCGGTAAAATCGGCATTGATGCGACGGCTAAATGGCCGCAGGAAGGCTATACCCGCGCCTGGCCGGAGGTGGCGCGCATGGATGCGGAGGTGGCTGCGCGGATGCGCTCCCTGTGGGAGACGCTGATTCGCTAAACGCGGCGGTAGAGCAGGCGGTTATCCTCCACGCAGGCCTGGATGGCGTTCGCGCGTTGCAGGGAGGAGAGCGCGGCGCGGATCGTGGTCAGCGCCAGCAGGTAGAGCGTGGGCGTGGACAGGTTCACGCCGTAATGCGCGGCTACGGCGCGCAGCACCGCCCCATCCTCCTGCGGGGTGGTGAGAGCGGCAAAGGTCAGCTCGCGGATCTCGCGCAGGCGCGCGGCGTTGGCTTCGGCCAGGGTGGCGACATCTTCCACCACCGGCCCGTGGCCCGGCACGTAAACGCGATAGCCCAGGCTCGGCAGCCGCGCCAACGTCTCCAACCAGGCATCCAGGTCCGCGCAGAAGAGGATGGGATGCCGCGTCAGGGTTTCTGGCGGGAAGAGCGCATCGCCGCAGAAACACACCTCGCCGTAACCAATGCCCATCTGTTGCGGCGCGTGGCCGTGCAGCGGGATGATGTCCACGGTGAGGCCGGCGAGGGTGAGCGGACCGGGCTGAAGGGGTTGGAAGCTCTGGAGGCTCTGCCGGGCACAGGTGAACTTGCCCAGCAAGTCGCTCAGCGGCGCGGCCCCGCCGTAGAGAAAAAGCGGCTCCAGCAGCGGCTCTACCGCGTACAGGCCCTCTAAGGGCGGGGCGAAGATGGGGACCTGCTGTTGCGCGAACCACGCCGCCCCACCGAAATGGTCGGCGTGGCCGTGGGTGATGAGCAGCGCCGCCGGACGCTGCGCCACCGCCGTCAACGCGCGCCACGCCTTTTTTGCCGCGTCGCGCTCCAGACCGGCGTCTATCACCAGCGCCTCGCCCGTGGGCGTGACTATCGCGCCGATCGTCGCACCATCGAGCACGGCATAACAATGATCAGGCAGTGATTGAAGGGGCATGAACACCTCACATCACAAGTTCAGCTTCTGTTTCTACTTCGGGTAGGCGACGGCATTGCCGTCGCCTACCCCCCGTGCGGGTGACTGTTTCCAGCCTCCAGTCAAAAGGCCTCCACCCGTGCGGGTGACTGTTTCCAGCTTCCAACTTCCAGGCGGATAGGCGAAGGCATTGCCTTCGCCTACCCCGACGGCATTGCCGTCGCCTGCCCACCCGTGTGGGTGATCATTTCCAGCTTCCAGCCCCCCGCTTCAGAACAACGTCGGCTGTTCGCTCCGCTCGTAGGGGATGCCGAGATGCTCATAAGCTGCTCGTGTGGCGATGCGTCCGCGCGGCGTGCGATCCAGGAAGCCGAGCTGCAGCAGGTACGGCTCCACCACGTCCATGATGGTATCCGCCTCTTCCCCTACCGTCGCGGCAATCGTCTCCAGGCCGACCGGCCCACCGTTGAACTTCTCGATGATGGCGTGGAGCACACGCCGATCCAGGTCGTCGAGGCCGCGCTCGTCAATCTCCATGAGCGCCAGGGCTTCGGCTGCAAGGGGGCCGGTGATGACGCCGTTGCCGCGCACCTGCGCGTAATCGCGCACGCGCCGCAACAAGCGCAGCGCCACGCGCGGCGTGCCCCGTCCGCGCCGCGCAATCTCGCGGCCACCCTCCGGCTCGATGGCCACATTGAGCGCCCGCGCCGCGCGGCTGACAATCTCCTGCAAGGCAGCCTCATCATAAAAATCTAAGCGAAACACCGCCCCGAAGCGCGTGCGCAAGGGCGCGGAAAGCAGCGCCAGGCGCGTGGTCGCTCCCACCACCGTGAAGCGCGGCAGATTGAGGCGAATGCTGCGCGCCCCCGGCCCCTGTCCGATGACCAGATCGAGCGCGAAATCCTCCATCGCCGGGTAGAGAATCTCTTCCACCGCCTTACCCAGGCGATGAATCTCGTCAATGAAGAGCACCTCTTTGGCGCGCAGGTTGCTCAGGATGGCGGCCAGGTCTCCGGCACGCTCAATGGCCGGACCGGCTGTAATGCGCAACGGCGCGTCCATCTCGTGGGCGATGATGTGCGCCAGGGTGGTCTTGCCCAATCCCGGCGGCCCGTAGAAGAGGATGTGCTCCACGGCCTCCTGTCGTGCGCGTGCCGCTTCCAGCAGGATGCGCAAATTCTCGCGCACCCGTTCCTGACCGAGCATATCGTCAAGGCGTTGCGGACGCAGGGCGCGGTCCAGGGCAACATCTTCCGGTTCGGGTTCCGGCGCGACGGTTCGAGGGGGTTTCTGGCTCATGCTGCCTCCCGCATGGAGCGTACTGCCGGCCCGCGTTCGGGCCGCGGTGGGATGAGAGCGTGGTAGCTCATGCCGGAGTATCGCCTCCCCGACGGCGGCGCGGGCGACGTTCCGGCCTGCGCTGCATGAGCTGAATCAGGTAGACGCGATTCAAGCCCGTGGCGGCCTGCATCTCATCCAACAGGGCGCTTCGCTCCTTGCGCCCCTGCGCGGCCTGATAGCGCTCGTACATCGTCTGCAGGTAATCATAACGTTCTTCGATGCTCATCGGTTTGGGGTATTTCATGCTCACCTCAAGCTTGCTTTGGGGATGAGGGGGTCTTTTCCACGTCTTCCAAAAAAGCCCGCACCTGTTCCGCATAAGCCACCGGCTGTTTGAAGAGCGACTCGGCGTGTTTCGCTTCCGGGGCCAGCCACAGGCGTTTCAGGGATGAGGTGGCGCGCGCGTAGAGGCGCTCGCTGTGATGCGGCGGGACGAAATCATCTTGCGCGCCGTGGATGAAGAGCAGCGCCGCGCGGATGTGTGGCACGGCGCGCAGCGGCGACGCCTCGCCGAAGAACCAGCCGCCGCTCAGCTTGTTGATGAGGCTCGCGACCTGAATCAGCGGGAAGGCGGGGACGTGGAAATCCTGTTGCAACCGGTAGGCGAAAATCTCGCGCGCGTCGGCGAAAGAGCAATCCGCCACCACAAAGTGGACGCGCTCATCCATCGCTGCGTGTTGCAGGGCCGTGGCCGCGCCCAACGATTCGCCATGCGTGCCGATGAGCGAATCCGCTCCGTTGCGCGCGATGACCCAATCCACGCAGGCCTTCAAATCGTGCTTTTCGTAGTAGCCGTAACCGGTATCCTTGCCGCCGCTGCGTCCGTGGCGCCGATGGTCGTAGAGCAGGGCGTTGTAACCAAGCTGCCGGAACACGTTCATGTACTTGACCGAGCCGTACAGGGTGTAGGTGATGCCGTGGGCAATGATGACGGTCTTTTTAGACCCCGGCACGGGGAAATAGAGGCCGTACAAGTCATAGCCAAAAGGCGAAGGGATGCGCACCTCCTCTTTGGGGAGCTGCTCGAAAGCCTCCGGATCGAGCACGCCCGCATCCACCTCAATCTGGTAAGTCTCTTCCACCTTGCGGACGGGCATGAAGCGCACCATGCTTGAGAAATACGCCCCCGCCGCTAAAAGGATGCCCAGTGGGATGCCCAGCAGCAGGCCAATCAAGACACCTCCCAGCATACAACCTCCCTCCTATGCCTGTTGTTCGCTGCGTCGGCGACGCCACAGCCGCGCCGCGATGGGATAAAGCGGATGCAGGCCCTGTTCCCACAGGCCCACGTAGCGCACCACCCGACCGCCGAAGCCGCGTTTGAAGCGGTACACCCCCCACAGTCCGTCCTGCCGTTGCGTGAACTGCGCCTCCAGGGTAGCCTCGTCGGCATCGGGGATGCCCCACAGGTCGTAGACGGTGCAGCCGCGCGCTTTGGCCCATTGGATCGCCGCCCACTGCAGGGCGTAGGGGGCCATTTTTTCGCGGTGGCGATTGCTCGAAGCGCCGTAAAAATACCAGGCCGTTGCGCCCAAAGCGAAAGCCATCAATCCCGCCACCGCTTCCCCTTCGACCTCGGCTAACAGGAGGGTGGCATATTGTGGCGCGAACAGTTCCATAGCGCGGCGGTAGTAAGCCTCGCTGTGGATGCCGAAGGCTTCCCGCGCGCCGGTCTCCTGCATCAGCGCGTAGAACGTGCCGCACGCCTCCGCGCCGGCGGCGCGCACCGTCACCCCTTTGCGCGCGGACAGGCGGATGTTGTAGCGCGTCTTCTGGTGCATACGGTTGAGGATGGCCTCCTCATCATCGTGGATATCCACCAGGATGGTGCGCGGCGGTTGAATGGTATGGGATGCGGGCCGCAGCCCGCGCAGGTGCAACTGAGCGCGATGTTCCGGCGTGTCGAGCTGATCGGGTTCGATCCACAGCGCCCAGGCGCCACGTCGCCGCGCGGCCTGACGCAGCGCCATCAGCAGCGCGTCCACGGCGTCGGGATCGTTCCAATCCACTACCGGTCCGCGTGGCACGTAAGCGATGGTGCCCAGGCGCAGCGGCAGGGGACGATAGAGCACCAGCGCCCCGGCCGTCGCGTTGGGCAGGGTCACCAGCTCATAGCGCCAGCCAAATGCGGCTTTGAGCTGCCCCCATAAGGTTGTCTGCAACAGCGAGCCGCCCCGTTGGGCAACCCGCTCCGTCCACTCCATTGGCTCCATACGGGTTGTTACCTCAGTTCAGGATACCCGTATTATACCGCGTTCAGGCGGGAAGGGGAATGAAAAGCTAAGTGAAAGCGGCGGCATCCGGTCTGCCGCCCGCGGATACCGACCAGCCATCAGGTGGGCGTCCCTGCCGCGGGCGTGGATGACCGCCAGCCTGATAGGGCTCCAGACGTTGCCAGCCGTGCGCGTGTGTTTTCCCGCCAAGTCAAAACTCCCGGCGCGGCTGCTTCGTGCGGGCGTGGCGGCTTCGTCCCGTCTTGCAAGGTGACCTCTCTTCTGGTGAACATTATCCAATCCGATAATGACACCTCACACTTGGGCCAGAGCCTCTACGGGCATACAATAACACACAGTTAAAGCTATCTATATCGTGGGAAAGGTGGATGTCAGTGGAGCCAGAGCAGCAAAAGGCGACGATTCGGCGACTCTTCACGCGCATCGCCGCACGCTATGACCTTCTCAACCGTCTGATGTCGTTAGGCCAGGACCAACGCTGGCGCGCCGAAGCCATCGCTGCCCTGCAACTCCCGGCGCAGGCGCGCGTGCTGGATGTGGCCACCGGTACCGGTGATGTCGCGCTCATGCTCCGTCACCGTCACCCCGCTGCTCACGTGATGGGACTTGACCTGACACCCGCCATGGTGGAACGGGCACAGCAAAAGGATACCGCGGGTGATGTGGCCTGGTGTGTGGGCGATGGCCTGGCCCTCCCCTTCCCCACCGGGAGCTTTGACGGCGTGATTTCCGCCTTCATGTTGCGCAACGTGCCCGACGTGCATCAGGCGCTCGCCGAACAGGTGCGGGTCCTGCGTCACGGCGGACGCCTGGCCTGTCTGGAGATGACCTGGCCGCGCCGTTTTCCGATGGCGCAGCTCTTTTCCATCTACTTTTTCCACTGGACGCCCTTTTTAGGGGGGATGCTTTCTGGAGATAGCGCCGCTTATCGCTATTTGCCGCGCTCCGTGGCGGGCTTCATGCCCCCCGCGGCTGTGCAGGGGATTTTGCAGGAGCTGGGCCTGCAGGATGTGCGCTATCGCCTGCGCATGGGCGGCACGGTGGCTTTATACACGGGGCGCAAGCCCTGAATTCAGTTTGAGCAGGAGGGAAGGAGGATGGCTTTGACTTACGCGGATGTTCTACGCCCTGCGGGGCGCACAGCGGCGCGCGTTTACGATGCGCTGCTCATCCTGGGGGGCGCCCTGGCGGTGAGTTTGAGCGCCTATCTGGTCGTGCGTCTGCCCTTCAGCCCGGTCCCCATCACCGCACAGACGTTAACGGTTTTGTTGACGGGGGCCCTGCTGGGGCGTCGCCGCGGCGCGTTAGCCCTGGCAACTTATCTGGCGGAAGGCGCGATGGGCTTGCCGGTTTTCGCCGGAGGCATGAGCGGCTTGCCCTACCTGCTCGGTCCGACCGGCGGCTATCTCTTCGGCTTCGTTGCCGCCGCTTACGTGACGGGGGCCCTGGCGGAGCGGGGATGGGATCGCCACCCCCTCACCACCCTGGCCGCGCTGCTGGCGGGGAATCTCGTCCTTTACCTGCCCGGTTTGCTGTGGCTGAGTCGTTTTGTCGGAGAACGTGCCCTCGCGCTGGGCCTGTGGCCCTTTGTGCCGGGGGACCTGCTCAAGATGGCACTGGCGATGGCTCTGCTCCCGCTGGGATGGCGGTGGCTCGGTCGGAGCCGTTAATTTCATGCCCTTTCAAGACGTTTAAGGAGGTCTCGTGAGCGAACAGGATCCGCGCTTTACCTTGTTGCATGAGAAGAAAGCCCGCGCGCTTGAAGGCGGCGGTGCCGACCGCATCGCTAAGCAGCACGCCAAGGGCAAACTCAGCGCGCGCGAGCGCATCGCCGCGCTGCTCGACCCCGGAACCTTCCAGGAACTCCAACCCTTCATCATCACCCGCGGTGGGGACGAAATTCCCGGCGACGGTGTCATCACCGGCTACGGCCTGATTGATGGCCGGCGCGTGTTTGTGTACGCGCAGGATTTCACCGTGCAGGGCGGCTCGGTCTCCCTGCGCCACGCCGAGCGCATCTGCCGCGTCCTCGATCTGGCTGTCAGCAGCGGCGCGCCCGTCATCGGCCTGCTCGATTCGGGCGGCGCGCGCATTCAGGAAGGCGTCAACGCGCTCCACGGCTACGGGGAAATCTTCAAGCGCAACGCCCTGGCTTCGGGCGTGGTGCCGCAGATCTCGGTCATGCTCGGTCCCTGCGCCGGTGGCGCTTCCTACAGCCCGGCCCTCACTGATTTCATCATCATGAGCCGGCAGAACAGCCTCATGTTCATCACCGGTCCGGAAGTGGTCAAGAGCGTGACGGGCGAAGTCGTCTCGGCGGAAGCGCTGGGCGGCGCGGCGGTTCACTACACCGTGAGCGGCGTGGCCCACTTCATCGGCGAGACGGAAGAGGACACCCTGCGCATTGTGCGCGCGCTGCTCTCCTACCTGCCCTCGAACAACGTCGAAGAACCGCCCTGCATCACCCCGACGGATGACCCGCTGCGCACCGACCCGCTCCTGAACACCATCGTCCCGCTCGATCCCAAAGTGCCTTATGACATGAAGACTGTCATCACCAGCGTGATGGATATGGGGTCTTTCCTGGAGGTGCAGGCGGGATGGGCGCAGAACGCGATTATCGGCCTTGCGCGCCTTGACGGGCGTCCGGTGGGCGTGGTGGCGCAGCAGCCCATGCACCTTGGCGGCGCGATTGACATCAACGCCTCGGATAAAATCGCGCGTTTCGTCCGCTTCTGCGACGCTTTCAATCTGCCCCTCATCACCTTCTGCGATTCGCCGGGCTTCCTGCCGGGTGTGGCGCAGGAACACGGCGGCATCATCCGCCACGGGGCTAAAATCCTGTATGCCTACATCAACAGCACCGTGCCCAAGATTTCCATCGTCACGCGCAAGGCCTATGGTGGCGCGTACCTGGTGATGAGCAGCAAGAGCATCGGGGCCGATTTGCACTTTGCCTGGCCTTCGGCAGAAATCGCGGTGATGGGGCCGGAGGGCGCGGTCAACATCCTTTACCGCAAGGAGCTAGCCGAAGCTGCCGACCCGAACGCGCTGCGCGCGCAGCTCGTGCAGGACTACATCGCGCGTTACGCCACGCCCTACGTCGCGGCAGAAGAGGGCATTTTGGATGACGTCATCGAACCGGCGCAGACGCGCCCCATCCTCATCAACGCGCTCAACATGTTGCAGGAGATGCAGCGCACGCAGCCCTCGAAGAAGCACGGCGTGATGCCGGTATAGGAGGCGTCCATGGCCGAAAATTTGCTCATTGCCCTGCGTTTAACCGCCATCGGCATGGGGGTCACCTTCACCGCCATCGGCGTCCTGGTGTTGGGCATGTACGCGATGACCCTGTTGCTGAAGGATCATCCCGAAGAAGAGGATGAATCCGTCCCGCTTTTTGTGCGGGAGGAAGAAGAAGAACTGCGCCGCCGCGCCGCGGCGGTTGCGGTTGCCGTCGCCCTGGCCCGCGAGTCACAAATCATGCCCATCCGCCGCACCCCTTACGGTGTTTGGGGGCTGGAAAGCCGTCTGATGCCGCTCATCTGGCGCACGCAACGGCGCGCGGGTATGCGCAAAAAATGCTGATTTTGTCGGAATGTTAAGGAGGGGCCATGCCCAGGTACAAAGTAACCGTTGGAGACAAGAACTATGTGGTGGAAGTTCCCGATCCGCGCGAGCGGCCTGTGCGCGCGATCGTGGACGGGCAGGAATACAAGATTGACGTGCTGGAATTGAGCGAGGCGCAGGCGCCGGTCGTGACGACGCCGGTAGCCGTAGTCGAAGCGGCGGCGCCGGGGGTCGTGCCGGCTGCCGCCCCGGCTCCCTTAGCCAGCGGCGAAGTGCGCGCCCCCTTACCGGGCACCATCATCAGCATTGCGGTGAAGGTGGGGGATAAAGTCGAATACGGCCAGGAACTGTGCGTGCTGGAGGCGATGAAGATGAACAATCCGATTCGCGCCACCGGCAGCGGCACCGTGCAGGCCATCCATGTTCAGGTGGGAGCTTCGGTTCAGTACGGCGACGTGCTGTTCACCATTGCCTGATAGCGAGGCCTTCTATGGCTGAGAAAGCGACACCGGCGCCCAGCTTCTCCCCCTTGCAGAAGACCATCGAGCCTTATCTGCAGGATGAGGAGTGGCTGCTTTCCCACTTCACTTTTGTGGCCGACGTAACCACCCTGGCCAGTCAATGTGACGTGGCCCATTCTCCGGGTATGTCCGTGGCCAGTTGCCGTGCCCTGCCGCATCACTTGCTCTCTTTCCTGGGCGAGGCGCCGGAACTGTTGCAAGACTACGTCGGTTTCCTGCTTCAACCCGGCACGCAGGCCTTTTTCCTGGTAGATGAGGCGCAGCGGGCCATTGTGGAGCGCGCGCTACCGGTGCTGGAAGTGATTCCCGAATGGCAGATGGTCTTCCGGGGCAAGCCGGAACAGCTCCCGACCTCTTCTCTGGTGGTGCCGCTCGAACCGTGTCACCTTGCGGCCATGCGGGATCTGGCCCAACGTTGTGGGCTGTTGATGATTGAGCGCGATCCCCTGGAGCGCGGACCGGCTGTGGGCATTTTTGAGGGCGAGACCCTGGTCGCCATGGCGACCACCCGCCTGCAAATCCCCGGCGCGGCGGAAATCGGCAATGTCGCCACCCACCCCGATTATCGGAGAAAGGGGTATGGGAAGGCGGTCCTCAGCACGCTGGTACGGCGCTTGTGGGATGGGAAACGGCTCATTTTTGCGCTGGTGTATCAGAGCAGCGAAGCCGCTATCGCCCTGGCGGAAAACCTGGGCTTTGAGCGGGCGCGTGCCATGTACCTCATGCGCTGTAGCGTTCCTGAATGCTGTGGCTCCGAAGCCACACCTGCCACCTCGCTGGAAGGGGCAACCTCTTCTCCACTTTCCGAAAAGAAGGAGTAGTTCGCGTGGATCTTTCAAATCTGCTTGAAGGTTTACGTGCTCTTACGATAGGTAATCTGGTGATGATGGCCGTGGGAGGCTTCCTGATTTACCTGGCCATCGTCAAGGAATACGAGCCGACGCTGCTTTTACCGATTGGCCTGGGGATCATCGTGGGCAACCTGCCGCTTTCGGCCATGATCAACCCTGAAGAAAACGGCATGTTGGCGGTGCTCTTTAAGGCCGGGGTAGCGAACGAACTCTTTCCGCTGCTCATCTTCATCGGCGTGGGCGCCATGATGGATTTCCGTCCTCTGCTGGCGCAGCCGGTCTTCGCGTTGATGGGGGCCGCCGGTCAGTTTGGCATCTTCGGCACGCTGATTCTCGCCCTGCTGCTGGGCTTCAAACTGCCCGAAGCGGCGAGCATCGGCATCATCGGCGCGATTGACGGCCCGACGAGCATCTACGTGGCCGGAAAACTCGCCCCGCACCTTTTGGGTATCATCGCGGTGGTGGCTTACTCCTACATGAGCCTGGTGCCCATCATTCAGCCGCCCATCATGCGCCTGCTCACCACCCGGCAGGAACGGATGACGAAGATGGAGTACGCGCCGCGTCCCGTTTCGCGCCTGACCTTGCTGCTCTTCCCCATCATCGTGATCATCGCCGTGGGCATCCTCGTCCCGCAGGCCTCGCCCCTCATCACGACCCTGATGCTGGGCAACCTGCTCAAGGAGGCGGGGGTTGTGGACCGCCTTAAGCGCTCGGCGGAGAATGAGATTATCAACGTGGCGACGCTCTTCCTGGGGCTGGTGGTAGGCAGCACCATGACCGCGGAAGCCTTCCTCAAGGTGCAGACGCTTTACATCCTGGTGCTGGGGTTGGTGGCCTTCGCCCTGGATACGGCGGCGGGCCTCCTCTTTGGCAAACTGCTGTATATCATCTCCGGCAAGAAGATTAATCCGCTCATTGGCGCGGCGGGCATCAGCGCCTTCCCCATGGCCGGGCGCCTGGTGCAGAAAATCGCTCAGGAAGAGGACTTCTCGACCTTCATCCTCATGCACGCGATGGGGGCGAACACGGCGGGACAGTTGGGATCGGTCATTGCCGGCGGGGTGTTGTTAACCCTGGTCCTGCCGCTTATTCACTGATCATTTCCTTGAAAGGGGGTCCATATGGCTAAAGGGATGGTTGTAATTGCTGTGGACCGGTGTAAGGGGTGTGGACTGTGCACCTATGTCTGCCCCGTGAAAATCCTGAAGCTTTCCGAAGACACCTTCAACGCTAAGGGATACCACCCGGTCACAGTGACGGACATGGAGGCCTGCACGGGTTGCGCTGCGTGTGCCACCATTTGTCCGGATGTGGTTTTCACCGTTTATCGTGAGCGCCGCAAGGCGCCGGCGCCGGCTTAGAGGAGGTGTCCAATGGCTAAGCAACTGCTCAAAGGAAACGAAGCTTTTGCGGAAGCGGCGGTGCGTTACGGCCTGGAGGCCTATTTCGGCTACCCCATCACCCCGCAGAGTGAGGCGCTGGAATATCTCTCGAAGCGCATGGTGGAGTTGGGGCGCGTCTTCGTACAGGCCGAAAGCGAGCTGGGCGCCATCAACATGGTGTATGGCGCGGCGTGCGCCGGGGTGCGGGTGATGACCTCCACCTCGGGGCCGGGCTTCAGCCTGATGGAGGAAGGCATCTCGTACATTGCCGGTTCGGATGTGCCCGCGGTGATCGTCAATGTGCAGCGCGGCGGGCCGGGCCTGGGCAACATTCAACCCTCGCAGGCGGATTACTTCCTGATGACCAAATCCGCCGGTCACGGGGATTTCCATCCCGTGGTGCTGGCGCCTGCCGGTGTGCAGGAATTTATTGATATGATGGGATGGGCTTTCGACCTGGCCGAAAAATATCGCACTGTGGTGCTGATCGCGGCGGATGGCAGCATCGGGCAGATGATGGAATCCGCGGAACTGCCGCCGATGCAGCCGCTGCGCAAGCCGGAAGAGCGCCCGGCCTGGGCCTTGACCGGCGCGAAGGGTCGCCCGGCGCACTTCATCACCTCCCTCGATCTCTCGCCGGAGGGCCTGGAGAAGTGGAACCTGTATTTGCAGGATAAGCTGGCGCGCATTGCCCAGAACGAGACGCGCTGGAAGGAATACGCCACCGAGGATGCGGAGCTGCTGCTCGTCGCTTACGGCACGGTAGGACGCATCTGCCTCTCTGTGGTGCGCGAGGCGCGCAAGGAAGGCCTCAAGGTTGGCCTGTTGCGCCCGCAAACCCTGTGGCCCTTCCCCGCGGCGCGCATCGCCGAGCTGGCGCAGCAGGTGCGCGGCGTTCTCGTTTCCGAGATGAACGCCGGGCAGATGCTGGAAGATGTGCAATTGGCGGTGATGGGGCGCACGCCGGTGAAATTCTACGGGCGCCTGGGTGGCATGATTCCCATGGTGGATGAGATTTACGACGCGCTCAAGGCGCTCGACGCCGCAACGCGCAAGGCATAGGAGGCGAACCATGACGGTACAGATTCCTGAAACGATGGATTTGGTCTACAAATACCCGGAATCCCTCACGCCCAAGGACACGCACTACTGTCCGGGCTGCACGCACGGGGTGATTCACCGCCTGATCGCCGAAGTGATTGATGAGCTGGGCTTGCGCGAACAGACCATCGGCGTTGCGCCGGTGGGCTGCTCGGTGTTGGCCTACTACTACTTCAACATGGACTTTGCCGAGGCAGCGCACGGGCGCGCTCCGGCCATGGCCACCGGCATCAAGCGCGTCAATCCTGATAAAATCGTCTTCACCTATCAGGGCGATGGCGATCTGGCGGCGATTGGCACGAACGAGATTATCCACGCGGCACACCGCGGGGAACTCATCACCACGATTTTCGTGAACAACGCCATTTACGGCATGACCGGTGGGCAGATGGCGCCCACGACCCTGCCGGGGCAAAAGACGACTTCATGCCCCTTAGGGCGTGATCCCCGCATTGCCGGTTTGCCGGTGCACATCTCTGAAATCATGTCCCAGATTCCGGGCGTGGCTTATGCCACCCGGCAGGCGGTGCTCGATTTGGGTGGTATCGCCAAAACGAAGCGCGCCATCAAACGCGCCTTCCTGGCGCAACAAGCCGGTCTCGGCTTCTCCATCGTGGAAGTGCTTTCAACCTGCCCGACGAACTGGAACATGACCCCCTGGGATGCCATGCAGTGGGCCAAGGAGAACATGATTCCGCAGTTCCCGCTGGGCGATACCAAAGTCATCGAAGCCGTGGCGGCATTGAAAGTATAGGAGGCCGGGCATGAAGCACGAGGACATCATCATTTCGGGTTTTGGTGGACAGGGCGCCCTGTTTGCCGGGCAATTGCTGGCCTACGCCGCGCTGGCCGAAAATCTGCAGGTGACCTGGATTCCTTCCTACGGCCCTGAGATGCGCGGCGGCACGGCCAATTGCACGGTCATCGTCTCTGAGGAGGAAATCGGCGCACCTATCGTGCGTCATCCAACCGCGGTCATCGCGCTCAACCTGCCCTCGCTCGATAAATACGAGCCGCTGTTGAAGGCGGGCGGGCTGCTGGTGGTGAACGAGAGCCTGGCGCCGCGCGAGGTGACGCGGCAGGACATCCGCGTCATCCGCCTGCCGGCCAGCGACATCGCCACCGAGTTAGGCAACACGCGCATGGCCAACCTGGTCGCCTTAGGTGCGCTGGTGAAAGCCACGGGCATCGTCAATCTGGAGACCCTTATTGAGCAATTAGGGGAGCACCTCTCCGAGCGACAAATGAAGTGGCTGGAGCCGAACAAAGAAGCCTTGCTCAAAGGCGCGAGCTTCGCGTAAAGCCTGCATCCGCACCGCCCCCGTCTTCCCAGACGGGGGCGGTTTGCGTTAGCTATCTCTGGCGTAAAGGGGGGTGTAGGCGAAGGTATTGCCTTCGCTCCCCAGACAGGGCCGGGCTACCCCAGGTAGAACGATTTTCCCCCTTGATTTTCGTAGATAAATATGATATTATTCATCTAAATATGGCATGATAGGAGGTTGTCATGGAACCCGGAACCTTAGCGCCCGATTTCACGCTCACCGCCGATACGGGTGAGCAAGTCTCCCTTTCGCAATTTCGCGGCCACAAAGTCGTGATCTACTTCTACCCTAAAGCGGATACGCCCGGTTGCACGGCGCAGGCCTGTGCTGTGCGCGATGCCTTCCCGCAAATCACCGAAAAAGATGTGATTGTCATCGGCATCAGTGCAGACAAGCCCGAAACCCTGCGCAAATTCCGCGAAAAGCACCATCTGCCCTTCATTCTCCTTTCCGACCCTGATTACGCGGTTGCGCGGGCCTACGGTGCTCTGGGGGAAAAGACGCTCTTCGGCAAGAAAGTTCACGGCATCATCCGCAGCCACTTCGCCGTGGATGAGGAGGGACGCCTGAGCGTGGCCGAGCTGCGCGTCAATCCGCTCAAGACGGCGGAACTGGCGCTGAACGTTGGTTAAGTCATCATGGCCCGCCTGACCCGTCGTCGCTTTTTGGGACTGATGCTGGGCGGGGCGGCCCTGGCTTTTCTGGAGCGCTGTCTGCCGCAGACGGCGCTCCCTTCCGCCACGCCGACGCCGTTTCTCACGCCATCGCCCACCGCGACGCGCGCCGTCACCCCCACCATTCCGCCCTCCCCCCCGGCCTCAGCGCCGCGCCTGTTGCAGAACGAAAACCGTCCCGGCTTCTACATCCGCTACTACAAGCCTTTTCCTCCGGTGGATGTGGGCACCTGGCGATTGGAGGTTGGCGGCAAAACGCGGCAGAGCCTTAAATTGAGCCTCGAGGACGTGCAGCGCCTCCCTGCCGAGACACAGGCCTCGCGCCTCAAATGCGTCGAAGGCTGGTCCGCGGCGGCAATATGGACGGGCGTGCGTCCGCAAACCCTGGTGGACCTGGTCGAACCTCTCCCGGAAGCGCAATACGTCCACTTCTTCAGCGCGGATGACTATTACGAATCCTTGCCGTTAGCGGACTTTCTTGCGCCGCGCGTGTTGCTGGCTTACGGCATGAACGGTGCGTTGCTCCCACCGGAATACGGCAGTCCCTTGCGCGTGCTGGTTCCCTTCAAGTATGGCTATAAGGGGCCCAAAGCGCTGGTGCGCATCACGTTTGCGGAAAAACCCCTGCGGGGTTACTGGCCAACCGTAGGTCCTTACACCGAGGAAGGGGACATCGTGGCCGGGGCCGATTACGCGCTCGATTTGGGCGAAGTGCGCGTCCATCAAAACGGCGAAGTCATCTACGAGGATGGGCTGGAATCCACGTTCCGCCCATAGCGAACGGATGATGAGGCGTAACTGCTCAGCCTGCCTGGGTGACGGGGGTGGCAAAGGCATTGCCTTCGCCCACCCCTGAAGTTTTGTTATAAACCCCATGGGCTATGGGTAGGCGCAAGCATTGCCTTTACTCCCTGAACTTTGGGTTCTTCGCTACCTATCCTTAACTATGGGGATGCGCAAACATTGCTTTCGTTCACCCCTGGACTTTTGTTTTTTTGCAAACCCTATGGGCTATGAAGAGCTGTGGCCTTAAAACCGCCTGGTTGGATACAAAATTAAACCGGGGGCTGCCCCAAAGCCCCCGGTTATCCAGAAGGAGGAGAATCGTTTGTGTCCCCGACGCCCCAGTTACATTCTTACTATACCAAAACCTTTGCTTTCTTACTTGACGCTAACCTGACGCTAACCTGACGATTTGCCTACAAATCGCCGCGCCGGTAAGCCTCTTTGCGCGCCACGTAAGCTGGAGCATCGCGCGCTACCATCTCGCGTTGGGCCTCACTCAAGGGGCCAACCACCCGCGCGGGGACGCCCATGGCCAATGTGCCGGGCGGGACCTCCATGCCGGGTGGGACAAGGGCGCCGGCAGCGACCAGGGCCCCCGCTCCAATATGGGCCCCATCCAACACCGTGGCGCGGATGCCGATGAGCGCCCCGTCCTCGATGGTGCAGCCGTGAACCACCGCCCCGTGCCCTATGGTGACGTTAGCCCCAATGCGGCACGGAAACCCCTGCGAAACATGCAGCACAGCGTTATCCTGAATGTTCGTCCCTGCCCCTACCGTGATGGGGGCCACGTCGCCGCGGAGCACCGCTCCAAACCACACACTCACCTCCTCGCCCAACGTCACCTCGCCGCGCACGACGGCGGTCTCCGCAACCCAGGCGCTTTCCGCGATGGACGGACGCTTCATCCTGTCACCTCACAACAGGGGCGCGAAATCGAAACTCACCCCGTCCAGCTCGTAATGATAACGTCCGCGCCGGACGATGGCGGGCTGTGCTTCCAGGAACTGTGCGAGCGCCGTTCGTTCCTCCGCGCTGAGCCATTGGGGCAAATCCGAGGTGGCCTTAAAGCCGGCGATATGCGCCAGGGCTTGCAGGGGGGCCATTTCTTCGGGACTGAGCAAATTGAAGCGCGTGCGGAAATACACCACATCCGGGTCGGTGTGGATGAGCGGACGCAACCAGAGGCGATGCAGCGACGTGCGCAGGGCGTTTTGCGCGCCAGGGCCGGACGTATCGTGCAGCAGGCGACTGCGCTCCTCGTTATCCCAATACGGCGCCACATCCGGGCCGATGCGCATCCCTTCCGCGACGCCTAAGGTGGCAAAGATAGGCGCGCCGCAGGCCAGCAGGTAGCTTTCCGCCCCCATCTGCGCGCGGATGCGTTGCAGCGCTTCGCGGTAAGCCGCCTCGCGCGGCATGGGGGTGTGGCGCACGCCCGGCAACGCGGTGGCGTAAAGGAAATCGAGCTTGAGATACGTGAAGCCCCAATCCAGCGCTTGCTGAATCCGCTCCGCGACCCACGCCTGCACGCCGGGATGGGTGCTATCGAGCGCGTAATAAGGCCCACCCCAGTTATGTCCGGCGGGCACTGGGTCGCCATCCGCATCGCGCAACAGCCAATCCGGGTGATGGCGGTACAGGGCAGCGGAAGGGCGCACGATGAAGGGGGCCATCCACAGGCCCGGCGTGAGACCCGCCGCGCGGATGTGCCGCGCCAGCGCCTCCATGCCGGCGGGGAATTTGGCGTTCGCTTCCCAGTCGCCCATGTCGAGCTGCCAGCCATCATCCACCTGAAAAACCTCAAAAGGCAGGTCGGAAAGGCCATCCAGGACGGCGTAAAGGACATCCTGCGTGATGCGGGTGTAGAGGCCGTACCAGCTACACCAGACGCGCGGCGCGGGACGGGTTACCTGCGCGTTGAAAACCGCACCGAGCCGGGCAGCGTAAGCGGCAAAAACCTCCGCTTCCGGCCCGTAAGCCACAAACCAGCGTCCCCCTTCCCCGCGCCGATGACCGGCGAGGACATGGGCGTCGGCCCAGACGATGGCGTCGAGGTCGAGCGCGCCGAGGAGCAGGACCTGTCCGCCCACGCCTTCCAGCGCACCGACGCCGCTGCCGCTGTGCTGGACGCGCGTCAACAAGGCCGGGTCGTCCATTTGCGGACGACGTTCAGCGGGGAGCGGTGCCACCGGCGGCTGATGCAAATCCACCCACAGGGTTGGACTCCATGATTGCCAGCCGTGGCGATAGAAGCGCGTGGCGCCGAAGGGATGCAATAGCTCCACATCTGCGCCGTGCAGGATATAGCCATCAGCAACGGTCTCGATAGCTTCGGCCTTGCTGTTCAGCTTGAGGTTCTCGAAAACCAGATCAGGTGCCACGTTTCCCCCTTAGTCTTGTTGATTGATAAGAGCCTGCAGTTCGGCAGCGCGAATGTAACCGGCCACTTCAATCTCCTGCCCTTGCACGCCGGGGATTTCTGCAATGGCGCGTTTAATGTTGAGGGCCAGCTCTAAAGCGATGGGGCACAGCGGCGAGGAGGGGCGGAAACGGTAGTGCACGATGCCCTGCTCGTCCACGTGCAGGTCCTCGATCAGGCGCATGGAGATGACATTCATGCCGGTTTCCGGGTCGAGTACCGTCATCAGACGAAAAAGGATTTGTTCACGCAAGGTTGGATTTAAAGGCATGATTCCTCCGAAATGTACAGTGTTACGACATTAAAGCATTTTCTCATCGTAGCTGCTCAGTTTGCCAGGGCTACGGTGCAAAAGGCCATTCAGGCAGGGCCGGGTGGGCAAAAGCATTGTCTTCGTCCACCCCAAGCCCACTCAGGTGGATCGAAATCATCGGATCCACAGGGCGCTTACTGTCCTGTTGCTGGTGGCGAGTAGCCCTTCTCATCACCCAACACGTCTGGATACAGGGGTATCCGCCGCGTTACGGCTGCAATGCCCGGTTCAAATCCATGAGGATGTCCGGAAAGGCGGTGCGCCCCTCCACCGCGACCAGGTCCACGGCCTGCCGCAACACCAACTGCGCGTCGTAAGGGCGTTGCTGATTGAGCAGCAGGCGGCCCTCCGTGTGCAGCACTTCGGCGCGTTCAAACGCGGTGCGCGCCCAAGACTGTGCGGCCTTGAGGGCCTGCTCGGCTTCGTCAATGCGGTCGGGTTGGTAATCCACATAGAAGCGCGCCAGACCGTTGAGGGCCGCGAAGTTATGCCTGTCGAGCTGAATGGCGGTGAGGAAGTCTTGCTCCGCGCCGGGATAGTCGCCACCGGCGGCCCGTGCATAGCCCTGCGCCACGTAGAGCATCACGTGTTTGGGATTGAGCTGCAGGCCGCGTCCGGTCGCCATCAGCGCCCCCGTGATGTCACCCTGACGGGTCAGGGCCATGGCCAACCAGGCTTCGGCGTCCACAAAATCGGGGTTTAGCTCGGCGGCCCGGTCAAATTGCGTCGCGGCTTCGACGTAATACCCTTCGTAGTAGTAGAGTAAGCCGCGCCAGTAATGCGCTTCGGGTGAATCAGGGGCCAGGCTCAAGGCTTTGTCGAAAGCGGCCTCGGCTTCAATCCAGCGCCGCAAGTAGAAGTTACTCTCACCCAGGCCCAGGTAGGCTTCGACGCGCTGCGCATCAAGTTTGAGCGCGTACTCGAAATCGGCCAGCGCGGCTTCGTAGGCCATGCGCGTCAGGTATTCCCGTCCGCGTTGCAGGCGCAGTTCGATGTTATCGGGATTGGCTTTGATTTGCAGGTCGTAGCGTGTGCTGACGGGAGGCGCCGGCGTCAGACGAATGGGGGTGGGCGTCGGGCCGGGCGTGGCGGTAGGATAAGGGCGCGCCGTTGGGACAGGGGTTGCGACAGGCGCGGGGAGCGTCTCTTCCGGCGTTTCTTCTGGCGTGGCCGTAGATGTTGCGACAGGCGCGGGGAGCGTTTCTTCCGGCGTTTCTTCTGGCATCGCCGTAGGTGTTGGCCAGGGAATGGGCGTCGGAAGGGGTGTGGCGCCACTGTTGGTAACGATGGTCACTATCAAGGCGATGACCACGAGCAAGGTGAGCGCACTCAAAACCCCGATAATGATCCATTGGCGGCGTGTGAAGGCCATGATCTCCTCCCCACTTTTGGGCTAAAGATTCAAGTTACGCTTGTTTAGCGTTGATTTTAGTATAATGGCAGGTTCTGAAAGCGCAAGCCTGGTTTGAACCGTCAGGGCCTGAAAATCCATGTTTTGTTGGACCTGTACAGAAAGGGGCCTTCTGGTGCGAGTTTAACCGCCAGCCTGGAGAGGGTATCCGATGATTTCAACCCACCTGAGGTGGCGCCGGTAATCCCTTCGCCCCCCTATCTCGCCTGAATGGCCTTTTGCGCCGTAACCCGGGCAGGCTGAGCTATTACTTTGTCAGACACAACCGCGCTCATCGCCCACCCCGGCGCGGAACAAGCTTTGATCACGCCATGGGCTTAAACCTTGCTTTCGTCCCAAACGACATTCCAGAACGCTTTCATAGTGGGCAGTTCCTCAAACTTCCTGTATAATACCAGTAAGGAACGTTAAGCATGAGGTGGACTTATGGGAGAGCTGGTAATCAGGGTTCTGACGGCGCGTTGGAAACTCATCTTATTGGGCGTGGTGTGTTATGTCGCGATCGGGCAAGTGGTGCGTTATATACCTAATCCCATGGTCCCGGATGCGATTATTGCTCTTAACATGGTGGTGGTGGTGATTTTTGCGTATTTCACCGGTCCCTGGGAAGGTGCGCTCATCGGCGCTTTGGGCACAGCAGCGAACTTCCTTGTCAAGTTAACCTGGAGTGGGGTGGATGTTTATGAATTAGCAGCCATCATTCCGCACGCGGTGATGGGAGCCAGCGCGGGTTGGTTCGCTTCCCGTTCCGGTGCCCAGAAATTTGCCGTCGCTTCCACCATTTTTGTGGGGCACGGGTTGAATCTGTTGGCTTTCCTCCTCTTGGGCCTTCTTCCCTGGTCGCAGTTTCTCCATCCGAATTTCTGGAGCGGTTTACTGGCCGAGACGACCATAGATTTAATTTTTATTTTGCTGGTGGTGAACCTCATTGAGAACTTCTATGGCCGCGTTCCGCGCCTGCGCCTCAATCAGGAGTATTGGCGGCAGCATGGCAGCATGGCGATTATTATCCTTGTGATCACGTTGATTTTATTGCGGCTTTACTTGCAAGGGGCCTGGATTGCTGCCTATTTGTTCATCGTGCCCCTGCTTTTAACCAGTCTGACGATAGGTTACCTTGAAGCCTGGATTTTGGCCCTGCTCATGAGCTTGCCGTTAGGGGCGCAAGTTGTCACTCAGCTTCGCCTGCCGGGCTGGGAAGGAAGTCAGCAACTGGTAGCCCTGATCATCACCTTTAACCTTGTGGCCCTGGCGGTGGGGGAATTGGCCAGCGAGTTGAAGCGTCAGCAGCAGGTGGCGCAGGAGCAGGCGGATGAGTTGCAGAAGGCTTATTTTGCCCTCAAAGAAGCCGATCAATTGAAAGCAGAAATGATTCAGAACGTTTCCCATGAACTGCGTACACCGCTTTCACTCATCGTGGGCTATGCGGAACTGTTGGCTACCGGCATGTTGGATCGCCTTACGCCGGAGCAGCGAAGGGCTGCTGAAACCATTTATACGCACGGACGGCATCTGGCTTATCTGGTGGAGCAGGTGACGATTTTGCATCAGGTGGAGCAGGGACAGATCTCGCAGCAGCCAACTTCGCTGGTGAATCTGGTGCGCGCTTGCATTGAAAAGCGTCAGGTGTGGGCTGCCGGTCACAAGTGCCCTTTGCATTTCAACCTGCGCGATGATATTCCGCTCCTGGAACTGGATGCTGAGTACATGGAACGGGCGATTGATGCGCTGATTGATAACGCCGTCAAATTCAGCCCCGATGGCGGGGATGTCGAAGTGGCCTTGTGGCGTGAGCATGACCGGGTCTATCTGGCAGTACGCGATCACGGCATCGGCATTGATCCCAAAGATTTTGGCCGCTTGTTTAAGCGGTTCAGTCAGGTGGACGCCTCGATGACACGTCGTTATGGCGGCATGGGCACTGGCCTGGCGCTGGTCAAAGAAGTGGTGCGCGCGCATCATGGCGACGTATGGTTTGAGAGCACCGTGGGGGTGGGTAGCGTGTTTGGCTTCTGGCTTCCTCTGCGCCCCACCCGACTGGAAGACCTGTTAGAACCACCCTCTGAGTGAGGCGACCTGGAGCTTGTATATCATCTCGTCAACGCGGGGCATGGCTCATCCGTTTGGGGAGCTTTGAACAGATCAACGGGGTGCGATAACGCTCAAGGTGAACCGTTCGCGAAAAAGGGCAGGGTGCTATGAATGAGGCGCAGTGGCAGCAAGAATGTGAGGCGATGGTGCGCCTGATTCGGCAACGCGGTGTGCGCGATCAGGCTGTACTGGAGGCGATGTCGCGTGTGCCGCGCCATCACTTTGTGCCGCTGGCGTATCAGGCCCATGCCTATGGCGATCACCCCCTGTCCATCGGGTATGGGCAGACGATTTCGCAGCCTTATATTGTAGCGTTGATGACGGAGGCGCTGCATCTGCAGCCCGGCGCGCGCGTGCTCGAAATCGGCACGGGGTCAGGGTATCAGGCCGCTATCCTGGCCGAGATGGGGATGGACGTGTACTCCGTGGAAAAAATTCCCGAACTGCACGCGCAGGCCCAACTCGTGCTGGCGCGCGAGGGTTACAAGGTCCATCTGCGCCTGGGCGACGGTTATGCCGGGTGGGCGGAGTATGCCCCTTATGACGGCATCATCGTCACGGCGGCGCCGGTCGAAATTCCCCCCGCTCTCATCGAGCAATTGCGCGAGGGTGGCTATCTGGTGATTCCCGTCGGCCCCCGCTCCAGCTTTCAAACCCTGTGGCAGATTCGCAAAATGGCCTCTGGCCTGGAATATCGCGATTTGGGCGGCGTCGCTTTTGTCCCACTGGTGCCGTCACTGGGTGGAACGGGCTAAAGTCAGCAGGCGTTTGCCGCGAATTTGCTTGAAGGTCGCGCCCTGAATCACGGCCAGGAAAGCTGCTTGTGGGTCCTGGAGATAAGTTCCTGCCACCAGATCCACCCCATACTCGAACAATAGCGGGGAAAGCGGCGCTGTCCCCCCTAAGAGCAAGACAAAAGCTCCCTGCTTGCGGTAGCGAATCACATCTTTGAACGTATCATTCAACAACGTGGTGCCGGTAATGGCGATCACGTCCGCCTGAGGCAAAATTTCTGGCGTCATGGCCGCGGGCAGGTCGCCCTCGCGCGGTTGGAGTTCGAGCACCCAGGTTTGAGCCGCTCGGGCGCGCACCCGCTCCACAAAGGGGAAATGGCCGATGAAAGCGACATTGCGCCCGCTCCCTTGCTCCAGAATGACCTGTTCGGCATTGACCTCGCGACACGCGGCGAGATCAACATCCAGCAGGGCATTGAGCGTTGCCAGGCCGATGCTGCGCTCCGTCAGGCTGGGGGAGTCCAGATAAGCGAGCCAGTCTGTGACGGGTAGCGTGAGCAAATCCCCAGCGGCGCGCACGGGTGCTTGTCCACCCCAATGATGATCGCCCGCTGCTTCCAGGGTGGCGGAAATCCCACCACGCACCTGCCCGTCGAGTTCCAGGATGGTCACCGTCCAATGGGCACCAATGCAGATATTGACAACCCTGGCCCGCTCGGCTTTCGGCCAGACTTGTGTCTGCAAACGTTTGAGTACATCTTCCATGATTTACCTCCTGGTCTATGGTGGCATGACCGGTTGATGGCAAAGCGAATCCTGAGCAACAGATGGGTTGAGCGTAGAACTCAAGATGCCTGTAAGCGCCGAACGATGGCCCGTTCACGTTTTACGAAGATCTTGAGTAACTGCTCAGGCTGTTTGGGCTACGGTGTAAAAGACCATTCAGGAGGGGTAGGAGTGGGCGAAGGCATTGCCCTTGCCACCCCAAGTCCACCCCATGGGTGTTGAAATCACCGGAACCCTCTCCAGGCTGGCGGTTGAACTCGCGTCAGAAGGATCCTTTCTGTACCCTGCGGGTATCTACGAATGGCACGGTCGCCACCTGAGGACGCGCAAGGGCCGTTGAAAGACCTTAGCGGCGAGTTCAATCGCTGTGCTGGTGCTGCAGGTAAGCCGTTACGATCTTCAAGTATGTCTCCCCCATGCTCAGGGGGTATTTCCGGATTCACTGATGAAAGGAATGAGATATGGAACAAAAGATTGTGTACATGGAACCCCGGAAACGCATCGCTCTGGTTGCCCATGACCATAAAAAGCGCGATCTGTTGGATTGGGCGCGCTTCAATCGCGATTTGTTGGCCCATCACATCATTTACGCCACCGGCACCACTGGCGCGCTTCTTCATCGGGAATTGGGCCTTGAGGTCATCACCTTTCAAAGCGGCCCTCTGGGTGGTGATCAACAAATCGGGGCCAGGATTGCCGAAGGCGAGATTGACTTCCTCATCTTCTTTTGGGACCCCTTAGAGCCGCAACCTCACGATCCCGATGTCAAAGCGCTGTTGCGCATGGCCGTGGTGTGGAACATTCCCACGGCCTGCAACCTGGCGTCGGCGGATTTTATGATTTCCTCTACGCTGATGCCAGAGCGCTATGCGCGTCTCGTGCCCGATTACGAACACTATCGTCAGCGGCGCATCAGCGAGGTGACAGCGTAGCAAAAAGGCCAGGGGCTTCCGCCCCTGGCCTTGAGGCTATAACGAAGCTTCCAGCGCGGCGCGGAAACGCCGTGCTACCTCTTCCAGGATAGCAACGGCGATTTCACCATCTTCACGCAGCACGCCGAGGAAATGCTCGCGCGGCATAATCAGACATTGGCTTGGCTCATCGGCGATGACCGAAGCTGTGCGCGGACCGCCGTCTAACAGGGCCATCTCACCGAAGAAATCCCCCGGCCCAAACTGATTCACCACGATTTCTTCGCCATTTTCCAGTTTCCGCACAGCGCGAGCCTTGCCGGAAACCAGAATGAAGAAGCCGTACCCACCCCGTCCTTGCGGCACGATGATTTCACCGGCGGCACATTGGCGCTCGGAAAACGTGCGGGCCAGTTTCTCAAGCTGACGCTTCTTGAGGGAACTGAACACAGGCACACGGGCCAACATATTAGCAATTTCCGCATAGTCCGTCATAGGGCCTCCTTTGCATTGACCGTCAATAGAGATAATTGATTATAGCCTCAGAGAACACAGATGCAAATAAAAACCGGCAGCGCAACGGCTGCCGGTGGCTATGGTTGGATGCTCTCAGCGCCGGGTAAGGGTTTGCTGCATCTGGGTGTCAAAAAAGCCGCCCGGCCATTCATTGGGGGCGGGCAGATACCCTTCGCTATTCAGCGGAATCTCAACCACTGTGGTCATGCCCTCGCTGTTCAGGGTGCAGAAGTAAATGGCCACATAATCCGGCGGCAACACCCCCTCACGCACGCTGGATGCCACGCTTTGCAGCAGAGCTTCGCTGTGGGTTTCGACCAGGAACCAGCGTCCAGCCCGCGCCATTTCGCTCAGGAAGCGCCCCGTCATGGCCTGTGCGCGCGGCGGGAGGTGCAATTCCGGCTGTTCCACCAACAGCATATCCCCCCGATCCGCCAGAAGACTTTCCAGCACTAAGGGGATGCTGTGGGCTACGCCGAGACCCGCATCGCGTAGATTGATCCAGTTGCGCCCGATGCGCGTTTCGGGGACAAAAAAGCCCTGTCGTCCGGGGAAACGGCGGATGCGAATCTCATCCACCAGGCCCAGGCCCTCTCCCCCCATCCAGTGGTTGAGTTGCAGGATGAGGCGTTCCTGAAGCTGCTCCTGCGCCAGAATCTGCACGGCCTGATCAATCATGCCACCGGTTTCCAGGCGCGCGACCGGTTTGAGCGCATAGACACGCTCCGGGTAGGTTGGCAGGGGTCCCAGATAACGCAGGTGCGTTAGCCATTCGGTGATGAGGGGCCACGAACGCCACGGCTCGCCGCGGAAGCCCTCGTGCTCGGTGAGCAACAGGCCGACACGCATCGCCGCCGCATCTACGGCATCCAATTCCACAATGGGAAGGAATCCATGCCAGAGCGCCACGCCGCGGTCGCTAATCTTGCCGCCTTGTGCAATGCCCAATCGCTGGACCCCGTTCTCATCGCGTTGGTAACGGACCTGCGTGGTGGTGATTTCGTAGAACAACTCACCGCCCTGCTCGAAGAAAGCCATCTCGTCATAATGGCTGCTGTTGCCCTCGAACTCGCGCATTTGCAGCACGCCTTCGCGGTTATCCACCCGGAAGCGCACCCGCTCGCGTTCGCCTTCCTTGCCCACCATGACGCCGCCCTCAAGCTCAATCCGGAACGCGATGCCTTCCTGCGCGTAGGTGTTGGTGACGGTATCGCGGTAACTTCCTAAATCAACCCAGCGGTTGCGGAAGGTCAGCACGCTCTCCGGTGCGGTTAGCGTACCTTTTAAGAGCAGGAGCGCTTGCAGCAGCGAACTTTTACCGGCATTGTTGGGGCCTACCAGCAACGTCAATGGGCGACCTTCAAGCAGATTCAGGCGCCGAATACTCTTGAAATTTTCCAGGGCCAGTGACCAGCCGTTCATTTTTTTCTCCTTACTCGCATGGACTTTTGACTCAAGCCCACTATCAGTATAACATTGGAGGTATCAAAAAAGGATGAAAAGCTGGTGACGCTTTGGTTAACGTTGCAGGGGGAAATCGGGGCATCGCCCGCTGCGAAGTGCAATCCCAGAGAGCTTCTTGCCGCGGCATGACCTGTTTAGTGACCTATCCGCTGTGGAAAGTATGGTATGGTACGTTCAAAGTTATCCGGTTTAAACGTTTCAATCTGCGGTAAAAAAATTGGCGCAGGCTCTTGACAAGACTTTTTTTCTGGTATACAATAAAAGGCGTGTGAAAATTCAGGTGAATTAAAAAAGTTTCAACATAAAGTTTACCTCTTTAGTCTTATTGGCTTAGTGGATTGGGTGGTTGGCGGTTCTTTCAGACCATGTTAGTCCATGGGCTGAGCCATGTTTTTCCCCGTATGGATCGGGTCAGATAGAGGGTTTCGCTTATCGCTCGTGTTTGTTAGTAAGGCAAACAAAACACGGGCGATGAAAAATCACCCTTGCTCCGATAAGGTTCTCACGGGTGCTTAATCTTCCCGCTTGGACGACGGTATAGGTCCGTCTTTCCGCTTGGCGACAGAGAAAGGAGGTGGTGACGGAAAGCCCGAAGATGAGGTTGATGCCTCTCTATGGCATAAACGATTCTATGCGTTTTGTGTCCCCCCATTTTTTTCTTCAGCCTGACATCTCAATTTTCACACTTTTAAGGAGGCTTCTGGTATGAACAAGTCGCTTAGCATGAAGGAGTTCCTCGGCGAGGTCTTCGGCACCTTCATCCTGATTCTGCTGGGTGATGGTGTGGTGGCCAATGTTGGTTTGGCGCCTCGTCTGGCTTCCCCGGCCTACAACTGGAATACCATCACCATCGGATGGGCGTTCGCGGTCATCATTGCGGTGTATGTGTCGGGCGGCGTTTCCGGCGCGCACCTCAATCCCGCGGTGACCCTGGCGCTGGCATTCAAGCGTGGTTTCTCCTGGTCGAAAGTGCCGGGTTACATTGTGGCGCAGTTCCTGGGTGCCTTCCTGGGCGCTTTGGGCGTGTACCTGGTCTACATGGAAGGCCTGCAGGCGGCTGGGATGCCGAATGTCTGGTGCACGGGACCGGGGTCTATTTTTGGTCAGACCTTCTGGGGTGGCGCCGGGGCGGCAGCCACGGGTAGCTATTCGCTCTTGAACGCCTCCATCGCCGAATTTATTGGCACGATGGTCCTCATGTGGGGCATCCTGGCCAGCGGCGATCTGAAGAACATGGGTGTGACGGGCAATCTGGGCGTCTTCATCGTCGGCTTTACCGTCCTGGCGATTGGTCTCTCGCTGGGCGGCCCCAGCGGTTACTCCATCAACCCTGCCCGTGACTTGGGTCCGCGCATTTTCGGTACGCTGGTGGGCACGAAGGGGCTCTTTGATGGCATCTATTGGCTCATTCCGCCGGTCCTCATTCCCGCCATCGCGGGCCCGGTTGGCATGTGGCTGTATGATGTCCTGGTGACGGCCAACCTGCCGGAAAAGAAATAAGTTAATCTCTGGCCCTGTTCGACGAGCCTGTCGAACAGGGCCTCCTTTACCGGAATCAGTTCGCAAGGAGGACGGACATGAAGAAGTTGATTAACCGGGTTGAGAATTTCGTCAATGAGAGCCTGCTCGGTATGGAGATGGCCTATCCTGACCTGATCAAGGTCAATCTTGAGCCGCGTTTTGTCTATCGTGCCGATGCGCCGGTGGCGGGTAAGGTGGCGGTCATTTCCGGTGGTGGCAGCGGTCACGAACCCATGCACGGTGGTTTTGTAGGCATGGGGATGCTGGATGCGGCCTGCCCGGGTGAGGTATTCACTTCGCCGACCCCGGATCAGATGCTGGAAGCGGCACGCAAGGTCAACAGCGGCGCGGGCGTCCTCTACATCGTCAAGAACTACACCGGGGACGTGATGAACTTCGAGATGGCGGCTGAACTGGCCTTTGCTGAGGGCATTCCGGTTGCCAACATCTTGATTGATGATGATGTGGCCGTGAAGGATAGCCTCTACACGGCGGGCCGTCGGGGTGTAGGAACAACGGTGCTGGCCGAGAAAATCGTCGGTGCGGCGGCGGAGCGCAAATACGACCTCAAACGCTTGGCTGATCTGTGCCGGCAGGTGAACATCAACGGGCGCAGCATGGGCATGGCCCTGACTTCCTGCACCGTTCCCGCAAAAGGCTCGCCCACGTTTGAGCTGGGCGAGGATGAGATGGAAATCGGCATTGGCATTCACGGTGAACCGGGGCGCGAGCGGATGAAACTCAAGCCTGCGGATGAAATCACCGAAATGATGGCTTTGAGCATCATCGAAGATGGGAGCTACACCCGCAAGGTGCGCGAGTGGGATGCAGAGAAGGCCGAGTGGGTCGAAGTTGAGCTGGTGGACCCGCCCTTCGCGGCCGGTGATCAGGTCATTGCCTTTGTTAACAGCATGGGCGGGACGCCGATTGCCGAGCTGTTCGTCATCTATCGCAAGCTGGCGGAAATCTGCGAAAAGAAGGGCCTCAAGATCGTGCGCAACCTGGTCGGGCCGTATATCACCTCGCTGGAGATGCAGGGCTTCTCGATCACCTTGCTCAAGGTCAATGAAGAGATGCTGGACCTGTGGGACGCGCCGGTTAAGACCCCGGGTCTGCGTTGGGGCATCTAATGCATCTGGCATGAATTTACCGTTGGAAGGAGGCTTAGAGTCTGCATGATTACGAAAGCGCAAATTGTTTCCTGGCTCCGCGCCGTAGCTCAGGTGTTGGCCGAAAATAAAACCTATCTCACCGACCTGGATGCTGCCATCGGAGACGCCGATCATGGCATCAACATGGATCGCGGTTTCCAGAAGGTGATGGCGCAGTTGCCTGGAGTGGAAGACAAGGATATCGGCAACATTCTCAAAACAACGGGCATGGCCCTGCTTGGCTCGGTTGGCGGTGCGGGCGGTCCGCTGTATGGGACCTTCTTTATGCGCGCGGGCGCGGCCGTGGAAGGGAAACATGAGCTATCAGATGCAGACTTGATAGCCATGTTGGAAAATGGCCTGAACGGTGTGCTCCAACGCGGGAAGGCCAATCTGGGCGATAAGACCATGGTGGATGCCTTGACCCCTGCCGTGGAAGCGCTTAAAAAGGGACTTGCCGATGGCATGACCACAACGCAGGCCCTGGAGCAGGCTGTCCTGGCGGCGGAAAAAGGCATGCGGGATACAATTCCCATGCTGGCCAAAAAGGGGCGGGCAAGCTACTTGTTTGAACGCAGTATCGGGCATCAGGACCCTGGTGCCACATCGTCTTACTTGATTCTTAAAGCCTTGTACGAGGCAGTTACAGCTTAAATTCAGTCAGTTCACACTTCACAGGAGGGTTGTATGGCGAAGTACGTAGCAGCAATTGATCAGGGGACAACCAGCACGCGGTGCATGCTCTTCAACCACGCCGGTCAGGTGGTCAGTGTTCATCAGCTTGAGCATGAGCAAATCTACCCCAAACCGGGCTGGGTTGAGCACAATCCCATGGAAATTTGGGCGCGCACTCAGGATGTGGTAAAGGGCGCTCTGGAGAAGGCCGGCGCCGAGCCTGGCGATATTGCGGCGGTGGGCGTGACCAATCAGCGCGAGACCACCATCGTCTGGAACCCCAAGACGGGCGAGCCTTATTACAACGCCATCGTCTGGCAGGACACTCGGACGGCTGATATCTGCAATGCGCTTGCGGCAGATGGTGGGCAGGATCGCTTCCGCCCCAAGGTAGGGCTGCCGCTGGCGACTTACTTCTCCGGCCCCAAGATCAAGTGGATTCTGGATAATGTGCCGGGCGTGCGCGAGGCCGCAGAGAAGGGTGAGGCGGTCTTCGGCAATATTGACACCTGGGTCATCTGGTGGATTACCGGCGGCCCCAACGGTGGTGCTCATGTGACCGATGTCTCCAATGCCAGCCGCACCATGCTGATGAATCTGGAGACGCTGGACTGGGACCAGGAAATTCTGGACATCATGGGGATTCCGCGGCAGATGCTGCCGCAGATTCGCCCCTCCAGCGACACCAAGATTTACGGCTATACGCCGGTGGATGGGCCTTTCGGTGATAAGATTCCCGTCTGCGGTGACCTGGGCGATCAGCAGGCGGCGCTGGTCGGACAGACCTGCTTCAGCCCCGGCGAGGCCAAGAACACCTACGGCACGGGCTGCTTCATGCTCATGAACACCGGCACCAAGATCGTCCCCTCCAAGTCCGGCCTGCTCACCACCCTGGGCTACAAGTTTAACGACGAACCGGCGGTGTACTGCCTGGAAGGCTCCATCGCGATCACCGGTGCTCTGGTACAGTGGCTGCGCGACAACTTGAAGATGATCGAGAAGTCGAGCGACGTTGAACCGCTGGCCCGCACGGTTGAGGACAACGGCGGCATTTACTTCGTACCCGCCTTCTCCGGCCTGTTCGCGCCCTACTGGCGCTCGGATGCGCGCGGCGTGATCGTCGGCCTCACGCGCTACATCAACCGCGGCCACATCGCGCGCGCGGCTCTGGAGGCCACCGCCTATCAGACCCGCGAAGTGCTGGATGCCATGTTCAAGGATTCGGGCGTGCAGCTCAAGGCCCTCAAGGTGGATGGCGGCATGGTCTTCAACGAGCTGCTGATGCAGTTCCAGGCGGACATCCTCGGCGTGCCGGTGGTGCGCCCGACCGTGGCCGAAACGACGGCGTTGGGTGCGGCCTACGCTGCCGGTCTGGCCGTCGGCTTCTGGAAGAATACCGACGAGCTGCGCCAGAACTGGGGCGTGGACAAGACCTGGGAGCCGAAGATGGACGAGGAGACGCGCGCTCGGCTCTACAAGGGCTGGCTCAAGGCCGTTGAGCGCACCTTCAACTGGATCGAGTAAACTCCTAAAGATTCTGCTAAAAAACGGGGCCGGGACGGACCCGGCCCCGTTAGTGAGATGCGATAAAATGAGTTCATCAAAACGTAAAGCTTCTTCTCAACAGCAGTCTTCTGTACCAAAGCCCTGGATTAAACTCCGCACCGGACTTATGGTCATTGGCATCCTAAGCCTGGTTTTTGGAGGGTTTACTGCCTATCAGGTCTGGCCAGCAGGAGGGTGGAAAGAAGCGCTCTTGTGGGGTGTGGGGAGCGCGGCTGCAGTCTGGGTTGCTTTTGGCATTTCTTTGTTGGTAAACATCATCACTCGCGGAACAGACTTCCTGCGCTCGGATCGTTGAATCGCGGGAGTTTAAATGGTCGGGCCGGATTCATCGCTGACAGCACAGGATTGGGAGTCCTGGTGGGCCCCCTATGATGAAGCCACCTATCAGCAGGCGCTGAGCTGGTTGCGCCCTACGGATGTGGTGGTGGATATCGGCGCCGGTGATTTGCGTCTGGCGCGTCGCATGGCCAACCTGTGCCGCAAAGTGTACGCCATTGAATGGCAGGAGGCGCTCATCCAAAAAGCACGGCAGGAAGCGCCCCTGCCGGAGAATCTGATTGTCCGGGTGGATGACGCCCGTGCATGGCCTTTTCCCAACGATGTGACCGTGGGCGTGTTGCTGATGCGGCATTGTCGCCATACCGGTCTTTACATGCAGAAGTTACAGGCTTTAGGGGCGCGCGGTTTAATCACCAATGCGCGTTGGCATCTGGATGTGGAATTTGTGGATTTGCAGGCCCCGCGCATCCCTTTTGAGGCGGTGACACACGGATGGTATGCGTGCGCGTGCGGGCAGGTGGGGTTCATCCCTGGCCCTCTGGACCTGAACGTGGATGAAGTGTTGACCACCATCTATGAAGTTGCCTATTGTCCGGCCTGTTACGAGGCTGGTAGAAGGAGATAGCCATGCTTTTACAGCATAAACGTATCGGTGTTCTGGTGGATGAAGGCTTTGAGGATTTGGAGTTCTGGGTGCCGGTCATGCGTTTGCGTGAGGAAGGCGCGGAGGTCACCGTTATCGCCACCCGGATGGAGACGTTCCGCGGCAAGCATTGCCTGACCGCACGACCGGATGTGCTGATTGATCAGGTTGACCCGGCTATGCTGGATGCTCTGGTGGTGCCGGGCGGTTGGGCGCCGGATAAGCTACGCCGCTCCGAAGCGGTCTTGAATCTGGTGCGCGCCATCCATGCACAAGGGAAGATCGTGGCTGCTATCTGTCATGCCGGTTGGGTGCTTGCTTCCGCCGGTATTGTGCGCGGTCACCGCGCAACCGGTTCGCGTGGTATCAAAGATGATTTGGTGAATGCCGGAGCTATTTGGGTGGATGAACCCGCTTTCCGCGATGGCAATCTGGTCTGGGGCCGGGTGGTAGAGGATATTCCCGCTTTCTGCCGCGAATTGGTGCACGCGCTTTCGCAGGCTTCTTAGTCCTCATCACGGGAGGGCTTTTATGATTGGATTGGTCATTGTTTCGCACAGTGCGGAATTGGCCGAGGGTGTGCGTCAGCTGGCTGAGCAGATGACGCAGGGTAAAGTGCCCATCGCGACCGCGGGTGGCATTGACAACCCGGAAAATCCCATCGGTACCGATCCCTTTAAGGTCAAAGCTGCCATCGAATCCGTCTATAGCCCGGAAGGGGTGGTCATGCTGATGGATTTGGGCAGTGCCTTGTTGAGCACGGAAGCGGCCCTGGAGTTTATCCCTGCGGAGTGGCGGCGTTCGATTCATCTGTGCCCGGCCCCTCTGGTGGAGGGGGCGATTGTTGCTGCCGTGCAGATTATGACGGGTAGCCCCATCGAAGCCGTGGTGGAAGAGGCGCAAAACGCGCTGATGGCGAAGGTCATGCAGTTGCGGGGCGTGGCGGATGTGTCGGGCATGGCGGCGCCGGAGCAGGCACAGGCCGGGGCGGGACAGGAAGTGATGCTCAAGGTTACCAACCGCCTGGGGCTACATGCCCGTCCGGCAGCTTTGTTTGTGAGCACGGCGGGGCGGTATAAAGCGAAGGTCCTGGTGCGCAATGTGACGCGCGGCTCGGCCTGGGTGAGTGCCAAGAGTATCAATCAGGTGGCGACTTTGGGGGTGTTGCAGGGGCACGAGATTGCCCTTTCCGCCGAAGGTGAGGATGCCACGCTGGCCCTGGATGCGCTTTCCGCGCTGGTGCGCAATAATTTTGGCGAATCTGCGCAGGAAGCGGCTGCCCTGCAAGCCGAGACGCGCGTCCCCGTATTGAGCCTTAAGGCCGGACAGCTTGGCGGCATCCCCGTTGCGCCGGGGGTGGCGCTGGGGCCGGCTTATGTGTACCACATGCAAACCCTGACCGTGATTCAACGCAGCATCACCGACCCGGAGGCTGAGATTCAACGCCTGATGGCTGCGATCGCCGCTGCGCGCAAGGATATTGAGCTGCTGCGCACGCGCGCACAGCAGCAGGCCGGCGCTTATGAGGCCGCTATTTTTGACGCGCATCTTCTGTTCTTAGAGGACCCGGCCCTGGTGGATGTGGCCATTACCCGCATCCGCAGCGAACGCATCAACGCGGAAGTGGCCTGGCAGACGGCGGTACAGACGCAGGTGGCCGATTTCCAGGCGCTGGATGACCCCTACTTGCAGTCGCGCGCCGTGGATGTGGCCAATGTGGGCGAGCAGGTGTTGCGGTATCTTGTGGGTGAGACGCGCGGCGCGCTGCCGGTGATGGATGTGCCTGGTATTCTGGTGGCACAGGATTTGATGCCCTCAGATACGATTCAACTTGACACCAGCAAAGTGCTGGGCATCGCCACGGTGATGGGAGGAGCCACGTCGCACGCGGCGATTCTGGCGCGCGCCCTCAATATTCCTGCTGTGGCGGGCCTTGGCCCGGAGTTGATGCGGATTCAGCCGGGAACGGTGCTCGTCGTGGATGGCGATCAGGGGCTGGTGGAGGTGGCTCCGGATGCGGACGCGCAGGCGCAGTACGCACAGCGTCGTGCGCAGTGGCTGGCTAAACTCGCGGACGCGAAGTCCCGTGGGCAGGCCCCCGCTATCACGCGCGATGGTAAGCGCGTGGAGGTGGTCGCGAATATCCGCGGCCTGGCGGATGCGCGGCGCGCGCTCGAATACGGCGCGGAAGGCGTGGGGCTGCTGCGTACCGAATTTCTCTATCTTGACCGCAAATCCGCTCCTTCCGAAGAAGAGCAGTTTGTGCTCTACAAAGCGATTGCCGATGTCTTTGAACAGCGTCCTCTGGTGATTCGGACGTTGGATATTGGGGGCGATAAGCCTTTACCTTACATTAACGCCCCGCACGAGGACAATCCCTTCCTGGGATGGCGCGGCATTCGCATGACGTTGGACCGGCGCGATTTGCTCAGGACGCAGTTGCGCGCGATTCTCCGCGCCAGCCCGGGGCGGAATATCAAGGTGATGGCGCCGATGGTGGCCACGGTTGAAGAGGCGCGGGCTTTCCGCTCCGTCGTGCGGGCCGTGCAGGCTGAGTTGCGGGCGGAGGGAGTGCCTTTTGACGAAACGATGGAAACGGGTATTATGGTGGAGGTGCCTTCGGCAGCGGTGATCGCGGATCGCCTGGCTCAGGAAGTGGATTTCTTCAGTATCGGCACCAATGATTTGAGTCAGTACACCATGGCGGCTGATCGTACCAACGCACAGGTGGCGCACCTGGCCGATCCGTTCCATCCCGCTGTGCTGCGCCTGATCAAGCAGGTGATTGACGGGGCGCACGCGCACGGCATTTGGGTGGGCCTGTGTGGCGAGCTGGCCGGGATGCCGTTGGGGGTGCCCATCCTCCTGGGCCTGGGCCTGGATGAGTTCAGCATGAATCCGCCGGCTATCCCTGGAGCTAAGGACATCATCCGCAAATTAAGCCTGACGGAGGCGCAGGACGTGGCGGCGCAAGCGCTGCAGCTTGAATCCGCCGAGGCGGTTAAGGCGTATGTGGCTTCTCTGAACCTGGCTTAGGTTTTGTAGTTCTCTTGAAGGGCAGTTTATCCTACTTAAGGAGGTCTTATGAGTGTGCACGCATTGATCATCGGCGCCGGTTCGACCGGCTGCGCCGTGGCGCACGACCTGGTCTTGCGTGGGTACCGCGTTACCGTGGTGGAGCGGGGCGAGATTGCTTCGGAGACGACGGGACGCAACCACGGGCTGCTGCACTCCGGCGGGCGTTACGCCATGACCGACCCGGAGGCGGCGCAGGAGTGCGCGGAGGAGAACGCGCTGATGCGCAAGTTGATGCCGGATTTGCTGGAGCGCAATGGCGGGTTGTTTGTCGCTATCACGGAAGAGGATTTGACGTATCTCGACCGCTTCCTGGAGGGATGCGCCCATGCCGGTATCCCCACGCAAAAGCTTACCCCAAAGGAAGCGCTGGCGCTGGAGCCAAACTTGAATCCCAAATTGCTGGCGGCGGTGCGCGTACCGGATGGGGTGTTCGACCCGTTCCATTTCAGCATGGCTTTTCTGGCGACGGCGAAGCTGAACGGCGCAGTGGTGTATCCTTACACCGAGGTGAAGGAGTTTGTCTGGTCGGGACGCAGCATCACGGGCGTGAAGGTGCTCGATCGCTCGTCCGGCAAGGAGAAGGTGCTCGGTGCGGATATTGTCATCAACGCGGGCGGGCCGTGGGGCGCGAAGATTGCACAGATGGCCGGGGTCAAACATGTGGCGATGGTGCCGACGGCGGGTATCATGGTGGCGGTGCATAAGCGTTGGACGCGGCTCGTCATCAACCGCCTCAACCGCCCCGGCGATGGCGACATCATTGTGCCGCAGCGCCGCAACTCGGTGATCGGCACCACATCCTGGGTGATTCAGGACCCGGATAACATCCCCATCCCACCGGAACAGATTAAGCAGATGCTGGATTGTGGCGAGTTGTTGGTGCCGGGCTTTGCAACAGCGCCGCTGCGCGGGATTTCTGCCGCGGCGCGCCCTCTGCTGGATAAGACCGTCGGCGGGGGCAAGGTGGAAGGGCGTGAGTTGACGCGCGGCTTCGATTGCTTCAATCACGCTCCGGATGGCGCGGAAGGTTTCTTCGCCATTTTGGGAGGCAAGACGACGACGGCGCGCGCGATGGCTGAGAAGCTGGGTGATATTCTGGCAGGCGTTACCGGCATAACCACGCCGTGCCGCACGCGCGAAGTTCCGTTGGCCTCATACCGCGCTTACTATCGCTCGTAGGGAGGACATCATGCGCACATTGAATCTTCGTATCTTGCGCGGTAGCCCGACCCGCAACCGCTACTATCAGATTTTCAAGGTCGAATTGCACGATGAAGCTAACATCATTGACGGCGTGGCGCAGGTGTTTGGTGAGCAGGATCACAGCCTGATTTTCCGGCACGCTTGCCATCACGCTTCCTGTGGTTTGTGCGGCGCGCGCATCAACGGACGCGAACGCCTGATGTGCATCACGCCCATCGCCGAGTTCCCCGACGGCGCGACGGTAACGCTGGAGCCGTTGCGCAACTTCCCCTGGGTGGGCGATCTGGCAGTGGATGTGAAGCCGCTGTTGCAGAAGATGGATCAGATGGGGCTGCCCTACTCGCGCAGTGATGAGCTGGCGCCGAATCCGGAACCGGGCAATCGCTTCGAGGACTGCATCGAATGTGGCCTGTGCATGTCGGCCTGTCCCGTCGTGAGCAATCTTAAGTACCTGGGACCGGCGCCCCTGGCCGCTTTAGCGCGCGTGCTGGAGGAACCACGCGATGTGGATGCTACCGGAGCTTGCGAGATTGCCCGCGGAGCGCATGGCGTCTGGCGCTGCCATTCGGCCATGGAGTGTACCGAGGTCTGTCCTTCGAGCGTGGACCCCTCGCGCGCCATCGGTTGGCTGCGGCGTCGTTTCATCACCGGGAAATAAAAGGGAGGCGAGCATGGAAACGCAATCCACCTGGCAGAAAATCTGGAACTGGATTGATTGGCGCGGTCGGCGCGAGGGTGGCCTGGGCTTTATTCTCATGCGCCTCACCGCTATCGGCCTTGTGTTTTATCTGGCCCTGCATTTGACGATGCTCAGCAATCTGGCGCGCGGCCCCGAAGCCTGGGATAGCTTCATCACGCTGGTCAAGAACCCCATTTTTGTCGTGGGCGACGCGGTGTTGATTTTCGGGCTGGTGTATCATGCCATCAACGGCATTCGCGTGACGATTTTGGGGCTTGGCTGGGGCAGTAAATATCAGGCGCAGCTCTTCTGGGGCGCGTTCCTTCTGAGCATGGTGCTCACCGCCATCATGGTGGCGGGGATCCTGGCGATTGGGTGAGGAGGCGAGGCATGTGGATCTGGCAGGCCATTACTGGTGCTTTGTTGCTCGTTTTGTTGGGCGTGCACATGGTGACGCAGCACTTTGTGGCGCCTGAGGGCTTGCGCTATTACGAGGATGTGGTGGAGTACCTTTCGCATCCCGGCATTTTTGCTCTGGAAACAGCGATGCTGATTGTGGTCGTCTCCCATGCGCTGATGGGAGTGCGTTCCATCATTCTGGATATGTCCATCAGCGAGCGCGCGGATACCTGGCTCAAGCGCGGTCTGACTGTGTTGGGCGTCCTGCTGGTGGCCTATGGCGTCCTGATGACGTGGCAGGTTGTGCGTTAAACAAAGCGCTGTTTTGCAAAGCTCCCCGTGGATAACGGGGAGCTTTGCGTTTCGGGCATTTTGAGTACAATCGAAGTGTGGCCCGGTGCTTGAGGGCGGACAGGGACAACCTGCGGATGGATCGGTTGAAGGCGTGGCGTCCATCAACCGTTGTGGTAGCTGCTCAGCCTGACCGGGACATGATGAACCATGGCATGGGATTAATCCTGAGCGATGGGGCAAAGACCATTCTGGCGGGGTAGAGGTGGGCGATGCGAATTTTAGTCACTGGATTTGAGGCCTTTGATGGCGCGGAGGTCAATCCCACTGAGGAGGTGCTCTCCCTGTTGATGGAGCATCCGCCGCTGGGGGTGGAACTGATGACGGCGGTGCTGGCGGTGGACAGCGTGCGTCTGCAACAGGAATGGCCGGCCTTGCTCGACACGCTCAACCCGGACGTGGTCTTGATGCTGGGACAGGCCACCGGGCGCACGGGATTTTCAATAGAGCGCGTCGCCATCAACTGGCTTGATTTCCGCGTGCCGGACAACGCCGGATTGCAGCTCCGTGACCGTCCCATTCTGCCCGATGGGCCGGCGGCTTACTTTGCCACCCTGCCTACACGCGAATGGGTCGAACATCTGCGCGCGACGGGCATTCCGGCGGAGCTATCATACACGGCAGGGACGTACCTGTGCAATCAGGCGTTTTACCTGGCGCTGCACTGGGCCGCGCAGCGTTCTCCCATGCCGCGGGTGGGCTTCATCCATGTCCCCGCCCTGCCTGCACAGGTTGCTGCGCTCGATAAGCCTGTTCCGAGCATGGATTTGCGTGTGATTGAAATCGGCGTGCGCTGGCTGCTGGTCTATCTGAACGATATGGAGGCTTCGGCATGACACCTGCCACAAAACAAACCCGGGTGGTACAACTGATCAGCGACGTGGGTAATTTTCTGGCGCATCGCAAGGGCTTGCCCGTCTTAGTGGGGGCGGGATTGGTACTCCTTAACCTCATCTTGCGCTGGTTGCCGGAATGGCCGGTGATCGTCTTCCTGGTGCAGGATGACTTCTTCCTGCACGTGGGCGTCATCATCGGCTTGCTCGGCATCCTGCTGGGAGATGCGCTCTAACCCGATTCCGGGGTGCGTTGGTGCGTTGCTTTGCGTGGATGCGCCCTATTCGTGGACACCCAGGGTCCACCGCGCTAAAGGCGTATATACCGCACCATTGGGTTTTAACTCGCTGCGATAAAAAACCAGTTCCGTGATGCGCTCCTGCCAGGTGGGCGTGGTGGTGCGCGCCACCACCTTACCGAGGGCTTCCAGCTCCGCAGGGGTGGCCTGCTTCGTCACCCGTCCCAGCGTGAGATGCGGCTTGAACTCGCGCTCCTCCGGCGTGAACCCCAGCCCCTCCAGGGCGGCGTTGACGGCCTCCTGCAGCGCGCGCAACGTCCCCGTGGCCTCCTCCAGGCCAACCCACACCACGCGCGGACGGCGCAGATTGGGGAACGCGCCCAATCCGCCAACCCGACACGTGCATCCCAGCCCGGCCCGCGCGACCTGCTCCAGCGCGTTTTTAATCTCCGGCAGGCGGCGCGTTTCGACCTCGCCTAAAAAGAATAACGTCAGGTGCATCCCTTCGGGCGCGACCCAGCGCACGCTCTGCGGCGGACATTGCCGCATCAGCGTGGTCTGCAGGGCCTGCAATTCCTGTTTGAGCGTGCTACTGAGCGGTAGGGCGACAAAAGTCCGGTAGGTTTCCATAACGATGACCTCGACGAGGTGATGATAAGGCGCCCGGCGCGGGCGCGGTTTTCACTGAGCAAAATCTGGGAGCGGCGCGAGATAGAGCTTGTTTTCCGCCACCAGATACACCTGCTTCCCATCCGGCGTCACGCACAGCGTCTCCAACGTGCGCCCCAGATGCCCCGGCAGGCGGAACTGATGCCGGAAAGCGCCCCGACGGTCCAACACCACGATGAACTCCTGACGCGGATCGGCCAGGTAAATCGGCCCTGCCGGATCGGGATCTAAAGCCAGCATCGAGGCTTTGAAATTCGCTTCGGGCAGCCCTTCCACTTTGAAGGAAGGATCTTCTGCCCCCTCGTAATAAGCGCGCAGCGTCCCATCCCCGAAGAGCAGGTACAGGCGCCCATCCAACGCCATCCCCACCACGTTTTGCAGCGGCGGCGTCAGGGCCGGAGCGAAATAAGGACGCGGCTGCGTGTTGTATAGCCCGTTCAGGGGCTGATAGCGCAGCAATTCGTTGCTTTGTCGCTGCACCACATACAGGCGCGTTCCCCACAGGCTGAACATCGTCACGGATCCAGGGGGCAGGTTGCCCTCCAGACGCTGCTGCGTGATGGCCTCCGGGCCTGCGGTCGGCTCGTAGATATAAAGCGTTCCCCCTTCCCCGTAGATGAAGAGAGCGCCATCCGGGAAATCCGGCACGGCGTTCATCCAGGCGATGTCCACCAGATGCGGCACCGTCATCCCGTTCAGGCTCTGTCCGCGCTTGAGAAGGGTGCGTGCAGCGCCCGGCTCGCGCGCATCGAGCGCCTGTACCGAATCTGTCCCCGGATCGAGCAAGTAGAGCGTGTCTTTTGTCGCGATCAAACGCCGGGGCTGGGGTGAGCTACCCAGCTCGCGCAGCGGTTGCAGGGCCAGCAGAGCGGCTTTTTGCAGCGCATCCAGGGCCAGAGTGGCCTCGTCGTACAATTCGCGGGCGCGTTTGTTGTTCGCGTCCAGCACCAGCACCGTATTGGCCAGACTCTGCACCTGACGCCAGCTATCCGGCGTCTGTTGGGTGTAAGCCAGGGTGCGTGCCTCTTCCGCCTTGCTCAGGAGCTGCTGTGCGCGTTGCGCTCCGCCCATCTCGGCATACGTCAGGCCGGTGGTGAGCAGGGCCAGCAGGAACAGGCCCAACGCCAGCCATGGGAGCCAGCGCGTCTCGGCGGGGACGGGGCGCGGGGCGCTCGTGCGCGGTCGTGGCGTCCGTCCCGGCAGCAGGGGGCGCAGGCTTTTTTGGATGACGTGGCCCGCACGTTGCGCGAGGGGTCGCCGCGCGGCGCGGGGTGCTTTCGGGCGTGGTACAGGACGGACCGCGCCGTTTGCCGATGTGGGCAGCGCGTCTTCCTCCGCGGCAGAGGCGCGCCGCCTGGCCCATAGCTCCCGCAGCCGTTCTCCCAGGCCGGGACGGGTCTCTTCTTCATCGCCTGTTTCCTCCGGGATGGGCGCCGTATCCGGCGGGGCGCTGCTCTGCGCCGATGGACGCAGCCTGACTAACGTATCGCGCAGGCGCGCGCCCAGGCCGTGAGGGGACTCCTCTTCCCAGGCGGCTGCTTCGTCTGGAGCGGGCGTTTCGCCCATCGGCGTGGCGGCCACGGCGGAAGGGTATGCCTCCACGGCGCGCGGGGACGCGGCGGGACGCTCATCCACGGCGCGCGGAGATGGGATGGTGGGTTCGGCTGTTGAGATGACGGTCTCTTCTGTGTTCTCTTCGTTCTCTTCTTCGGCTTCCACTTCCGCGGCGGGGCGCGCGGGACGGATGCGCTGCCACAGGCTCGCCAGGACGCCCGCGCCAAGGGTTAAGGGCTTGACAGGCTCAGGCGATGGCGTTTCGGGCGGCGGGGGCGGAGTCTCCTCGGCGCGCGGCAGGGGGACCGCGTGCGGTGGCTGCGGCTTGAAGGCGCTCTGGCCTTCTTTGACGGCGGCGCGTTTCGTCCCTTGCGGTGGCCACGGCAGGTGTATCTTCTTACGGGCGGCGGGACGCGCCGGCTCCTCCTCTTCATCCGCTAAACATAAAACATGAATCGCCCCGCCACTGACCTGCTTTTGCGCCAGATCCTGCGCAAACACATCCTGCTCCGGTGCGGCGGCCTGCTCGGCTAACAGGTTCTCCCAGGCGGGCACCAGGCGCGTCTGCATGATGGAGTTGGTGAGGAGGACTACCTGACAGCCCGGCTCCAGGGTGGCGTAGCTGATGTGGATGACGGGCGGCACGGCCACGCCAATGGGCGTCATGCTGCGGCCCGGCTTGGGGAAGAGTTCCATCAGGCGCTGCTGCGGGTAGTGGATGAGGGTGTTGCCCGGTCCGGCCTGCCCGATAAAGGTTTCTTCTCCCAGGAAGGCGATGAGGGAGATGCTGCCGAATGTCCGCAGGTCCGCGATGACTTCGGCGTTGTGCAGCACCAGGTAACGGTTAGCGTCGGCGATGGCGCGGCGCATGCGCGCGGTGATGCTGCCGCTTGTCGTCCAGTAGGTTTCTTCGGCAATGGTGCGGACTTCGCGCGCGCGGTGCGGAATGTAGGGTTCGAGGTCCACGAGGATGAGCAGCTCCTCGCCGGCCTCCTCCGGCACGCCCGCAGGCGCCCGCTCCCAGAATACTTCCGGGGGCGGGGCGGTGGTCCGCTGACCGGCTTTGAAGCGCAGCACCTCAACCCGACGTTGCATACTTAGAGTTTAACGCGAAGGAGCACGATGTCAAGCGAAGTTAATCTAAATGCCGCGCGATGACGGCCACGGTGAGCGGCGTGATCGCGAGCAGCAAGCCTCCCAGTGCCAGAAGGTGCGGTGCCAGCGCCGCCGCGTCCGCGCCCTTGAGCACAATGCCGCGCAGCACGACGAGATAGTGTTGGAATGGGATGACTTGTGAGGCGTAACGCAGGATGCCCGGCATCTGATGCGTCGGCGCCAGATAGCCCGAAAGCGCCACGTCCAGCATGGCCTGCATGAAGACCATGAGGATGGCCTGTTGTTGGGTGCGCGAGAGCGCTGAAAGCAGAATCCCCCACACGATTTCGATGAGCATGAACAGGAGCGTGGCGCCGCTCAGCAGCAGGGGCGAGCCAACGATGGGAATGTCAAAGCCGTAGCGGACAATGAGCAGCATCACCCCAAAATCGAAGAGGCCGATGAGTAACGGCGCGACGACTTTGCCGCTCAGCAGTTCCAGGCGTCGCACAGGCGTCACCAACAACTGTTCTAACGTCCCGGCTTCGCGTTCGCGCGTGAGGCCTAAGGCGGCGGTGGCTAAAGTGATCTGGTAGAGGATGAAGCCCAACTGCGCCACCACCAGGGGCGGGCGCGAGCGCCCTCCGGGGTTATAACGCATCAGGGTCATGACCTTGATGCCACCGTAGCGCGTTGCGTCCATCCCATGGTGCTCAAGGTAGCGCTGCAGGACAAGTTGCGCCTGACTGATCGCCACGCTGCCTACCACGCTGTTGCTACCGTCCACGATGAGTTGGACCGCGACCTGACGGGTGGCGGCGCGTGTCGCCGCTTCCAGGCCGTTGGGGATGATGAAGAGCGCGTTGATGTCGCCGCGGGCGATGGCGCGCGTCCCTTCGGCCAGAGAAGAAGGATACAGCGTCAGCGCAAAGCCTTCCGAAGCCTCGATGAGGGCGCACAGGGTGCGGCTGCTCGCGCTGCCATCCCTATCCAGCACACCCACCGGCAGATCGCGCACGCCGCGCCCCGTCGCCTGCGCCAGCAGGATAAGCTGCGCCACGGGGACCAGCAGCATGAAGAGCAGCAAAGTGCGGTCGCGCACGATTTGCTGCAAATCTTTGCGGGCAATAGCCCAAATGATGCCCGGATGAAGCTTCATGCCAGGTATTTGCGAAAACTCAGGATAGCTATCGTCATCCCCACGAGGTTCATGCCGGCCAGCACCAACACGGGATGCAGGAGCATGGACAGGTCAGCGCCTTTCAGGGCCACGCTGCGGGAAATGGCGATGAAGTGGGTGGCCGGCAACGCTTCGGCCACGAGCCATCCCACCCCACGGCGCGGCACGGGGGAGAACAGCCCGGCGTTGAAGAAGCCCGGCACGAAAAAGTACAACAGAGCGACGAAGAAGGCCACCTGTTGCGTGCGCATCAACGGTGCCAGGGCCATCAGGATGCCGATCATCGCGGCCAGATACAGGGCGGTGAGGCCGAGATAGAGCAGGAACGAACCGCGCCATGGCACCCCGAAGTAGCCCACGCTCAGCGCCCACAGGCCGACCATGCTGAGCGTGCCCAGGCTGATGTAAGCCGTCGCTTTGCTGAAGGTGTACTCAAAAGCGCGCATCGGCGTGCTGATGAGGCCCTCAAAGAGGCCCGATTCACGTTCGCGGGCCAGGGCCAGCGCAAAGGCCAGGGCGGGCATACTCAACACCAGCGCCATCAGCCCCGGCACCATGCTATCCAGCGTATCCAGGCGCGGGTTATACCACACCACCCGTTGTAGTTCGACAGGGGTTCCGCGCAGCGTGAGGCCGCGCAGCAAGACTTGCTCGCTAAAGGCGGCAGAATATTGGATGAGGCGCGCGGCCTGTTGGGGGGCCAGGATAGCTTCCGTGCCGTCGAAAATGGCCTGCACCGGCGATGGCTCGCCGCGTTGCAATCTGGCCCCGAATTCCGGCGGGATGATGAGGATCACGTCGGCCTTGCCGCTTTGCAGGATCGTCTCTACCTGCGCCTCGTTTTGCACCCACGCGGTGACCTTCATGTCGCCGCTGGCGGTGAGCGCGGTGATGTAGCGCTGCGCTAAGGGACTCTGGTCTTGATTCCAGAGCGCGAGACGAGTTTCCTGTGCCTCGACGCGGAAAATATAAGTGAGGATGAACAAAAGAAAGGTAGGCGCGAAAAGCACGAGCAAAAAGGCGCGCGCATCGCGCAACACCAGGCGGAAATCTTTACGGAGCAGCGCGATAAAGCGTTGCCAGCGGGGATGTGCTTTCATCCCATGCGCAAAATCCCGTTATCCCAACGCGCGTTGACGTGGCCCTGCGCGCAGCGCAGCCCCTGTTCCGGGGCCTCCAGGGCGGCGGCGCAGTCGGGACAGCGCAGGTACGTCGGCAGGGGCAGCGGTTCACGCGGCTGCAACACGCCGGGCTTGACCGCCCACACGAGGTCGTAATCCTCCTGCCAGGCCTGCGTGTGGATCATCTCCAGGCCCAGACTGCGCAGATACGCCTCGAACGCCTCCGGCGTGAAGCTGCGTCCCGGCAGGAAACGCGCATCCCGCCCGATGCGGTTGGAAACGAGGAGCAGGCCACCCGGCTGCAGGACGCGCACCAGCTCGCGCAAGGTCTGACGCGGCTGCGGCGTAAATTCCAGCGATTCCAGACACGTCACGGCGGTGAAGGTCGCCTCCGCAAAGGGGAGGCGGCTCGCTTCGTGCTGTACCCACAGGCAACGCTCATCGCTGGGGAGCTGTTGCGCCGCCTCGCGCAACATGCGCAGCGCGTAATCCAGCCCGATGATGCGTCCGCGAAAGCCCTCTTCGCTCAGGAGCAGGCGCGGCAGGCGGCCCGTACCGGTGCCCACATCCAGCACCAGGGGTGTTGGAATGCTCTGCAGCGCGCGGACCAGAGGCGTGCTCAAAAACCAGCGCTCATAGGCCGGATCGTAGCCCTTGATGCGGTCGTAAGCGCGTGCCGACCAATCGTACAACAGCGCCACCACGCGCGGACCGAGATAAGCCCCTTCCGCGATGATAAGCTGCCAGTAAAGCAGGGCGCCTATCAGCACCAGGCCCACGATCAAAGCGATTACCCATTCCATAGCAGCGCTCCCGCCGTCAAGATGAACACCACCATCAACCAGACCGCGCTGCGGCGTCGGTAAGTGGACGCATCGGGGGCGCGCATACCCAACCAGACCAGCGGCACGCAACTCAAGGCCACCCATCCCGCCGTGAAGGGATGCTGTGACACCAGCAATCCCAGCAGCGGCAGGGTGCCCAGTCCCGATGCGCGTGTCGGGCGCAGGAAAGCGGCCACCAGCAAGCTCAATCCCAGCGCCAACGCCAACTGTAGCCCATCCGGCGCGCCGAGGCTGCTACCCAGGAGCCAGGGCAATCCTGCCTCCATCAGGGCGTGGAAGAAAGTGGGGATATGGCCGCGCTCATCCCACAGCAGGGCCACTTCGCTCAGGCTGATGAAGAAGAAGGTCAGCAGCAGCGCCGTGCGTCCGATAGCGAGGGCGAGCAGCAGGCTCAGGCCCAGGCTGAGGAGCGCCACGCGCAAGGGCAGGGCCAGGGTCTGTGCGCCACAGGCGCGCCACCAGGCGAGGGCCTGTTGCAGACGGCGCTGCAGGGCTGCGCCCGGCGTCCCCGGCTGCAGGTAGGGGATGCGGGGCAGAGGGGCTTCATCCTCCCAGGTGCGCCAGGCGCGCAGGGGCGTTGCCCAATCCGTGCGGCTAAGCGCGCGCCAGAAAGGACGCCATCCCGCCAGCACTAAAGCCAGCAGCGCGGCCAATTCCGGGCGCCAGAGCGGCGTTACGCCGCTCGCCCACGCTCCGCACACCAGCGCGACGGGGGGCAACAGCCACCAGCCGCCTTCCCATGGACCCAGCCAGAAACCTGCTTCACGTTCGTTCATGGATACCCTTATCTCACCTTGTTGTGCGCAACATGGGTGCGCTTACGGAACGGAGCTGCGCCGCGCGCTTACCCCTCCCGGCATGCTATGTCGCCGTTGTCCGGACACGGTTCAACGTGGACGTAGGCGCGGTCAATCTCGTCCAGCTCGTTCAGGCGGCGCTCGACCTCATCCGCGATGGCGTGGGCTTCGCGCAACGTCAAATCGCCCGAAACGTTGATATGCAAATCCGCCACGAGCTGCGGGCCGACATATTCCGCGATGACCTGATGCACGGCGTTCACGCCCGGCACGGAAGCGGAAATCTCCGCGATTTTCTCGCGCAGTTCTTGCGAGGCCCCCGCGCCGGTCAGGAAGGCCAGATTGCTGCGCCAGGCCGTAGCCGCGTTGCGGAAAATCCACAGGGCCACCAGCACGCCCGCGATGGGGTCGGCAAGCGGATGCAGCCACTTAGACCCCAACGCACCGAGCAAAGCGGCGGTTGAGGTGAGCACATCGCTCAGGTTGTCCTGCGCCGTTGAGGTAAAGGTGGGGCTGCCCAGCTCTTTAGCGATGCGGTTGATGCTCCAGTACATGCCCACCTTAACCGTGGCACTGCCCAGCAGCGTCAGCATGGGCAAACCCGGCTCAATGGCCATCGCCCCCGTCATGAAACGTTCGATGGCGGCGCGGACGGCGGCATAACCGGCCACCGTCATCGAGGCCGCCACCACCAATCCCACCAGCGGTTCAAAGCGCCCGTGGCCTTGCGGATGGGAGAGGTCTGGGGGTTGCAGCGCCATCCACAGGCCGAAGGCGATGGTGAAGGAATAGAACACATCCGACGCAGAGTTGGCCGCGTCCGCGTAGAGGGCTACACTGCCGGAAAGCATCGCCGCGACGGCTTTCAGCACCGCCAGAAAGACGTTGCCACCCAGGGTAATCGCGATCGCGCGCCGGTAGAGTTTCTCCCGATGCACATCACGTTGCACTTCACGAACCCATTGCATGTTTTCGTTAACCTCAGTGTTATGGAATGTATCGCCTATTATACCGCACCCTACCGATGCGTCCACACACGAGACGATGTTTTGGGGTAGGCGACGGCATTGCGGGTGGGCGACGGCATTGCCGTCGCCCACCCAGGTTATAAGCCAGAATTCAGGGTAAGCGAAGACCTTGGGGTAGAGGACGGCATTGCTTTCGCCCACCCAGGCTATCAGGGAAGCGAAGGTCTTGGGGTAGATGACGGCGGGGTAGGCGACGGCAATGCTTTTGCCCACCCAGGTTATAAGCCAGAATTCAGGGTAAGCGAAGGCCTTGGGGTAGAGGACGGCATTGCTTTCGCCCACCCAGGCTATCAGGGTAAACGAAGGCCTTGGGGTTGATGACGGCGGGGTGTGCGAAGGCATTGCCGTCGCCCACCCAGGTTACAAGCCAGAATTCAGGGTAAGCGAAGGCCTTGGGGTAGAGGACGGCATTGCTTTCGCCCACCCAGGCTATCAGGGTAAGCAGAGGTCTTGGGATTGATGATGGCGGGGTAGGCGACGGCATTGCCGTCGCCTACCCATGCTATCAGGGTAAGCGAAGGCCTTGGGGTTGATGACGGCCTTGCTCTCACCTGACCGCATAGCCTGGGTGAGGCTGGTGCTTGCAACATCGGACGGCGCGACGGCGTTCCCCATCTCGAGATGCCTTTTTGGAGAGCTTTTGAGAGATACCAGCCGGTATGATATAGGCAGTCTCTTACGGCCTGGAGTCATAAAACGATGAGTGAAACGAAGACATCGCGTTTGAGTGGTTTTTATGAGTTGTCACCGGAAGCGCGCCTGCAACAGGTGCGCGTTTTTGCGGAACTGACGGATGAGGAATGCGCCGTTTTGCGCGGCGACATGGGGCTATCGCTGGAGCAGGCGGACCATCTGATTGAAAACGTCGTGGGCCTGCACACGCTGCCTTTGGGCATCGCCACGAATTTCGTGGTGAACGGGCGTGAGGTGCTCGTGCCGATGGTGGTGGAGGAGCCTTCGGTGGTGGCCGGGGCTTCGCTGGCCGCGAAGCTCGCGCGCGCAGGTGGTGGTTTCCTGGCCGTGGCCGATCCGGCCGTGATGATTGGACAGATTCAGGTGGTGGACGTGTCGGATGTGTACGCGGCGCGCGTGGAGCTGCTTGCGCACAAGGCGGAGTTGCTCGCCCTGGCCAATGAAAGCGACCCGGTGTTGGTGAAGCTCGGCGGTGGCGCGCGCGACCTTGAGGTGCGCATCCTGGAGCAAACGCCCGTCGGGCCGATGCTGGTGGTGCATCTGCTCTACGACGTGCTGGATGCGATGGGAGCAAACGCGGTCAACACGGCGTGCGAACGCCTGGCCTACCGCGTCGAGGGTTTGACCCACGGCACGGTTTTCCTGCGCATTTTGAGCAATCTGGCCGATAAGCGCGTGGCGCGGGCGCGGGTGTGTCTCCCCATCGAGAGTCTGGCTTTCGGCAGCTTCAGCGGGGACGCGGTGGCGCGCGGCGTCGAGGCGGCCTGGGCTTTTGCGGCTGCCGATCCCTACCGTGCCGCCACGCACAACAAAGGCATCATGAACGGCGTGGATGCGGTGTTGCTGGCGACGGGCAACGATTGGCGCGCGGCGGAAGCTGGCGCCCACGCTTACGCCGCCCGCAGTGGCCGCTACACCAGCCTGAGCACCTGGCGCCGCGATGGTCGGGGCAATCTCATCGGGACTTTGGAGCTGCCCATCACGGCGGGTATTGTGGGCGGGACGACGCGCTCCCATCCCACGGCGCGCGTGGCGCTCAAAATTCTGGGCGTCAAGACGGCGCGCGAGCTGGCCGAAATCGCCGTCAGCGTGGGATTGGCGCAGAACTTTGCCGCGTTACGCGCCCTGGCTACCGAGGGCATTCAGCGCGGACACATGACCCTGCACGCGCGGCAGGTGGCTATCGCTGCGGGGGCGCAGGGGGATGAAATTGAGAAGGTGGCGCAGGCCCTGGTGCAAAGCGGCACCATCCGCGCCGATCAGGCCGACATCATCTTAAAGCGCCTGCGCGCCGGTGAATAGCGCAGGCCTGATACCAGAGGGTTTGAGGAGGAGCAAGACGTGACAACGCAACCGGTTATGCAACCCCAGCGTCCCGTCGGGATTATCGGATACGGGTCGTATGTGCCGATGTACCGCCTGCCCAACACGGAGGTGTCGCGGGTGTGGCATGGACGCGGACGCGGCCCCATCAAGGAAAAGGCGGTGGCTGGTCCGGATGAGGATACGGCGACGATTGCGATCGAGGCCGCACGTAATGCGTTGGCGCGCGCCGGCATCCGCCCGGAGCTGTTGCGCGCGGTGTGGGTGGGCAGCGAGTCGCCGCCCTACGCGGTGAAGCCCACATCAACCATTGTGGCGGAGGCGTTGGGCGCTACCCCTTACTTGCTGGCCGCGGACCTGGAATTCGCATGCAAAGCGGGGACGGAAGCGCTGCAGGCCGCGATGGGGCTGGTCGGTTCCGGCATGGGGGATTACGCCTTAGCGATCGGTGCCGATACGGCGCAGGGTCGCCCCGGCGATGAGCTGGAATACACGGCTTCCAGCGGCGGGACGGCTTTTATCGTCGGTCCGGCGCAGGAGGCTCTGGCGGTGTGCCTGGGTTCGGTCTCTTACGTGACCGATACGCCCGACTTCTGGCGGCGTGCGTATCAGCACTATCCCAGCCACGGCGGGCGTTTCACGGGCGAGCCGGCCTACTTCCACCACATTGAATCCGCCGCGCGTGCCCTGATGGACGGCCTGGGCATGCAACCGCAGGATTTCACGTATGCGGTTTTCCATCAGCCCAACGTGAAGTTCCCGGAACGCATGGGCGGAATTTTGGGCTTCAGCGAGGAGCAAATCCGCCCCGGCATTGTGAGCAATGTGATTGGGAATACCTACGCGGGCGGGGCCATTACGGGCTTTTCCGCAGTGCTGGACATCGTCAAGCCCGGCGACCGCGTGCTGGTGGTGAGTTTCGGCTCCGGCGCCGGTTCCGATGCGACGGCGTGGGAGATTACGCCTGCCATCCTGGAACGGCGTGAGCGCGCTCCGCGTCTGGCGGATTATATCGCGCGGCGGGTCGAGATTGATTACGCGCTCTACGCGCGCTACCGCCATAAAATTCTTCAGCATTAGGAGGCGTCATGCGTGACGTAGCGATTATCGGTATAGGTCAGGTGCCGGTGGATGAACACTGGGGAGTGAGCCTGCGCCATCTGGCGTTTAACGCAGCGCGCAATGCGCTACAGGACGCCGGGATTGACCGCGTGGATGCCATTTATGTGGGCAATATGATGTCGGGTGTGCTCAACGAACAGGAAAATCTGGGCACACTGGTGGCCGATTTTCTGGGCATGCGCGGCGTGGAGGCGATGAAAATCGAGGCTGCGTGCGCTTCGGGATCGGCAGCGGTGCGTGTGGGCACGCTGGCTGTGGCGAGCGGCCTGGCGGATATCGTGTTGGCGATGGGCGTGGAAAAGATGACCGACACGAAAGGTGCCGACACTACCGTGGGGTTGGCCATGGCTGCGGATGCTGAGTACGAGGTCATTCACGGCGTATCCTTCGTGTCGCTGAACGCCATGCTGATGCAACGGTACATGTATGAGTACGGCTGGAAGCATGAGGATTTTGCCAACTTCCCTATTGTTGCACACGCCAACGCGATGAACAATCCGAACGCGCTCTTCCATACGCCCATCAACAAGGATGCGTATGCTAAGGCGGGGATGATTGCCACGCCCGTGAATCTGCTGGATTCGGCCCCCATCTGCGATGGGGCGGCTGCGGTGATTCTGGCACCGGCGGAGTATGCGCGCTCCCTCAGCCCGGCGCCGGTACGCATCCGGGCTTCGGCGATGGCGACGGCGCCTTTAGCGGTCCACGACCGCAAAGACCCCCTGGCGCTGGAGGCGGCGGCGCTTTCGGCGCAGCGCGCTTATGAAAAGGCGGGGGTCAAACCGGAGGATATTGACTTCTTCGAGTTGCACGATGCTTTTTCGATTATGTCCGCGCTGAGCCTGGAAGCCGCGGGCTTTGCACCACGCGGGCAGGGGGTACGCCTGGCGCTGGAGGGTGACATTACCTTGCAGGGGCGCATCCCCATCGCGACGTTGGGCGGCCTCAAGGCGCGCGGGCATCCGGTGGGGGCGACGGGCGTGTATCAAATTGTGGAAGCCGTCTTGCAGTTGCGCGGCCTGGCGGGGAAGAATCAGCTCCCCAACGCGCGCCTCGGCATGACGCAAAATATTGGCGGCAGCGGTTCCGCCATTGTTACTCACATTCTTGAAGCTATGATCTAATCCAGTTAAGGAGGATACGATGGAAAAAGTTGCTCATGATTGGCGTTTACGGGGTCCGCGCTATCGTCTGGAAGGCGAGGAGTGCGAGCATTGTCACGCAAAGATTTTCCCGCCGCGCGATGTCTGCCCGGAATGCGGCAAGCCAGCGCACGAACCGCACGAGTTCAGCGGACGGGGCGAGGTGTACACCTTCAGCACGATTTACAACCCGCCGGCGGGGTATGAGGACTACGCGCCTTACACTGTGGCCATCGTCAAGCTGGAAGAAGGGCCGATGGTGACGGCGCAGCTCACGGACGTCAAGCCGGAAGACGTGCACATCGGCATGAAGGTGGAAATGGTGACGCGCCGCCTGCGCACATACGGGGAGGAAGGTACCATCGTGTACGGGTACAAGTTCCGCCCAATGCTGCAGCGCGTCACGGTGGGCGCGTAAGGCCTCAGTTGGCTTGCGACGGGGCGACCGGAAGCGTCGCCCCGTTTTTTGCGTGGCTACGACGAAGCCTGCTGCCCTTTAAGCAGCCACTCCGTCACCCGCACGACGCGCCGCGTCATGATGCGCACGGCTTCCAGGGTGGCTTCGGGCACCTGCGGCTGTTTGGGATCGGCGGTGGCGCTCACGCCATAGGGATTGCCGCCGGCGGCATAGAGGCCCGGATCGGTGTAACCCGGCGGAACGATGATGCTCCCCCAGTGATAGAAGGTGTGGTAGAGCGCAAGGAGCGTGCTTTCCTGTCCGCCGTGGGGATTCATGGCGCTGGTGAAAGCCGCGACGGGTTTGTTGGTGAGCTTGCCTTTAAACCACAGGCCACCGAGTGTGTCTATGAATTGCTTCATCTGAGAGGCGACATTGCCGAAGCGCGTGGGGGTGCCAAAGATGTAAGCATTGGCCCATTCCATATCCTCGTAGGTGACTACCGGCACGTCACGTGTGGCTTCGACGTGGGCGCGCCAGGCGGGATTGCTGTCAATGGCGGAGTCCGGCGCCAGTTCCTGCACCTTGCGGACCCGCACTTCCGCTCCAGCCTCTTCTGCCGCTGCCTTTGCCGCTAAAGCCATCTGGTAGTTCGTTCCGGTGGAACTGTAGTAAACGATGAGCAATTTAACCTGCGACATGCTTAACCTCCGAGATTTAAGAATATATTTTTATTATAAAACATCCTATTTTATTTTTCAAGAGTGGCGCGTGCCGATTCCGGGAGGCTGAATCTTCCCCCCTTTTCGGTCATACCACCTTGACCACTCTCCCAAAATGGCTTACAATCGGAAGGCTTTGAGCGGAAACTTTTTAGCGTGATTGAGGAAAAATGCGTTATCACATCTGGACGATTGGTTGTCAAATGAACCTGGCCGATTCGCAGCGCGTGGCGGCGGGGCTGGAACGTCTGGGCTATCAGCCGACCCCGCACGCGGACCATGCGGATATTGTGGTGTTGAACACGTGCGTGGTGCGGCAGCAGGCGGAAGATAAGGTGGTGGGCCGCATCGAACAGCTCCGCCCGCTGAAGGAGCGCAATCCCAAGACCCTGCTGGTGGTGATGGGCTGTCTGTATCGCGAGCGCGATTTGCCGGCGCTGCAGGCGCGCTTCCCGTGGGTTGATCTCTTTCTCCCCCCTTCGGATGCGACCGGGCTGTGGATGGCCCTGGGCGAGCGGGATGTGCTCAGCGAGGCGCAGGCATTGGTGGCGGATGCGGAACAGCGCCATCGTGGGATGCCTTCGCCCGCCGTCCTGCCGACTTCCGAGGCGGGGCGGACGGTCAGCGCCTACATTCCGATTGTGCTGGGCTGTTCCCATGCCTGCACCTATTGCGTCATCCCCTATCGCCGCGGGGCGGAGCGCAGCCGTCCCATGGACGTGATTGTGGCCGAGGCCGAGCAGTTGGCCGCGCAGGGGGTACGCGAAATCACCCTGCTGGGGCAGATTGTGGACCGCTACGGCTATGATTTGCCGGAGTTCCGGGACGCTGCGGAGACGCCCCTGGTGACCTTGCTGCGCCGCCTGCACGACATTGAGGGTATCGTGCGCCTGCGCTTCCTGACCAGCCATCCCAACTGGATGCGCGACGATTTGCTCGATGCGGTGGCCACGCTGCCCAAGCTCTGCGAGCATTTTGAGCTGCCGATTCAAGCTGGGGATGATGAGGTGCTGGCGCGTATGCGTCGCGGTTACACGGTAGCGGATTACCGCCGCCTGGTGGAAAAAATCCGCGCGCGCATCCCACACGCTTCAATTGCGACGGACATCATCGTGGGGTTCCCTGGCGAGACGGCGGAGCAGTTTCAGCACACGTATGACCTGCTGGCCGAGTTACGCCTGGATAAAGCCCACATTGCGCGCTACTCGCCACGTCCGCTCACGGTAGCCACGCGCTCGTTTGAGGACGACGTGGATCCGGAAGAAAAAGAACGCCGCCGTCTGGCCTTAGATCAGCTTCAGACGCGCATCCTCACCGATTTAAACGCCCGCTACCTGGGGCAGACGGTCGAGGTGCTGGTTGAGGGGTATCAGGCCAAACGTGGCCGTTGGTTCGGGCGCACGCGCACGGATCGCACGGTCTTTTTCCCCGCGCCGGAAGAGGCCGCTTTGTTGGGTCAACTCGTCCACACGCGCATCACCTGGACGGGTCCATGGTCGCTGATTGGGGAGAGGGTTTAGCGGGAAGCTGGATACTGGAAGTGGAGAGCGGAAGTGTAGGCTGGAAGTAGATCGTTGGTAACTGCTCAGTCTGTCAGGGTTACGCTGCGATAGAACATTCAGGCGGTATAGGGGTGGGCTGAGGCATTGTCTTGTGGCAAAGCAAGCCGTTACGGACGTTAAATGGAATGGACATGAGTCGGGGGCCATCTAAAATTACGCTGGAGGCGTTCAACACAACATGGATATCGGAATTATCGGCGCAGGGGTGGCAGGGCTGAGCGCGGCCTTTGATCTGGCACGCGCCGGGCACAAAGTGACGATTTACGAGGCACGCCCCTATATCGGCGGGTTGGCCGCGGGTTTCAAGGATGAAGCCTGGGCGTGGCCGTTGGAGCATTTCTATCACCACATTTTTGCCAGCGACCGCGATATTCTGCGCCTGGCACAGGAAATCGGCTGGCAGGATAAAGTTTTCTTCCCGGCGCCGATTACCTCCATCTATAAGGACGGCAAACTCTACCCGATTAACAAACCGTGGTTGCCGGAAAGCGCCGAGCGCTGGCCGTTGGGGAAAACGCTGGTGCGCGTGACGGACTTGCTCTCCGCGGCCTTCGGGGTGTTGGGCTTCCGTCCGATTCCGCTGTGGGATCGTTTCCGCGTGGGGCTGGTGACGGCCTATCTGCGTTACAATCCGCGCTGGCAGCCGATGGAGCGCGTCACGGCGGATGCGTGGTTGGCGCGCGCGGTGGGCCGACGCGCTTACGCGGCCTTCTGGCAGCCGCTGCTGGAGGGCAAGTTTGGGCCGTATTATCAGGAAGTCAACCTGGCCTGGTTCTGGGCGCGCATTGCGGCGCGCACGCCGCGCCTGGGTTATTTTGTGGGGGGCTTCCAGGGCTTTTTGGATGCGCTGGCCGAACAGGTGCGCGCGCACGGTGCGACGATTCGTTTGGAGACGCATGTGCGCGGCATTCATCCCATGCCCGATGGCCGTATCCGCCTCGAACTGCGCGCCGGTGACGTGATCCACGACCGCGTGCTGGCGACCTGTTCCCCGCAGATGCTCAAAGATCGCACGCCCACCCTGCCCGCTGAATACGCCGCTGACTTGCTCAAGCTCAAGGCCATGGGAGCGGTGGTGCTCGTCCTGGCTTTGCGACAGCCCTTGACCCCTGGCCATTACTGGGTCAACATCCCCAAACGCGAAGGGTTCCCCTTCCTGGCCCTGGTGGAACACACCAACTATATTTCATCGGAGCATTACGGCGGAGATCATATCGTTTACTGCGGCGATTATCTGGAGCCGGGCCATCCCTACTTCGAGATGGAGCCGGAAGCTCTGTTGGAGCGCTTCATCCCTGCGCTGCAGCGCTTCAACCCCGCTTTCGAGCGGAGCTGGATCCGCCGCATGTGGAAGTTCAGCGAAAGCTACGCACAGCCGGTACCGCTGCGTGACCACTCGCGCGCTATCCCGCCCATCAAAACCCCGCTTCCCAACCTGTACATGGCGAACATGAGTCAGGTTTATCCATGGGACCGGGGCACAAATTACGCGGTGGAAATCGGACGCCGTGCCGCGCGGCTCATCATGGAGGAGGTTTAGGATCTCATGCAACGCGATGCCCTGATCAGTTATTTAGACGAGTATTTGAAGCTCAAAGAATTCGCTCACGATGACTCTCTCAATGGCTTGCAGGTCGGTGGGCCGGACGAGGTAACGCGCGTGGCCCTGGCCGTGGATGCACGCCTGAGCGCGTTCGAGGCGGCGGCGGATTGGGGGGCGCAGCTCCTCATCGTCCACCATGGCCTTTTCTGGGGCGCGGCCTATGCCCTGACCGGGCCGAATTACGCGCGCTTCCGCGTCCTCTTTACGCGCGGATTGGGCGTGTACGGCGTCCATCTGCCTCTGGACGCGCATCCGGTTGTCGGCAACAACGCGGAGTTGGTGCGCCTGCTGGGCCTGATGGAGCCGCACCCGTTTGGCACGTATCACAGCTACACAATCGGCATGGCGGGCACCTTGCCGCAACCCGTGCCGCTGATGGAGCTGGCGGCGCGCCTGGGAGAAGGTCTGGGGGAGATGCCCCAGCGTTTGATTGATGCCGGGCGTCCCGCGCAGCGCGTGGCCTGCATCTCCGGCGGGGCGGCCATGATGGCCGGACAGGCCCTGGAGGGCGGGTATGATACCTTCGTCACGGGTGAGTTATCCCATAGCCACCTGCCGTTGCTGGAAGAAATGGGCATCAACGTGATTTTCGCCGGTCATTACCGCACCGAGACGCTGGGCGTCAAGGCCCTGGGGCGTCATATAGAGGCGCAGTTCGGGCTGGAGACGCGCTTCTTCGACCTGCCGACGGGGGCATAACATGAGCCGGGTTTATCCGCAGGCCCCTATCCCCGCGGTGGCCGCCCTCCTCACTGACGGCGCGGGCAAACTGCTGCTGGTGTTGCGACGCAATCCTCCCTACGCGGGGACGTGGAGTTTGCCGGGCGGAAAGCAGGAGCTGGGTGAGACGGTGGAGGAAGCGCTGCGCCGCGAGGTGCGCGAGGAGACCGGCCTGGAGATCGGCGCGCCGGAGCTGCTCAGTGTGCAGGATATGATTGTGCGCGATAGCGAAGCGCGCGTGCAGTATCACTACGTCATCACCTACTACCGCGCCACCGTGACCGGCGGGCGGCTCGCTCCTGGCGACGACGTGGCTGAGGCGCGCTGGTATACGCTCAGTCAGCTCCTCACCCTCGACGTGTCACGCCGGCTGTTGCGCCTGGCCCGTCAGGCCCTCGGTGTGGAAAGCGGGGATGCGCTGGCACAGACCCTCCCCGAACCCCCCACGGCATGAGTGAGCTGGCCCACTGGCTGGAGCACTATCTCCAGAGCCTTGATCGTGAGGGTGCTTCACCCTACACGCTCAAAAACTACGGCACCGACATCGGACAATTCATCGCTTACTGCGCGGAGGCGGGGGTTACCTCTCCCGCGGCGCTCACGCGCGATTTGGTGCGTCACTACCTGGCCGAGCTGACCGAAGTCGGCTATGCGCGCGCCAGCATTGCGCGGCGCGTCTTCGAACTGCGCGCCTTTGGCGATCACCTGGTGGCGCGCGGGGTGTGGGAGGAGAACCTCTTCCGTCGCATCGAGGCGCCCCGTCTGCCGCAACGCCTGCCGCACTACCTCACGCAGGAGCAGGTGCAGCGCCTGCTTGCGCTCCCCTTCCCCGATACCCCACAGGGCCTGCGCGACCGCGCCATTCTGGAAACGTTATACGCCTCTGGGGTGCGCGTGAGCGAATTGAGCGCCTTGAATCTCGCTGACCTGCATGTGAACGCGGGCGAGTTGCGCGTCATCGGTAAGGGGAACAAGGAACGCTGGGCGTTCATCGGGGAACCGGCGCAGCGTGCCCTGCGAGTTTATCTCGAAGAGGGCCGTCCGCAACTGGCCGGTCGCCGTGTCAGCGAGGCCGTTTTCCTCAACCGCAGTGGCGGGCGCCTCTCCGTGCGCTCCATCAGCGCGCTGGTCCGCGAGGCGGGCATTGCCGCGGGAATCCCCTTTGAGGTGACGCCGCACGTCCTGCGGCACACCTTCGCCACCCACCTGCTCGATGGCGGCGCGGATTTGCGCGTGGTGCAGGAATTGCTGGGCCATAGCAGCATCGCTACCACGCAAATTTACACCCACATCAGTCAGGCCCACGCGCGGGCCGCCTATCAACGCGCGCATCCGCGGGCGGGCGATGGAGCGGCTGGCGACTGATGAAGCTAATGGCTTAACCGCCAGCCCGATCCGATGATTTCAAGGCCCGGCGGTGGGCGAAGGCATGGCTTTCGTCCACCCTTACCTGCTTCCTCTTGCACCGTAACCCAGACAGGCTGAGCAGCTACTTTAATCGCCGCTCAGGCATGGGATGGGTAAGCCGGGACGTTCTGGCTATCGGCTTGAGTTGCGCAAGGCTGCACCGCTCAAGACGGCATCGCATGGCGTTTGAGGCGGCATGAACGCATACAAGCCACATTGAGGCGTGTGATAAACGTCACTTGTGAACCCCCTTGTTTTTTTATAGACTATTCAGGTGGAAGTAGTCATGCCTCAATTCTGTTTCCAGAGAGGAGCAAGATGAAAGTCTTAACCTACAATCCAGACCTGTGTACCGGAGCGCGCGAGTGCGAGAAGGTCTGTGCGCAGACCTGGTTTAAGGTAACGGATCGCGAGCATTCCAGCATCCGTATCTTTGAGCAGGGCGACAGGTTCCGCGCCGAGTTCTGTATCCAATGCGGCGAATGCATCAAAGTCTGCCCTACCAACGCCTTGTATTACGACAAACTGGGCATTGTACGGGTGAAAAAGGACCTGTGCGTTGGCTGCATGTCGTGCGTGGGTTTCTGCCCCTACGGCGTGATGTACTACGAGCCGGAGCAGGCCTTAGCCTTCAAGTGCATTTCCTGCGGGCAGTGCGTCAAGGCCTGTCCCTCTGGAGCGCTCAAAATCATTGACGTAGACACTGTCTCGACGGCCCTTTGGGAAGGCAAGGTCGGTTTCTAACCTGAGGAGGAAGGTACCTATGAAAGAGATTACCCGCAAGGTTTTGGCTGAATTCACGTACACGGTCCCGCGCGTTGAACGTGGCTACACCAATCAGACCCTGTATGTGAATGTGGGGACGGGGGAAATCAAGGCCAAACCCGTCACCGATGAGATGAAAGAAAAGTTCACAGGCGGTAAAGGCTTTGACCTCTGGCTTCTCTGGCACGCCGTCAAGGATACGACCCGCTGGCACGATCCGGAAAACGAAATCGTGATTTCCAGCGGCCCGTGCGGTGGCATCACGCAATATCCGGGTTCTGGAAAGTCCCTTGTCACGACCATTTCCCCCACCACCGATATTGTGACTGACTGCAACGCGGGCGGCCATTTTGGCCCGCTCTTGAAGTTCGCCGGGTGGGATGCGATTGAGCTGCAGGGTATCGCTGAGCGCGATGTCGTCGTCGTCGTGGATGCCATCAGCGGTAAAGTGACCATCGAAGAAATGCCCGATGCGCCGACCGATACGCACCTGTTGGGCGCGTGGCTGACCGAGGCCCTGGCCGAAAAGCCGGAGGAGCGCTATTATATCGCTACCGTCACGGCTGGACGGGGTTCCGAGCACACGCTCATCGGCTGCCTGAACTTCAGCCTCTTCGACCGCAAGCGCAACGATATCCGTTACAAGCAGGCGGCGCGGGGTGGTCCGGGCACCGTCTTCCGCCACAAGCGCATCCTGGCCCTGGCCGTGCGCACCCATCCCTTCCGCGGGGACGCGAATCATCCGGCGGATCCGGAACGCATCGCGCGCGTCGGCGCGGATATGCAGAAAGAAGTGGCTAAATGGGACCCGGTGCAGAACCGGATGCGCAACCGCGGCACCCCCTACCTGGTCGGCATTATGAGCGACTATGACCTGCTGCCGGTGCACAACCACAAGTATGGCGGTCATCCCAAGGCGCATAGCATTAACGGCGCCTATTGGGAAAGCCGCTTTACGCAGGACATGCCCGATGGATGCTGGTATGGGTGTACCGTGGCCTGCGCTCACGCGGTGGATGGCTTTGAGCTGAAGACCGGGCCGTACAAGGGGCAAAAGGTTATCGTGGATGGGCCGGAATACGAGACGGCAGCCGGCCTTGGCACCAACTGCGGCATCTTTGATGGCGATGCCATCCTGGAGCTTAATTTCTACTGCGATACCTACGGCATTGACACGATTTCCTTTGGCGCCACCACCGCTTTCCTGATGGAATGCTACGAAGCCGGCATCCTGGACAAGGAGAAGACCGAGGGGCTGGAGCTGCGGTTTGGCAACGCCGAAGCTGCGCTGGAATTGCTGCATCGCATGGCGGCGGGTACCCCGTTTGGCAAAGTGGCCGGCATGGGTGTGCACAAGCTCAAGGCATACCTTGTTGAGCACTACGGCGCAGATGCGCAGTTCCTGCAGGATATCGGCATGGAAAACAAGGGCATGGAGTATTCCATGTATATCGCCAAGGAATCCCTGGCCCAGCAGGGTGGTTACGCGCTCACCAACAAGGGGCCGCAGCACGATGAGGCCTGGCTCATCTTTATGGATCAGGTGAACAATCAGATTCCGACTTTCGAGGACAAGGCCGAGGCGTTGCACTACTTCCCGCTTTTCCGCACCTGGTTTGGCCTGTGCGGCTTCTGCAAGCTGCCCTGGAATGACGTGGTGGATCCCAAGAACGCGCTCAGCGACGAGCCGCACAAGATTCCGCACCACGTGCAGAACTATGTGGATATTTTCTCGGCTGTCACCGGACGCGAAATCACCAAAGAGGACATCATCCGCATGTCGGAGCGCGTGTACAACTTCCAGCGCGTCTTCAACATCCGCCTGGGCAAGGGCCTGCGCGAACACGACATGCCGCCTTATCGCGCTGTGGGGCCGGTCACGGAAGAGGAGTATCTCTCACGGCAGGAGCGTTACGATAAGCAGCTCCGCGAGTGGATGGGCCTTGATCCCAGCACCATGACGCTGCAGGAGAAGATGGCCGCGCATCGCAAATACCGCTACGAGCGCTACGAAATGCTCATGGATGCGGTGTACGAGCGCCGCGGCTGGACGCGCAACGGCGTGCCCACCCTCGAAAAGCTGCGCGAGCTGGGGATTGACTATCCCGAAGTCGTCGAGGTGGTCAAGAAGCACCTGTAACCATGATTACCGTCAACAAGCGCGATCAAATTCCCTGGGAAGAGGGCATGACCGTGGCCCGCTTGCTTGAGGTGATGAACTACACCTATCCGCACCTGATCGTCGCCATCAACGGGGCCGTCGTCCCGCACGATGCCTACGCCACCTGGCCGGTGCAGGATGGGGACGATGTGCGCGTCATCCACATGATTGCCGGTGGCTAAGCGCCCTTGAAATCCGACGGCGGGGCTGTTCATGCAGCCCCGCCGTGTTTTTGTGGGGGAATTTTCCGATTTTGCCGCGGTGAGCGTGAACTATGAGTGGCGTGAACTGGCGCACCTGGCTGAAGCTATGCTATAATGAGTCTACAAATGTGTACTCATTTTGCGGAGGTGTGACATGGTGACCGTTGGCGTGCGTGAACTCAAACAGCGGACGAGCGAGCTGATCCGCCAGGTGCGCGAGCAGGGGATCGAAATCCTGGTCACGCATCATGGCCGCGTGGTGGCACGCATCATTCCTGTTGCGCCTTCTCAAGAAGAAACCCGGCACGCCTGGGACGATCTGGATCGGCTGGCGGCTGAAATCGGCCAGCGCTGGCCGCAGGGTGTTTCGGCAGCGCAGGCTGTGGCCGAGGGCCGCCGATGATGCCCCCGGACGATGGCCTGATCGTGGTGGACGCCAGCCTGTGGGTGGCGCGGCTGGTGCCACAGGACGCCTTCCACGCTGCGGTGCGCGCCTGGATGGAAACCTGCCGGGCTCAGGGAATCGAATTCCTTGCGCCCGCGATGCTCCTGGTGGAGACGGCCGGCGCTATCTCCCGTCGCACCGGCGACGCTGACCTGGCTGCCCAGGCCGCTGCTCGCCTGAACCGTCTCCCCGGCCTGCGGCTGGTCGAGATGGATGCTGCGCTGTTGGGCGAGGCCGTCCGGCTGGCGGCTGAGCTTGGCCTGCGCGGCGCCGATGCCACCTACGTTGCCGTCGCTCATCGCTTGCGGGTTCCGCTGGCCAGCCTGGACGAGGACCAGTGCCGCCGTGCAGCACGCGCTGTGTCCATCGTCAATCTTGCTATCCCTGGAGCATGAATCCCATGACTTACCGCAAAAAACTCATTGAAGTCTCCCTGCCCCTTGAGGTCATCAACATGGCACTATTTTGCCCATGGATTGCCGCCGGTGGTTCGTAGGGGCCGTTACAAATAGGGATTAGGGATAAGGATGCACGGTAGCCCGAAGCTTTTTTCTGGGCTACCGTGCCTGTTGTTTCACCGGGATGGACCTGCGCCGCCGTATGGGATGCCCGGGCTTAAGCCTCAGCCGCGCGTTCTGACGGCGCGCTTTTCGCCTGCGGCAGGAAGATGCGCATCCCATCGCGCTCGTCTATGACATACGCCTGCGCGGGATAGCGCGCGACGATGGCCGCAATCCACACATCCCCCAGGCTACCGCTGACATTGCACGCCGCCATGGCCGCCAGAAAGGTCAGCGCGCTTTGCGCCTTGACCAGGGGCAAGATGGCGGTGATGAGGACGGTCAGCCCCACCAGCGGTGCGAGGGAAATCAGCAAATAAGGCGTGCGCCGGAAAGCGTAGCCTTCTGCTGTGGCGTAGAACGCAATGGGCACACCGGATTCCGTCAGCACCCCATAGCGCGGACGCGCCCCGTACAGGCGCATCGCCCATCCATGCGTGGCTTCGTGGAGGACGACCATCGCCAGGATGCTCAGCAGCAGCGGCAGCGGCAATAAGGGCGCGCTTATCCCGTCACCGCCGCGGAGCAGGTTGACCCACATCCATTCCGCCACAAAGACCGCTATCCAGATGAGGACGCCAATCAGGTTGAGCAGCAAGGTGCGCCAGCCGTTTAACGCCTCCCTGAGATGCCAGTAGAGGACCTGCTCATACCCGGTCGGAACCTCGCCTCGACGGCATTCGGCCATGGGAAGCTACCGCAACATCTTGAGGAGCGTATCCACCACCAACCCGAGCAGGAACCAGGAGCCGAAGGCCCGGTTGTTGACGAAGGCGATGGGGGCAAAGTACAGCGGCCATCCGCCCTGTCCTTGCGGAAAACCGGGTGGGCAGGTCTCCGGTTTGGGTTTGAGCAGCATGGGCATGAGGCTGCGCAGCGTCGGCAGGGCCAGCACCACCACCAGCAGCACGGGCGAGAAGAGGCCCGCTATCACGAATCCAACCACCAGTCCATAAGCCAGTACCATCATCCCGATCATGGCGTAGCGTGCTGCGCGCTCACCGATGAGCACAGGCAGCGTGTAAATGTGCTTTTGCCGATCCATGCTCAGCTTATCAATGTGCTTGCCGAAGAGCACCGTGGTCACGCCCAGCACGTAGGGTAAGGTGGCCCAGACGGTGGTCCAGCTCCACGTGCCGGTGAGCACATAGTAGCCGCCGCCAATCATCAGCGGTCCCCATACCACGAACACCGCCAGCTCGCCCAGGGCCAGGTACTTCAAAGGCCAGGTGTAGAAGAGCACGAAAAACGCCCCCAGCCCCAACAACAGCCAGATGACAGGGTCCCAGTGGCGCCAGGCCAGGAGCGCCAGACCGCACGCCACGGCCAGCGCGCCGGTCACCGCGAAGGTCGTGAGGTGCTGCCGGCGTGTCATCAGGCCGCTGGCCATCGGCTGCGGACCATATTGCGTGCGGTAATAGTTATCGCGATCAACGCCGCGCACGTAATCCGTGTAATCGTTAAACAGGTTATTGCTGGCATGGGCCAGCACCAGGCCCAGCATCAGCAACACCCAGGCCCAGAAGGGAAAGCGATAGCCGTCGCGCCAGGCAAACAGGCCCGCCAGGGCAGCCGAAAGAAAGGTCATCAACAGGACCGCGGCGCGCGTGCTGATGAGCCACCGCGAGATAAAGTCGAGCTGATCCCATTCTTCCTTGCTGACATCAGGAATGACCGTGAGCGCTTTGCGCCACATCGCAACATTGAACTTCATCTTCTCCTCCGATAGCGAAAAGTTAACACAGAAAACGGGCGCAGGTCCTCTGCGCCCGTGGGTTGGAACCGTTTTACGCCGCGTCTTGGGCGGCTTTCAGTTGATCGTACACACTGAAAAGGTTGGCCGTATGCAGGCGATGACTGGCCAGACCCAGCGGCACACGCTCCAGGCCACAGGCTTCCAGCGAGATTTTGGCCAGTTCCTTGCGGTCCTTCTTCGCTTTGAGCACGGCTTCGGCGTGTTTATGGACGCATTCAATGTAGTTGATGTAGCGCGTGAGCACTTCCTCGATTTCGCCGCGCAAAATCACTTCCCCGTGTCCCTGTACAATGGTTTCGGGTTTCATCTGGATAATGCTCTTTATGGAGGCGATAGCTTGCTGCCAGTCTCCGCGGGCGATGATGGGAATGGCCATCACGGCGTCGCCGGCAATGAAGAGCTGCTCCGCTTCCAGGTAAATGCCGATATTGTCGTCCGTGTGGCCGGGCAATTCCATGAAGCGCAGCGTCGTCTGCCCGGCGGTAAAGAGCATACCCTCCGCGCCGAACGTCACATCGGGGATGCGCAGGGTCACCTCGTCGAAGGCTGGGTCACTGCGTCGCGCCTCTTCCAGCGCCTTTTCGCCAATGTCCAGTAAGGTTGCACGGCAGCGCTCATGGCCGATGACCGGCACATCGGCAGGGAAGGCGTGCAGGCCGTAAACGTGGTCAATGTGATGATGGGTAGCGATCAGCGCACGGTAACGGTTCCCGACGCGCTGACTCAGAAAGCGGACAATTTGACGTGCTTCGTCGGGAAAGGGTGGAGCGTCCACCATCACCAGACCCTCTTCAGTCTGAATAGCGACGCAGTTTACCAGCGCATAACGTTCGCTGGTAAACATGTAAATGGTTTCGGATATGCGTTCCCAGTACATGTGCTGCTCTTTCTACAATCCTCTAAATGGATAAATAGTGATGCAAGGATAACATAGGGGATGAGGAAAGTCAAGCTTATTTGACATAACATGTCTTGATGATAGCTGCCCGGCCTGAATGGGCAATCAAGAAGCGTGGCGCAGGATTCATCCTGGCTATGGTGCAAATACCCCCTCCCCGGCGCGGCTGAGCGCCTCCCGATTGCGAGCTTCTCCATCTCGTGTAAAATAGCCATGTCGAGACTCTCAGGCAGGTCAACGGAGGTGCTCATGGCTCTGAAACAGGCTTTGGCGTCTTCAGGCTTAAAGATGGTTTTCGCCGTGATGCTCGTGGCTTTTCTGCTTGGCTCCAGCACGGGCTGTCAGGGTCCCA
>DAOUBT010000022.1:0-79886 GCA_034432595.1 Anaerolineae bacterium | reverse complement strand
CACGGACCAGGACGTTGCCGATGCGGTCTTGTGCAGCAAGGGCACTGTGCGCAATGTACGCCAGCGCTTCTTGCAGGGTGGGTTGCAGGCCGCCCTGTATGACAAGGGATGGCCTGGTGCGAAGCCCAAGTTCACCGGCGAAGTCGAAGCCAGGCTGACCATGCTGGCGTGCAGCGATCCGCCGGAGGGGTCGGCGCGCTGGACGTTGCGTCTGCTGGCCGACAAGATGGTCGAGTTGGGCTACGTGGAATCCATCAGCCATGTCACCGTGTGGGAGAAGCTAAAAAAACGCGCTCAAGCCCTGGCGGGTGAAGTCGTGGTGCATCGGCAAGCCCTCGGGTAGCTATGTAGCGAAGTATGGAGGACGTCTTGGACGTATACCGGTGGCCTTATGATCCGGCCTATCCGGTCGTCTGTTTGGACGAAGCCAGCAAGGAACTGCATGACCCCCCACGCGGTGTCCTGCCCTTGCAGCGCGAGCAGCCGGTACGCCAGGACTACGAGAATGAGCGGCACAGCGTGGCCAACCTCTTCCTGGCTATCGAGCCTTTGCGCGGGTGGCGCAAAGTGCGGGTCACTGATCGGCGCACGCGCCACGACTTTGCTGAACAACTGCGCCTGCTGGCGGATGAAGACTACCCGCAAGCCCAGCGGATCGTGCTCTGGCATTCTTCCCAGCCTCTGTACCGCCAGTCTCTGGCTGGCGTTCTTTCCAGCCGCTGTACCGCCAGCCTCTGACTGGCATTCTTTCCAGCCTCTGTACCGCCAGCCTCCGGCTGGCATTTTTCCCAGCCGCTGTACCGCCAGCCTCCGACTGGCGTTCTTTCCAGCCTCTGTACCGCCAGCCTCCGGCTGGCATTCTTCCAGCCGCTGTACCGCCAGCCTCCGGCTGGCATTTTTCCCAGTCTCTTTACCGCCAGCCTCTGGCTGGCATTCTTCCAGCCTCTTTACCGCCAGCCTCCGGCTGGCATTCTTCCAGCCTCTGTACCGCCAGCCTCTGGCTGGCATTCTTCCAGCCTCTGTACCGCCAGCCTCCGGCTGGCATTCTTCCAACCTCTGTACCGCCAGCTTCTGGCTGGCATTCTTCCAACCTCTGTACCGCCAGCCTCTGACTGGCATTCTTTCCAGCCTCTGTACCGCCAGCCTCCGGCTGGCATTTTTCCCAGCCTCTGTACCGCCAGCCTCTCGCTGGCATTCCTCCAACCTCTGTACCGCCAGCCTCTGGCTGGCATTTTTCCCAGCCTCTGTACCGCCAGCCTCCGACTGGCATCCTCTTCGGCAACCCAGGGCCGCTATTTTCCCGGTGTATGGCCTTCCGTGGTAAACTCGGAGAAAAAGGCCCACATCAGGGCCGTGGCATCAATCTCCATATTGGTCGGGCCGGTGATGAAGGCCGGCAGGCCCTCACCGCCGGGCCAGGTATGGCCGCCATCGCTGATGCTGTAGAACACCACCGGCGCCTCACAATCCTGATAGGTCCAGCGGGTGACGTGTTCGCTCACCGTTTCCTTGACCGCGGGCAGCGTGCAGCGGTTGCGCGTGGCGTAAGTATCCACCCACGCCGGGATGTTGGGCAGTGTCCATCCGCCCCGGCTGACCACACCGCCCTGATACGGCACGATAGGGTCCTGCTCGCCGTGGAAAAAGATCGCGGGCACCGGACGGGAGGGCGCGCATCCCTCCCAGGGGAAGGCGTAAGCACCGCCCACGCCTCCCCATGCGGCGATGCGCTCCGCCAGGGCGCAACTCAGCACAAAAGACATCCCCGCACCGTTGGAAAGCCCGTTCACGTAAATCCGGCGCGGATCGAGGTTGTAGCGGGACGAAAGCTCCTCGATGAGCGCTTCCAGGAACGCCACATCCGGCTGTTGGAGCGCATCCGCGCTGTTGGCGCGCCAGCGCTTGGGGAATCCCGTCCCTGCTGGATGGACGACGATAAAGCCGTACTCGTCCGCTAAACGAGTCCAATGGGTGACCAGGCTTTGATGCGCCGGCCACTGTGCAAAGCCGTGTAGACTGATGACCAGCGCCGTGGGACGTTGCGGATCGTAACCTGTGGGGACGTACACCAGGTAACGCCGCTTCTCCCCGCCGACTGTGAGCGTGCCGTTGCTCCGATCGGCCAGGGTGTAAACAAGAAAACCCAACAACGGGATGCCAAAAATCAGCGCTGCTGCCGTTCCCAAAACGATACGCACGATCCGACGCCATTTTCCCGGTTTCATCGTTCCCTCCGCTACAGACGTTGCTTCCCGCTCACTTCCTCCAGCTCGACACACAGAATGGTCACGCTTTCCGTTTCCGCGGGACTGAAGTGGGCCTCTGCGCCGTAATGCGCCATCAAAAGTGACAGGGCCTGCTGCTTTTCCGCCACATCCTCCACGATGCGCGCCGTGCCAAAGCCGATGACGCTTTGATAACGCGCGCTCCAGGCGCAGGGGGTGGGGGCGGGGATAAGGTCCAGGAGCCTGTCGAATTCCACGCACACGCGCGGATGCCGACGCACGATGTCCAGCTTCCGTCCGGCATCGGCACAGTGCAGATAGACGCGCTGCCCATCATAGCCGAAGAACAGGGGGACAATGTAGGGTTCGCCTTCATCCGATAGTCCCAATCGGCATACCGGGCATTGGTGGATGATCGCATCTATGTCGTGGCGCGCATGGATAGCACGGTCTTTTCTTCGCATGGTTTTGCTCCGTTGGATCTAAAGCAAAATGGATGAGGCCGGTTAAAGGGCGTTACTTGACCCTGGCCCCACATTCCGGGCAGAATTTCGCTCCCGGCAGGAGTTTGGCGCCGCACTCTGTACAATGCGCCTGCGCTTGAATCCTGGCGCCGCACTCCGGGCAGAACTTGACGTTGGCGGGCAGCGGCGCGTTGCATTGCGGGCAGGTGGCGCGCACCCCGGCACGCCAGGACTTCTCCTGTAACATCTCGCGGTCGGATTCGGCCATCTGCGCGTGGGCGTGGATTTCCTCCACCGTGCGCTGCGCCTGTGCGGCGGCCATTTCGACCCCCAGGTCCGGTGCGCACTCCTTACATAAGCCCTTCTGCTCGTTCCAGCAATGTTCCCGGCATACCCAGGATTGGCAGCGCGGACACTGGACAAAATCCGGGCGCAGTTCCTCCATGGCGTTGGTAAAGGCCTCGTCGTGCGCCTTCTCCCACGTCGCCGAACGCGCGCGCTCTCCCAAATCCGCGGCGCGTCCAAACACCCCACCAATCAGACTGCTGGCTGCATCTAAAGCCGAGCTTACCTTCCCCAAAACCGAGGGCTGAAAGCGCGTGCGATACCCTGAACCGCAACGGTCACAATAAAACTCGAATTGAAACCCTTGATCGGTGCTCAGGTCGGAGTAATTGCGGGTGAACCGAATCTTATCCATACTTCATCCTTTCTGTTGCAGTGATGCGCCACCGCGGTCTTGTGGATGGTGGTGCAGAAACCTGATGCCCGGCCCGCTCCAGTGCGAAGCGATGGGGCAGGCCTGTTTCCCATTGTAGGAGCAAACTTAGCAAAGTCAATCACCCTACTGGCTATGACCCGGGAGCGGTGATGGGCGACGGTGTTCTTTGCGCCATACAGGCCGTGGTTTCCCTGGCGGCCCGTGTTGTCGGCACGGCACTTGACCCTGCACTTTCCGCCGTTATAATCGGCAAGGGCAGCGGTAGGATTCATCCCGGCGCTGCTTCAATCTGAAAACCGTGGGGATCGGAGTGACCATGAAAAACCATACGCTGAGCATCCCGCTGGCCTGGGGATTGCCGCTCCTCCTGGCCCTGCTCGTCGGCATCCTGGGCCTGGATGGTGTGCCCTTGTTGGTGGTTAGCTTTGGATACGCGCTGCTCTACGCGGTCCTTACCCTGCCTTCCGTGGATACCGCCTATGCTGGCCTCTTCGGCAGCTTAGCCTTTCTGCCTATCGCCTATTTCCCTGCGACCCTGGCCGGCGTTCATGTTACCCTCTTTGACCTGAGCCTGTTCTGTCTGGCCCTGGCCTGGGCCTGGGAAGCGCGGCGTCGCCCCGACCTGCCGCCGCGCCATTTCACCATCCCCTTGCTGGTCTTTCTCGCTCTTGCCAGCGTGAGCGTCATCGCGGGCAGCACCTGGCTTCCGCCACGACTCACCACCTGGCGGCGCTTTGTCGAATACCTGATCAGCGCGGGCTTCATCCTGATTCACCTGGACGCTGTGCGCACGCAGGGGCGCTTTGAGCATCTCCTGCGCTGGCTCATCCTCTCTTCTGCGGGGGCGGCGGCGCTGGGCCTGGCGCTGCATCTCCTCCCCGCCGTGCAAGCCGAGCGCTTCCTCTTCAACCTCGCTCCGCTCGGCTATCCGCGCACGGACATCCTGCGCCACCTTTTAGGCGATCCATCCCTGCCGCTGCGCGTCACCGGCACCCACTTTGACCCCAACCTCTTTGGCGGCTTCATCGCCCTGGGCCTGATGCTGAGCCTCACGCAGCCTTTTGCCGCGCGTCGGCTCTGGCCCTCGCCCCTGCTTTACCTCATCTGGCTGCTGGACGTGGCCGCCCTGGTCCTTTCCTACTCGCGCGCGGCCCTGTTGGGCAGTGCGGCGGCGCTGACGCTGCTTGCCCTGCTCGACGCGCCGCTGCTGTTCCTGAGCCTGCTCGCTCTGGGCGGCGTGCTCCTGCTCATCCCCGGCACGCGCACCTATCTGCTTCACTTCATCGCCGGCTTTCTGGGGCGGGACGCGGCCACGCAGATGCGCTTCGAGGAATACCGCTCCGCCCTCGTCTGGATTCGTCGCTATCCCTGGCTGGGCGCAGGGCTGGGCGGCGTCCCCGACGCCGACCTGGTAGCGCGCACCGTTTCGAGCGCTTACCTTTTCATTGCCGAGCGCTGGGGGCTGCCGGCCCTCGCGGCCTGGCTGGCCACTGTGGCCGTCACCGTGCGTGAGGCCTGGGCCGCCTGGCGGCATCTTCCGCTGCACCTTGCCCCGCTTGCGCACGCCGTCTATGCTGCGGGCGCGGGCCTGCTTGTCATCGGCCTGTTGGACCACTACTGGGTCAACCCGGACTTCTCGCACACCGCCTTTTTATTCTGGTTGATGATGGGGCTCGTGCTGGTGACGCGCCGCCTGCAAGAGGACCGGGAGAGCTTATGAAGGGCCGGGGGACGGGCCGCGCCGCCGTTCGTTGGGTCAACGCGCCTGCTTACCATCTGTGGCACGCGCCGTTTCGTCGTTTTGGGCGCGGCTTTGGATCCTGCCGCCACGGCGACCTGCCCGACACTTCCTTTCGCGTGCACGCCGATGACAGCGCGGAAGCCTGTTGCCGTGGCGACCTGCCTGCCGGGTCTTTTCGCGTCCTCCCGGCCCCTGGCGCTTACAGGCCCTCTCATCGCCCCCGAACCGTGCTGGCGCTTCTTTTGATCCTGATGCTGCTGGTGGCCTGTACCCCGGCCACGCGGACGTTGCCGGGCGGCCTGTACCTCGTTCAGCGTGGCGACGATACGTCATGGACGTTGCTCCGTTATGCCGATGCCACCGCCGAAACTGCGGACGCGCTCTACACCGGTGTGGAAGGCTACGCCGTGGGGCGGGAGCTGGCCGTCCTTTCCGCGGGGGCCTTGGGGCTATGGGATGGACGCCGCCTTGCCCACCTTCGCACCTGTGCTACCTCCTGCCGCGCTTTAAGCTGGTCGGCGGATGGCGCCGTGTTAGCCTGGGTCGAGGGCGAAAGCGAGACGGGTCACCTCTGGCTGTGGACACGCGCAGACGGGGCACGGGATACCGGCATCGAGACCGTCGGCGAACCGGCCTGGTCGCCCGTGGGCGCAACGCTCGCCGTTCCGCAACAGACGCGCCTCGCCCTGCTGGATGTTGCTCACACCGTCACCACCACGCTGGACTACGCCGTGCGCGGACGGCCCGCCTGGGCGCCCGATGGGACGCGCCTCGCCTTGCTCCTGGCCTCCGGCGATGTCGTTCTGGTGACATTGGACCCCTTCGCTGCGCGCGGCCTTGATCAACCGCCGGATGTGTTTGTGCAGCGTGAAGCCCTGGCCTGGAGTCCGGATGGGCGCTGGCTGCTGGTGACCGAGCGCCGTTTTGCCCTGTTGGAGCACGGGGCAGGGGCGGGCGCGCACACCGATCTGGGCGGCTCGGAGACCTTAGGCGTGCAGCCCTGGCTCTATCCGCTTGAGGGGGGCGCGCCGGTAGCGTTGCCTGGCGATCCGGCGGCGGCTTTTGTGCGCCCGGCCTGGTCCCCTGATGGCGCTTATCTCGCCCTGGCGCGCCTGCCCATGGGCGACCCCGCGCCGCAGCCGGAGGTATGGGTTTACGACATGGCGCAGCGCACCCTGCTGCGTACCATCCCTTCAGCTTCCGCTCCCACGTGGTGGGGCGGCTCGCGCTGAACGGATGGCGATCCGCCTGACGGGAAGCTTTACAACAGAGCTGGAAAAGGCGATTTGACGACTTTCTGACTTCGCCTATACTTAAGACATACACAGTATGTTGAGGAGGCCGCACCATGAAGCTTTCTTGCTTGCAAGACAACCTCGCTAAGGGCTTGAGCCTGGTCGGACGCGCTGTGCCTTCGCGCACAGCCATGCCGATTCTGGGCACGATTCTGTTGGCTACCGATCGCGGGCAATTGAAGCTGGCCGCGACGAATCTGGAACTGAGCATTACCCACTGGGTGGGGGCGCGCATCGAAACCGAGGGCGCGGTCGCGGTGCCGGCGCGCAACTTCATTGACCTGATCAACTCACTCGCTCCCGATCAGGTCAACCTCTCACTCGACCCTGCCTCGCTCACCCTGAGCCTGCAGAGCAGCGGCGTGAGCGCGCAATTCCGCGGCATGTCTGCCGAGGACTTCCCCGGCATCCCGGAGCTGGAAGATTTCGACGGCGTGAGCGTCGCGGCCTCGCAGTTGCGACGTGGCCTGAACCGCGTCATTTTTGCCGCGGCGACCGATGAGACCCATCCCGTGCTGATGGGCGTGCTGGCTGAATTCGAGGGCGAGCGCGTCACCCTGGTGGCTGGGGACGGCTTCCGCATCGCGGTGGAGCGCGTGCCCTTGCTGGCCCCCATCAACCACCCATTCAGCGTGATCATTCCCGCGCGCGCCCTCGCCGAACTGATGCGCATCCTCAGCGGCACGGATGAAGCGGTCACCATTGGCATGACCCGCCACCACAATCAGGTCATCTTCCGCCTGAGTGCGACGGTGCTCAATGCGCAGCTCATTGACGGCACCTTCCCCGATTACCGGCGCATCATTCCCACCACCTCCAACACGCGCGTGGTCGTTTCCCGTGAGGAATGGCTGCAGGCCTGCAAGCGCGCGGCCATCTTCGCCCGTGACGCGGCCAACATGGTGCGTCTGACCCTTGCACCGGGGGAGATGATCGTCACCTCAAGCGCCACGGAGACCGGCGAGGGCCTTACCCGTCTCGACGCCGTGCTCGACGGCGCTCCCATAGACATCACCTTCAACGTGAAATACCTCACCGACGTGCTTTCCGCCCTGGACGAGCCGCAGGTGATGCTTGAACTCACGTCGCAAAAAGCGCCGGGCGTCATCAAACCCCTGGGCGAGACGGGGTACCTCTACGTCGTCATGCCCATGTACCTGGGGCGCTAAGCCACGCTACCGCAACGCCGACCACCGCGCACGCGGCTGGTCGGCGTTTGTCGCTTAATCCGTCTCCCATTTTTGCTGATAAGGAGCCTTGAGCTATGGCAGACCATCCGCTTCGACTCACCGCCGTTGATCTGCGCCGCGCGAAGGATCCGGCGCGCCTCCCTTTTGAAACCACTGCCGATCTTACCTGCGAAGATGTCACCATTGGGCAAGACCGCGCGGTGCAGGCTTTGCGCTTCGGCCTGGAGATTCAGGGTTCAGGCTACAACATTTTCATGGTGGGTGAGGAGGGCACGGGACGCACGACCATCCTGCGGCAGGTGCTGGAGGCTTACGCCCGGCAGTTGCCCGTGCCGGATGATTGGGTGTACGTCAACAATTTTGTGGACCCGCGCTGTCCGCGCGCCATTCGCCTGCCCGCGGGGATGGGGCGTCGTTTCCGCGAGGACATGGAACGCTTCAATGTCGAGTTGATTGAGCGCATTCCCCGCGCTTTCGATACCGACTCCTACGCCGAGGCACGCGAGCGTCTGGAGCAGCAGTTGCGTCAGGTGCAACAGCAAGAATTCGCCACCGTCGAACATGCCTGCGAGGAAGCCGGCTTTACGTTGGTCCGGTCGCCGGCGGGTCTCTACATCGCGCCGGTGCAGAACGGCATGGTCATGGACTCGCAGAGCTTCAGTCAGCTTCCCGCCGCGGAGCGCGAGCGCCTCACGGCGATTTCCGACCATCTGGAGGAACTGCTCGATAACGCCCTGCGTCGTCTGCGTGAACACGAGCGCGAAGTGTACGACGCCATCGAAAACCTCGATCGTGAAGTGGCGGACTACACCATTCGCCCCCTGCTTGAGGAACTGCGTGCAACCTATGCCGCCTATCCGGAGGTAACGGAATACCTGGAGGAAGTGCGACAGGACATCATTGCCAACGTCGCTAATTTCCGCGATGGGGAGGAGGCAGAAGAGGACGAACGGAACGAGGGCGCGTCGCTGCTGGAGGTCGCTCCCTCGCTGCGCTACCGCGTCAATCTGCTGGTGGATAACAGTCGTTTGCAAGGTGCCCCCATCGTGTTTGAGGATAACCCCACCCACGACAACCTGTTGGGGCGCTTAGAGTTCGATGTGCGTTACGGTTCGACCGTCACGGATTACACCCTCATCCGTGCCGGGGCCTTGCATCGCGCCAATGGCGGTTTTCTGGTGTTGCGCGCCGAGGATGTGCTGGAGACGCCCACGGCATGGAACGGCCTCAAGCGCGCCCTCGCCCTGCAATTCCTGCGCATCGAGCGTCCCGAAGAGGGACAAACGCCGCTGCGCATCATCACGCCCGAACCCATCCCCCTGCGCGTCAAAGTCATTCTCATCGGCCTGCCGGAGACCTATTACGCGCTGGTGGACCTCGATCCGGATTTTGCGGAACTCTTCAAAGTGCGCGCGGATTTTGGCACGCACATGGCGCGCACCGAGGAGAACGAGGGCCTGTATGCGTGTTTTGTGCGCGCCCGCTGCGCGAGCGAACAGCTCCTGCCCTTCCGCCGGGACGCGGTGGCGCGCGTCATCGAGTATGGGGCGCGGCTCTGCGCCCATCAGCAGCGCCTTTCCACGCGCTTTGGCGCGGTGGCTGACCTGTTGCGGGAAGCGGATTACTGGGCCAGGAAACGAGACTTAGCGCAGGTGACGGCGGAAACCGTAGATGAGGCGCTGCGACAGCGCATCTACCGCGTCAATCAGGATGAAAGCCTGCATCGGCAGGACATTCTGGAAGGGCTGTACCGGGTGGAAACTGAAGGCGCGGTAGTGGGGCAGGTGAACGGACTTACCATCTATGAGGATGGGGATTATGCGTATGGGATGCCCAGCCGGATCACGGCGCGGGTCTATCCAGGGCGCGGCGCGGTGACGGATGTGCAACGCGAAGTGCACCTGGGCGGTCCCATCCACGGCAAGGGGGTGATGACGCTCATCTCCTACATCAACGGGCATTACGGCGTCCGCCAGCGGCTTTCGATGGAGGCGAGCCTGAGTTTTGAGCAGGTCTATGGCATGGTGGAAGGCGATAGTGCCGCCTGCGCGGAACTGGTGGCGTTGATTTCGGCCCTTGCTGCTTTGCCCGCGCGGCAGGACATCGCCATCACCGGCTCCTTTGATCAGCACGGTTACGTCCTGCCGGTAGGTGGCATCAATGAGAAAATCGAAGGCTTCTTCGAGACGTGTCGCCTGCGCGGCCTCACCGGCACGCAGGGCGTGATAATCCCGGCTGCGAACCGCCATGAGCTGATGTTGCATCCCGACGTGGTAGAAGCGGTACGCGCGGAGCAATTCCACGTGTACGCCGCGAGCACCGTGGACGAGATGCTTGAGCTGGTCTTGGGGCGTCCGGCGGGCGTGGCGGATGCGGAAGGTCGCTTCCCGCCGGAGAGCATCCACGCGCTGGTGCTGGAGCGCTTACGCTTATTTGCGCGCACGCTGCGTCACGACGGGGCGGAGGAGCCGGAAAAGAGGCGGCGCCGGCCTTCGGCGTATAGGACACCGGGCAAGCGCAAGGTCCGCCAATAAAATGTAGGGCGAAGGCATTGCCTTCGCCGCATTGCCTTCGCCCACCCAGGGCATTGCCTTCGCCTTACAAGGCATTGCCTTCGCCCATTCAAGGCATTGCCTTCGCCCACCCAAGGCATTGCCTTCGCCCACCCAGGGCGTTGCCTTCGCCCACCCCGCCGAGACTTCATTCATGATTGCCTGACGGCGTAACTCAGGAGCAGTAGGCCGTCAGGTTGGGTTTCGACCCCCAGCAAGTGCAAGGTGATAGCGTCAGCAGAGTCAGGGCGCGGGTCCTGGAAGAAGGTCTTGGCGGACGCGCCGCCCAACAGCAAGGGGTGAATCAGCAGATGGACCTCATCCACCAGGCCAGCCCGCAGCAACACGCCGTTGAGGACGCCGCCGCTATCCACACGCACGGTGTGGATGCCGTACCGGGAAGCCAGAACGGAGAGCGCCTACCGGAAGTCAACCTTATCCTCCCCTGCCATAATGATGTGAACCCCTTTGCGCTCAAGGTAGTGGAGATGCTCCTGAGGGGTGCGGGCTGTGCACAGGGCGATGAAGTCTTTCCATAACGGCAGGTTTCGCAGATAGTGCCAGCTCTTCAAGCGTCCACGGCTATCCGGCACGACAAGGACAGGACGGGGGTCATCGGCCTCAGGGTTGGCCGGGGGGAGGGGCGAAGCGTCATCTTCGGGCATACCTTCGGGCGCTTCCAGGAAGGTATCGCATCCTACCAGCGAGGCCTCTTCGCTCCAGCGCTGGGCCAGCCCGTAGAAAGTTTCCATATCCACATTGAAGCCCGTGGTGCGCCCATCCACGCTGATGGCGTTGAAAAGAATGACTTTGGGCCGCATGGGATGGCCTTACTCGACGGGGGTGCCGTCCCAGCCTTTGATTTCCATCCCTTTCACCGTGTAGTAGTAAGAAAGGGACTGATTCATGCCCTGCGTGATGCGGCGTTGGATCTGATCCATCACATCCACGAAAATCACCCCTTCATCCTCGCGCGGGCAGAGCACACCAAGCTTGGGCGTGGGGGAGGAGGTGTCCAGCGCCCATTCCCCCTTGAAACGGCGACGGAACACTTCCCCCAGGAAGGCCGCCCAAATGGTCACAATTTCCTGAGAGGGACGCGGGAACTGCCGGATGTGCCGATCAATCCACTCATCGAGCATTTGAATTCCCACCGCATTATAATCAACCCGTGTGCCAGCAAAACGACTCAAGCTCAGACTGGCGCGCTCGGCTAAAGCTGTGAGCTGCCGCGTCTGAGCCGGATTCATGAATCGAATGGCGCGTTTGGTCGTCATGGGCTACTCCGCGTAACTGAACTATGGGGAGTATAGCACAATGTGCGTGGGATGCAAAAAGCCCTGGCAAGATTATCTCCTCAGGGCAGGCGCAGATATGGCTTTCGCCTGCTCCTGACGGCGCGCTCGATTGGCCAGCTACGAAATTTTTGCGTTTCGGTGTAAGATTGTGGAAATGGGCACATTGATATGATGAGGAGGATTGCCATGGCTCTGACCAAAATTGTCTGCACGTTAGGCCCGGCTTGTGCCGATGAAGAAACCCTTGTCGCCATGATTGAAGCCGGCATGACGGTGGCACGGCTCAACTTTTCTCACGGCTCGGCGGAACAAAAGCGCGCCTGGGCAGCGACCGTGCGCGCTGCCGCAGCGCGCGCCGGACGCTACGTCGCGTTGATGGGGGATCTGCAAGGCCCCAAAATCCGCGTGGGCAAGCTCCCCGCGGAAGGCGTCACCCTGGTTCCCGGCGCGGAGGTTGTTCTCTCTGCCGCCCCTTCAACCACGGCTGAGGAAATCCCTTTCCCGCATCCGGACATTGTCGAGGACCTGCGCCCCGGCCACCACATTTTGTTGGATGATGGCGCGCTTGAGCTTGAGGTGGTGGAGGTGGTTCCGCCGCGTGCGCGTTGTCGCGTCGTGGTAGGGGGCGTGCTCACGTCCAACAAGGGGGTCAACCTGCCCGGTACCCCGCTCAAACTCTCCGCGCTCACCGAAAAAGACCGCGAGGATGCGCGCTTAGCCGTCGAATTGGGCCTGGATTACCTCGCGCTCTCCTTTGTGCGTCGCGCGGAAGATGTCCACGAACTGCGCGCCTATCTGCTTGACGTGGCGGACGCCTCTCTGGAGCGCCGCGTGGGGGAGGATCCCAACCGTTTGCCAGCCATCATCGCCAAAATCGAAAAGCCGGAGGCCTTGCAGGACCTGGAAGCGATCGTGCGCGCCGCGGACGCGGTGATGGTGGCGCGCGGCGATCTGGGGGTCGAAACCGCACCGCAGCGCGTTCCCCTGGCGCAAAAAGACATTATCCGCCTGTGCAACCACCTGGGTAAGCCGGTCATCACCGCCACGCAGATGCTGCAATCCATGATTGAGAATCCCCGTCCCACCCGCGCCGAGGCCTCCGACGTGGCCAACGCCCTGCTTGATGGCAGTGACGCCATCATGCTCTCCGGCGAAACTTCGGTGGGGCGCTATCCCGTCGAAGCGGTGCGCATGATGGCCACCATCGCCGAAGCGGTGGAAAGCTCGGCCTACTTCCCTTACAATCACTTGTTGGCGATGACCACGCCGCAGCGCAGCGCCGCCGTGACCGAAGACGTATCCCGCGCCATCAGCCGCGCCACGGTGGAAATCGCCGCCGATTTGCAGGCTGCCGCCATCCTCTGCTCGACGGAATCCGGGCGCACGGCGCGCATGGTCGCGCGCCATCGTCCGTGCACGCCTTTGCTCGGCATCACGCCCTTTGAGAGCACGGCGCGCCGTCTCAACCTTGTCTGGGGCGTGATTCCGGTGGTGGTGGGTGCCTTCCGCGATACCGACCACATGATCCAGACCATGGTGCGGGCGGCCACGCAACGTGGTTACGCCCATCAGGACGATCTCGTGGTCCTCACCGCCGGCATCCCGTTGGAAGTGCACGGCGTGACCAACATGATTAAAGTCCACACCATCACTGCGGAGGATGTGCCGTAACCGTAGAGACGGGGCGGTGCCCCGTCTCACGGGGCGGTGCCCCGTCTCTACAAGGGGCGTTGCCCCGTCTCACGGGGCGTTGCCCCGTCTCACGGGGCGGTGCCCCGTCTCCACAAGGGGCGGTGCCCCGTCTCACGGGGCGTTGCCCCGTCTCACAGGAGCGGTGCCCCGTCTCAACCGCCCCGTCTCTACGACGGGGTATCGCTTTCCGGAATTTCCTCCGTCGTTATCTCCTCATCCTCATACGCCGGTGTGCCACAGTAGGGGCAGAGCGTCCAATCCAGGTGCAGAAGACGCCCGCAGGTTGTGCACACCTTTTTCAACACCTTGTGGCAATAGGGGCAGTAGACGAAGTCCTTTTCGATGGTCTCCCCGCACGCGGGGCAGGTCAGCGGCTCCTCGATGGCTTGCAGCAGCGCCTCCTGCTCCAAAGCGCGCTCGTATGCTTCGTGCAGCGTCTCGCGCGGACGGATGAGGAGGTACAACAACAGCCCAGGCACGTTCAGCACGGCCACGAGCAGCGCCATGAAAAGCTGCACCAGGACATCGCGCGTCCGCGCGCGGATGTCGCGGAACGTCCACACTATCATCCCGATCCACAGGCTGGTGATGAAAACCGACACGACCAGCACGAAACCGGTCACCAGAGTGGGCAATTGTTGCAAGAGCTGATCAATCATACGTCCCTCGTTGCGTAAGTTACCGCCCCATTATACCACGCTCAAGGTCGCCGTTGCAGCGTCAGGCTCCACGTGGTCCAGGTGTTGCTCTCCTCGCCTGCCAGGCAAGCCTCAATGTTCAACCGGGCGACTGGGGCGCCGTCCGGCGTTTCCACGTACAAATTGTAGATGGTGTTCGGCTGCACCACAAAATCCGCGTAGCCGGGATTGATGTCGGGACGCAGGCCGGTCACGGCGCGATTTGTCTGATTGCCGGAGATGAGCCACAGCGTGAGGCCGGGCAGCGGGCGGAGTTCGCTACGTGGCTGCCCCCGCACGGTGACCGTGACACTTTCCGTGAGCGTGACGAGGACGCGCGGCTGCACCTCGCACAGGCGCTCTAAACTCACGACCGTGTAATCCGGTACGGCAATCACCAGCGGCGTGGGCGTGGGACGCGGCGTCGCGGTATAGCGCGGTGTGGGCGTTGCCGTAGCCGTGGGGCGCGGCGTCGCGGTCGGCGTCAGGGTGGGAGTCGGCGTGGCGGTAGGCGTCTCCGTGGGCGATGGGGTGGGGGAGGGTGTCTCCGCCGTCGGCGTGCTCTGGGCGTAGATGCGCACCGTGGGCGTATCCGCGCCGTAATGGCTGGCCAGGCTGGCCAGCCGCTGCAACAGCGGCAGCGGGCGCTCCAGAGCCACCGCTTCATCCAACACGCGCGCCACCTGCTGCTGCACCTCCTGCCGGTTGAGACCGTTCAGGCGCGCCTCCGCGCGCGCCAGATTCCCATCCTGCGCGTAGGCCAGTGCGCTCATCTTGATCCAGTCCGCGCGGTAGTCGCTGCGCATCAGGGAGGGGAGTGAATTGTAATACTGCACCGGGTTAACCATCCACGTGTAGTATAACCCGGCGGCCAGGCCCACCACCAGGCCCAGGAGGAAAAGCGCAGCATAGCCTTTCATGGCAAACGCAACTCCAGGCAAGGCTTCATTGCGGGAGTTTCCACCGCGAGCGCGCGCGCCAGGCGCGCTAAGGCCGCGCAACTTTCCGGCGGCAAGGGCTGTTGCGCCAGGCGCTCTGTCAAATCCACCAACGGGCGGGTGGGATTGACGGGGTCGAGCAAACTCAGGCGCTGTAGCGCGGCCTGTGTCCCCCCCTCCACGCTGAAGGTCAGGGCCACGAGCTGCACGTAATCGTCCTTATAATCCGAACGCAAATCCGCCGGTTGCGTGTTGTAATACTGCACGGGATAGAGGCCCCAGCCGATGAGAAAGCCCAGGCCAATACCCACCGCCAGACCCAGCACGAGCGCCAGGACTCCCTTCATAGCACCTGCTCCGCGTAAGCAAACAGCGCGGGCACGCCGCCGGTATGCCAGAAAAGCACCCGCTGCCCGCGGCGCAGCTCCTCGCGCGCGATCAGGCCGCGCAGCCCCGTGAGGGCGCGTCCCGTGTACACCGGGTCCACCAGCAGCCCTTCCGTGCGAGCCACCTCGCGCAACGTGGCCAGCTCCTCCGCTGCGGGGATGCCGTACCCCGCGCCGAGCCAGCCATCATCCACCTCGAAGGCAGGTGCCCCTATCGGCAGGCCCAGCATGGCCTGTGCCTCCTCCACCAGCGCGCGCAGCGTGGAGCGCAGCGCCTCGGCTCGCTCCGCGATGCTGATGCCGATGAGCCGTCCCCGGTAGCCGCAGGCCTGCGCACCCAAAGCCAGGCCACTCTGCGTGCCGCCGCTGCTCGACGCGACGATGACCGCATCAAACGCAAGGCCCAGGGCTGCCATCTGCGCTTCCAACTCCAGCCAGGCCGCCGCGTAGCCGCACACACCCAGCCCATTACTCCCGCCGTAGGGAATCAGGTACGCGCGGTGTCCCTGCGCCTGTAAGCTTTGGGTGATGGTGGCCAGCGCTTGCGGAAGCTCCTGCTGGGTCCAATGAATCTCGGCCCCAAGGAGCTGATCGAGCAGCAAGTTACCCTGATGGGGCGCGGTGGGACTTCCCTTGAGCACGAGATGACAGCGCAGGCCGAGTTTCGCCGCCGCGGCGGCAGTCTGCCGCACATGATTGGACTGCGCCGCGCCGCCCGTGACCAGCGTATCTGCGCCTTGCCGCAACGCATCGGCCACGAGGAACTCCAGCTTGCGCGTTTTATTGCCGCCGCCTGCCAGGCCGGTTTGATCGTCGCGTTTGACCCACAGCTCCGGCCCTTCCCAACGCGCGCTCAGGCGCGGCAGGGGTTCAAGCGGCGTGGGGAAATGCCCCAGAGCGTGCCGGGGCAGGCGTTCCAATCCTCTGACTAACGCTTCTCTGTTCATATTACTCCATCGTTACAGAAACCCGTCCCACACCTGCCTTGAGGTGCATCACAAAGCGATGCGTCGCCTGCGCAAAGTCCGGCGTCTCGTAAACGGCGTCGTGCAGGACCAGGCCGGGGTATTCGATGCTGAGGTCGCCCAGGCCGCGCTCTGCTCGCAGGGAGAACGCAACCTGCGGCGGCAAGGTGACGTTCAACTCGCCCATGCCGTTTTCGAGGTGGACGCGCCCTTCGCCCGTGGGATAGGGCAGGCGGAGCCGCGTGTTACCCACCCCGCCGTGCAGGGATAACTCGCTCAAGCGCACCTGTGCCAGATTCAGCTCCGTTTCGCCCATGCCCAGATGAATATCCAGCCGCCAGGGCAGGGCAGACGTCAGATGCAGCTCCCAGTGCAGGGGCGAGCCGGTCTCAAACGGGCTGAAGCTGAGCTGCGGTTGACGCAGCCGCACCTCGATTTCGCGTCCGGCGCGCGTCTCCAGTTCCACCCCGCCGGCACATGTCCCTTCCAGCGCGGTATCCGCACTGTCCATGCCGTCCAGGTCGAGACGGCCCACGCCCTGATGCAGGACGAGATGCCCCATCTGCGCCTCCGCCAGCGGCACGCGCACCGGCATCAGCTCCGGCACTTCGCTTGCTGCGGGCGTCATCAAATGCCGGATGAGCAGCCACACCCCGACCAGAATGAGGGCCAGAGGCCAGAGCAAATCCCAGGCGCGCAGACCTGCCGGCAACAGATGGAGGTTATCCATCCAGAACAGGATGCCGGCCAGGATCAGCAGCACGCCCCAGAAAAAGGGTGCGCGGCGCATCTTACGCTCCCGACTTCTTTTTGGGCCAGAGTGCCTGCAACAACAGGATGAAGCCCAGGCCGATGAGCAGCAGCGGCCAATAAGGCCCCAGCAAGTTGAGATTGCCCAGCAAGGTGCCGAAAATGGCAAACAGGACCGCCCCCACCAGGATGGTGTTCAGGCCGCTGATGATGGTGTCGCGTTGGCCTTTGAGCACACCTTCCAGCACGACCCCTACACCGATAGCTACGATGATGAGCGTCCAGGCAAAGGACCAACTCGCGTAAGCATCGTTTTGCTCTTGCCAGTAAAAGATGCCGCCCAGGGTGGCCACGATGCTTCCCGGTACGAACAGACCGTAATTGCCGGTCACCAGGCCAAAAAGGGCGATGCCGCCACCGATGATGACCATCGAAAGCGGCCACTCCAGCCACGGGCCGAGCAGCTCCTTCACGCCGGGGACTAGGTTCACCAGCAACATCCAGGCTCCGGCCAGAATCAGGACCAGCCCCATGGCAATTTCCGAACGTCGTTTGCTCGTCATCGTGTCCTCCTTGCTTGTGTGGATGGCTTGATGTCTTTCGCCATGGCTCACGCGGTGAGCTTTTACGGAATCATGACACAAACGGAGAGAGGGAGTGCGCTTCCCTCTCTCCGTAGCCTATGGCGCGCATGTTTAAGGCCGGGCTGGCAACGTGAAGTAGAAGCGGCTGCCCTTGCCGACCTCGCTTTCCACCCAAATCTTGCCTCCATGAGCCTCGACAGCCATTTTGCAGAAGGTCAATCCCAGGCCCGTGCCCTGACGTGGACGGCTGCGATCTTCCACCTGCCCGAACTTTTCAAAAATTTTGCTCTGGTATTCTTTGGGGATACCGGCACCGGTGTCTTCGACGCACACTTGCACAAACTTTTCGTCATCCGTCCAGCGGGCGGACACCGTGACGCGCCCCCCTTCGGGGGTGTGCTTGAGCGCGTTAGAAATGAGGTTGGTCAACACGCGCTCCACCAGTTGTTTGTCGCAGGCGATGGTTCCCACTACGCACATGTCGCTGACCAGCTCGACTTTTTCCAGCTCGGCCAACGCCTGGAAACTCCCCACCGTGCGCGTTATCACGTCGCATAAGTCAACCGGCTCAAGGCGCAGGCTGAACTGCCCCGCTTCCATTTTGCTGATGTCCAGAATCTCGCCAATCAGGCCGATGAGGACATGACCGCTGTGACGTGCATTTTCCAACAATTTGCGCTGATCAGGGGTCATCTTATCTGCTAAGGTGAGCTTGAGAATATCCAGCGCGCCCACCATGGCCGTGGTAGGGTTGCGCAGGTCGTGCACAATCATGTGAGAGAGGTTGTCGCGCAAGCGTTCAGATTCGATGAGGTTGCGGTTTGTGAGCCGTAAGCGTTCAGACAGGGTGCCGGCAATCAACGCCGTGATGGTGGTCGGGATGGCCAGCGCCAACCAGTTGATGATGAGCAACGAGCCGCGCTCTGCCGGGGAGAAGGAAAGGCGCCAGATTTGCACCATTTTCAGCACGCCAACGTATTCCAGGTACAGAATAGTGGCGTACAGGGTGACGCTGATGAAGGCCATGAAGAAAGCTGCGCGCTTGCCCAAAAGGAAAGAGGCTGCCACCACCACAAGGATGAAGAGCGCCGGCATGGGAGTCAGCGGACCGCCCGTGTAATGCACGGTCAGGGCAATGATGATGGTGTAAGCCATCAGGACGGTCAGGGAAATGGGGCGAGGCGGGAAATATTGGAGCGCAATCAGGCCGAGCATGGTGACCATGGCCGCAGCCATAGCCAGAATGGAGGTTTCAAAGACGGGGATCTGCAGGGCAATGACGCTGGGACTGGCGGCGATAATCATCGCGCCCAGGGCAATCACAGCCAGCCCGCCAAAAATGAGGGTATTGCGCAGGTCCTGCACCTCATTCTGGTATTCCGGGGCGTACAGACTTTTCTTCTTATCCTCGCTCATAAGCTTCTTCCCCCCGACCTGTGGTTAATCATAGTGTAGTCAAATTAAAAGACTTGTCAACTGTGCGCCGCGCTATCATTTCCGGTCTTCATTCTCCGGCCCACGTTCCGCACTTTAAAGGGTTTCCAACGATTCCAGGACTCCGCCAATGGGGGGAGCGAAAGGTGGGTCAGATAAGGGCCACGATTTTATGAGCAAGGTCTCGAAACGCAGGCGTACTCGCCGCTTGACTCTTTAGCACTTACCGGTAAAATACTTAACAAAGCTAACTACTTCGAGGCGTGCATGGGCCAAAACCAACACGAACATATTGTTTTGAAGCCGGCTTCGACTCTGGCGATTCTGCGACGCTGTTACCAGTACATGGCAGCTTACCGTACCACGCTGGTCGCCGCCTATCTCACGCAAGTTTTGCTGGATGGGATTGCCCTGGTCGTTCCGCAGACCATCCGCGGCGTGGTGGATCGCGGCGTTCGGCAAGGTGATTTGAGCTACTTGCGCTGGATGGTGGGCGCTTTGCTGGGTCTGACGCTCATCAAAGCGTTCTTCACGTTCCTGCAAGGGCGGTGGATTGAAATCATCTCGCAAGGCGTGGCCTACGATTTGCGCAATGAATTGCAGCGCAAATTTGCCTCCCTCTCGTTTGCCTTTCATGACCGGGTCGAAGCCGGACAGTTGCTCTCGCGCGCCATTCAGGATGTGGATCGCATTCGCTTCTTGACGGGCCGCGCCACCTTACGTCTGGTTGAAGGGGCGCTGCTGATGCTGGGCACGGCGGTGGTGCTGGTGCTGATGAATCCGCGCCTGGCCTTGTTCGCCCTGGCGCTGATGCCCCTGGTCACCTGGCGCGCGCTCGATTTTGGCCGCCGCTATCGCCCGCTCTGGCGTGAAGTGCAGGATCAAATGGCGCGCATGACCTCCTTCCTTGAGCAAAATTTTCGCGGTGCGCGCATCGTGAAAGGCTTTGCGCAGGAAGAGGCCGAAATCGCCCGCTTTCGGCGTGAGAACGCGCGCTGGTTCGCGCTGAACGTGCAGGCGACGCGCCTGCGTGTGCTGAACGCGCCGGTAATTGACTTCCTCGCCGGTTTGAGTTCGCTTGTCGTGATTGCCTATGGCGGCTGGCTCGTCATCCATGGGGCGTTGACGCTTGGTGAGATGGTGGCCTTTTCCACCTACCTGGCGCAACTGGTACAGCCGCTGCGGCGGGTGGGGATGGTGATTCCTGCTATCGCGCAGGCAACAGCTTCCGGCGAACGGGTGTTTGAAATCCTGGATACGGAATCCGAGGTGCGCGAGGCGCCGGATGCCCTGCCGCTTCCCCCCTTGCAGGGCCATGTGCAGTTTGAGCGCGTCTCTTTTGCCTATTTTGGCCGCCATCCCGTGCTGCGTGAGGTGAGCTTTGAGGTGTTGCCCGGTCAAAAAGTGGCGCTGCTGGGACAGACCGGATCGGGCAAGACCACGCTGCTCAATCTTCTGCTGCGCTTTTATGACCCCACGTCCGGCCGCATCCTCATAGATGGCTATGATTTGCGTCGGGTGACGTTAAAGTCCTTGCGCGAGCAAATCGGCATCGTGTTGCAGGAATCCACCCTGTTTGCCACCACCATTCGCGAGAATATTGCCTTTGGCTGCCCGGAGGCGACCGATGAGGAGGTCGAGGCCGCTGCGCGCGCGGCTCAGGCCCACGACTTCATCATGGAGCTGCCGCAAGGGTATGCCACACGGGTGGGCGAACGCGGGCTAACGCTTTCCGGTGGGCAGCGGCAGCGCATTGCCATTGCGCGGGCGCTGCTCAAGAATCCGCGCATCCTCATTTTGGATGATGCCACAGCCAGCGTGGATAGCGAGACGGAACATCTTATCCAACGGGCCCTGCGTACCCTGATGCAGGGACGCACGACCTTCATCATTGCGCAGCGCGTGAGCACGCTGCGCGATGCGGACCTGATTCTGGTGCTGGAGCAGGGGCGCATCGCCGCGCGGGGTACTCATGCTGAACTGCTGGCTACGTCGGGTTTGTACGCGGAAATTTACTATCGGCAGTTGCGCGTACCGACAGCCGCGGCGGAGGGGACGCCGGATGGCGTACCTTCTCAACTCCGCATCGTGGCTGATTGAAGCCGGGCTGAGAGGGTAAAAAGCCCCGCTGGGAGCTACGGATAGCTCGAAGGGCTTTGTTTCTTCGGTCTGGGGGTTCACGTCAGAGCGAGCTATAGCCTGATGGGCGATGGCTTGTTGTTGCCCGCCCGGCTTCAGGCATAGGTTCAACCGCCAGCCTGGAGCCGATCAATAGAGATTTTACAAAATGATGAGGGGGCGGCGTAGGGGTGATCCGGGTGGTCGTCCGCCCACCGTCATTCATGCAGGAGACGGGTCATGGCTTTGAATTTGTCATCTACACGGGGCATGATGGGGCCGCGTGGCGCCCTGGAGGATTTTGGCGCGGGTGAGAAAGCCGAGCGCTTCGATTGGCGCATTCTCGTGCGCCTGTTGGCTTTTGTGCGTCCCTATCGCGTACCCATGCTGGGCGCGCTGGCTTTGATGCTGCTGAATTCCGGCTTTACCCTGCTCGCACCTTTGCTGGTGCGCCGCGCCATTGATGTTCACATCGCGGGTGGGGACTGGTCGGGCTTGTTGCGCACATCGCTTTGGATGGCGGCCCTGCTTTTCGGGGTGCTTTTCACCACCATCGGACAGGATTATCTCCTTTCCTGGGTGGGGCTGAGCGTGTTGCGGGATGTGCGGCAGCGCATGGTTGAACATTTACAGGCTCTTGGGCTTCCTTATCACGACCGGCATCTGGTGGGGGTGACGATTTCCCGCGTCATCAGTGATGTGTCGGTCATTCACGAGCTGCTCACCGAGGGCCTGGTAACGGTACTGGGCGATGTGACGATACTGACGGGTATCATCATCACCATGCTGCTCATCAGTCCGCGCCTGGCTTTGCTCACGTTTACGGTGTTTCCTTTGATGGTGCTGGCGACAAGCGTGTTCACGCGCTACGCGCAGCAGGCTTACCGCGAGACGCGCGCGCGTGTGGCGGCGATCATCGGCGATCTGGCAGAATCCCTGGCCGGGATGCGCGTGATTCAGGCGTTCGCTCAGGAGATGAGTTCTTTCGAGCGTTTCGAGAGCCTTAACCGGGCCAACCGTGACGCGAACATTCAGGCCATGACGCTTTCGATGGTCTTTCTTCCCACGGTTGACGTGTTGAGCATGGTCGCGACAGCGATTGTGCTCTGGTTTGGCGGGCAGTGGGTGACGGAGGGCGCGGTGACCCTGGGCGTGGTGGTGGCTTTTCTTTCTTACGTCAGCCGCTTTTTCCAGCCCATTCAGGATTTGAGTCAGCTTTACACCACGCTCCAATCCGCCATGGCGGGCGGGGAACGGGTGTTGGAGCTGCTCGATACCGTGCCGCAGGTACAGGATGCCCCCGATGCGCAGGAGCTTCCGCCGGTGCTGGGCGCTATCGAGCTGAAAGATGTGCATTTCGCTTACCGGGGGGATGAGGAGATTTTGCACGGCATCTCCTTGCGCATCGCTCCGGGCGAGGTGGTGGCGCTGGTGGGGCCGACCGGCGCGGGGAAAACGTCCATTGCCAATCTGATCGCGCGCTTTTACGAGGTCACGTCTGGCGCTGTGTTGATAGACGGCGTGGATGTGCGGCGGGTGACGCAGCGCTCTTTGCATCGGCAGATGGGGTTGGTGGCGCAGGAGCCGTTCCTGTTCCCCGGCACGGTGGCGGATAACATCCGCTTTGGCCGGCCTGAGGCAACGGATGAGGAAGTCGAACAGGCGGCGCGTCTCACGCACGCGCACGATTTCATCGCCGCCCTGCCGCAGGGCTACGCCACCCTGGTGCAGGAGGGGGGCGCGAATTTTTCGGTAGGACAGCGGCAATTGATTTGCATCGCGCGGGCGCTGCTTGCCAATCCGCGCATCTTGATTCTGGACGAAGCGACGGCCAGCGTGGATACGCTCACCGAGGCCTTGATTCAGGATGCCCTGGTGAGGCTCTTGCAGGGGCGCACGACGCTCATCATTGCTCACCGCTTAAGCACGGTGCAGCACGCGGACCGCATCTATGTGTTGGAGGGAGGCCGCATCGTGGAGCAGGGACGCCATGCGGAGCTGCTCGCGCAGGATGGCCTATACGCGGCGCTCTATCGCCGGCAGATGGCCCTCATGGAGGCGTGAGGCGGCACGGTCGCTTCTGACCGATGGCCGGGGGGACGGCCTCGCGGATTGCGATCGGTGGTGCGCATCCTGCGCCCGGCAAGTTAAGGGGGACGATTCGCCTGGGTTGGCATTTCGTTTGATTGGGGTATAATTGACCGGGCAACAAACTCTTAAGGAGGCCGAAAGCGAAATGCAGATGAAGCCCTGGATTATGGATTTGGGCTGGCGTTTGATGCTGACCGTTGCGTTGCTGGCCGTTCTGGCCTACGTGGGATTGCAGGGATGGCTTTAGCATGAGGACTCGCCAACGCCGTGAGGCGCGGGCGAGTCTTTTTGTTGGTCGCTGGAGTTTTCTGGACGGGCTGTTTTTTGCTGCCGGGGGCAGCATGGCCACAGCGCCTTTTGCGCTGTGAACGCTTCTTGACGGATCATGACTTTTCTCGCGTTTCGCAACCACAAGCCGGGTGGCTATTTCCCCATGCCCTGGGCGGTTGACTTCAAGGAGGCACGATGTTAGAAGACCTGGAACGTTTGATGACCGAGCGGAAGCTCGATGCTATTGTGGTGGCGGGGACGACGCACGCCAATCCCCCCATGTTTTACGTGATGAAAGGTGTGCCGGTGGGTAAAGCCACGCTCTACATCCACAAGCGCGGCGCGGCGCCGGTGGTCATTGCCAACCCGATGGAACGCGAGGAGGCGGCCCGGGCCGGTTATGCTGTGCGTCTCGTCTCTGATTTCGATTACGCGGGCCTGCTCCGGGCCGCGCAAGGGGACGCGCTGGCTGCCGAGGTGGCTTACTATCGCCGCATCTTCGCCGAGCTGGGCGTGCGGGGCCGGGTGGCCTTTTACGGGCTGCAGGATCAGGGGGCGGCGTATCGGCGCTTGCAGGCGCTGGCATCGGCTTTGTCGGATGTGGACGTCGTCGGAGAGCTGGACGATAGCCTGATTCTGGCCGCGCGTGCTACCAAGAGCGCGGAGGAGGTGGCGCGCATCCGCGCCGTGGGGCAGCGCACGCAGGCTGTGGTACAGGATACGGTGGATTTCCTCAGCGGGCATCGCGCGGACGCACAGGGCCTCTTGCGACGCGCCGATGGTGAGGTGTTGCGCGTGGGGAATGTGCACGCCTTCATCCGCTCCCGCATTGCCGCGCATGGTTTGCAGGATCCGGAAGGCTTCATTTTTGCCACCGGGCGCGACGCTGGCATCCCGCACAGCAAGGGCACGTTAGACGCGCCCATGCGCCTTGGGGAGAGCATCGTCTTTGATATTTTCCCGCAGGAAAGCGGCGGCGGCTATTTCTTCGATTTCACGCGCACCTTCGCGTTGGGCTACGCGCCGGAGGCGCTGGAAAAACTCTACGCCGACGTGTACGGCTGTTTGCAACATCTCAAGGCCGCTTTTCGTGTTGGCGAAGCTACGCGCACCTATCAGCAGATGACGTGTGATTATTTCCAGCAGCGCGGTTACGTAACCCTGCGTGAAGACCCGGCCACGCTCAGCGGCTACATCCACAGCATTGGGCATGGATTAGGGCTGGACGTGCACGAGGTACCTTTCTTCCGCGACCTGCCCACGGCCACGCAGCGCCTTGAGGCGGGGCACGTCTTTACCGTGGAGCCGGGGTTGTATTATCCCGAACAGGGGATGGGCGTGCGCTTAGAGGATGTGATGGCCATTGATGCCGCCGGTCACATCACGTGCCTGACGGAGTTCCCTTACGAGCTGGTGGTGCCGGTACGGGGCTGATCCGGGTAGGCGTGGAAACGTTCAGGCGCCCCCCGCACGAGGGGCGCCTGTGGTTTTGTGTGTGCAAAGCTTTGGGAGCCGACGCGGTATCTGGTCGGCAACGGGGCTAATCCATCGCGTCGGCCAGTTCGATGAGCTGCGGGCTGAGCGGCTTGAGGCGCGCCACGGCTTCTTCGAGCGGGATGAGATTGAGCTTGTTGCCCTGCAGCGCCACCATCTTGCCGCGTTCGCCATCAATTAAAGCATTGGCCGCCGCCGCGCCCATGCGCGTGGCTAACACGCGGTCGAACACCGAGGGCCGCCCGCCGCGCTGCACGTGGCCGAGCACCGTAACGCGCACATCGAAGCCCAACTCCTCGCGGCGTTCCTGCAGGTACTGCGCCACGGCCTGCGTGCCCGGCTTCCAGCCTTCGGCAATCATGATAATGCAGTGCCCTTTGCCGCGCACATAAGCATCCACGATGACCTCGGCGATTTTCTCCAGGGATGGCCCTTCCCGCTCCGGAATCAGGATCAGTTCCGCGCCGCCGGCGAGACCTGCGGCCAGAGTAAGATAGCCGCAGTTGCGCCCCATCGCCTCGATGAGGAAAGCGCGCTGATGCGAGCTGGCCGTGTCCTTGATTTTGTCAATGGCATCCAGAATGGTGTTCAGCGCGGTATCCACGCCGACTGCCATATCCGTGCCGTCAATATCGTTGTCAATCGAGCCGGGGACGCCGATGACGGGGAAGCCCATCTCGTGCAGGCGCAGCGCGCCCGTGAGCGAGCCGTTACCGCCAATAACGACAAGGCCCTCAATGCCGTGTTGGTTCATGGTGCGCAGGGCCGTGCGCCGCACTTTGATATCCGCAAATTCCGGGCAGCGCGCCGTGCCGAGGATCGTGCCGCCCTTGCCAATGATCCCGCCCACGTCGCGCGCGGTGAGGGGAATGATTTCATCACGGATAAGACCTGCGTAACCCCATTTGACGCCGAACACCTCACATCCGCGATGCAGACCCTGCCGCACGACCGCACGAATGCAGGGGTTCAGGCCAGGGCCGTCTCCACCACTGGTCAAAACTGCAATGCGTTTCATAGGTTTGCCTCCTCTTACCTTGCAAAGTGAGTGATTTTCCTGATGTATCCGGGCCGTATCGTGTCGCTTGTGTCCGTTTCCCCGCTTTGACCAGAGATAGGCCTGACCACCCAAAAGCATGGATGCGGGGTCTCGATCTGCCCGGTACTTGTTCCGTATCCGCTGCGACGACTCTTTATTGTAGTCAGGCGGGTGTAGAGTCAAGTCTGGCCCCCGGCACTGACGTTAGAAATGCGTTTGTTTCTCCTCATCCTTGGGAAGCGGCAGCCATATGGTGAAGCAGCTGCCCTCTCCAGGCTTGCTTTCCACGCTGATTTCGCCCCGGTGCAGTTTCACAATCGCCTGCACGATGGGCAGCCCCAGGCCGGTGCCGGAAATCTGCATGGCTACCGGCTGTTCGCCACGGTAGAAACGCTCGAAAATGTGCGGTAGCTCTTTTTCCGGGATGCCGATGCCGGTATCGCACACGCGCAGGCAGGCGCGAGGGGGATGATGGCTCGTGTCGCGCATCAGCGTTACGTTCACCTCGCCGCCTTTGGAGTTGTACAGGATGGCATTGTTAATCAGGTGCTGAATGGCCAGGGTCAGTTGACTACGGTCGGCATGGATGATGAGAGGCGCTTCGGGTTGGATGAAATTGAGGGTAATAGCTTCTTGCTGCGCGCGTCCCAGGAAGGATTCCACGACTTGTTCAACCAGCTCGGCCAGATTGAAAGGTTGAAAAAGGAGACCCACTTGTCCGGCTTCGAGGCGTGAAAGTTGTAAGATAGCTTCAAACATGGTGATCAGGCGCTCGCTTTCGGCTTTGATAGCCTGCACGTACTCGGCGCCTCTTTCGGGAGTGGTGTGCTCTAACAGTCGGATGTAAAGGCGAATGGTTGTCAGGGGCGTGCGCATCTCGTGGGAAATGCTGGTGATGAAGCGCGACTTCATGCGTTCCAGGTCACGGATGAGCGTCACGTCGGTGAGGGTGACGACGCTATCGGGAGAGCCGGTCTCGCTCCAGGTTACGGGCGCTGCCCGCAGGTGTAAATCCAGGCCGTTCAGTTCCAGGGTGGCGGTAGGACGTTCCGCAGAGCGGGCGGCCAGGTCTTGCAGGGTTACCATGAGCTTTTGGAGGTCCTCTTCTGGTAAGGCTTCCTCAAGCCACTGCCGGGCCACGGGATTGGTGAGGAGCGGGGTGCCATCGGAGCGCAACACCATCAGGCCCTCGTTGATGCTGCTGAGCACAGCTTCTAAACGCGCTGTCTGCGCGCGGAGGTGTTGGGTGCGCTCGGCGACGCGCTGTTCCAATTCCTCCGCATAAGCGCGAAGTTGCTCGTACAGGCGCGCGTGCTCCAACGCCGTAGCTACCTGATCCGCAAAAGCTTGCAGATGGTCCACCATGCGCGGCGTGAATTGCGCGCGGGCACGTCCGTTGACGTTCAGGAAGCCCATGATTTTTGCGCCATAGCGGATGGGGACGCAGAGATAGGAGCGCACATCGCGCGCACTTTCGAGCGGAACCCAGCGCGCATCCTGCGCCGTATCGTCCAGGATGAGGGGCGCGCCCGTTTCCAACACATGCTGCAACAAAGGCAAGGACGAAAGGGGAATGTCCTGCGGCATGCGGCTACCATTCTCCTGATCGGCGAGGCGATAGACCATGTGCACGTGGTCGCCTTCCAGTATCATCACGTTGAAGCTATCCCCCGGCACCACGTTGCCTGCCTGCTCCAGGATGCGCTCCACGACGGTTTCCCAGTCCAGGCTCTGATTGACAAGGTGAGCCGCGTGCATGAGGGCTTCGGCTAAGTGCCGTTGCGCCTGCTCCAGGGCGAAAAGTTCGCTATTTTCCAGGGCGATGGCCGCCGCGGCGGCAAAGGCGTTGAGCAGGCGCAGGTGGTGAGGTGTGTAGTAATCCGCCTCGGCTTTGGACAGCAGTAACATCCCCTTGACCCCGCGCTCAGTGTTCAAAGGAACCCCCAACAGGGAGCGTCCGGGAATGGCACCGAAATAGGCGTGGCGCATTTCGGTATAACTCTGTTGGGCATCCGTAATCAATACGGGTGTATGGCCCTTGAGAATTCTGGCGTGCGGACTATCGCTTTCCGGACGTAAGGGCACTTGAGCGGGTAACCTGATTTGATCGAAGGTGGAGCCGCGTGCGCCCAGAAGGATGAGAGTTTCACGTTCCGCGTCGTAGCTTTGAATAACAGCATCGTCATAAGGGACAGCTTCCTGTAGCAGGGTCAGAATGCTCTCAATGACCGTCGTGGTGTCCAGATTCCGGGTGAGCTGAATGGTCATATCGCGCAGGAGATGCGCTTCGCGGGTGCGGCGTTGGCTTTCCGCGTAGAGGCGCGCGTTGGCGACAACCGCGGCGATGATGGTAGCAATGGATTCGGCCAGGGCAACGTGGCGAAGGGTAAAAAAGCCCGCTTGTGGATGGGTGAACGTCATCACGCCGATGGCCTCATCACGATTGACGAGCGGGACGCTGATCGCAGCGATGACATCTTCATCTATGCGGCCTTTATGGACCCAGTGCGGGTCTTGGCGCACATCCGCCACACAAGCGCTCTGGCGGGTGGTGAATACCCAGCCCGCGAGGCCCTCATCCCGGCGCAGCGTGACAACGCCGGGAATAGCTTGTTGCTCAGGGGGATAGCCGTAAGCGGCCATCAGGTCCAGATGGTCGCTCTGCGGAGCGTTCAACCAGATGACCCCACGCGGTGCCTGTATAACGTGGCACACTTCACGCAAGGCCAGGGTTCCAAGATCGCTCAGGTTTTGTGCTTCCGTCCATCCCTGCACGATGCGGGTAAAGGTTTGCAGGAGCGTTAAGGTCTGACTCTCGCGCGTTAATTGCGCGCGCATCAAATGGAACTGGATCGCTGTGCCAAGGATGTTGGTGGCGGAACGCAGCAGGCGCAGCGTCACCTGCTCCGTTGGGTGGGGCGCGGCTTCACGATCTATGCCCAGCAGCCCCCACCATTCCCCCATGATATGAATCGGCAGGATGGTGATGTGGCGCAGGGCGTAGCGGCGCAGCAACCTCTGTTCGTGATCCGTGAAGCTGTTGAGCGGGCCGGTAATGATGCCCCCTCCTCGCAGCTCATCTTCCCAATGGGCCAGCCGAATGCCGGCAAGATAAACGCGATCCGGTAACGAAGGAAGCGCCTCCATGCCCGGCGCCAACCATTCCCCGCGCTTCTCGATGATGCTTTTGCCACGTTCGTTGAAGTTATGCTCGTACAGATATACCCGACGCGCCTTGAGCTGCTGGCCGAAAGCCTCCAGCGTAGAGGGTAAAGCCAGGTCCAGGTCGGGGGTCTGGATGAGAAGTCGCGCGCTCTGACTCACCGTGTCCAGCAGGGCGATGCTTTGTTGCTCTTCTTGTCGCAGACGTTGGTAGAGGCGCAGCCGGGCCAGCAGGTCACTGCGGGCGACGGGAGCGCGCAGCACATCCCAGGCCCCGGCAACAAGCCAGGGGGTCGCATCGGTCGTTGCGGGCAGGAGAATCAGCCAGGGCTTTTGCTCTGCCCAGGGGAGGAGGGTGCCGCGGCTTTCGGCATCGGTGATGAACAGGTCGCATCCATCCATCGCTTGCGGTGGATAGCGCACGCTGTACCCTTCGGCTTCCAGCCAGGCGCTCCAGGTCGCGTTCAAAGTCGGGTCATGGAGCAAAAGGCCAATCGTCAAAGGTGTCATATCCGGCTTCATCGTCATCTGCTTTGGGATTCCTCACGTACGGCTTATGCTTCATCGTTCCGCTGTGTGATGTGTCCTGACCTGCGCTTGTCAGGCTCCAGGCTTCGCCGCAGCACGGTGGCGCGATCCCGCTGAGGGATGGCGCGCGGGTCAATTTTTTATCGCTGTGCCAGCACGGCGGCAGCCAGGATGAGCGCGGCCCCGATTCCCTGCGTGAAGGTGAGGCTTTCACCGGCCAGCAGGTAGCCCAGCAGCGCGTTGGTGACCGGCGAGAGCAGCATGATCAGCGTGGCCTGCGAAGCGGGCATCATGCGCAGGCCGCGATAAAAGAGCGCAAAGGAAAAAGCGGAGGCGATGACCCCTAAGCCGATAACGCCGGGCCAATCGCCTGCTGCGACGCGCAAGGCGCCTGCGCTACCGAGAAGCCCCATCCCCAAAGCCGGCAGCAGCGCGAAAAGATGCACCCAAAAAGCCGTAGCAAGCGCATTTTCGCTGCGCATACGCCGTCCCAGCAGTGTGTAGGCGGCGTAAGTTACGGCGGAGGCGGCAGCTAACAGGTCGCCGCGCCAGGTGCTCAGGCTCAAACTGTGCCGCCAGTCCAGGCGGAGCAAAAGCACCACGCCCACCAGGGCCAGGCCCAGGGCGCCGAATAAAATCGGTCGCCAGCGTTCGTGCAGGACAAGCGGCGCGAATGTTACCACGAAGACCGGCGCCAGATAGTGCAAAAATCCCGCTTTGGCGATGCTGGTGTAGCGGTAAGCGCCAATATACAGGATGGCGGTGACGCCGTAGAGCAGGCCCGAAACGATGAGCTGAACGCGCTCCGTAGCCGTCCCCGGCCAGCGCGGACGCCGCGCCATCAGCCAGAGCGCCGCGGCTCCGATCAGTAAGCGGTAGATGACGATGGTCGCCGTGGGCGTGGCATGAATCTGGCGCATCAGGGTCCCAATCCAGCCAAAACAGAAAGCCGAGCCGATCAGGGCCCAAAAGCCAGGCGGAAACCAGCGCGTTGATTTAGCCACGGTCCAGGCGGCTGCGCAATAATGTGATGAAGGTCGCCAGCACCCCGATGCCCGTCAAGACCCCAAAGGTGAAGTGAATGGCGGGGAAAACATCCGCCGTGCCCTGCCGATGCAGAGCGGTGTTGTACAGTGCGCCGGCGATGCCGATGCCCAGGGTCATGCCCAGGTTGCGTGCGGTTGCCATCACGCCGCTCGCCGTGCCCTGTCGGTCGCGCGGCGCGGCCCCCATCAAGGCGCTGGTGTTGGGGGAAATGAAAATGCCGATGCCGGCGCCGGAAAGGGCCAGATTGAGGGCGATGCGAAGCTGCGAAGCTTCTGCCGACAAACGCGCATAGCCAAAAAGCGCCAGGCTCAGCAGGGCCATGCCCACGGCGGTTGGCCAGCGCGTGCCCACGCGATCCGAAAGGGCTCCGCTCAAGGGCGCCAGGGTAGCCATCATCAGGGGTTGCGCGGTGAGGAGCGCCCCGGCCTGCGCGGCGTTCCATCCCCGCCCCTCGATGAAGTAGAAGGGCAGGAGGAAGACGATGCTGTACAGGCAGACGTAGTTGAGCACGGCGCTCAGGGTCGCGCCGCTAAACGTCACGTTCTTGAAAAGGCGCAGGTCAAGCAGGGGGGAGGGGACCCGCAGCTCCGTGAGCACGAAAACGCTCAGGAGCGCGATGCCTGCGCTCAAGGTGAGAAGGGTGGGGAATGAACTCCACCCCCAGATGTGCCCGCGATTCAACCCCAACATCAGCGTCAGCAGACCCAGGGAGAAGGTCAGCGCGCCGCGCCAGTCAAAGGCCGTTGTCACGTGGTGATTGCGGTCCTCCGGGATGAAGCGAGCGCTCAGGCCCAGGGCCAGGGCGCCGATGGGGACGTTGATGTAGAACACCGCGCGCCAGCTCAGGTGCGTCGCTAACCAGCCGCCGAAGGAAGGGCCAAGCACCAGTCCTAAATAAGTCATGGTGGATAGCAGGCCTAAAGCGCGTCCGCGCTCTTGCGCCGGGAAGTTTTTGGTGAGGATAGCCGGGGAATTGGCCGCCAGCATCGCCGCGCCGATGGCCTGTACACTGCGCGAAAGCACCAGCGAGGTGACCGATTGCGCCAGGCCGCAGGTCATGGAGCTGAGCACGAAGATGATGAACCCTCCCATGTACGTGCGCTTGTGCCCGTAAAGATCGCCGAGGCGGCCAAAGCTCAGGAGCAGGCTGCTGGTGACCAGCAGATATGCCGTGACGACCCATTCGACGCTGGCCACGTCCACCGTGAATTGTTGTCGCAAGACCGGCAGCAAAGTATTGACAATACTGCCATCGAGGGCCGTCATCAGGGTTCCGGTACCAATGGCGGAAAGTATCAACCAACGGGCGGAGGAGGATAGCGTTGCAGACGGGGAGGATGGGGATGCGGCCATGAGACGCCTCAGAGTCTTCAGTCCGGTCGCCCGCCTGAAAGTCGCGGGCGACCGGCTGCAAAGTTAGTCTTCATCATCGTGTTCTTCTTCGAGATAGCCCAGGTTGAGCCGGCGGCGCATGAAGTCCTCGTGGAGGGTGTGCCAGGCGTCGCGGTAGCGCGCACAATGTGGCAGCGGCTCGCCGTTTTCGTCCAGCTCCAAGACGAAGCGCCAGCGCCGGCTCGACCCGACATGCGCTTCTTCCAGGTCTGCACGGGGCACGATGTAAAAACCGTTGGTGTCAATCAGGTAAGCGACAAGGAAATCGCAGTTTTTGTATTCGGCATCCGTCAGGCTGAACTTGATGCGACGGCGCAGCTTGATGTTGCTGCTTGGGCTGCGGCGCGTTTTAACATCCACGTAGATGGTTTCGCGCGTTTCCTGATTGAGCAGCAGTAACCCGTATCCTTCTTCGCCCAGGTTGTGATAGAGCTGCCAGCAAGTGCCCTGAATGAGCAGGAACAGACGCAGCAATACCTGCTTTTCGCCAATTTCGCCAACCAGCGCCTGAATGTTCTGTAAGAGTTTGTCTTCTGGATTCAAAATGAGTTCATCGCTGTACGTCTGCATAAGTTTCCTCCCCGCAGCCCTGTGTCCGTCGCTTCGCTTCCCATGTGATCTATCAAACGGGCGAGCCGTGATATGGGCAGCTCACTCCACTCAATTTCTTGACACCGTCACGACGCACAACTGCCGGACTGTTGTAGCCCGCTTTCGTCATTCTGACGGTTGTCCCCGCTCCTGAAAGGCGCTTTGCATCGAGGGCCGTCAGGAGCCGTTACTTTTCAGTAGTTTCATTATACCTGTGTCCTTAGACTTGGCAACTTTTACTGCGTATCCATACCGGCCAGGGGCTTTTCATGCCTTACAAAAAGCCCTTTCGCCCAGGATGAAGTGCTGTCCTTGCGCGGCCAGGTCGGGATCGTCCAGCTCCAGCACCATCCAGACCGTATCCGATACGTGGGATAGGATGTAAGGAAGCACGCTCGCGTAATGCAACACGCCGCGCGCATCCTGCAATCCCAGGTGGTTATCATCGCTGCCGTCCGTGTTGTTGAGGTGGATATGGATGATGTACGGTTCCAGCGCCGCCAGCCAGGTTTCCAGCGGATAAGCGCTGCCGTACACCCGCGTATGGCTCACATCCAGGCATACACCGATGTCAGGGCTTTGCAGCTCGTTCATCAAGGCTTGCAGAAGATACGGGTCGGGGTCCCACATGTTTTCCAGGGCAATGTGCAAGCCGCGTTGGCGTGCTTCACCGGCAAAATCTGACCAGAAAGCCAGGTTGCGCGTTAACCACTGCTCCCGGAAGCGCGGATGGCGCAACATGGGCAAAAAGTTGGTGTGAAAGATAACGTGCTGCGCTCCCAGGGCTGCGGCTATATCGAGATTTTGCAGATAGCGTGTGCGGGTAGCAGCGATGATGCGCGCGTCTTCACTGTGGGCGCTCATATCGAAGAAAGCGCCGTGCAGCGCCAAAGGCCCCTGAAATCCCGCCAGCATGGAACGGTAAGTCTCCAGCAGGGGACGCGGTTGCTCCAGCACCGCGGGGTGAGAAAACGCCTGTAACTCAAGCCCCCATCCGGCAGCCAGCGCCAGCTCCAGATGAGGCCCAATATCGTGTCGGTAAACAGCCAGTAGCCATGGATTCATGCCCTCATTGTATATGAGGGGGTAGGGGTGCGTCAAGCGTTAGAAAGAGGTCTTAACGGTGTTGTCATGCAAACTTAACGGGAATGGACAAGCCGTGCCCGTTCTTGTGGCGTGGTCACGGCTTGTGGTAGTACTGCACGCCACCCGTTGCCGTGGCAATCCATATCCCGCCCACGTTATCCCGCGCCAAAGCTAACGGCTCGAACCCGGCATATCCTGAATTGCGCTGCGTGTACGTGCGCCAATGCGCGCCATCCCAGGCAACAATCAATCCGCCCGGCTCCGTGGGATACCCTGCGCCAAACCATATCGTCCCCGCTTCCATCTCGGTGACCGTGCGTAAAGTGTTCGAGGGGAGGCCATCGCTCACCGTGAAACGCCGCCAGCCTGTCGCATCCCGACGCAGAGCGCCATCACCCTGACTTGCGGCCCAGAGCGTGCCGGCGCTATCCACATACGCATCCGTCACGCCACCCCAGTTCAGCCCCAAATCAGCACGGCTCAGATGTTCCCACTGTAGCGTGTGGACATCGTAATGGCTCAGGCCGTTTGCTGTCCCGAACCACAAACCATCCGCCCCCTCCGCGATCGAGAACACGTTAACGTCCGCCAGTTCCGGCAGCGCGTGCCACGTCGTCCCGCTCAACATTGCGGCGCCGCGCAACGTCCCCACCCAGAGCTGCCCCGCGCTATCTTCCCACAAGGCGCGCACCTTCGCTTCCGGCAGGCCCATATCCGCCGCCCCGAAAAGCGTCCATCGCGAGCCATCGTAGTGCACCAGCCCCGCCTCTGTCCCGAACCACCAGCTACCATCCCGTGCCGCCAGCGCGCGCAACACCAGGCGAGTCGGCAAGGGGCTGTTATCCGGCGTGAAATGCATCACGCCGTTGCTCCAGAAGAAATCCTCCCCCGGAACCCAGAAGGTAATGCCCTTATCCGTGGCGAAGGCAATGTGACCATCCCGCCCGACCGCCACATCATACACCATGTTGGAGAGCAGCGGCGCCGTCTCCGCTGTGAAATGCGTCCACCCGCGCCGTCCCAGGGCCATCTGGATTTCGTAGTGGACCTGTCCCACCGTGAGCGCGGCGACAAAGCCAATGGCGGTCCAAATCGCCACCCGCGGCGGACGGGGCACGACTTCCTCGAACCATCCCCAGTACTCGTTAAACCCTTTAGCCCACGCTATCAGCGCGCGCAGTGCTACCGCTCCCAACATGCAGAGCGGGACCGTGAGCGTGAGCGTATACTGCGGCCATTTCGTCGGCCACAAAAGCAAGGTGACCAGAGCCACCACGAACCACACGCTCAGCCAACCCTCGCGCTTACGCCATGCTACATAAAGCCCCGGCACCAGAAACCATATCACGTAGCGGTCGGACGTGAAAAAGAAAAACACATTCGGATGCCACGGCACATCATTGATGATCCACAGCACCGGCTGATACCATGGATAACCGGCGCGCAGCACATCGCTCCCTTGCGTGTAAGCCGCGTGGAAGAACAACATCTCGCGCAGGCGCATCAACGGCGCGTGCCACAGGGTGGGGTTGAGCAACCAGAACGTTCCCAGGGCCACGGCTGCATACCCGGCCAGGCGGCGTTTCTCCAGTGGACGCTGTTCCCACATCAAGTAAGCGAGCGCCGGCACCACCACCAGATAGGTCAACTTCCCCGCCGCCGTCACGCCCAGTGCTACCGCCGAAAGCCACCAGGCGCGCCGGTCGCCGCGTCCGGCCCGGCGCAAGGCCAGCGCCGCCACCAGGGCGCTCAATTGGGGCAGTGCTTCCAGGTAAGCCTCCGACGTGTACTTGATGGTCATCGAGTGCAACGCCAGAAACACCCCGGCTAAAGGGTCAAGCCAGGCTGTCAGGGCCACCGTCACCGTGCCGAACAACACCGAAAGCGCGCGGGCCGCGTACAATTGCGTCGTATAATCCACGCGCGCGGGCAAAAACAGGTAGCCGAGGCTATACAAAAGCTTAATCAGTGGGGGATGTTCGCGGTTGAGGGGGGTATCTATCACCCCCGCGACATCACCGGCACGGATAGCCTGTGCGTAAGCTCCCGCGGCGCGCAGGTATACCGGTTCATCCGCATCCACGGGCAAAAGCCATGCTGCCCACGCGCGCACCAACAAACCGAGCAATACGATCAGCACCAACGTGCGTACCCGAGGAGGTGTCATTGGGAAGCTTCCTTTGAATCAAATAGCTACTACTGCTCCGGTCAGGGGGGGCAGGGTCAGCGTTACCTTTTCTTTGGGGGATGAAGAGGTCACCGCGCAGCCAGGGCCGCTGGTCAGGCGCAGGCGCGCGCCGGCGGGGAGCGGGACGGTCCGCGCCTCCGCAGCTAAATTCAGCGCCGTTATCAGCGTTTCACCGGCACCGCTGCGCTCGTATACCAGGGTATCCGGCGTTACATGCAAGGTGCGGCGCGTGCCGCGGCGCAGGGCGAACGACGCGCGGCGCAGGCCAATCAACGCGCGGTAGAAAGCAAGCAACTCCGCATCCTGCGCCTCATCCCACAGCATGGGCAGACGCGCCTCGTGGGGGAAGCCCAGGTTGCCTTGCCGGACATCGCGCACCTGCGAAAGACCGACTTCTGTTCCGTAGTAGATGAGAGGCGGGCCGCTGAGCGTGAACTGACACAGGGCCGCCAGCTTGAGGCGGTCCACGTTCCCCTCGCAGGCCCACAGGAAGCGGTTCATATCGTGATTATCCAGGAAGGCAGGACGCGAGAAGTCCGGCGGGAAGTACACCTCGTGGCGTTCCAGGAAACTTGCAAAACGCACCGCATCCCAGCGCCCGAAGGCGAAAGTTTGCCGCAGCGCCTCCAGCAGGATGAAATCCAGGCTGCCATCCAGGCCGCCGAAGAAAGCCAATTGCGCATCCGGCGGATCCACAATTTCACCGAAAGTCCAGCAATCGGGTTTGGTGGCGCGGGTCACGCGGCGGAAATCCGCCCAGAAGTCCGGTGTGGGGCCGATGGCGTAGTCCAGGCGGTAGCCATCCACCCCAAACTCCAACCAATACCGCGCTGCGTCCAACATAAAGGCGCGCGCCTGTGGATGGAGCAGGTTCACCTGCGGCAACTCCTTCACACCGAAGAACGTTTCGTACTCGTCTGGCCACTGCGTGAACGTAAACCAATCGCGGTAGGGACTGTTGGGATCGCTCTGCGCCGAAACGAAGATGGGATGTTGATGGGAGATGTGATTGGGCACGAAGTCCAGAATCACGCGCATCCCTGCCGCGTGCGCCGCGTCAAGCAGAGCACGGAAGTCTTCCCGCGTGCCCAAACGCGGTTCGATGGCGAACAAATCCGTCACATCATAACCATGATGCGAGGGACTGGCAAAAATGGGGCTGAGGTAAAGCGCGTTGACACCCAGCGCGCTCAGATAATCCAGCTTTTCGAGGATGCCGCGCAGCGTCCCTCCGTAGAAGCCGGAAGGGTCAGGCGGTGTACCCCAGGCGCGCCCCGCGCCCGGATAGAAGCGGTCCACAAAGATATGGTACACCACGGCATCGCGCGCCCAATCAGGGGGCGGGTCATCATCCACATACACGCCGAAACACGTGCCGCCATCGGCCCAGTGCTCCGTGCCGTCGGCGCTCACCCCACTCATACGGTAACGCACGACCGTTCCCGCCGTCTGCGCGGGGATCACGCCCGTGTAAAAGCGCAGGTAGCCCCACATGAGGGTTTGCCATTCGCTTTGCGCGGGGTGGAGGGGGGCTGCGTAACCGCGTGCGGCGTGTCCGTGACTCCCGCCCGGCTCGCTGCCGTCTGTGGTCCAGTACACCCAGGCTGTTTGTACGTCTATCTGCGGGCCAACGGAGAGCGTCAGGTGGAGAGCCTCACCCGGACGTGGGTCTAATGGCATGCGACGGTGGGCGTGCGTGACGCCCGCCCACCGTGCTTGCGTATGTGCCAGACGCAATTCATCCGTGGCCAGGGTGCCGAAGATGAAATCGTCCATTAGCCCTTCACGCCTCCGACCGTTAACCCTGACTCGAAGGAACGCTGCGTCATCAGGAAGACAATCAGCGTGGGGATGATGACGATCGTTGCGCCCGCGGCGAAGTAACCCCAGGGGACGCTCATGCTGTTCGCCAGGCGGTAGAGCGCGGGCACCGCGAGCTTCATGGTTTCGGGCGCAGGTATCAGCACCGAGGCAAAGATAAAGTCACCCCACCCGGAAAGGAAGGAAAGCAGCGCGGTGACGGCCAGGGCCGGTTTGGCCAGGGGCAGAGCCACAAAAATAAAAGCCTCAATCGGGCCGCAACCATCGAGCATGGCCGCTTCTTCCAGGTCAATGGGGATGGTATCGAAATAGCCCTTCAGATTCCAGGTACAGAAGACCAGCGTCCCGGTGGTGTAGGCCAGGATCAGGCCCTCGTGTTTACCGTAAAGGCCCAGCGCCGTCAACACCTGCGCGATAGCTACCAGGGAGAGCACGCCAGGGAAAGTCTGAATCGCCAGCAGGAAGATCAGGAAAAACTCCCGGCCTTTGAAGCGGAAACGTGACACGGCAAAAGCGCCGAACGTCGAAACAATCAGCGATGCGACCGTGGTCAGCGCTGCCACGTACAGGCTGTTTTTGATCCAGATCAGGAAAGGCTGTTCAAAGAGCATGACGTTGTAGTTCTTGAACGTCCATTCTGTGGGAAGGAACATACCGGCCAGATTGAGCGTGTACAGGCGCTGTCCTGCACGTCCAGAAGCCAGAATGGCAAACCAGATCGGATAGAAGGCGAACAGTGCCGCCAGAATCAAAATGAGGTACTGTAACGCCAGCACAATGGGTTTCGGTTTTCGGTTCATTCGTAAGCTCCTTTCGTCATGCGGGTAATGCGCAGGCTCCAGAGCGTGGCTCCAAACAGGAAGAAGAAGATGATGACGGCAAAGGCAGTCGCCTTACCGTAATCCTGGAGCTGGAAAATCTGCCGGTAGGCGTAGACCATGACGAACTCAGTAGCGCCGGGCTTGAGAGCTGAAGTTCGTGGCCCGCCGGCGGTAATCGCAAAGGCCGTGCCGAACATCTGGAAAGCTGAAATAGAGGTAAGCACGGCTGCCGGCAACACCGCAGGGCGGATGAGCGGCAATGTAATGTTGGTGAGCTGCTGCCACCAACTTGCCCCATCAATTTCCGCAGCCTCATACATATCCATCGAGATGGATTGCAGCGCGCCCAGGATGGAGACCATGAAGAAGGGGTAGGAGAAATAGATATCGGCGATGACGATAATGGCAAAAGCGGTGGTGGGATTGTTCAGCCAGCTCACCGGCTTGTAGCCCTGCACCAGGAATCCCAACACCTGATTGAGGACACCCTGCTCACGGAAGATGAACTGCCAGATCAAGGCTACCAGAATCGCGACCGACGAGGCAGCCCAGGGCAGGAACAAAATCACGCGGAAGAAGGTGCGTCCCGGTAGATGCTTGGAATTCAGGATCAACGCCAGAATCAAGCCGACCAAAAAGGTGATGGGCACGCGCGCGACGACGAACAACAGGGTGCGGAAGACCACGAACAGGAAGTCGCCTGTTTCCATCAAGGCGGTGAAAGCGGCTACAAACTTAAGCAACCACCCCAGGATGATGGTAGCGCCGATGCCGATGAGCCAGAGCGCCGTTGAGGAAAGGGGGCGATTCCCTTGCTTTTCGAACCGCTTGTTCAATTGTCCGACAATAATCAAGGGTACAAAGGTGAGCACCAGGCGTAGCAAGGCCAACAGACTATCCGCGGTAAAGAGCTTACCGATCAGGTCAATGTAGTTTTTCAGGAGTGGCTCTTGCACGCGATAAGGCTCACCCAGACCCTGAGGGGCATTTTCCCGGAACATGGGCCAACATACCGGGTCCAGAATGCCATTCAGGCCTGCTGTACAATCCGGGTTGGGATGGAATTTGTTGCGGTTGGTGAATGAAATATAGGTGTTGAGCAGAATAGGGTAGACGTTGAAAACCAGAACGCCCAGCAGGGTGGGCAACAAAAAGAGGAAAACGATGATATTTTTGCGACGGCCTGACCATCCAGCCATGGGGGTAGCCTCCACAATTTGGGTGTGGTGGCGTCGCGAGACGCCTTTTTTTTAAGTAAGGAGGGAGAGTCACAAGACTCTCCCTCCTTGTTTTGCGAAGTTTACTTCATCGCCGCGATAGCTGCTTCCAGAGCCTGCTCGGCAGCCGCCATAGCCTCGGCCGGGGTCTGAGCGCCCGTCCAGACTGCCACAGAAGCATCGCCAACCGGACCCCACTGCGCGGAAGAGTAGGGGGACGGGGACATCGGGATACCCAGGTTCAGGGACTTACCGAAGCCCACCACGGTCTTGAGCTGGGCAACCTCAGGATCCTGCAGGGCCGCCGTTGCCGCCGGGATGGTCTTGTTGACCAGGGCCAGCTTCTTCTGCACCTCGGCGCTCGTGAAGTACTTCATGACGTCGAGCACAACCTCGGTCTTGCCGCGATCCACAGCGTTCTTGGTCATCATCAGGGTCTTGATGCCAACGAAGGGGCGACCCATGGCCGCAATGCCGTAGTTGATGCCGCTCTCTTCGATGCCGGCGATGGCCCACGGGCCCGTCCACCACATGCCGACCTTCCCTTCCTTCAGAGAAGCCATGCAGATGTCGTAGCTGTTCTCGTTCAGGGAGTATTGCTTGAGCTTCAGCAGGAACTCGGCACCGGCGACCATTTCGGGCGTGTTCAGGTAGCCCTTGCCCTCGTCATCAACATAGGACGGGACGCCGTGACCAAAGTAAATCGGGGCCAGGTGGTAGGGGTCAGCACCACCAAAACCCTGATTGCAGATCAGGACCTTCCCGGTATCCTGCTGGAACTTCTCGGCCTTAGCCAGGAGGGCGTTGAAGTCCAGGGGATCGGTGGGGAGATATTCCTCGGTCACCAGGTCAGCATTGTAAACCAGCGCAATACCTTCCTGCGTCTCGGGCAGCGCCCAAATCTTGCCCTTCCACATCACACCCGCAACCGCAGCCGGCTCGTAGGTGCTCTGCAGGAATTCCTTGGTGATGCCATAGTCATCGAGGGCGACAATGTTACCGACGAGCGCCTGCTCACCGATCTTGTCATTCGCCCAACCGATGATGTCGGGACCCTCACCCGCCGGGATGGCGACGTTCAGGGCCGAAGCCACATCTTCGGGCTTGTCCAGGTTGATTTTGACGCCGGGGTGCGCGGCTTCGTAATCCTTGAAGGCCTGCGTGATGGCCTCGAGGTACTTGCCGTCCCACTGATGCCAGATCGTGATCTCAACCGTCTGCGGCTCGGCCGTGGGCTGCTCGGTCGGCTTCTCCGTCGGCTGCTCGGTCGGCTTCTCCGTCGGAGCGGTGGTCGGGGTGGCGGTGGCCGTCGGCTTGCATGCGGTCAACAGCATGCCCGCCACCAGAATCAGGGACAGGAACACAAACCAGCGATTCTTCATGCTCTCCTCCTCTTGAAAGAGATTGAAATGAATTTGGTTTCACTGGATTTGAAACCGCTCAGATATTAACATTTTTTAACAACTTTGTCAATAGGCCAGGCCGTTTGCAAAGCGCTTGGTATTGGTGAATAGGAAAAATTGGTGATATATCAACAAATTTCGTGAGAGGGATGGCGCTTCGTCGCGCCATGGGGGACGCCAGGTAGCCTCTATCGGTGAGACATAGAGCTTCCTACCGCAGGGATGGAATTTGCCCTTATCAGGTAACTGCCTACATCACCCCTCCCCTCTCCTGGCCGAAGGCCAGGAGAGGGGAGGGGGAGATCAGGGGAGCAATGGGCCTGCCGACCGACGAGGGTAGGCAGTTACCTTATCAGTGACGTGCAAGCTATCCTTTCCATCTTGTCCGCCTGCATGGACGGGACCATGCCTTTCTGCCGGGCGTTTGTGGGGCGGCCGCCCGGACGTTTGAAAGGCTGTCTATCCTGGTTGGGGTAGAGTAAGTAAGCCCTTGGATGGTCAGCATCACTTTTCAAGAGACAACCATTGTCTATGAAGCCCTGGTCTTTGCAGTCGAGGCTTTCATGGTATAATAAAAATATAAGGGGATGACAGGTTTCGACGGGGAAGGCTGGCTGAACACGGCGAGCCGGGGTGGCTCCGACCCCGTAATCTCAGGAGCAACTTATAAGTGCCAACCCTGTAGCTTACAATTGGGCGGCTGTCCCTGTTGCGGCCTAAGGCCGTAACGGGACTTACGTCCAAGACCTGACCGCGAGGATGCGGTCACGCCCCTCCGCCATCTCGACGGCGTGGCGGAGTTAGGCGTGAGAGAGTCGTCGTGCACCCGTGCTGATACCGATAGGCACGGCTAAGGCTATCGGTTAGCCCGGATCGGACGCGGTCGGCAGCGACCCCCCGGGCGAAGTCACAAGGGCCGACTACGCTCGTAGATGTGGTCAGTCGAATTCTTCGGACGCGGGTTCGATTCCCGCCATCTCCACCTTGTTGCAGGGCCGGGTTCGCCCGGCCCTGTGCGTTGCATCCACCTGAACTGGCATATGAATCCATCATCTCGTTTGCTATTCATCACTGGTGAACGTGGCGTCGGCAAAACGACGCTCTGCCTGCGTTTGGCCGAGGCGTTGCGTTCGCACGCCGTGCGCGTGGCGGGCTTGATCACCCGCCGCACGGACGAATCTACCCTGGAGGCGCTGGATCTGGCTACCGATGAGGTGTACCGCCTCACGCACCCGTCCACGGTGCCGTCTTCCCCTGCGTTGATGTTGCACTACCACTTCGATCCCGTGGCCATGGAAGCAAGCGCGCAGGCCTTTCGGCGCAGTTTCCCGGCTGAGGTTTTTTTCCTGGATGAAATTGGCCCCCTGGAGCTGGTATACCAGCAAGGATGGGCGTCGCTGCTTGAGGCGCTGCCGGCGTTGAGCTATCGCCGTGGCGTCATTGTCGTGCGTCCTGAGCTGCTCGGCGTAGCCTTGCAGCGTTTGCCGGGGCCGATCTTCACCATCGCGCGCGTCAGGGCGGAGCAACGTGACGCGCTTTTCGCGGAGCTGTTCGCCTGGATAGAGGAGGACGTATGAGTTGGCCTATCGTGGGACATGCCTGGGCTGTGGAACGCCTGCAACGGGCTATTGTGGAAGATGCCGTCCCGCATGCCTTGCTGATCACCGGTCCGAATGGGGTGGGAAAAACGACCCTGGCTTTGACTTTTGCTCAGGCGCTTTTGTGTCAGGCTACGGATGGGTATCAGCGTCCCTGTGGCACGTGCGCCGCCTGCCGCCGTGTGCTCAACGGCACACACCCCGATCTTATTCTGGTCGCGCCGGAAGAAGAGGGTGGGGCGCTTAAGATCGGTGCGCTGCGGGAACTGGAGCGCGTGTTGCGCCTGCGTCCGGTGGCGGGCGGGCGCAGGGTGGCGGTGATTGCGCATTTCGAGAGCGCTACTGATGCGGCTGCGAACGCGCTGCTCAAAACGCTGGAGGAACCGCCGGCTTACGCGCATCTGGTGCTGTTGGCTTTGGAAGCGGAAGCGCTGTTGCCCACGATTGTTTCGCGCGCGGCGGTGCTGGCTTTGCGTCCCGTCCCGCGTGAGGAGCTGCGTCAGGCTTTGGTGACGCGCTGGGGGATGGAGGAGGCACAGGCGGATCGCCTGGCGCGCCTCTCCGGCGGACGTGTGGGGTGGGCCGTGCACCCCAATCGTGCCATACAGGCCGCGCAGGCGCTGGAGCAGCTTCTGGACGTCCTGCACGCCGACTTGCCCGCACGCTTAAGCCTGGCCGAAACGGTGGCTAAAGAGCCTTCCGCGCTGCCGGCCCTGCTGGAGACCTGGCGCAGCGCCTGGCGGGATGTGCTGCTGCTCCAACAGGGCGTGGAGGCGATTACTTGGCGTGAATACCAGATGGAGCTGCGCGCGCTTGCGGCGCGCATCAGCCCCGAAAAAACTGTGCAGGTGCTGCAAGCCCTGGCCCAAACCCTGGATGATCTGGAGGCGAGCGTGAATCCCCAACTGGCGTTAGAGGTGCTGGTGTTGGGGATGCCGTAGCCGGGCGCTTACCGCTCGACGATGCCTGCTTCTTTCAAATCGCGTTCGTTGTTGCGCCATTTCGGGCGCACTTTGACCCATAGCTCCAGATACACCTGCCCCCCGATAAAGCGCTCCAGCTCGTGCCGCGCCGCGGTGCCGATGCGCTTGAGCATGTCGCCCCCCTTGCCGATGACGATGGGCTTCTGCGAGTCCCGTTCAACCCACAGGGTGGCGGTGATGTGCGTGACGCCGTTGGGCTGTTCGAGGTACTCCTCGACGATGACGGCTAAGGCGTGCGGGATTTCCTCGCGTGTGTAGCGCAGCGCCGCCTCGCGGATGAGTTCCGCTGCGATTTGCCGTTCGGTCTGATCGGTGAGCTGATCGGGTGGGAAGTAGCGCGGACCTTCGGGCACGAAGCGCAGGAGATGCTCTAACAGGCGCTCCAGGTTGGTGCCCTTGAGCGCGCTGACCGGCATGGAATCGGCATACTGAGGGTAAAGCGCCCAATAGGCGGTAATGTGCGTTTCGGCTTTCTCCATAGCGAGCTGGTCCATCTTGTTGAGCACGAAGAAGACCGGGCGTTGCGTGGCTTTTTCGCGCAGCACTTCCGCCACGCGCATGTCGTCGGGGTGGGGCGGTTGGCTCACGTCCACGACGAAAAGGATGACATCCGCATCGGGCAAAGCAGCAAGGGCGTTTTCGTTGAGCTGTCGCCCCAAGCGGTGCTCAGCACGGCGATGGATGCCGGGCGTGTCCACGAAGATGAGCTGATAATCAGGCTGTGTCAGCACACCCATGATGCGCGTGCGCGTCGTCTGCGGTTTGGGCGAGACGATGCTCACTTTTTGCCCTATTAAGGCGTTGATGAGGGTGGACTTGCCCACGTTGGGCCGTCCGATGACCGCCACAAAGCCGGATTTGTGGCCGGGCGGGAGGGGCGCGTCGTGCCAGTCTGCGCCGGCGCTCTCGCCCGTCACGTCACCGGTTTCGGCCAGGAAGCGTTCGATGAGGTCGCGGGTCTCGTGCTTTTCGTTCATGCCTGTGCCGTCGCTTCTTCGCGCACCAGATAGATCCCGGGCAGGCTGATGAGGGTGGTGATGCCCTTTACAAGGATGTTGGCCCACACGATGGACCACACGGTCGCCGCGGGGAGGGTGCCCCCAAAGGCCAACCAGCAGAAGATGAGGCTATCTACGGGCACGCTGAGCGCGTTGCTTGAAAGGACGCGCGCCCACTGGTAACGGCGGGTGATGCGCGTGACCCACAGGTGATAGATTTCCGTATCCAGCAGCTCGGCCACCACTTCGGCGATGATGCTCGCCACGACGATGCGCCAGGCCGGAGCAAGGATGCTGGCAAAGGCTTCCTGCAGCGGCCAGGTGGGATCGGGAGCGAGGGTGGTCAGGAAGGCGAAGTAAGCAGCCATGATCAGGTTGATGACAGCTGCAGCGATGATGACGGTACGCGCCGCCGTGTGTCCCAGGCGCTTGTGGATCATATCGCGCAGGGTGAAGGTGATGGGGTAGATGAAAGTGCCGCCGTCAATGCTCATGCCGCCGACGATGGCGATTTTCAGGCTGCCAACGTCGGAGAGCATCTGCGCGGCGATATAGGCGGCAATGACGAGAATGCCCGCCTGAGCCAGGGTTGTGGTTTCTTTTTGTTCCTGCATCGTTTTGTAAACCTCTCCTGAAAAGGTGATCTCATCCTTATGTCAAGGACCGCAAAGGGCAAGCATACCACGGGCGGGGGAAGAGTCAAGCGGGGCGCGGGGAATTTTAAGATGGAGCCACCTTTTACCGCCTGCCTGTCCGGTGGCCTTGCAGGGCGGTGTGGGGTGGTTCATCCACCCCTGAATTTTTGATAAAGGGAACCGCATACCCGTTACCGGGGGTAGGCGAAGGCATTGCCTTGGGTAGGCGAAGGCATTGTCTTCGCCTACCCTTTGAAAGGAATGAAGGGGTGCCTCTTTTGGCAAAACAGCCAGCTCCCAGCGGACTCTGGAGACGCACGAAGTCGCCCTTCGGTGTGTGCCGCCCGTGACCTTTTGAGGATCCCAACGCTCCATACTTTTCGCTTCTCAAATCGCGCTATAATAGTGGCATAAGTCTTGACCTGCTTTGCGCTCACATGACAGGTCAGGTGAGGATCCAGCTCGCCTTGTGGAGGGTATCATGGTACACATCTGGAATCTGACGGAACGGGAAGAGGCATTGCGCCGCTGGCTGGAAGCTATTCCACGCGGTCCGTTGGACGTGATGCGGTTAACCTGGCATGCGGCTTTGGGGCGCGTGCTGACGCAACCCGTCATCGCCCCGCATCCCATGCCCGTTTTTCCACGCTCCGCCGTGGATGGGTATGCCGTGCGCGCTGCGGATGTCAGTTCTGCTGCGTCCGATGCGCCGGTGGCTCTGGTCATCGTCGGCGAGCTGCGCATGGGCGACGCGCCCGATCTGCGCGTGGGGGAGGGCGAGGCAGTGCTCATCCACACCGGCGGGATGATTCCCACGGGCGCCGATGCGGTGGTGATGCTCGAAGATACCCGCCCCATGGACGCGCAGACGGTGCAGGTCGTGCGCGCGGTCGCACCCGGCGAGAACATCATCCCCCTGGGAGCGGATGTGCAAACCGGCGAGGTGGTCATGGCGCCCGGTCATATTCTGCGCCCGCAGGAGTTGGCCGGATTGGCGGCTTACGGTGTGCTGGACGTTGAGGTGGCGCGTCCGGTGCGCGTGGGGGTGATGGCGACCGGCGATGAACTCGTCCCACCCAAGCAAATGCCCGGCCCGAATCAGGTGCGGGACATCAACAGCACGAGTGTAGCGGCACTGATGCGATGGCACGGCGCCGAGGCGACAGGTTATGGCATCATCCCCGATGATTACACGGCGCTGTTGGATACAGCTCATGCCATTTTGGAGGTTAATGATGTGCTGGTGTTGATGGCGGGCGGCTCGGTGAGCGATCGCGATTACGCCTCGCGCGTCATTGAGGCGCTCGGTGCGCCGGGTGTGCTCGTGCGCGGCGTTGCCATTCAACCGGGGCGGCCTACCACGTTAGCCGTGTGCAACGGCAAGCCCGTCATTGGGCTGCCGGGGAATCCGGTTTCGGCTTTAGTTTCAGCCTGGCTTTTCCTGCGCCCGCTGATCTGGCATCTGCAGGGAGCGGATGCGCCGCGCGTGGGTGAGGCCAGGGCGCGCCTGATGCGAGGTATCGCGCCGACCGGCGCGCGCGAGCGGTTCGTGCCAGTGCGCCTGTACGAAACGGCGGAGGGGCTGCAGGCCGAGCCGGTGGAAGGGGCTTCTAATCTCATCTTTAACCTGGTGCGCTCTTCCGGGTTGGTGCGCTTGCCGGCGCACGCCCCCGCTCTTCCGGAAGGGACTGAGGTCACGGTGTGGCTATGGTAATCAGGCATGGTGGCATGTTACCGTGGATACAATCCTCGTGTGCGACGGCGGAAGGGAATCTGACCGTGCTGCGCCTGCCGGGCGTACCGGATGCCGGAACGGCGACCGCCCTCCTGACGCGCACGGCACGGCATCTGGAAGCGGAACGGGTGTTGGTGGCCGGACCGGGCCTGAGCGGCACGGCGCTTTGGGCGACGTTGCGCGGCGCGCAGGTGACCTGCTGGACGGATAGCCGCGCCGAGGCGCTTAGTGTGGAGGCGACTTTCTTTAATAATCGGATACGCTTTCCCCTGACTCACGTTAGCGCCGATTTTAGCTGGGCCGAAGCCGCGAGTTTCGATACGGTGCTGTTGCATTTACCGCGCGGCACAGCGCACCAGGATGAGCTGCTGGCCCTGAGCGCGGCGGTCTTGCGGGAGGGCGGACGTCTTTACGCCGTGGGAGCAACGCGCGAGGGGGTGCGCGCTGCGCTGCACAGCGCTGCTCAGCTCCTGGGTCAGGCTGGCGTGGTGGCGCGCAAAGCCGGTTACCACGTGCTGATGGCCATGCGTCGGGCGGGCGATTTCCCCGTGCCGGAGGTGGCGTGGACGCGGCACGCCGTGACTGTGGACGGCAAGCCGGCGCTGGTGGAAAGTGCGCCGGGCGTTTTTGCCGCCGGACGCCTGGATGAGGGCGCTGCCGCGCTCATCGCCGGGATGCGCGTGGCGCCCGATCAGCGCGTGCTGGAATTGGGCTGCGGTGCGGGATTGGTGGCGCTGGCGGCCCTGCGGCGCGGGGCAAAGGTGACGGCGGTGGATGTCTCGGCGCGGGCGGTGGAGGCGACACGGCGCACGCTGCGCGCCAATGGCTTCGCCAAAGCCGAGGTGCTGCTTTCTTACGGCGCGGAACGCGTTCCCCACGGCGTTTTCGATGTCGTGCTGACCAATCCGCCTTTCCACACCGGCCACGCGACGGATTTCGAGGTCGTGCAACTGTTCATCGCCGACGCGGCGCGCAGTTTGCGCGGCGGCGGCGAGCTTTTCCTCGTAGCCAATGCTTTTCTCCCCTATGAGAGCTGGCTCAGCGAGGTCTTTTCCTCCCCCGATGTGGTGTATAACGACGGGCGCTTCCGCGTCTGGCACGCGCAGCGCTAAGGCAACCACACTCCCGATGCGCCCGGAAATGCGACGCGCAGCTTAAGCGTGCCGTCCTCGCTCAGGCAGTACAGGCCATGCTCCGTCTCCACTGCCCAGGGGGAGGCGTAAGTGAGACAGGGGCGCTCATCCCAGATGGCCAGCGCGCCGGCGTCGAAGGCGTCGGGTAACGGCCAGCTTTCCCCCTGCCAGGTGCTCACATCCACCGCGGAGAGTGCGCGCCAGGTCTGCGGCTGCGTGGTATTCCATCCCGGATGGTGGTAGGTGTACAGGCGGTTGCCCCGCAACGCGCCCCACAGGGGAGACGCCATGGGCAGGGTGTGCGCTTCCAGGCTTTGGGTTTGGGGGTCGAAGAGGAACACGTCGGGGCGAGGGGTATCCGTAGCGCGCGCGCTCGCTACATTGAGCAGGTAGAAACGGCCCGCGCCGGGCAACACCGTCCACACGTCCGTATCCGGCCCTAAGGGGAGCGAGGCGCGCAGGGTGAGGGTTGCCGCATCCACCACGAAAAGGTGGGCGTAACTGCGTTGCGGGTCCGGGCCGGTTGTCATGGTGGTGATGAGGACCGTTTGCTCATCCGCGGCGCTGCCTGTGAGCAAAGCGGGCGCGTTCTCCAGGGCCAGCGGGAGGCGCGCCACGGTCTGGTAAGAGGCCATGTCCACCATCACCAGGCTGCCCGCAAAACCGTTTTCCGCGCAGGCGATGAAGGCGTGTCCGGCGGCAAAATTGATGCCGGCATCGGGGTTGGTGCAGGGATGGAGCGTTTTGAGCAGGGTGCCATCCGCAGCATATACCAGGACGCGGTCATCATCGCGGTTAAAGTCGCCGCTCAGGCCCAGCCAGAGCGTGCCATCGGGTGCGTGGGCAAGATGACGGATGCGCGCCCGCGGCAGGTCGCGCGTGAGGGTGGGGGTGAGCGGCGCGTCGGGGTCGGTTGCGGCGGCGCGGGCGTCGAAAAGGGCCAGACGCTGACGCGCGAAGACCTCTGACGTGTTCGCCCCGGCCAACAGATAACCCACATCAGCCAAAACCGGTGTAGCCGTAGGGCGTGCACAGGCTGCCAACAGGAGGAGAAGCAGGGGTAGCCCTGCCCCAAACAGGGCTACCCGGCGGTTACGGGTGAACCACGGACGCCGGCGCATGGTTAGTTCCAGCTCTCGCTGTAGATGGTGATGTCGCTATCGTAGCCGACTTCGTCCGGCGCGACGGCAGGATAGGCCACGGCGGGAATCACCCACGGCCCCCACATCAGCGAGAGCCAGAGGTGATATTGCCAGGCGTTGCTATCCAGGTCTACGCCGAGGTAGCCGTGGATTTTCCAGGTGAGTTGGGAGCAGTAGAGTTTGCTGTCGGTTGTTTTGTCGGGGAACCAGTAGTTGTAGGGGGTACGGCCATCGGTGCCGTAGCGGTTTTCGGCCCAGCTCAGGGCGCTCTGCACCTGACTGACGGTCTTGCGATTGTTGCGCGCCAGAGCGACGTACTGCCCGCTCTGCTGCCAGTCGCTGAGCGGCTTCAGACGCACGCCATCGGGGTTGGATTCGTAGACCAGGCTGTTGCCGTGGTAGTTGCCGGTGTGGGTGTACCACATGGCGTAGACGAAGCTCATCCAGGGCAGCTTGCCGGAGCGGATGAGCATCACGTCACCAGCCTGTAGCGCGCCCCAGTTGACGGCCTGCGTGCTGACGCGGCTGGCGGGGCGGGGCAGGTAGCCCTCCTGCTGATAGTAGCGCTCCAAAGCGCTCAGGGCCAGGACGTAGTTGGGGTCCTTTTCCATTTTGGCGCGCAAGGTGCGCAACTGCGCCAGGATTTGCTCCGCCTCTTCCGACGTGCGGGCGCGCGCCAGACGGCGGTTGAGCGTTTCGGCCTGACGTTGTAGTTTCAGCGTGCCCGGCTGATAGGGGATGCGTGCCATCAGGTCCCGAATGGCGGCTTGCGGATCTTTGGCGGTGGCGATGGCCTGCACGGCTTGCGCGAAAGCATCCGGCACGCCGTCCTGATTCGCATCCGTCTGCATATCGAGCGGCGCGGGCGCCGCGCTGATGAGGCCAACCGGCATGAGCAGGCCGAGTAACACCACGAACGACACCAGATACTGTGTGAGTCTCATACACCCTCCTGTGGTTTGAAATCACGTTTGCAGAGCCGACGTCCGTTGGTTCCCCCATAGGGTAATAACCCCATTGCGCCTTCAACGTTGCGCTGCAATTTTTGTGATAGCCTGTGGGCAGGCAGGGCGGCTGGCGCGAGGCAGCGTGGCGTTGGGTCAGGCGCAGGTGGCCCTTGGCATCTCAACGGTTTTCGGGTACAATCCCGCACGTATGAGCGAACAAACCTGGTCACCAACCGTGATTTCTGATGTGATGCTGCCGCGCGTGAATCCGACGTGCGGGAATCCGGCCTGGGAGGAGGCGGAAGCGCGCGTCCTCATCGTGCGCCTTTCGCCTTTCCGCGATGTGGACCGCTCTTTGCCGCATCTCTTCCTGGCGCAGGCGGTGCGGCGCGCATTGCCGCGCGCTTTTGTGGATTTCGCTTTTTTCCCGACCCGCGCCGAGCGTGAGGCGGCGCTTCAGGCCGGGCAGCCGCTTCTTTTCGGTATCTACGCCTGGCGTCCGGCTGCCGATTATGATTATGTGCTCATCTCCAACGCTTATAGCCTGGAATTATTGAATGTGCCCTATCTGCTGCAGCGCAGCAACCTGCCCCTCTGGTCGGATGAGCGCACGGAGGGGCCACTGATTCTGCTGGGCGGCTCCAATGCTCCTGCCGCGCAGACGCTGGTCCGTGCGGATGGCGCGGCGCTGGTGGATGGCATCTTTTTTGGGGAAGGGGAAGGTCACGTCGAGCGGCTGCTGCGCGTCCTGCAGGAGGAGCGTAGCCTGCCCACCACGGAGCGCCTGCGCCGCGCGGCTGAGGCCGTGCCGGGCTTCTGGCCCGCCGGCGATCTGACGCGCCCCGTCACGCGCGCCCTGTGCCCTGCGCCGCGGCGCGAGGATTTGTTGCTGCATTATCCCATCCTCAACAGCGCCGAGGCCACGACGGCGAAGCTGCAAATCACGTATGGCTGCCCGGCTTTCTGTTCTTTTTGCTTCGAGGGATACGACCGCAAGCCTTATCGCGAGGTCCCGTTGGAGGATGTGTTGGCTGCGGCGCGGGAATTGAAGCGCGCTACCGGTGCCGAGGAGGTGGAACTGTATAGTTTCAACTTCAACACGCACCGCGACATTGCCGCGTTACTGCTGGAACTGAACCGTCTTTTCCTGCGCGTGGGGTTTAAGAGTCAGCGGGTGGACCTGCTGGCCACCACGCCGGGACTCCTTGCGTATGAGGTGCTTGCGGATAAGCGCAGCTTCACGCTGGGCGTGGAGGGCATCAGCGAGCGGCAGCGCGCCTTCCTGCACAAAAGCCTGCCCGCTGCGGCGCTGGATAGCGTGCTGGCGCAATTGCTGCGGCAGAAAATCCGCGAAATCAAGCTCTTCTACATTCTCACCGGCTACGAAACGGAGGAGGATTTCCGCGAGTTCCGCGAGTGGTTGCGCGCTTTCAAGGCCCTGCGACAGCGCACCAATCCGGGCATCCGCGTCATTTTCAGCTTCGGCCTGCTGGTGCGCCTTCCCTTCACCCCGCTGCGTTACGACCGTCTCTTCCTGGATGAGGCATTCTGGCGTCCGCTCATCGGGCAGGCGCGCTCGGCCTGCGAGACCAACGGCTTTGAATTCCGGCTGGCGGCGGATTGGGATGAGTACGCCTTCGATCAGGTCCTGGCGATGGCCGATTATCGGCTCACGCCCGGCCTGGTAGACCTGGCGCGCGCAGGTCACCACTACGATTTGACGCTCACCCCCGGCGCGTGGCCAGCCTTGCGCGCCTGGATGGAGGCGCAGGGCCTGTGGACGGAGGCATTCTGGCAGGAAAAGGGGCCGGAGCACGCGTTTCCTTTCGCGTTCCTGCGCGGTGGCGTATCCGCGCGTTATCTCTACCGGCAGTATGAGGCGGCAAAAGCCGGGCTGGATGAGGGCTACTGCCTGAGTGGGACGTGCTCCGGTTGTGCCGCCTGTGTCACCCCCGAACAACGGGAGGCGATTTTACAGCATACGGTGGCGCCACCCGCTCCTGCCGCGCAGGCCGGGCTGGAGCGCCTGATGACGATGCGCCGGCGCCTGCAGCCGCTCTTCGTCACCTTAGACCTGCCCGACACGGTGGCGGGCACAACGCCGGAATGGACGCGCGCCTTTGTGCTGCGCGCGCTGCTCGCCGCTCTGCCGGAGCAGACGGACAACCTGCTGGCGGCGCAGGAGGCCCTGTTCACGCGGGCCGACTTCCGCGAGCGATTCACTGCCCTCTACGGCGTGCTGCCCTTTGCCCTCACAGCCTGGGATCGGGATGCCCTGCGCGCGGCGCTGCTCGCCCATGGCGAAACGCTTGCCGATGGCGTGCGCCTGGTGGACGTGCTCCCCGCCGCGCCGGAGGGCTTTATCCGCGCGGAATTGAGCCTGAATCTCCCGCCGGAAGTCTTCCCTGCCGCGCACGAAGTCTTGCGCGACTTTCTGCGTGCTTCCTACGTCCCCTGCAATGTGCGGCGGCAGGGGGGCTGGTGGATGTTGGACCTGCCTCCTGCGGCGCTCAAGAAAAAAGCGGTGTTCGCCGGGCAGTACGCGCCGGAGACGGGCGCGCTGCGCCTGACGATTGGCCCGAAGTTCGATCTTGTGGGGTATTTGCGGCGCTTTTCCGCGCCGGGAGCGTGGCGGAGAGCGCGCGTGCGCGTGGAGGGCTGGACGTGACGCGCCTGCTCGTGCCCGCGCGTCCGGCGCGCGCGGAAATCATTGTCGTCAATTCGCGCTTCATCGCGGATGCAGCGCCGGCTTTCAGCGTGGAGGAGGCGCGCGCCTTCATTCAGCGCATCCGCGCCGAGTTCCCCGACGCCACACATCACGTGCCGGCGTACCTTATCGGCCATGGCAGCACAGTGATTGCTCACTGTAGCGATGCGGGGGAGCCGGCGGGCACAGCCGGGCGTCCCATGCTGGCGGTGTTGCAGGGCAGCGGATTGGGGGATATCGTGGTGGTGGTGACGCGCTATTTTGGCGGAACGAAGCTGGGTACGGGTGGCCTGGTGCGCGCTTACAGCGATGCGGTGCGCGCTGTGCTTGAGGTGCTGCCGCGCGCCGAGAAGGTCTACACCCATACCGCCATGTTCGAGCTGCCTTATCCGCTCTATGAGCGCGCGCGTCTGCTGGTGGAGGAGCTGCACGGTGAGGTGCTGGAAGCCGATTTTGCGGCTCAAGTCACGCTCACCGTGCGCTTCCGTGTGGAGGACTACCCCGCTTTTGTGGATGCGCTGCGCGAATTCAGCCGCGGCGCCGTTGAGCCGTTGCTGGTGGAGGTGCATCAGCTCGCCTTCATGCCGTTGGATGCGGCGGCATCCGGCGGCGGATAAATCCTGCGTGTGCGTTCGCTTCCTCCGCGTGCGGAGGGCGGCTTTCTATCCGTGCGGGTAATGGCGGATCTGGCTTTCGCCGCGTCGCTTTTCAAGGCGATCGCCGACGGTCCAATGGGGCATGGCACGCATGCGTTTGGTCCTGCCGTTGCCAAGGCGAACGTAAGCATAGGTGACGTTCTCCCAATGCCAATCGTCATCGCCATCGTTCACCCGCTCCCTTGCCACGCGAATGTCCGTAATCACGCCCTGCCAGCGTGAGGAGAGCGTGGCGATGACCAGGATCAGGCTGATGCAGGCTGCCAGTCCTACTCCCGCTACCGCCATAAGTTCCCGGTCGGCGATGAAATAGACCACCACTGCGATGATGGTCCAGATCACAGCCCAGGCGATGAGGGAAAGGAGCCACTTACCACATCCCCCGCCTGTCTCAGCCTGGGGCTGCGGGTGCGGTTGGGATGAAGGCGGCATGGGCATCGGCTGGCCTGGTAGGGAGGAGGGCACGTTGGGCGGTGGGGGCGGCGGTGGCGGGGCCTCCCTGGGCGGTTGGGAAGCGTGCCACTGACCCTCATGGAAGACAAACCACTGTCCGGTTTGTTCCTGCAGCATCCACAACCGGCCCCAGGCGTCGGTCACGCGCAGACGGGCCAGCTCAGCGCGGTACTGTTCGGGCGTCAAAGTGCCTCGCGCCCGCTGCTCTTCGAGCCAACGAAAACGCTGTTCAGCTTCGGTAAAGTTCATCGGTTACAACCTCCTCATGGTGGAGATGCCGGTATCAACACGGCTTTATGGGCTGCACGGCCATGGATCCGGGTTGGGGCGGGCGAAGTTACGTGCGTATCCCGAAAGGTCATGGTAGAGCCTTGACCTGCGACGACGACAGAGTCTCGACCTGCCTCAGGTCCGTTATGCTTCTTTCAGCAAATGCTCGATGGTACGCAGCAGGGCTTCCATATCCACGGGCTTGGTGAGGTAGGCGTCCGCGGCGATGGGGCGTTCGGGGAGGGATGCTTCGAGCACGGAGAGCACTACAACCGGGATGGGGCGGGTAAGCGGATCGTCTTTTATGCGTTGTACAACAGCATAGCCGCTCACGTCGGGCATCATCAAGTCGGTGATGACCACATGCGGACGATGTTGTGCGACGGCACGCAGGCCTTCCTCACCACTGGAGGCGGTCAGAACCTCGTAACCCGCATCGCCCAGTTCGTGCTTGAGCAGGGTGAGGATGTGCTCTTCATCGTCAATCACCAGGACGCGGCATGGCCTGGCTTCGGCGCTTGCCGCAGTTTCGGCGGCGCTTTGTTTTTTCTCCAGCGCTGCCGAACTGACCGGTAGAGCAAAGCTGAAGGTGCTGCCCCGTCCGAGTTCACTATCCACCCAGATGTACCCGCCGTGATATTCCACAATCTCTTTGCAGATGGTCAAGCCTAATCCCGTGCCGCGCATGTGATAGGTGGCGTCGCCCACCTGCTGGAATTTCTGGAAGATGCGCCCCAAATCCTCTTCGGCGATGCCGATGCCGGAATCGCGCACGCTGATGATAACCCAGGTGGTCTGAGTCGCGGACGGGCGTTGCAGGTCGGCTGGCAGGTGTGGATAGCGTGCCGCCTCGCGCGCCAGATCGGTCACGAGTTCGCCGTGCACATCAATGCTGCCTTGCGGTGTAAATTTGATGGCGTTGGAGAGCAAATTAGTGACCACCTGAATCAACCGGTCGCGGTCACCCCAGACGATGGGGAGCGTGGGCGGAACGTCCACCCGTACCGCGAGCTGTTTTTCCTCCGCGAGGCTGCTTGTGGCGGCAACGGCACTGTTGACCACTTCGTGCAGGGCTACGTGATCCATGTGCCACTCGATTTTGCCCGCTTCCATTTTGGCGATGTCGAGTACGTCATTGATGAGGCGCGTCAGACGCTCACCCTCGTTGATGATGATGTGCAGGTTTTCCTCGATGCGTTGCGCGGCGCGGCGGGTCTCCGGCTGATCCGGCAGGACGGGGACGATGGCGCGCTGATAGGTCTTGATGATAAGCTTGGCAAATCCCAGCACAGAAGTGAGGGGGGTCCGCAGCTCGTGCGAGACGGTGGAGATGAACTCCGTCTTCATGCGGTCCACTTCACTTTCGTGGGTGATGTCGCGCACGATGATGATGACACCGTGCGGGGTGAGGGACGCTTCGTCGTTGCGGTCGAGCAGGGGGCAGGCCGTGGCCCGGTACACGCGGCGGACGGGTGCACCTAAGTGCGGGCGAAACTCGACGTTGAAATCCTCGGTGTGGAGTGTCTCCGGAGCAGCCAGCGTTATGCGCACCAGCTCGGCTAAACGCGGCAGGCTTCCCTCTAAGGGATTGCCGATTTTGAGCGCATTGTCGGGGAACATGCGCTGCAAGGCTGGATTGAGGAGGCTGATGCGACCTTGTGGATCCGTCACTAACAGGCCATCGGCCAGATTCTCCAAAATCGTCTCCAGCCGATTGCGCTCCTCGCGCAGTTCCGCGGTGCGTTCGGCGACCCGTACCTCAAGGCCGCGGCTGTAGGTCTCCAGTTCCTGATACAGCCGCGCATTTTGCAACGTGGTTGCAGCTTGTTGACTGAGAAGGATCAGGGAGTTCAGCTCTTCGCGCGTGAGCAGGTTGCCGGAGCTTTTAGAGCCGAAAAGGTAAAGCCCCAGTAACTCGTTGCGGTGCAGGAGAGGGATACACACTTCCGCGCCCTGAACAAGCAACTTCAGCGCCTCTTCACGCACTAAGGGAGGGACACGGCGCGTTTCGTGCAGGATGAGGGGCTGACTGTTGAAGCGCGCCCACGCAAGCAGAGGGGAGGTGGCGGGCAGCGCCGGGATAGGAGAGGGGCGCACCGGCACGAATTGGCCGTCAGCGTCTGGCGTGAGGATGGTCGCGAACTGAAGCCCAAGGCGCAGCGCAGCCTGCTTCGTCAGCAAATCGAGCACGTCCTCAAACACCAGCATGACGCTCAGTTCCTGTCCCATGTCCCGGACTAACTTGCCGAAGTCCAGGTGCTCGCGATAGAAAGTGCGGTCAATCAGGCGCTGGATGTATTCTCGCAGCGGGTTGAGGAACAGGAAGAGCACGGTGGTGGCGATCAGGCCAGAGGTGAACTCGTGCGTGCGTCCCGTGGCGAGGTAGAGAAGTTCCCGGCTCAGGGAGTAGAAGATCAGGTAAAGCCCAAACGACAGGCCCATCAGCAGGAGGTACACCATGGTCCGGTTGATGACCTGATCCACTTCCATCAAGCGGAAGCGGAAAATGGCGATGGCAAAGCTGATGGGGATGAGTGTGACGGTGATGTTGGTGATGGTGAGCGGCAGGAAGGGCGTGCCGAGGAATTGCTTGGGCAGGCCATAAAGGAGCAACCAGGGCACGAAGGCCAGGGTGAGGCCCCACAAAATCCACCGGATCTGATTGCGCACGCCGGGGCGGCGACTGGTATGGTAGGTGTGAGCTACCGCGATGATGGTGAGCGCCATCAGCACGATGCTGACGGTATCGGTGCTGTTGAACATCGCGTTGCGCGTGCCGTAGAGCGTCCCATCCCCGCGCAGCAGCGCCCCCACAAGCGCCGCCAGAGGCGTGGTTAAATAGAGCACCAGCGGCAGGCGCGGATAGCGTTTGAGGATGTTCTTCTCTTCGGGAAAGCGCAGAAAAGCTTCCAGACCAATCGGACCAATAAACCAGGCGGAAAGGTCGAGCGGCATAAAGAGCCACATCCAGCTAAGCAGGATGTTGGCGCCCGCGGCAGGGAGGAGGTTGTTGACCTGATTGAGCGCCAGAATGACGAAGGTGAGCACGAGACGCCGCACGCCGCGATCGTGGCTGTGCCAGGGCAGGATGAGCAGGTTGGTGAGGAGCACGCCAATGCCGATGAAAAGTAAGCCACCAAAGTTGATGAGCGCATCTGCGGGGCGCACCGGCGTCCATGGCACGAGCACCGTCATCCTCTCGCCGTTGCGTTCGATGGTGTAAGGCACCTCCGTGGGTTGGGCGGAGAGGAAGCTATACCACACATCAGGGCGCAAAACATCGCTATCCACCGGCTTGCCGCCGATAGACAGCAGTACATCCCCGGCGCGCAGTGGGGAATCAGCAGGCGCTTGCTTGACGACAAGGTGTTCCCCGACATACACGCTGGCGTGATCGCCGGGCATGCGCAGGATCGTCAGTCCCACCCATCCGGTGTAGAGCAGGACACTGACGGTCAAGGCATACAGTAGGAACACATTGGGTTTAATGCGCATAGGCTTTCCTGTTTGAGCCTTTAGTTTAGCACAGATAGGGCAAAGTACAACTATCAGGTACTGAAAGCTGGGAACCGGAAGCGGAAGCTGGCCTGCGCTTTCGCGGGGGCGGCTTTCTCTCAACAGACCGGCATTGGCGCAGGTTGTCGCTATCCGCAGGGCAGGGCCGTTTGGCGCAGTTTATGCGTTTTGGATTTGGCAAAGCTCTGGAGTAGGCTACAATGAGCTTATCTGTAACTGGCATGTGCATCCCGAAACCTGCCCGTGGCGAAAGCTCTTGGGGCTTATAGCCCGTGTCATTTTTTTTGGCTTAACCCTTGCCTGGAGGAACTATGGATACCGTCAAGGCCTTGATGGAACGCCTCATTGCCAACCTGGAGCGCGTGATCGTGGGAAAGTCGCAGGCCGTTGAGCTGGTCGTCACAGGTTTGCTGGCGCACGGCCACATTCTGATTGAAGATGTGCCGGGGGTGGGGAAAACGGTGCTTGCGCGCAGCCTGGCCCGCTCGCTGGGATGCGACTTCAATCGCGTGCAGTTCACGCCCGATATGCTCCCCAGCGATCTGACCGGTGTTACCGTTTTCAATCCCCTCACCCGCAGCTTCGAGTTTCATCCCGGTCCCCTCTTTGCCAACATCGTCCTGGCGGATGAGATTAACCGCGCTACCCCCAAAACCCAGGCCGCGCTGTTGGAAGCCATGGCCGAATATCAGGTCACTGTGGATGGGGTGACCCATCCCTTGCCAGAGCCGTTCATGGTGCTCGCCACGCAGAACCCGCTGGAATACGAGGGCACCTTTGCTTTGCCCGAAGGTCAGCTTGACCGCTTCTTGATGCGCGTCACCCTGGGTTATCCCGAACGCGAGGACGAAATTCAGGTGCTGCGCGAGCAAAAATTGCGCCATCCCCTGGAAACGCTGGAACCCGTCGTCGCGCTGGAGGAACTGCTCGCTGCGCAGGAGGCGGTGAAGCACGTGTACGTGGCCCCCGCGGTGGAGGAGTACATTGTGGACCTCACCCGTCAAACGCGGCAACTGACGGATGTGTTTCTCGGTGCGGGGCCGCGCGGCAGCCTGGCGCTCTACCGCGCCGCGCAGGTGCGCGCTGCACGCTACGGACGCGATTACGTGCTCCCCGACGACGTGAAGGCCCTGGCGCTGCCGGTGCTCGCCCATCGCCTCATCCTCGGTCCCGGCGCGCGCTTCCGCAGTCAGAGCACGCAGGACATCCTGCGCGAGCTGCTTGCGCGTCTGCCCGTGCCTGCCTTGAGCGCCGAACGGCCCTGAGCCGATGGTGTGAGGTTGCCATGCAGCTGAGGCGCTGGCTCAAGCTTCCCCCGCAAACGGAGGTGCGCTGCGAACAGCCTTACCTGGTCGCTTTGACCGGTCTGGTGTTCATCGTTGCCTTGCTTGACCCATACCGCGGCTGGCGCGTCTTGCTCGTCACCCTCATAGGGCTGCTGCTGGTGAGCCTGGTCTGGACGTTAGCCCTGGCGCGACGGCTTGTCCTGCGCCGTGAGATGCGCTTCGGTTGGGCACAGGTGGGGGACCGGCTGGTGGAGCGCTTCACGCTGGAGAACCCCACGGCCTGGCCCGCGCTCTGGCTCGAAGTGCGCGACCAATCCACCCTGCCCGGTTATCAGGCCAGCCGGGGCACCGGCGCACCGGCGCGGGATGCGATTCGCTGGCACCGCGAGACCTGGTGCACGCGCCGCGGTCTCTACACCCTGGGACCAACCCAACTGCGCAGTGGCGACCCGTTTGGCATCTTCACTTTCATCCGCACCTATCCCCATTGGACCACACTGATGGTGACCCCGCCCATCGTCCCCCTGCCGCAGATTGAAATTGCGCCCGGTGGCCGTGCCGGTGAGGGCCGTCCGCGCGAGTATGCGCCGGAACGCACCGTCAGCGCGGCTACCGCGCGCCCCTATCAGCCCGGCGATAGTTACCGCTGGATTCACTGGAAGCTCTCCGCCCATCGCGACGCGCTCTACGTGCGCCTCTTCGACGGCACGCCCGCGGGTGACTGGTGGCTGGTGCTCGATCTTGACCGCCGCGTGCAGGTGGGGCGTGAGGACGAGTCCACTGAAGAGTACGGGGTGATGATTGCCGCTTCTCTGGCTGACCGTGGATTGCGCGAGGGGCACAAGGTGGGGTTGATCGCGCACGGCGCACAGCCCATCTGGCTGCCGCCGGCAGGCGGGGAAGGGCAACGCTGGGAGATTTTGCGCGCGCTGGCCCTCGTCAAACCCGGCCCTTTGACCCTGGCGCAGGTGTTGACGCGCGCCGCGCCAACCCTGGGCGCTTATCCCTCCCTCATCATCATCACCCCCGCCGTGCAGAGTGGGTGGATTGAGGCCCTCATCCCGCTCCTGCGCCGCGGGGTGGTGCCTACCGTGTTGCTGCTGGACCCGCGCAGTTTCGACGGGGAGGGGGATCCGGCGGTGACGATGCAGATGTTGGCGCGCTGGGGCGTGCGTTACAGTCTCCTGCAGCGCGCTGAATTTGAACGCCCGCATCCGCCCGATGAGAGCCGTCGCCCTTTGGGCTATGGGCGCGTGAGCACGGCGCGCCGCGCTGCGGATTGGGACTGGCGCTTGCTGGGAGGGGGGCATGGATAGCGCGCCGGAAACCTACTTGAGCGATCCCTTGCTGCGCCTGATCCAGTGGGGCTTCCGCCGTATCTTCCACCTGGGTTACGCGCTTCTGCTGGGCCTGGCCCTGACCTGGGTGGCGTGGTCCATCGTGGCCACGGGACGGCAACTCCCACGCGACACCCTCATCGCTTTCGCCTGGCTGGGGGTACTCAGCGGATGGGGGCTGGCGCGCACGCGCTGGACGGCACGTCGCGCCTTGCTTCTGGCGGCCCTGTTCAGCGCAACGATAGCGCTGGTGCAGGTCGGTGGCCTTTGGGATGACCTGGCGCGCGGGGTGGGGTGGTTCTTCGTCCTGGCGGCGGCGAGCCTGCGCTGGCTGGTGACGGCGCTGCTGGCCTGGCTCGACGGCGCGCTCCTCCCACCCGCCCCCGCCTGGACGCCGCTGGCTCAGACGTGGGGCACCTTGTTGCGCTCGGCCTTCATCATCCTGGCCAGAACCCTGGAATGGCTGGTGGCCTTGTTGATGCGCCGCGCTTACTACGATCCGGTGGCCGCATTGCTGGCCTGGTGCTGGCTGCTGCAGCTTCTCGGCGTCTGGATGGCGTGGTGGGTGCGCCGCCATCAGCAGGTACTGCTTGCTTTCCTGCTGCCGGGTGCGCTGTTGAGCTTTGTGCTGGCCTATACCGGCGCGTCGAGCGGTTTCCTGGTGAGCTTCCTCGCCGTTTTCCTGCTGCTGTTGGCTCTGGTGGCCCACGACCGGCGCGAGGGGGATTGGCTGCAGCGCGGCATTGACTACTCCCGCGACATCCGCACCGACCTCTTTTGGGGCGCCACCGCGGTGACGGTGGTGCTGCTCCTGCTGGCGGTCATCATGCCGGGGCTGAATTGGACGACCTTGCGACGCACCTTTACGCGCCTCACCGAGGGCACGCGCGGCGCGGTCGAGCGCGTGGGCGAGTCCATCGGCCTGGAAACCCCGCCGCCGGATACGGCGCGCTTTGCGCAGGCCGGGACGGGGGGCCTGCCGCGTCGCCATCTGCTGGGCGCCACGCCCGAACTCACCGAGCGTCCCGTGCTGCGGGTGCAGGTACAGGCGCAATACGTCCCCTCGTCCACGGTGGACCTGCCTCCGCGCTATTACTGGCGTCTGCTCACCTACGATTACTACAACGGGCGCGGCTGGTTCGCCACCGGTACCCGCACCGAACGTTATCCCGCCGGCGCCACCTTACCCATCCCGGCGCGCAGCGATTACCGCGTGCTGCGGCAGAGCGTTACCGTGCTGGATGACACCCTGAGTTTTGTCGCGGTGGCGGGCACCCCCCTGGCCCTGGATCACGCCTATAGCGTGGCCTGGCGCGGCACGGGTGACATCTTCGGCGTACTGACAGAGGCCCGAACCTATCGCGCGGATTCGCTGCTCCCGCAGGTGAGCGCGGCGCAACTGCGCGCGGCAGGGACGCAATACCCGCCGGACATCACGGCGCGCTATCTCCAACTGCCCGACACGGTGCCGGAGCGCGTGTTGGCCCTGGCGCGCGAGCTGACTGCCGGGCAGGCCACGGCCTACGACCGGGCGGTCGCCATCGAAACCTACCTGCGCAGCACCTATCCCTACAACCTCAACGTCCCCCTGCCCGATGCGGGCAAGGACGTGGTGGACTACTTCCTTTTTGAGCTGCAACGTGGCTACTGTGACTACTACGCCTCGGCGATGGTAGTGCTGGCGCGGGCGGCGGGATTACCGGCGCGTCTGGTGGTAGGCTATGCCACGGGCACCTACGAGCCGGCGCGCGACGCCTATCTGGTGCGCGAGAAAAACGCCCATGCCTGGGTTGAAATCTACTTTCCTTCCTACGGCTGGATCGAATTTGAACCCACGGCGGGCGTGCCGGAACTGCGCCGTCCCGACGTGATCGTGCCGGTAGCGGAAGCGCTGCAACCGACGCCCCTGCCGCCGTTACGCCGTCCCGCGTGGACGGGCTGGCTGATGCCCGGCGTTCCGCTGCTGGTGGTAGTGGGCGCGCTGCTCTGGGGGGTAGGCGAACTGGCCTGGTTACAGCGGCAAAGTCCGGCGCGGCGGTTGTACCTCATCTATCAAAAATTATGGGGATATGGATCCCGGCTGGGCCTCATCCTGCGGGGAGGCGAGACGCCGCGCGAATTCCTGGCGCTTTGGACGGAACGCGCCGCGCTTTTGCAAGCCGACGCGCCTTTCCGCGGCGGGGATGCGCTCCGCGCCGGCGCGGAAATCGTGGTGATGGCGTTGGAGCGTGCCTGCTACGCGCCGACAGCAGCGCTCGAAGCGGAGGCGCGGCAGGCCGTGCGCGCCTGGTTGCGGATGCGCGCGCCGTTGTTCCTGTTGCGCGTGTGGTTGGGCGTGCAGCGGCGGTTGCGGCGTGGACGGGCGCGCGCGGTGCTTGTGCCGGAACGCGGACCGTTTTCCGGTCCGCCGGTGGTGATGCGGTAGCGGTAGGGGCACGCGCAAGGCGTGCCCCACGCGGACCGGGCCCCCACGATGGTATTGGCATTTTTCAAACGGAGCGAACGAACCATGACCATTTTAGTTCCTCAGGACATCGGCATCATCCTCACCTACCTGTGTCAGGCCGGATGCGCGCACTGCATCTATGCCTGTGGGCCGCAGCGCCCCGTGGAGAGCATGGAGCGCCCTGTTCTGCAGGCGGCGCTGGACGTGGTGGCTGCACTGCCGGGGCCACCGCAAATTCACCTCACCGGTGGCGAGCCGTTCCTCGTTTATCCCCTGCTCTTAGAAGCCGTGCGCGAGGCGACGCGACGCGGCATCGGCGTGTACCTGGAGACCAACGCCGGCTGGTGCGTCAACGAAGCGGATGCGGTGACAAAATTTTCGGCCCTGCGCGCGGCGGGCTTATGGGGGGTGCTCATCAGTTGTTCTCCCTATCAGGCAGAACACATCCCGCCGCAGCGCACGCTGCTGGCGGTGCGCACCGCGCAGGCCATCTTTGGACCGCGGCGCGTGCTCGTCTATCAGGCGCAGTACCTTGAGGAGATGCTCAGCTTTGGCGTGCAGACCGTCACGCCTTTGCAGCGTTACCTTGAACGGTACGGCGTGGAGGGGACGCGACGTTTGCTCTGGCATGGTTATGGCCTGATGGGGGGCGGACGGGCTGGCTATGCGCTGGCGCGTTTTGCGCCGCGCTTGCCGGCGGAGGCCTTCAGCGGCGAGACCTGCGCCGTGGAGCTGCTCAACGCGCCGCATGTACACTTTGACCTCTATGGCGATTTCATCCCTGCCTTCTGTGGTGGCATCGTCCTTGGCCCGTGGCGCGATTGGCCGGCGCTGGTGGATCGTGTCGAGCGGGGCGATTTGGCCGAGCCGTTGCTGCACCTCATCCACGAGGGGCCGTATGGTCTGGCGACCTGGGCCGCGCGCGTGCACGGTTATCTCTGGCGGCGTCACTACGCGGATAAGTGCCATCTCTGCGTGGACGTGCGCCGTCATCTTGCCCTCTGCGGTCTCTATCCCGACGTGCTGCGTCCCGCGGATTTCTACACCACGCTGGAAGCGGAGTTCCCCTTCGAGGAAGCCTGACGCGCCGCGGGAGGCGGTTCCGTCTATGGCTGCTGCTTGAAGTACGGCTATCCCGTTGCGGATTCAGGCTGCACAGTTTTGTCTTCCTGCGTAATGGCTTTCCCTTCCACATCTTCCGCAAATATGGGAAAAAGATGAACCGTTCCCTTCCTGCCTGGAATGGGCAGGCCATGGCATTTTGCCCCGTCAGCAAGGGCAGTGGGATGAACCCTGTGCCCTGGCGTTTACCGGCATTCCCCGCGATGGCTGAACCCCTTTAACTTTCCCCGGTCGCAACTTGACCCGGAACCTGAATGGGCCTTCATGCGTTTTATCAGTGGTGAGCCACAAGGCCGCCAGATCATATCCATTTCACGTGAGGAGGATACGATGTCACGTTTCTATACCCTGGGATTGGTGTTCCTTATCTTGAGCCTGCTGCTGAGCGGATGTGCGACGGCGAAAACGCCGGAGCCGACGCCCTCCGCGCCTGACCGGGGCACTGCACCCGCTGAACCGTTGCCGATGCCGCCGGTTGGCAACGGTGGTGGCGTTGGTGCTGGGGTAGGCGGGGGCGGCACGGGGACGCGCACCCCACTCGACCCGGAGTCTCTGGAATCCATTGACCTGCTCCAGATGGAGAGCCAACCCGTGCAATACATGCTCCAGCTTAAGGGCTACAAGTCCCCATGCGAAAATCTGGAGTATATCGTCAATGCCCCCAATGAGGATGGGGAAATCATCATCACGGCTGAACTGGTCAGCACCGCCGAGATGTGTGTGGCCATGGCCGAGTCGTTCCAGCTCAACATCAATTTAGGCAGTTTCCCCGCGGGCAAGCTGTACAGCGTGTGGCTGAACGGCGTCAAGGTCGCGGAGTTCCGGCCTTAAGCAAAACAGGAAACAGGAAGCTGGAAGCTGGGAACTGGAAGCGGGAGAATGGGAGAGCATGAGAGCGGGAGGACTGGAAGCAGGAAGCTGGAAACCAGCATCCAGCTTCCAGTATCCAGCAACCCGCTTCCAGCAACCAGCAACCCGCTTCCAGCAACCCGCTTCTACGGATAATACCCCTCAATCACTACCTCATCCACCATCACGCGCGTGAGCTGGGCATCACCGTCGTTGTAGACGCCCAGGTAAAGCGTGATGCTCTGTCCACGATAAGCGCTCAGGTCAAGTTCGGTGCGCGTCCAGGCGGCGGTGTGATCGCCCGCGAGCAGCAGCAGGCTGCGCGTGGTGACGCCGGCGCGCACGCTGACGTAGTGCGTGTCGCCCACATCTCCGCTGCCGGGCGTGTATCGCCAATAGCGCAGGCGCACGGAAGTGGCGTCCGCCGGCAGGGTGAGCGAGAGGCTCACGGAGGAGTAGCCCGCTTCGCCCGGCTCCGTAGCTCCAAGCTGCACCGCCCAGCTTCCCGCATAAACCGGATTGCTGACGCGCGTTGCCCAGCGGTTGTAACTCCACGGGCCGGGGGTGGCTTCAAAGCCATCGGCGAACACCGCGCGCCATGGATCCGGTGGCGGAGGTGGCGGCGGCGGGGTGCCATAGCGCAGCAGCGTGAGCGGCAGATAGAGCTGCTGCGTGCCCACGATGACCGTCTGCGGATCGCTCCATACGCTCACGTTGCCGGCGGCATCTATGGCGCGCACGCGCCACGGATAACGGCCTGCCGGCGGTTCGGCGCTGTAGGCCGTATCGCAGGTCGTGTCGCGCAGCTCGCCCACCTCGATTTCGTAGAGCAAAGGCGCAGGTTCGTCGGGCGGAGCCTCCCAGCGGAAATAGACGGGCATTTCGCGCAGGAAAGCGGACGGGGCCGGTTCCAGCGGGCGCGGCGCGGCTGGTGGCGTGGTGTCGTAAATCAAATACGCTTCCGCGGGAACGGGATCGTAACTCCCGTTCCAGGCACGCGCGCGCAGCACATAAGTCCCATCGGCCAGCGGTGGGGTGGGGAACTGCCAGCGCCAGACCTCCAGGGGGCTTTTCAAGCGTTGCTCCAGCTCCAGGGTGGCACTGATCCAGGTGCTCACCGGCGTCCAATCACTGCCCGCCCAGTAGCTACCGTCGCTGCGCTGAAGCTGCACCTCCACGCGCTCGATGTAAGCGCCCTGCGCCGTCCCCTCAATCGCGAGGGTGGTACTGTAGATGCCGCTCGTGGGGGTGATGAGCGCCGTCTCTGGCGGTGGGGCGACGCGGAAGCTGCGCGTCTCGCTCCACGGCCCGACGTTGCCCGCCGCGTCTACCGCGCGCACCCGCCAGGTATGCCAGCCAGGCTCTACGGCGCGCGTCAGGGCGAGGTGCGGCGTCTCCTCCACGCTGTCGTTCAGCTCGACCTGATAGTGCAGCGGCGTTCCCTCGTCCAACGGCGCCTGCCAGGTAAGCGTTACCTCGGTGGCCGTGAGCCAGGCGCTGGCTGATGGTGCCTCAAGCACAGGCGTGAGCGGCGGCGTGCTATCCACGGTGATGTGGATCACGGCATCGCTGAGGGCGGGCACCAGGCCGGAGGCGCGGGCGCGCAGGTCATAATCTCCATCCGCCAGCGTGGGCGCGGCGTAACTCCAGGTGAGACGTCCAGAAGCGCGTAACCATATCCCCCCAGAAACCCAACCCTGACCATCCCAGCAGACCCCGGAAGCACGACAGAGCTGCACTTCCACCTTGCTCACTTCCCCGGCGCTCCAGCCCTGGATGGTGGGCGTGGCAGCATAGATGCCGCCGTCCTGCGGGCTGAGGAAGCCCTGCGTGGGGGGGACGGGTTGCGGCGCGCAGGCGTCGAGAAAGTCCAGCGCGCGCGCCATGACCGAGGGGCGCACGTCCGGGCGCAGCGCCTCGAAAGGGAACCCCATCGCGATGATATGCGTACATCCAGCGGTGAAGGACGTCGCCGCGGCGCCGGAAGTTACCCCGCTGTAGTGCAACGCGATAGTAGCGCCGTTCAGAGGCGAGAGCACATCGGGTGAGTCCACCAGGTACTCATCCGGCGCGTCGAAGGGCAGCTCGCCCAATCCCCGGAAGGGACCGGTGGTGGCGGCGAGACTCAGGCGCGTGCCCGCGTCATCCGCCGCGTAAGCCGCGCGGAGCGTCTCCTGCAGGAAAGCCACATCGCGCCCGTAAGCGCCCAGGTCCCAGGCCAGCTCCGAGCCGCTGATGAGCAGCGAGCCGCCATTTTGCAGGTAGGCGCGCAGTAAAGCGCGCTCGCTCTCGTCCAACGTGCCGTTATCGTCCAGCGACTCGCGGCCCAGCACCCAATCCACGATGGCGTAGGCGTTCAGGTCCACATCGCCGTCGCGCACCGCCTCGTTGCTCGCGCTATCCCAGGCGTAAGCCAGGGGCGTGGCCAGGCCGTGATGCACGACGTAATCCCCACGGTTCATGCGTTCCACCCACATGCGCAGGTTGAAGCCCTCCACCGGGTCCTCTTCGGGCACGAGGCCGTAGGCATTGAGCTTATCATAGCCGTTGACGATAAGCAGCGGGGGCGTGTTGCCCACGCGCGCGCCTGCCACTTCGCTGGGGAAGGATTCCCCGCCTGCGTTGACCGCGCTCACGCGCACGAAACGCACGTCACCGGGCAGCAGGTCGGTGAGCAGCGCCTCCGTGCCGGTGACCAGCACCGGCGCGCTCCAGGCAAAGCCATCCTCGCTCACGTAGAGATGGTACGCGGTAGCCGCATCGCCGCGCAAGCCCACCGTATCCGTGGGGGATGGGCGCCAACGGATGCGCAGCGTGCCGTTGCTCGCATTGCGCACCTGCAGGTGCGTGGGCGGTTCGGGCAGCTCCACCAACTCGATGCCGTCACGCTGCTCGAAGTAGTGGACGATGCCCTGATAAATCGCGCGCGCTGCCAGTTGATTGAAGCGCGGATCTTTAAGCGCCATGGCGTCTTCGGGGTTGTCGTGGAAGGCGACTTCCAGCAGGATGCCGGGCATACGGTTGGCGGGGTCGCTATCCCACAACATGCGCAGCTCGCCCAGATTGGCCTGCTTCAGCCCGCGGTCTATCCAGTTGGGATCCCAGCCGGCGCGGATGTCCCAGATCAGTTCGCTGTGGACGGCGCGTTGCAGCTCCAGACTGCCCGCGGTGCGGGGGTAAGTCTCGCCGTTGTGGACGTAGGTGGTGGTGCCGCGCGCCGTGCCGTTGTAGCCATTGGTGTGCCAGGAGATGTAAAGTGCGTCCTCGTTGCTCCCGGCGTGATTCCAGCGCGCGAAATAGGGACGCGAAACCACGTCGTTATAGTAGCTCCACAGCGAGGGGGCCATGCCCATGCGCTGCGCGTAGTAGAAGGTGGCTACTTCCCACCAGGGCTTGTTGGGGGCCACCGTGGCGCTGGTCTCGATGCCGTTTAAGTCGTCAAACGTGCCCCCGCCGAGGCGCAGCGCATCCGCAATCACGGCCTGCCCCGCGCTGGCGGAAAGATTGCTCAAGGTGATGGTGACCGGTCCGGCGTAGAAGGGGAAACTGCCCAAATAGCGCCAGGTGGGCTGGCGCAGGCGCTGATCGAGCGTGACCGTGACCGGACCCGCGGCGGTGGCTAAGGTATAGCGCGCATCCGCGGCGCGGTTCGCGCCGGGGTAGACCCAGGCGTAGAGCGCGTAAACGCCGCGTTGCGGCACCTCCAGATGCCAGGTGGCGGTCGCCGTTGCGGTGCTCGTCACAGTGGTGGCGAAACGATACGTCCCACCCGCGTAACCCGTGCGCGTCCCGTTAAACCAGCTTCCGCTTTCGAGATAGACGGGAGCGCCGCTGTCGTCATCGGCGATGAGCGCAAAGCTCGCCCAATCCCGCTCGCGGACAGGGATGACGGTGGCGCCGGCCTGTTCTAAGTAGCGGATGAGGTACTGCGTCACCGCCTCGGCGTTGTTGTGGTCCTCGATGAAGTCCTGATAGGCGGGGCGTTGCGTGCGCCATTGGGCGGGATAACTGCTGCTGTAATCCTTGCCCCATTGCCAGCCATGCCCGGCGCTGATGTAGATTGTTTTACCACGAAGGGACTGCGTCTGCGTGGCCTGCTGCGGGGCTGTGGCCGCGGCGGGCAGCGCGTCCGTCACGCTGCGCGGCGTGGCCGTGTCGGCGGGAAGAAAATCGCTCACGGGACGGCACGTCCCACTGGCGTCACGCACGCGCACGCTCAGGTTCTGCCAGGGCAGCGGCGTGAGCGCGATGCGCACAGCGTCGAGAAGGCGCTCCGCTTCAAGGCCATGCTCAAGCGTGAGGCGTTGCGTATCGGCAAGGCGCAGGCACACGGTCAGGCTATCCGCTTCAAAAGTAACGCTTTCCACCGGATAATCAGCAAGCAGCGCGCGCACCGTAGCTTCCATTTCGGGCGGGGGTGGCGCGGCGCGCACGCCCGGCACAAGCATCAGGCTCAGCAACAGCACCAGATGTAACCCTCGTCTCATGATGCGACCTCCCATCCATGCGTGGATTGAGGGTATGATACCATAGATGAAGTTGCTTTTGGGTGAACATTGTGCGGCGATTGGCGTCATGGCCTCACCATGCCTGGACCATGAAGAACCGTGGCCCAGGATGAAGCCAGAGCTATGCTGCTTCACCCCTCAGTATTTGACATGACCTTTCTCTGACCTATAATGGGCGTATAAGGGTCAGCCCAGACCAGGGGGCCGCGACCTTAACGGTATCTTTTGCAGGAGGTTACGCATGGGGACTCTGCTTTTGCGTCAGGCCACGCTCGTTGCTACCATGGATGATGCGCGCCGCAGGCTTCAAAATGCCAGCATTTTGATTCGTGATAACGTGATTGAGCAGATTGGCCCGGCGGAAGCGCTGCCCTCAAGCGCGGATCGCGTCATAGATGCGCGCGGGATGATTTTGTTGCCGGGGCTGGTCAACACCCACCATCACCTTTACCAGACCCTCACGCGCGTGGTACCTCAGGCGCAGGATGCGACGCTTTTCCAGTGGCTGAAGACGCTCTACCCCATCTGGGCAGGGTTGACGAGCGAGGCGGTGTACGTCAGCGCCAAACTGGGATTGGCGGAGCTGATCCTTTCGGGCTGCACCACCGCTTCCGATCATCTCTACATTTACCCCAACGACGCCCGCATTGACGACGAAATTCGCGCTGCGCAAGAAATCGGCATCCGCTTCCATGCCAGCCGCGGCTCGATGAGCCTGGGCGAGAGCAAGGGGGGCCTGCCCCCGGATCGCGTGGTGGAAGATGAGGCCTTCATCCTGAAAGACACGCAGCGCGCCATCGAGACCTATCACGACCCCAAGCCCTACGCCATGACGCGCATCGTGGTGGCGCCCTGCTCGCCTTTCTCCGTCACCCCCGATCTGATGCGTGAATCCGCGGCTTTGGCGCGCAGTTATGGCGTTCACCTTCACACCCACCTGGCCGAAACGTTGGACGAGGAGCATTTCTGCCTGGAGACTTTCGGACATCGTCCGGTGGGCTATGCGGAGAAATTGGGCTGGCTGGGTGATGATGTCTGGTTTGCGCACGGTGTGCACATCAACGCAGAAGAAATCCAGGAAATGGCGCGGACGCATACCGGCGTGGCGCATTGCCCCTCAAGCAACATGCGCCTGGCTTCGGGCATCGCGCCAGTGCGTGCCTATCTCGACGCGGGGGTGCCGGTGGGCCTGGGGGTAGATGGCTCGGCAAGCAACGATAGTTCCCATCTGCTGGCGGAAGCGCGCATGGCCTTGCTTTTACAGCGGGTGATGGGGAACCCGGCTGGCCTGAGCGCTGAGGAAGCCCTGTGGATCGCCACGCGCGGCGGGGCGGAGGTGCTGGGTCGCGACGATATTGGGCAGCTCGCCCCCGGCAAGGCGGCGGACATCATCGGCTTGCGTCTGGATAAGCTGAGTTATGCGGGCGGGGCAGTGCACGACCCGCTCGCGGCTACGGTCTTCTGCCACCCCTACAACGTGGATCTGTCTATCATCAATGGCCGGATCATCGTTGAAGATGGGGAATTGCGCACGGTAGATTTGCCGGTCTTGATTGAACACCATAACGCTATTGCTTTGAGTCTGGTTCGTGGAGCGTAAGTTGTATGGAGGACGCGGCGGCGCGTTTAGCAGCTCTGAAAAGCCTTCCCGAACGTCTGCAAGCCTTCCAGCGGCAGGGGAGTTCACGGCCCCTGTTCCTGTATGAACTTTGTCGCTTGCTGGTGGAAGAGGCAGGCTATGTAGGGGCGCGGCTGGAGAGCTTGATGGAGCCGCCCGCCTTCGCGCCAGTACAGTATCTCCAAAACCGGGAATGTGCCACGTGTCTGAAGCAATTTGCCAGCTCGGATAAAGGGCAGGCGCTTCGTCAGGCCCTGGTTCTGGATACCGATGGTATCCCGCGTTTCGCGCGCCCCCGTCCGACGTGCCTGATGGCGGTGGTGACGTGGGCGTGCACTGGCGAGCATGTGGCTTTGAGCGTGTGCCTGCCAAAAGAGCAACCCAACGCGGATGAGTTGACTGCGCTGCGGCAGCTTCTTTCCATGACCTGCGCAGAAGAGGTAGCCCATACGGTGCGGACGTCTCATCCCGTGAATCTGATGCACATCAGCACGTGGATGTCACATGGGTTATTCACCGTTCAGGGGGGCAAATTAGTCTTTGCCAACCTTACCCTGGCTCAGAGGCTGGGTCACCCTTCGCCGGAGGCTTTGATGGAGGCCCGCCCCTATCTGCGGGACGTGCTGGCTCCATCCGAACATAAAGCCTGGGATGATTTCGAGACCATGTTGCGGCAGGCCCCCTCTCAACAGAGTGTGGAACGACGTTTCCAGTTGCTCAAAGCGGATGGGGCGTCCTGGACGGCTTTGCTGCGCTGTGTCGTGAGCGCGGATGCGCCGGAGATGGTCAGTTGCTCCGTATTGGATACGACCATGCCAGCGGCGGATGCACTGGCGGCCATGGAAACGCTTTCCCGCGCGGTTCTGGCCCTTTCGCATGCGCGCACTTTCGATGAACTGATTCACGAAATCACGCGACAGGCCATGCTGATTGTGCCGGCGAGCGCGGTCAATGTCTTCCTGTACCAAGGCCAGCAGTTGGTACTCGTGGCGCGTGAAGGCTATGAGCGCCTGCCGGTGGATGTGGAAAAATGGACGCGCATCGTGGCGCCGGAAACGTTTGCGACATTCCAATACATGAAGCAGACACGTTCGCCCATTCTGATTGAGGATACGACCCAATCCGGCTGGTGGCGCACGATTGAAGGCACGGAAGTCCTGCGCAGCTATATGGGCGTCCCGCTGGTGGTGCGCGGGGAAGTGATCGGCTTCCTCAATGTAGATGGGATAGAAGCGCAGCAGTTTAAGGCGCACGATTTGCAGCGCTTACGCCTTTTTGCGGAGTATGCCGCAGCCATGCTTGAGCAGCTCCGTCTGGTGGAAACCTTAGAGGCTGAGCGCAACCGCCTGGAGCTGCTCTACAATATCGCACTCTCCCTTTCTTCCTCCCTGGATGTGGAGACCGTGGGAGCGCGCGCGGTGGAGCTATTGCAGGAAGCCTTTGGCGCGCTGAACGTCATCATCTACTTGTGGAATGAAAACCACAAGATCCTTCACCCTTTGTGTGGGCGCAGTAAGACCCATGCGATGCAGCTCGAAGCCATCACGGAGGTTTTTCAGCAAAACCCGCAGCGTGGTCTGGCAACCTGGGTTTTTGAGACCGGTCAGGCGGCGCTGGTGGGAGATGTGACGCACAATCCTCACTGGATTTACGTGCCGGGGGTGGATGATTGGGTTCGCTCCGCGTTGGATGTGCCCCTCGTCGCTCATGGTCAGACCATCGGGGTGCTGAGTTTGCTCGCGGAGCAACGCGATGCTTTCCATGAAGATGATTTGCGCCTCTTGGAGGTCATCAGCGTCCCCATGGCGCTGGCGTTACAGAACGCGCTGTTTTATCAGCAGGCTGAACAGCGGGCGCAGATGATGGCGGAGGCCCTGCAACAAAAAGAAGAGCTGGAGCATATCAAGCAGAAAGTGATCGAGGATGTAGCTCACGAGTTGCGCACCCCTGTCGCCATCATCATGGGCTACACCGATGCGCTTCTGCAACAGGCCCTGGGGGAGATGACCGGGGAACAGGAGCGCGTCCTGCGCATCATCGAACGCCGTGCGCGTATGCTCAATGAGCTTATTGAGAGCATGATGCTCCTGTGGAAGGCACAGGAGCAGGCCTTGACGGCGGTCGTGGGCAATTTTGAGCCGCTGGATTTCAGGAAAGTCGTCGTGGAGGTCCTGGAGGATTTCCAAACCGCGGCACAGAATGCCAATGTGCTCCTGATGGGGGCGATAGACCCGGAACCTTTGTTCGTGCGCGGCAACGCTTTATTGCTGCATCGCCTGGTGGATAACTTGTGCAGCAACGCCCTGAAATTCACGCCTGCGGGGCGCAGGGTGGTGGTGAGCCTGCAACGCGAGGGCGATAGGGCCGTTTTGGAAGTGTGCGACGAGGGAATCGGCATCCCGCCGGATAAGCTGGAGCTGGTGTTCGAGCGCTTCTATCGCGTTGGCGATGCGCGCCTTAAACGCAAGGGCCTGGGGTTGGGGCTGGCGCTGGTCAAGACCATTGTCGAAGCTCACGGTGGAGCGGTACGGGCTATCAGCCCGGTGCGTCCGGATGAAGAGTATCCCGGCACGTGTATGCGCGTGACGTTGCCGGTGGAAACCGGCCTGTAAAAACAGGCTGACTGAATCGAGGAGGAAAGGATGAATACGGGGAAGACACTGGGTTTCATTCTCGTGGCCGCGGGTCTGGGCTTGTGTTTGATTGCGGCGCTGTGGGTCGGGGCGGGGGTAGCTGCCCACAAGTACACGGATATGGCAGCGCCTGTCCTGGGTCTGGGATTGGCCTTTATCCTCAGCGCGCCCATTGTGGGAATCGGGGTGTTCCTGTTGTTCCGCGGCAAGCAGGAAGAGAAAGACCTTGCCTACGTGCAGCAGGAGCGCAAGCTGCTGGGCATGGTACAGGCGCGGGGGCAGGTGGACGTGGCGCAGGCGGCGTTGGAACTCGGCGTGACCCGCAATCAGTTACGCGATATGGTGTACGACCTGGTCAACAAGGGCTTTTTCACCGGCTACATCAACTGGAATCAGGGGGTGCTGTATTCGGTGGACGCGGCCAAACTCACGGAGGGGAAGCGCTGCCCGAACTGCCATGCGGAAATGGAGCTTTCCGGCAAGGGTGTACTTTCCTGCGCGTATTGCGGCACGGAGATTTTCCTGAGTTAGCGATGAACGGGTACGCCTACGTGCAGACTCCCTCGGGTGCACTGGAACGGGTGCCGGTCGAGCCCCCGTTAGAGGCCGAGCTGGAGCTTCATGTTAACGGCGAAACGCTGGTGCGTTTAGCCTGTTCGCCGCGCGATTTGAAGGCCCTGGCCGTGGGCTTTCTCTATACAGCAGGCCTGATCCAAAGCTTAGAGGATATTGAAGAGCTTTACCTCAACCGCAGTGAAAGCTGCGCCGACATCTGGCTACGTACCTGGGTGGAAGGGAAGGGACGTACGCGCTTACGTCCCTCCGGCTGCGCCGGCGGTCTTGGATTGGCGCTGGATTTCGAGCCGGAGGTGCCCCTCACCGTGGACTACACGCTCTCCTTAGAGGCGCTGGCCGAGATGATGCGCATCCTGTTGCAGGGTGAGGCGCATCAAGGTACGCGCGCGCTGCACATCAGCGGCCTCTTCACGCCACAGGGAACGTTGCTGGTGGCGATGCAGGATTTGGGACGGCACAACACGCTGGACAAAATTGCCGGCCACAGCCTCCTGGAAGGCATCCCCCTGGCCGGACAGGTCCTGCTGACCAGCGGACGCATTTCATCCGAAATGGTGACAAAGGCCGCGCGACTGGGCTTACCGGTGGTGGGCAGCCTCAAGGCGGTCACGTCGCGCGCCATCGAGCTGGCCGAAGCTTGGGGCCTCACGGCGTTGGGCTACGTGAGCCGCCGCGACGTGTGCATTTACACGCACCCGGAGCGTATCGCATCCCCCGGCTTTTGAGCTTCCCTTGCGCGTCCCTCTCCATACGGCAGGCGTGGCGAAGGCGAGGGGGTAACAAAAAAGACGCAAGCTCTGCTTGCGTCTTTTTGTTTTGGCGGAGGGGGTGGGATTCGAACCCACGGTGACCACGAGGGCCACAACGGTTTTCGAGACCGCCCCGATCGTCCACTCCGGCACCCCTCCCAGACGTCGGGCATTATACCATAGAGCCTTACAGGCGCAAACGAACGGGGAGGGTTTTCACCCTCCCCGTCGTATTGACCTTGCCGCCGATTACGGCTGAATGTTGCGCGCCACCATCGGCAGGTACACCGTCTTGAAGGCGGTTGGGATGAATTCCAACCGGCCCTCAATCTGCGGGTTGATCGCCTCTTCCTGGGCCTGGATGTACTCGATCACGGCGTCGCGGACATAGTACTGCGTGTCGTTGACGATCTGATCGAGCGGCCACAGGCTGACGCCGCCATCGTTGAAGTTGCAGGAGCCAGCCGCTAAGTAGTTCACGGTGGACACCCGGTAGTAGGTGTTGGCATCGTTGAAGTCTACTATCTGGCCGTTGATCTCCAGCGACTTCACGTTGTTCCCGCGCGGGATGTCGGGGTATGTGTCGTAGTAGGTGATCTTGCCGATGCTGTTGGTATCCAGCATGCAGGTGGTGTAGTAGGAGTACCCGCCATACCCCGGCACGTACTTGTAGTAGTAGTAGTTGCGGTAGGCGCGCTCGAGCACGCGCTTGAGCTGCGGGCCGTTCATGCGCATGACGACGAGCGAGTTCTCGTAAGGCATGAGCGAGAACATGTCGCTCACCTTCAGGGCTACCGGCGCATCAGGCGTGGCCGAGGCCGCCACTTTAGCGTTCGTCATGGCACCGGAGAGGTGGAAGTCTACGGCGATGCCTTCCTGCCCCAGCTTCCAGACCGAAGCATCGGCCTGCAGGTTGGCGGCGTTGGTCTCCTCGGTGTAGGCCTTCAGGGCATCCAGTGGCGTGAGGGTCTGCCCGATGACGGTATTGTTGTAAGCAGCGAGCAGCGTCTCGTACGGCGCACCGACCGCCGCTGCATCCGCATCCGCGGTCAGGCCGCTGGTGGAAATGTAACGCCCGGCCCTGGAGATCAGCTCGTAACCGACGACTTCGCTGGCTTCGGTCACGGGCATCATGCCCAGCACGACCTGACCGAGATACTGATTGCGACGACCAGCCTGCGTTACCAGCACCGGATCACCTTCCGCGTTCGGGATGATGGTGGGCAGGTACTTGTAGGGGCCGAACCCGGTATCCGGATAGGTGTGGCTGTGGCCGCCGATGATCGCGTCCACACCGGTGGTCACCTGAGCCAGATTGGTGTCCACGTTGGTGTCCACTTCCACACTGGCGGGGTTCTCGGTGAAGCCAATGTGGGTGAGCGCGATCACCACGTCGTTTTCAGCCTTGAGCTGCGGCGCGCGTGCCTGCGTTTCGGTGATGGGGTTGGTGAAGGTCAGGCCGACGATGTTGCTCGGCAGCTCGTAGTTGGGCACGCGGTGGTTGGCGATACCCAGCACAGCAACCTTGATGGTGTCGGAAGCTACACCGGGCAGCGTGAAGGTCACGTCTGGCTCCACGCCTACCTCGGCCAGACCGTAGCGCCCATCATCGTAGATGTTGGCCCCCAGGATGGCGAATTCCGCATCCTTGAAAGTGCCCACGAAGACTTCGCTGCCGAAGTTGAACTCGTGGTTACCGAGCGTCATCGCGTCGTAACCCAGCGCGTTCATGAGCGCGATCATGGGGTTGACCCGCAGCTCTTCCGGCAGCTCCGTGCCGTCCGCGGCGTAGCCCAGACCGGCGCTCTTGAAGTAGTACATCATCGAGTCGCCCTGAATCTGATCACCCGCATTGAGCAGCAGCGTGCGCTTAGGGTTCTTGGCGCGCTCCTGCTTGACCGCCGTCGCCAGCTTATAGTAGTTGGCGAAGTAGCCATGCGAGTCGTTGTTGTGCAGGATAGTGATCGGCACGATCGGCCCCTTGGTGTCATCGTCATCACCCACGCGCGTGATACGGCCGTCCAGCTCCTCATTGTAGGCTGTCTCTGGCGTGCCGTACTGCTCCTTAACGTCCGCAATGACGAGGTTGAGCATGTCGCCCCAGTAGCTGATGTTGGTCATGTACTTGAAGGCGAGGAAGCCATCCTGACCGGCGGGGGCGAGGAACTCATTGGTCGCTACGCGGTAAGTGCGGGTAGGATCGAGCGGCTCCCAGGTATCTTCGGCAGCGTTGTAGACCTCAATGTCAAAGGCACCCCAGGCCCACGGCTGCTGACCGGCCATGGCGTTGTTGTAGCGATAGAACTTATAACGTAGGCCTGCCACCTGCAGCGCGCCCTTGAAGAGTGTCGCGCTCTGATTGAGCAGCTCGATGATCTGCGCACCGGTCATGTCGCCCACCACCGTCTGATTGCCGAACGGCAGCTCGGTGAAGAGCATGCCATAGGTCAGGGTGAAGGGCTTGGTGGGGCTGGTCAGATCCGCGCGCAGGCCACCTGGATTGTTGAAGACGATTTCGGCATCGTTGAGCGGTTCGTCATCCGAGTTGAGCTGATGGTAAATCGCATCGTTGACAAACTTGCCCACGATCGAATCGCCATAGTAGTTGCGGACCAGGTCCACATTGGAGAAGCCGATGACCTCGTTGATCTTCGCCTGATAGTCAGGATCGTTCACCCAGATGGCTAGACGATCCTTGACGGCCTGGTTTTCGGGATCGCTGGTGGCAACGGCCAGGGAAGTCCAGCTCTTGGTAATCTGTCCCGTGGTCTTGTCAAGCACGAAGTCTGCGCGCCCAACTTTGCGGCCATTGGAGTAAGCCTGAACGACCATCGTGTTACCCACCATGGTAGCCGCAGAGAGGTTGGTGTGCGTGTGCCCGCCGATGATGATGTCCACGGGTTTGCCGGCATTGTTCAGATTCTTGGCCAGGGTCTGATCACCATACACCGGGAAGCCATAGCCATAGCCGCCATCGGTGTAGCCCAGGTGCGAGAGCACGACGATGACATCCGCGCCCGCCGCCTTGACCTCATCGTAGTAGCGCAGGACGGCTTCCGTCGGGTCTTTGAAGCACAGGCCTTCGGTGGCCCAGGCCACGGTGATGTACGGCGTCTCCTGCGAGGTGACCCCGATCACGCCCACCTTGGCGGTAGCCTCTCCGCTTCCGACCTCGAAGATCGTCCACGGTTCAACATAGTCCGGCGTGGTCCAACCGGCGCAGGAGTCACCCTCTTTGACGGTCAAGTTCGCCGCCAGGTAGGGGTATTGTGCCTCAGCGATACGCTCCTGCAGCACGTCCTGACCCCAGTCAAACTCGTGGTTACCCAGCGTGGCTGCTTCGTAGCCCACGAAGTTGAACAGGTCAATGGTGGGCTTGCCTTTCTGCAGGTTGGAGAGCAGGCTGCCCTGCATCTCATCACCGGCATCGAAGAGCAGCGTGTTGGCGGGATCAAGTGCCATGCGCACGTTGAAGATGGTGTTGGCTACGCGCGCAATGCCGGGGTTGCTGCTCGTCGGTTCAAGCTGGCCATGGAAGTCGTTGGTGTGCAGGATGGTGAAGCTGACCAGGTTCGGCGTGGTCACCGGCAGGATCTGCGCCGTAGCCCCGTTGGCGTTGTGGAGGTGTACCAGCATCAAGCCCTGCGATTCGTTGGCCAGATAGACGTTGTGGTTGTATGTGACATTGATCCCGCTGTCGGGGAGGTCATTGAAGAAGGGCGAGCCGGTGCCGATGCGCAGGCCCTGCGGGCCAGCGGAATAGGTGTGGACATTACTCACGTCCACCATGCCGTCATACTCGCGCGCAAAACTCACGACCTGGAAATCGAAGCGCGGGTTGGCCGCCGAAATCTTGGGCATGAGCGAGAGTGATACCGGCAGGATCATCACATCGCTGTTGTAGACCTTGGTGTCATAGCTCCCCGCCGAGAAACCGTTCAGGTAGGAACTGGCGGTAGCAGTCCCGGTGCTCAGGTCCACAACATAAGTGACGAAAACATCCGACGGAGGCGTGAGGGTGTGGTTGTAAACGACGTAATCCGTCTCACCGTCGCGGTCGGCATCAATGTAGATGTCAAACTCTGTATCGGAAGCCGTGGCGCTTGTGTGCTTTCCCCAGGTGGCGATGGCAAAATAAAGCGAGCTGGCCATTCCACCGCCGGAGTTGTTGGTCACACCGACGTACTTGATATCGGCGTTCTTGGCTTCCGCCGGGGTGAACCAATCGTCAGGATTCTCTTCCATCAACTCAAAGCCGGCGCCCAGTGAGAGGTAATCTACCGTCCCGAAAGCACTGCCGGTCGCCAGGCCTGTGCCCGTAAGCGTGATCGGCTTCGTCTGATTCACGCCGGTGAAGCTCAGGCTATCCTGCAAGGTGCTCATCTGCGCAACCGGGCGCGCGGTGGTGTACACGGGCACACGCACGTTCGGATAAGTGGCACCGGTCTCGGTGAGCACCACATAGCCGGTCTCTTCGGGCAGCCAGTGGCGGCCGGAAGCAACGGTGGCGTCGCGCGTCGTGCGGCGCATATCCGCCGGCGTAAGGGTAAGGGTGACTTCCACGTTCTTCACGCCGTAAGGCGGCAGGGTGATGCTGGCCGGGCTGACCGTGTAGGCCATGCCGGGCGAATCTACGCGCATGTCCAGCGCTACATTGTACGTGAGGGTCTCAGCGCTCTTGTTGACCACGCGGATGACACGCTTGAACGTGGTGGGGCTGGCTACTTCGAGGGCACCGAAAGAGACGCTGACCGCTCCCGGCGTCCCGGCGTTATAGGCTACCACCGGTGATTCGGCTGCATCGGGCAG
>DAOUBT010000021.1:0-27811 GCA_034432595.1 Anaerolineae bacterium | reverse complement strand
TTGTGCGGCGCGGAAGGCGGATCTTTATGCCCCCAGTTGATGGCCTTCGTCACCTTGTCAATGCACTGCACCAGATCAATCTGCGGCATCTTCATACCGGTGAGGATAATGTCGCCGGTGCGGACGCAGTTTTTGCGCTTGAAATCCGCCGGATCCATACCGACCTCACGCGCCAGGCGGTCCATGACCTGCTCTAAGCCCCAGTGGATTTCGGGCATTCCGAAACCGCGCATCGCCGAACCGATGGGATGATTGGTGTAGACGCAGTAGGAATCCCCTTTCACGTGAGGCACGTCATACGGACCGGTACAGGAGTAGCCCGCCGCGCGCACGATATTCACGCCATAATCGTTATAGGCGCCGCCACCAAAATAATAAGCCACCTCCATAGCCAGGAGATTGCCATCCTTGTCGCAGCCGATCTTGTATTTAGCGACCAGACTCTGGCGTACATTAGTGGCGACGAACTCCTCCTCGCGCGTCATGCGCACCTTGACCGGATACCCTGGCACAGCCTTGGCCATGAGCACGACATTCGCCTCAATCGAGATGCCCGCTTTGCCGCCAAAGCCGCCGCCGATGTAAGGCGAAATGACGCGCAAATTACCATGCGGGATGCCCAGGCTCTGCGCCACCAGGTCGCGCTGTGCAAACGGGGATTGCGAAGCCGACCACAGCGTGACCTGTCCATCGGGATTCCACTGAGCCACCGCCACGTGAGTTTCAATCGGCGCGTGCTGAATCTGCGGCAACGTGTAGGTGTCCTCGACGATGTGCGCGCACTGCGCCCAAACCTCGTCGCTCACCCCAGCGTCGCTCACGTTTCCCTTGCGCAACTTGAAATGCTCGGAAATATTCGTTCCCGGCTCCGGGAAGATAAAAGGTACGACTTCATACCTGCCCAAATCGGGGTGGATGAGGGGGGCACCCGGCTGCGCGCCCTCATACGGATTGAAGACAGGGGGCAGCTCTTCATACTCAATCTCGATGAGCTTCGCCGCCTGTTCGGCGATCTCCTCGCTCACCGCCACCACCCCGGCCACAGACTCGCCCACGTAGCGCACGCGGTCGTAGGCAAAAATATACCGATCTTTCAGATAGAGGCCCAACCGGGTGGGATTATCCTGACCGGTAACCACGGCCTTGACGCCGGGTACAGCCAGGGCCTTGCTCACATCAATCTTCTTGATGAGCGCGTGGGCGCGCGTGCTATGCACAATCTTGCCGTACAGCATGGTTGGCCCGAAGGCCATATCATCCACATACTTAGCCGCACCTATGACCTTTTCAAAGGCATCCACACGCGGCACGTTCTTACCGACAGGATTAGGGGTTTGTGTTGTAATCATAGCTCAGCTCCTCATTTACGGAAATCTGGACATGGGCCAGCACAGGTGCCGAATGCCGGTTACGACATCGGGCGCTTTTCCAAACCTGGAACCATGGCGCTCAACCATCATGGAACAGGGGCTGGGGTCCCATACGTGCTCATGAAGGGAACCCGAAACCCGGTGCCTCCAACCTGAAACGCGCCGATGGAATCACCCTCTCCCCCAAAACCAGGGGGAGAAGCCAGGGCAGAAAACCCTCCGCGCAGGCCGGCATCTGACGGCTTACAAGGCCAATCAGTCCCCCTCCGCCACATCCAGAACCGCATCAATGATGCGCAGGTAACCCGTACAGCGGCACAGATTACCCACCAGCGCAAAGCGCACCTCTTCTTCCGTCGGGTGCGGCTTGCGCGCCAATAACGCTTTGGCGGACATGAGCATACCGGGTGTGCAGAAGCCGCACTGTACGGCGTTGTGCTCAATAAAGGCCTTCTGCAGAGGATGAAGCGCGCCGCCCTTGCTTAGCCCTTCCACCGTCTCAACCGCGTGGCCTTCCGCTTCGACGGCCAGCACCAGGCAGGAATTAACCGGTTCGCCATCCAGCAGGACCGTACAGGCCCCGCATTCACCATTCTCACACCCCACCTTAGTTCCGGTCAGACCCAATTGTTCGCGCAGCACCCGTGCTAAGGTGTAGTGAGATTTGACGATGACAGGATAACTTTCGCCGTTGATGGTCAGTGTGATTTCGTGTAACATACCGCCTCCTTTCGCCCTTCACGCCGACTTGAACTTCTGTACGGTCGTTTCGATGGCGCGGCGCGTGATCTGCTTCACCATCTCGCAGCGATAAGCCGCGCTGGCGCGCAAATCGTCAATGGGATTGCAGCTCTCCAGCGCCAGATCACAGGCGGCTGCGATGGCGGCCTCATCATACCCCTGCGCCAACGCTTCCTCGGCACGCGGCGCGCGGATGGGCGTCGGGGCCACCGCGCCCAAAGCGATGCGCCAGGCGTATCCGCCGTTATGCGGATAGGCCAACGCCGCCACGCCCACAATCGCCAGATCGCCCGCCTTACGCCGGCTCAGCTTGACATAGGTCCCCACGCTGCCCTCCGGTGGCGCGGGAATAAGCACCCCCATCAACAGCTCGCCCGTCTGTAACGCCGTCTTGCGCGGACCCAGGAAAAACTCGTGGATGGGCAGGCGTCGTTCGCCCTGCGGACCGCGGATGAGAGCGAAGGCTTCCAGCACCAAAAGCGCCGGCGCGCTATCCGCAGCGGGCGAGGCCGTGCAGAGATTGCCGCCGATGGTGGCGCGATGCCGCACCTGCTCGTGCCCCATCGCTTCCGCCCCCTGCGCAAGAAGATTCCAGCGCGGATTGTTCACCAGCGGCGAGCGCACCAGCTCGGCCATGCGCACAGCCGCGCCCACGAACAATCCCTCCGGGGTTTCCTGCAAATCGCGCATTCCAGGCAAATTTTTGATGTCCACCACGGCATCCGGCTGCCAGCGCTCATCCCGCACCATGGGAATCAAATCCGTTGCACCGGCCAGGGGCATCACCACCTGATGCGGGCGCGTCAGCAAAGCAAACGCTTCTTCGTAAGTGGCCGGCTTGTAATAATCAAAGGGTCGCATACCTGACCTCCATCACGTTAACGAAATACCTTCAGGGAGCGACCAGGTCGCCCGTGCTCAGGCGACCTGGTCGAGAGGAGCAGCGCATAGCTGCCCGTGTCAGTCCTCGTAAGTATTGATGTCTTCGCGTTCCTTCACGCCGAACATCGAGGGCGGGAGCACCACGAACAGGGTGTTCATGAGAATGCCCACAATGGCGGCGAAGACAATCGCCGGAATGCCATCCGGGAAGAGCACAGGCACCTTGAAGGGGAAGAGGCCGTTGGGCAGGCCCATGTTGCCGCCGATGCCCAGCACCAGGATGGTCGCACCGATGGCGAGGTTCTTCGGATCAAACAGGTTGACGCGCTCGCTCATCAGCAGCGCAATACCCTGCTTCCCAATGACGCCGAAGAGATAAATCGCCAGGCCGCCCGTCACCGCCACCGGAATGGTGTTGATGAGCGCCGCCAGCTTGCCAACAAAGCCCAACAGCATGGCGATCACACCCGCTGTCATCAGCACGGCCGTCGAGTAGTTGCGCGTAATCGCCATCAGCGAGTTGTTCTCGCCGTAGTTCGTGCCCGCGCAACCGCCCAGCAGACCGTTGATGAGGTCGTTCGAACCATCTGCCACCAGGTTCAGACCGATGAGCTTCTTGATTTGCAAAGGCTTGCGCCCCAATTCCTTGGCAAGCTGATCAACGTACAGGCTCATCTGATACAGGTGAGCGGTGGATTCGGGGATGGTAGCGATGGCGATAAGGGCGACACTGATAGCCATGCTCCAGGCGCGCGGATCCGTAAAGGCCGGGAAGGTGAAGTTCGGCACGCGCAACCAGGCCGCCTGATTCACCGGTGTGAAATCCACAATCCCAACGATCAACGAAACCACATAGCCGGCAATCGCACCCAGGAGAATGGGCAACATGCCGATCAAGCCCTTGCCCTGCAAGTAGACGGAGAAAGCCACGGTCAGAATGAGGGTAATGAAGGCCACGCCCCAGTTCGCCGAAGCCATGTTCAAAGCCGCACCGGCCAACGCAATACCGATGACAATGGCGATATTACCGGTAATAATCGGCGGCAAGGCCTTATCCAGACGTTCCTTGCCGATGGCCTGAATCAGAAGCCCAAACAGGATGTTCATGGTACCGGTGAGCACAATACCAACCTGTGCTAAACGCACCCCATCCGGGCAATAGACCATCGCCGGATCGTTAAAACAATCCGGCACAAATTTGGACATGACGGTGATGACGACGGTGATGTAGCTGAAGGAAGAACCGTAGTACATGGGGATGCGGCGCCTGGCCACCAGCAAGGCAATGATCGTGCCTAAGCCCGAAGCGAAAAGCGTGACGCCGACATCAAACTTGGTCAGGATGGCAACCAGCACGGTGGCGGGGAACATCGTCAGCACCTGCTGGAAGCCCAGGCTCAACATACCCAATGGCGGGGGAACGTCCTCAGGCATGTAGCCCAAAACCTTGGTTTCAGTCTCTTTTGCTGCCATCACGACCTCCTGAGAAAATGCTGAAATAAAAATTTAAAATGTGTGCCAATCCATCAAAGCCGATGACAAAATCAAGACACGCGCGATCCATCACCTCCTTCAGCTAAGAATCCCCAGAAGGAGCAGGCTCCAGGTTGCACGGGCCACCCGGAGCCTGCTTTGAGGCGTTACGGATAAAGCTTCAGACCGTGCACAGGTTCCCCATGCACATAACGAATCGGCTTCCATGCGGGCTTAAGCTTCATGCCCAGGCGCAGATCCGCCCCATCCGGCGCTTCGATCTGCCCCATCGCCTTCACGCCGTTCTCGAACTGTACCACGACGAGATACAGGAAGCGCTGGTCAAATCCCCAGGGAAGATTGAAGATTTGCGTGTACGTGAGGAGCGTTGCATCCCCTTCCGGATGGATCGGCTCGAACTCCTGATGCTTGCAGCTCAAGCAGCGTTCATGTTTGGGATAGTGAATCCGCCCACATTTCTTGCACTTATAGGCCGTAATCTGTTGAAGGGTGCTCATGCTCTGCCTCCTATTTCTCCCCGCGCTTCAGCACAAAGGCAACCACATTGTTGCCAAAGCCACCGAAATTGACGCTGAAACCGATGCGTGCATTCTTCACCTGCCGTTCCTTGGGCAGAGCGTGCCGCAACTGCCAGGTCAATTCCACAATCTGTGCCACGCCGGTTGCACCCACCGGATGCCCGCGCGCCTTCAGACCACCGGACACGTTGATGGGAATCTGCCCGCCAAGGCGCGTGCGCCCTTCCAACACGGCCTTGCCACCTTCGCCCTTCTTGAAGAAGCCCACGTGCTCGCTTTCGGCAATCTCCAAAATGGTGAAAGCATCGTGCAGCTCGGCTACACTGACCTCTTCCGGCTTGACCTTGGCGCGCTCAAAGGCCTGTTGCGCGGCCAGGGTCACCGCCTTCAGGTCGGTGGGGTCATCGCGCTCGGCCAGGGTGTGCGTATCCGTCGCCTGCCCAAAGCCGGCCACAATCACCGGCACGTTCGACGTAAACTCCTTGACCCGGTCCAACGGGCACAGCACCACGGCAGCGGCCCCATCACTCACCGGGCAGGCATCGTAAAGGCGCAGCGGGCTGGCTACAGGCGGATTGTTGACCACCGAATGCGGGCTGTAAAGAATCCCTTCCTTGGAGAGCGCCATTTCCACATGCGCATAAGGGTTGAGCGCCCCCATCTGCTGATTCTTAATGGCCACCTCCGCCAGCATCTCTTCGGTCACACCGTACTTTTCCATGTACAGACGGGTGAACATGCCCGCCATGCCGGGCAAAGTGATGCCGTAGGGATACTCCACTTCCGGATGGGTCAGGGTCGCCACGAAGTCGGTCGCCCGCCAGCCGGTCACCTCGCGCATCTTCTCGCCACCCGCGACCAGCACCACATCGTAATAGCCGGAAGCAACGGCCAACACACCGTTCTTGACAGCGGAACCGCCCGAGGCCGGACCGTTCTCTACCAGGTCAGCCGCGGCGGGCAGCAGACTCAACCGATCCACCAGCGCGCTGGCGACTGCCGTCTGATGCTGCAAGATACCCGCCCCCATGTTGGCCACGTACACCGCATCCACGGCATCCACGCCGGCATCCTGCAACGCCTTCATCGAGGCGTAAGCCAGCATGTCCACCAGCGTATCTTCATCACGTCGCCCAAAGGGGATCATCCCCACGCCAATGATGGCCACGTCGCGCATTGCTTACCTCCCCTTCAACCCGGCAATTTTTTCACGAATCTCGGCCTCGGTGGCGATTTTGATCTCCTTCAAGGCCACATCCAGCAGCTCCTGCGGCACCGGACGATCGCCCACGACGAGGCGAGGCTTGGATTTGAAATACAACTCGCGCGTCAGGCGGTAGGAAAGCGCTCCACCCAGCTCATGGGGAATGTTCGTCGGTTCCAGCTCATACTCGATCATCCACCGGCGGAAACCGATGGGGCTTTCAGCCACGATGAGCACCTCTTCCTGATTGAGATACTCGATGTGATGCTCCATCTTAGCCGCGAAAAGATGCGCCCCTACGCGCAGCCCGCGGTCAATCGCCAGGGTGTGCAGGCTCATGCCGGTTTTGGCGCTGTACATCCGGCTGTTCACCATCCCCACCAGATAGCCATCCACCTGCCCCACCAGGATGAACTCGTTCTGCGTGCGGTAAGTGTACATGCCCAGCAGCTCCGCGTACAAGCGCGCGCCGACGATGTCGTAGTAGTCTTTGTGGATGAACAGGGTGGGATGAACCGCTTCCAACAGAATGGGGATTTCCTCACGGGTGGCTTCGCGCACCACCATCTTTTTCCCGTTGGCCAGGGTAATCACCTTGGGCGGATAGGGTGCCTGCGGCAGTGAGGGGGGCCGCAGCATCATCTCCAATTCCATGTCAATCGCCATAAACGTCTCCCTCCATGTGGATGTAAGTTGAACCTGTACCTATCTGCAGTGCGGCTGCCCGTTAGCCGCGCGCGCGCACCTGCGCGTTCAGATTTTCCACGTGCTGCGGGTCATAGGCATCGCCGAATTTCGTCTTGGGCAGCGCCGCCTTCTTCGCCATCAGCTCCTCGTATTCATCATCCTCCACAAAAGCCACGCAGCGCCCAATGCTGGATTCGCCATCCACAAAGCGCCAGGGGAAGAAACCCACCTTAACGCGGCGGTTCACCAGCAGGTCAAGCTCGCCGCCGATGCACTCCGCGTGGATGATGCCATAGGGGAACATTTCGATGTGCATGAGCTGATACTTGGTATCGTCGAAAATGTCGGCCAGACCGCCGCCATACTTCCGGCGGAAGTGCTCCTCCGCCTGTTTGGCCTGCCGCGGCATCCACTGACGGATGATGGTGTTCATGGGATGATCCGCACTGCCGCAGTCCACCCCGATCCAGCGCAGCTTCTTGCGCTTCGCCCACTCCGCGAACTCGCGATCCGGCCCCGGATGCTGCACCATGTAGCGCACCTCATCCGCCGTGGGCATATCCCAACCAAAATGGTGGAAGCCGGTATGGATGATGAGGATATCGCCTTCCCTCACCTCCACCTTGGATTCGATCATTTCCGAGGTGTAGATGTCGTAATCGGCCACCACGTCGGAAAGATCAACAATCGCCGCATCATGGACCAGGAAATCCATATCCAGGTCGGCGATGTCTTTACCTGCGGTGAAGAAATGGATTTCGCCATCCAGATGCGTCCCCAGATGATTGGAGTGAGTCAACAGTTGGCCGTTTGCACCGTTGGGGGCTAAGCGCTTGAAGTACTTTACCTGCAACGGTTCGTAGGTCGGCCATGCGGGCGTGGCAATGCCCAATGGGATGGTCAAATCTATCAGTTTCACACGTCACCTCCTGCGGAATGAAATGAACTGCTCATAAAGGCCTTTCGCCTGAAAGCCCATGACAAAGTCGGCGCGTGAAACTACGTCAAGCATAACCCCACTCACGCGCCGACGTTACGCCCTCACGCATACCGCGCCTTGAAAGCCGCAAAAGCCTTCTCGAAGCACTGCTTGGGCGCACGGGTCAACCCCGCCCCCACCATGCCGACACCCGGCTCCTTATGCGCAATCCCCGTGTTGATGAAGGGAAGCACGCCACTCGCCATCACCTTGCGCACATCAATTCCCAGGGGCGTACCGCGGAAATTAAGCACCGGCACGGTAAAAGCTTCATGTTCACTTACGGTGATGGAGTACATCTCCTGCGTCACGCTCAAGGCCAGAGAAGCCGTGCCGCCCACAAACTTCACGATAGCGGGCGCGGCTGCCATCGCAAAGCCACCGATGCCGCCCGTTTCGGTGATGCTCGAATCCCCAATATCCGGATTGGCATCCTTCTCGCTGAAGCCGGGTAGCCACAGCCCTTCCACCATGGGCGCGGGCGCCGTGAACCACTCCCCCGGCAGCCCTGCCACACGAATGCCGAAATCCGTGCCGTTGCGCGCCATCACCGTCACCACGCTGCAGCCTTCCGTGCCTTCAATAACCTCCAACATGGATTTCATCGCCGCCATGGTGAGGTTCAAGAAGAAGTGGTCGTTGCTATCTATGAATTTCAGCACCGCCTCGGCCACATCCGTTGGCGAAGTCTTGATGATACCCACCATCCATTGCCGGATGAGCAGCGAGGTACCGGCGCGGTTGCGATTGTGTCCCTCATCGCCCATGTGAAGCGCCTGCGCGATGAGATTGCGCAAATCAATCGGTCCCGTCACCTCAAGCGCACGCGCCAGGGCCGGATAAAGCACCGTCTCCATCCAGCGCAGTCGCTGCAACACCTCTTCGCCGTACGCACCGTAACGCAGGACTTTGCCCAGCCCTTCGTTCTGCGTGGCGTAACTCAAATTCCCATACGTATCATTGCGGATGATGAACACCGGCATCGAGGGGGAAATGATGCCCGCCATTGGCCCTACGGCATGATAGTGATGACAGGGCGCGAAGGTAAACTCACCCGCTGCGGCCATCTCCGCCGCCTCCTCATACGAGCGCGCCCAGCCTTCATAAACCGCTGCGCCCATCACCGCGCCACGCATCGGCCCACACATGCGCTCCCACGTAATCGGCGGACCGGCGTGCAGGATGAGGCGCTCACCATAGCCGGGAATCACCTCACGCGCCGGCCCCATCCCCACGATGAGCGGGCGCCCTTTGCGCACCTTTTCCACCGCTTCGGCGTTGATGGCGTCAATATTCAGCCCGGAGCGCGTGGTGTGGATGGGCGTGTATCCCTCCAGAGGCGGATGCCAATCCACATGCTGCACCGTTACCCCCTGCGCCTTCAAACTCTCGGCGAAACTCTCTAACCCCACATTGATAGCCCGGATCGGCTTACCGAACACATCTTGAACAGGCATAGGCACCTCACTTGAGTATAGAAGCGGCCAGGAACGAAGCCGCAGCATTGGTGGGCAGGACCTCCACGCCCGCGGCGCGGAGTTTCGCCTCCTGCGCGCTCAGGCGTTGCGGATCGGCCTCTGTGCCGCACACCGAAGCGACGAAAATCACCTCACGCCCCTCGGCACGGGCCAGCGCCCGCGCTTCCTCGATGGCCTTCACCGCCTCGCCCGCCGGATCGTCGTGCGAGCCGTAGCCAATCACCACATCCAGGAAGATGACCGCCGTTTCGGGGTCCCGCGCTTCCTGCACGATGCGCCGGTTGCGCAGCGAGGGGTCAATCATGGGATGCAGGCGGCCCACGGTGAACTCATCTTCGCCCAAATCCACCGCCACGTGGCCCGTGCTGCGGTTGGAATCGGCCATGCGCAGGTGCTTATCCACCGGCGCGTTGGACTGCACCTCCAGGCCCGCCGCCTTGAAGATGAGCTGCGTCTCGTAGCAGAAGGTACCGCCACTGAACAGCCCGCGGAAGTAACGCTGCTGCGGCTGCAGAACGGTACGCAGGGCCTCAGCGCGCGCGCGCAGCGCCTCACGTTGCGCGCGGAGCGCATCCAACGCTGCTTGCGGGTTTTCCCCCTTCGCCAGGGCGGCGGCCAGGGTCGCCGCTTCCTCCAAATCCTGCGCAGCATAAGCTCCAGCCAGTTCCACCACCTTCGGATCCCCACCCAGGAACAGCACCACGGTCGGCTTTTCGCTCGCTTCCACACGCATGAGGATGCGTTCCGCCACCTCAGCGCTCGGCGGCTTGGAGACCAGGGTAATGACGCGCGTCGCCGGATCGGCTTGCAGCGCTTTCAGGCCCTCCAGCATCATGATGCCACCCACTTCGGCCTTGAGGTCGCGTCCTCCGGTGCCGATGGCCTGCGTGATGCCTACCCCCGCGCGCGCAAGATAGCTGGTCACAGCCTGCAAGCCCGTCCCCGCCGCGGAAACGACGCCCACCGGTCCCGCCGGCACAACGTTGGCAAAGCCCAACGCAACGTTGTTGATGATGGCCGTGCCTGCATCCGGCCCCATGACCAGCAGCCCTTTTTCGCGCGCCAGGGTTTTGAGCGCGATTTCGTCCTCCAGGCTCACGTTATCGCTGAACAGAAAGACGTGCAGGCCACGCTCTAAGGCCTCACGCGCCACGCCCGCGGCATAACGCCCCGCCACGGACACCAGGGCGATGTTCGCATCTCCGCCCAGGCGTTCCAGCGCCGCGGTGAGCGTTTTCGGCGGCGCCTCCAATCCGCCCTTTTCCGCGGGCACCTGCCGCGAAGCCTTGAGCAGGCGCATCGCTTCCTTCAAGGCTTCCTCTGCTGCGGCCTCATCCTGCGCGCGCACTGCGATAACAAGGTCATCTGGCGAGGCGACGTCGGCTTCGGGCGTGAGCAACTCCGCCGCTTCGAGCAGCCCCTTATTGGCCAGGGTGCCCATCACCACTGCCGCATCAAGGATGCCGGGCACGGCAAGCACCCCCTGCGCCACCTGTAAGAGGGTGATAGAGTCGTAATACTCCCCGCTTTTAATGTAAGTTTTTGTAATCAAGTGCGCCTCCTTTCGAGGAAAATGTAGCCACAGACCAGCTTCTGATGCCCCAATACGGTTTTAGCCAGAACGCGGATGGCTTTCAACTCACACCGCGCGTGAAACCCAGGACCATATCCACACCAGAGGTAGCCCCGTAAGCCAGGACGCGCCGTAGCGCGTCGTTGAGTTCATCCGCCGTGCCCTCGTGCAGCACGTGCAATAGCCGCATCCACGCCGCGTTCACCCGTCCATCACGGGCTGCCGCCAGGAAAGCGCGGCTCAGGCGCGTCGTCCGTGGAGCAGCGGCTTCGTACAGCAGGGGAGTCAGATACGCGCGTCCCTCCAGGTGCAGGCGCAACATAACTCCCGCCAGAACGTCATCCCCTGTGGGCGTAAGCCCTATACCGAGGCCGGCCAGGGCCTGCGCGGCGCGCTTCAGGCGCGTTATATCTTCCTCTTGCAGCGCCTCACGCAGCGTTTCCAACAGCGGAACGATGTAATCTGGCAAGGTGTACGTCATCAACAACATGAGAAGGTGCTGCCACTGCGTGGCAGTGGGCGTAAGATACGCCCATACGACATCGGGTGACCAGCGCGCCGCGTGGCTGAAATCTAACGTCCAATCTTCCAGGGTTATGTGCGAGGGAAAAGCGTCATCCAAAGTACCGCGATCGGGGAGAGAGGGGAGCGAGGGAAGCATCACATGAAAAGGGCCGATATCCACATCCGGAGTCGTTAACGCCAAAACCCGATCTCCCCAGGCCAGATTCAGCACACGTCGAAAACGTCCGATGACTTGAAAATGCTCAGGACGTTCTCTCTGTAGCGCTTCCCAAAGATCGGTACTGATCTGGATAACGTTGATGCGTTTAGATGGTTTCATACCAGCTTATCAACCGCTCAATTCGGTGCAGAGGTAGATGTTCGTCTCATCCGCCACCTTAACCGCTTGTAAAAGCCGTGGCTAATCTGGCTTTCCTATGAAAACAGGTTCATTTTATGAGCAATTTCAAGCCATGCATAGTGACATTCTGCAAGGATGGGCATGATATTTATCCTTGTCTGACATCTAAGCTTGAAGCCCCAGGCAAAGCCTGGAGGTACGCTGTCCCAGGTAAAGCCTGCGGGGACGGCCTTCGGCTGCCCCAGGCAAAGCCTGCGGGTACGACCTCTGGTTGCCCAGGCAAAGCCTGGGGGGACGATCTCCGGCTGCCCGGGCAAAGCCTGGGGGTGCGGCCTCCGACTGCCAGGCAAAGCCTGCGGGTACGCTGCCCCAGGCAAAGCCTGCGGGTACGGCCTCCGACTGCCCAGGCAAAGCCTGGGGGTACGGCCTCCAGCTCCCCGGCAAAGCCTGGGGGGACGGCCTTCGGCTACCCCAGGTGAAACCTGGGGGGACGCTACCCCAGGCAAAGCCTGGGGGGACGGCCTTCGACTACCCAGGCAAAGCCTGGGGGTACGGCCTTCGACCACCCCAGGTAAAGCCTGCGGGGACGGCCTTCGGCTGCCAGGCAAAGCCTGGGGTTACAACCTCCGGCTGCCCAGGCAAAGCCTGGGGGGACGGCCTCCAGCTCCCCGGCAAAGCCTGGGAGGACGGCCTTCGGTTACCCCAGGCAAAGCCTGGGGGTACGCTGTCCCAGGCAAAGCCTGGGGTTACAACCTCCGGCTGCCCAGGCAAAGCCTGCGGGGACGCTGCCCCAGGCAAAGCCTGGGGGTACGGCCTCCAGCTCCCAGGCAAAGCCTGGGGGTACGATCTCCGGCTGCCAGGCAAAGCCTGGGGGGACGGCCTCCAGCTCCCAGGCAAAGCCTGGGGGTACGCTGTCCCAGGCAAAGCCTGGGGGGACGCTGTCCCAGGCAAAGCCTGGGGGGACGATCTCTGGTTGCCCAGGCAAAGCCTGGGGGTACGATCTCCGGCTGCCAGGCAAAGCCTGGGGGTACGGCCTCCGGCTGCCCCAGGCAAAGCCTGGGGATACGATCTCTAGCGGGGTTGACATTTCGTGTCTCTGTGTTAAGGTAAGTCCCGTAATGGCTTACTTTTTCCGGGCAAGCAGTTACAACCACAACGGCCAGACCGTGCCTTGCAGATTTTAACGCCCCGCGCGGCTACCGTCCTGATGGTCAGACGAGTGATGGTTCGATGGGAAGCGTACAAAGGCAATTTTCATCACGGTATGCTGGGGGAGCGTAAGCGTTGCCAGCACAGCCAAACCCTGAACCCTAAAAGAGATGAACAAAAGGATTGAATTTTATGACTGAAATCATCCTTCCACCCCAAACTGTTCAGTTTCTCGTTTCGCAAAGTACCAGTGTTGCCACCCCTTTGCCCAACGATTTCCAGAAAACCATGCTCAACTTGCTCAATGCCGTTGGTAGCGATACGCTGCGCTCTTTAGCCCGTGAGGTTCATTTCACCATTGGGGAATTATTACTACGCGAGGGGGAAAGCGGCGACTTCATGTATCTTCTGATTTCGGGACGGGTGCTGGCCTACAGCGGTGACTTGCACGCCCCCATGATTTTAGGCATCCGTGGCCCCGGTGAATTCATCGGTGAAATGTCCATGATTGACGGCGAACCGCGTTCAGCCACCGTGGTGGCGATAGAACCGGTACGCGCGCTGCGCATTGATCACGCCGGCCTGGATACCATGTTGCAACAAGTGCCCGACCTCAATCGGCGCTTGATGCAAATCCTCAGCCTGCGTCTGCGTCAGGCAGAGGCAAAACGCAGCGCCGAGCAACGCGCCGGACGACTGGTACGGCGACAGGTAGAACGTCTCGCTGAAGAAAAACGCGCTCTCGAAACAGCCCAACAATCCCGTCAGGCCATGCTCAATTTTGTTCTCCACGATCTGCGCAATCCCATCAACGTGCTCTACAACGCCATCGAAATGCTGCAAATCATGCTCCCCGATGAGGCCGTCAAGGCCAATCAAGACCTGTTTCAAATTACGCAAACGGCTTCGGAGCGTATCCTGAGCCTGGCCGAAAACCTGCTCGATATAGCGCGCTACGAAGCTGGAAGCGTCGAACTGCAGTGGAGCGAATTCTCCATTGCCGAGATGCTCAACAACGTCATCAGCCTGGGAGCTTTTAGCGCACGCACCAAAAACATCACCCTTGAAAGCTGGGCCGATCCCACCCTGCCCTCTCTGACCGCCGACCGGGGACGCATCGAGCGCGTCCTCACCAACCTGCTCGATAACGCCATCAAACACACGCCTTACGATGGACGCATCAGCGTGCGCGTGCTGCCCTTCAGCGAAGCAGGTAACGCCATGGTCGTGTTCCGCGTCAACGATACGGGGAAAGGGGTTCCACAGGAGGCCCGCGAACGCATCTTCGAGCCGTTTGTCCAGCTCGATTCCAGCGCCGGTGGATTGGGGTTGGGGTTAAATTACTGTCGCCTCACCGTTCAGGCCCATGGGGGGCGGATTTGGGTTGAGGATGGTGAAAACGGCGTGGGCAGTTGTTTTGTCTTCACGTTGCCCCTTACGCAGGGATAGCCCCCTTTGCAACCGCAAACATAGCTCAACACAGGCCATGGTGGACACCCATCATGGGCGATGGCATCCCATGGTTATAGTCGCTCACGCCGCTAAGCGCCCATCTGCGCTAACCGCCCGTTACAGCAGCTCCGCTAAAACGTTGAAGCCGGGAGGCCATTGGTGGGGGTCCTCCCGGCTTAAAGGCCTTCAAAGGCAATGTGACTCTCCGCATGAAGGAGAGGGTTAGCAGGTGACGGCTTACCTTCTCCCGCTGACGGCTACAACCGCGCCGGACGCCCCCACCCTCCGGGCCCCTACGATTTGCGCGATCGCTATGTTGACGTGCACGCCCGGCTGAAAGCCCGTCGGCAGTCGTTACACACGCTGCAAAAAATCGCGCACCACGTTCAGGTAATCCGCATAAGCCTCGCGCCGCACGCTGTGACCGGCGCCGCGCAGGGCTGCCACTTCGGCCTGCGAGAGCAGATGGAGCACTTCACGCGCCACGTCCGGCGTGACAATGGCCCCCGCCTCCACCTCGCCCGTGATGAGGAGCAGCGGACAAGTGATCGCCGCCGCAGTCTCTCGCCAGGGTCGCCACCACGGCATGGGCATATCGAGGAAATGCGGGTCAAGGCGGTGCTTGGATTCGGCCCACGGCAGGAACTCGCTCTCATCCCAGGTGGGGTGTTGAGCGCGCACCTGCTCGACCAGCGCCTCCACGCTTTGACTCTGCGCAAAAGCAATCCACTGCTGGTAATGGACGCGCGCCGCCTCTTCTTGTGCGGCCAGGTTCTCGCCATCGCGCCAGGGCGGGTCTTCCAGGATGAGGGCGCGCACGCTTTGCGGGGAGCGTGCGGCGACCTCAGCGGCAATGCTTGCGCCCATGGAATGACCGAGCAGCACCGGTCGCTCTAAAGCCAGGGCCGCAATCAGCGTGAGCACATCGCCAGCCAGGTCCGCAGCCGTATCCGGCGCCACGCGCACCGAACGACCGTGCCCACGCATATCGGGGAGGATCAAGTCGTAGTCCGCCGCCAGATCCGCCACGAGCCGCGGCCAGCAGGTGCCATCATCAGAAAAACCATGGATGAGCACCACGGAAGGATGGCCCTTGCCTACACGGCGATAGCATAACGTGCCCCCGGCAACGGGGATTTCACCTTCATTCATCGTAATTCCACTGAGAGTGCCAGCCACAGGCATTGCAATACGCCTCACAATCGAGATAAGTATCGTCCGGCTCGAACAGGCTTTCGTTGTACACAATCACCACATCGTGACTGTGACACACCAGACAGCCTTCCTCCGCCGGGTAAGGTCCCTCCCAGTATTTGAGATAGGGGAGCGCATAATCGTTGATGGGCAGGCCGAAGCCGCGACAGAGCGCATCGAGACACACCCAACGCGGATGGCGCAAATTTCCGCCGCGCGTGTAAAGGAAACTCTTTTTGCTGGCCGATTTGTCCAGGTGCGGGCTGCGCAGCACCTTGAGCCACCAATCCGCGTTATAAGCGCCCAGAGGAGGGGAGATGGAACGCAATAGCTCCATGACCCCCTTATAGGCTTCTACCTCATGTTCAAAGCTCGTGCGCCGTAGCTCATAATAGGCCAGTTCGAGCGCCGTCGCACCGGCTTGTGGGCCTTCGCGCACCCGCAGGGTGGGATTGGCCCCCGACGCAAGCAGGAGACGCACGATTTCAACGTGACCTTGCAAGGCCGCTTCGTGCAGTGCGGTGTAGCCCCAGGCATCCTGCGCGTTGGGATCAGCACCGCGCGAGAGGAGGGCGGTCGCCAGGCGCATGGCCAGGTCCGGGGGGATGGCGGCCTGCGCGACGGTGTGCAACGGCGTGCGCGCAAAGCTTGTACGCTGATGCGGATTGACTGGCGGATCGGCGACAAAGCGATAGGAACGTACCTGTGGAACGGCGTTTAAGTCCAGGCCTTTGATCAGGCTGTGATCCATATCCGCCGGAACCCAGCGGATAGGGGTGCGCTGAGCGCGCAAAACGCGCAAGGCGCTCAGGTGACGGATGGACTGCGGCAAGACGGTAAGCGCGCATTTGCTCACATCCAGGGTCTCCAGACGCGCCAGGTTGCCGATCTCGCCGGGCAGTTCGGTCAGACGTTCATTCTGGGCCAGGTCCAGGCTCCGCAACTGCGCCAACTTGCCAAGGCTGCGCGGAAGCGTTTGAAGATGCGTGTCGCTGAGGAAAAGGTGCTCCAGCGCGGTTAGCATTCCGATGCTCTCCGGTAACTCCAGCAGCGGATTGTGGCTCGCGTTCAGCTCGCGCAGGGAGCGCAAGTCCCCGATTCGTTCCGGCAAAGCGGTGAGCTGATTGCTTTCCAGGTTAAGCAGGTGCAGTTCCGTTAGTTGTGTCAGCGCGGGGGGCAAAGCGCCAAGCCGATTCGCGCTCACATCCAGCGTGTGTAAGGCCTTGAGCTGACCGATGCCGGCAGGCAGGGTCTCCAGCGCATTGTGATCGGCGCGCAGCACACGCAACGCCCTCAGACGACCGAGACTTTCGGGCAGGGCCGTGAGTGCGTTCTGACCCACATCCAGGGTTTCCAGCGCGCTCAGCTCGCCGAAGCTTTCCGGCAAGGCCGTCAAGGCATTGTCACGCAGGTGCAAAATTTTAAGGTTGTGCAGACGCCCAAAACTTTCTGGCAAGTGCGTGAGGCGGTTTTTGCTCAGATCGAGTTCCTGTAAACCTGGCCAGACTGGCCAATCCGCAGGCCAGGCGGCGATGCCACAGCGCTCCATGAGCAACACTTCCAGCTCAGGCAAATCGCGCAGCACCTCCGGCAGCCCTTTCAACAAATTGTGATTGAGGCTTAACTTGCGCAGGTGACCAAGACGAGCCAGGCTATCAGGAAGGCCCGATAGCTGATTGTCATCCAGAGAAAGCGTTTCAAGCCGGGTCAGCTCACCGATCACGTCCGGCAGAGTGCGCAGTTGAGCAGCGTTCACGGAGAGAGAGCGCAAGTGTCGCGCCTGCCCCAGGCTTTCAGGCAGGCTCATGAGCGGGTTGCGGTCGAGAATCAGGACCTCAAGATGCGGCAGCTCGAAAACGAAGTCGGGGATGGTCTCTAAGGCATTGTAGGAGAGGTCGAGCACGCGCAAGGCGGATAGTTCGCTCAAGGCGGCAGGCAAAGTTGTCAGCCGATGATGGGCGAGCGTCAGGCTTGTGGTGACCGCGGCTTCTTCCAAAGCCCTGGCAATGACTCTGGGTATTGGCTCCATACATCCCTCAGGCAAAGAAGTATCCATCCAAAGCTCTTTAAGGTTACCGCAAATTGCAATTTATGCAAACTCCCCCTGCAGCCCGGATGCACTTTGCCCCCAAGGCAGGTGATACAGGCGCGGAGCGAAACCACCCCGCGCCTCGACTTCACCCGTTGCGATGCAGGCGTCCCGTGCGTTTAGCGTACAACTCAGCTTGCCGGAAGACCCACAATCCCGCCGGAATAGCCACGATGCCCATGAGCAACACCGGCCAGATGTACATCCAGAGCGCCGCCGTAGGTGTTCCCTCCAGGAGCGCCTTGCGGACTCCATCCAGCACGTAAGTGGCAGGACTGACCACGGCCAGACGTTGCAAACCACGCGGCAACACGTCCACGGGATAGTACACGCCAGAAACCAGCAGCAGCGTGGCTATGATGATGTGCGTCATCTGTGTACCGCGTTCCGGGAAAAGCATCGGCAGGATAGATCCCATGATGCCCACGCCGATGAAAGAGAGACTCCCCGCCACCAGCACCAACGTGCCACCCAGCAGATTGGCCTGCCGCAAGTCAATGTCGAACAGCAACACCGTCACGCCCAGAATCACTGCCGTAAAGAACAGGCTATAGGCCACCGAAAACAGAGTCTGCCCGGCCATGTGGGTGATGCGATGGACCGGCGCCATGAGCGTGTATTCGATGGTCCCTTCCCAGCGCTCCATGCCGATAACGTCCGTAATCCAGTAGAAAATCGAAGAAAGGTAGCGCCAGACCAGGGTACCGATGACCAGATAGAGCACCAGATAGCGCCCGTCCACGGCGCTGCTGCCGCTGATTTTCTCCATGCCCATGCCGATGTAGCTGACCGAGAGACTGTTGACGGTGGAATACACCAGCCAGACCAGCTCCCAGGACCAGTAACGTTTAATCAGGTTGAGATTGCGCTCCACGAAAGCGTAGGAAGCGCCGACTTCTTTAACCAGGGTTGTCATAGTTCCTCCTTTTCAGATTAAGCGCCCGGCGCGTCCTCATCTTCCGTGCGCAAGGATTTGCCCGTCAGGGCCAGGAAGACCTCTTCCAGCGTAGGCTGCGCGTCCTCACCTGCGGTGGCGACAAGCGCCTTCAACTCCATCGGTGTGCCCGAAGCCACGATGCGGCCCTGATCCATGATAGCAATGCGGTCACACAGGGACTCGGCCTCGGTCATGTCATGCGTGGTGAGCAGCACCGTCGTGCCGCTTTCCCGCAACTCCCGTACCACGGCCTGCACCTCGCGCTTCGAGCGTGGATCGAGGCCTGTGGTCGGCTCGTCCAGGAGCAGCAGGCGCGGGCGAGAAAGCAGGGCACGTGCAATGGCCACTTTCTGTTGCATACCACGCGACATTTCTTCCATGGGTTGATGGATGGCACGTGCTTCAAGCCCCAGGCGCGTGAGAATCTCCACGATGCGGCGGCGCGTTTCGCCTGCGGGTAAGCCGTAGAGCCGCGCTCCATACATCAGATTCTCCATCGGCGAAAGCTTCTTAAAGAAACTCGCCTCCACCGAAACGCGGTTAATCATGCGCTGCACCTGCATTGGCTGCCGCACAACATCATAGCCAAAAACCTGCACCTCCCCCGCATCCGGCAGCAAGAGCGTCGAGATGAGGCGGATGAGCGTGGATTTGCCGCCACCATTAGGGCCAAGCACGCCAAAGATTTCGCCCGTGCGCACCTCCAGAGAGACGTGATCCACCGCCTTGATAAGGCCATGCCCGTTGCCGTTGCCATGACCGTTACCATGGCCACGGCGCTGCGCCGGACGCAAGCGCTGCCACAGTGCAGGCGTCGCACGTCCAAAGTATTTACAAACCTGAGAAACTGTAATCGCGTTCATTGAATCTCTCCTTCCATGAACAAAACACCATCGAAATGGTTCACGATCGCCGATGGCCGCAATGAGATACAAGAAAACAAAAACGGCCACGGAATCAGGTTGCCGTGGCCGCTGAGAAAAACCCCATAAAAAAGGCCACGGGCTGCGTACTGCGCCCGTGGCCTTAAAAGCCTAAAGCAGCTCTACTTCTTATTACCTGCTCCGAGGCGCAATACGACAAGGTACATCGAGGACGTTCCCCTCGACGGTGCGCATCCGCACAAACAGCTTGATGCAAACCATTGCGCCTCTCCTTTACAAATTTAGTAAAATCAGTGTAACACGAACCTGAGAATTGTCAACCGACCCCGCCCACGGCTAAAATTGGGACCTACGTTAAACCGCGCCCATCACGATGCGTGCATGCGTGGTAACGGCTTAGATTTCAACACCCACGGGGGGGATTGGAGCAGGCGAAGGCAATGCCTTTACCCACCCCGAACGTTCCCATTCGTACCTTTGCCTCCCGTTCATGGACCGCGCCAATGGTGTATAATGAGAGGAGCGCAAAACAACCCACCCCACGCACGCGCGAGGAGAGTATGCACGAAGGAGACGTTCTCAAAAAGGTCATCGTCTGCACCCCGGAATGGGAATACAGTCATCCGGGTTCACTGGCCGAACACAACCTGAGCGCCGTCGCGGATGCGCAGCGCGCCGTCGAACAGCACCGCGCTTTAGTTGCCACCCTGCGCGCCTTTGGCGCGCAGGTGATAGACGCGCCGGAACTGCCCGGCCACCCTAACTCGGTCTTCACCCGCGATATGGCCGTCGTCACGCGCGGCGGGTTTATCCGCCTCCACATGGGCCTGCCCACGCGCCGGGGCGAAGATGCATGGATGGCACAGTTGCTGCTCGCGCAGGGCCTGGAAGAGGTCGGTAGCATCAAGCCCCCCTCCACCGCCGAAGGTGGGGATGTTATCCTCGCGGGTAAGGTGGCCTTTCTGGGCATTTCCCGCCGTACCAACAGTTACGGCGCCTGGGATTTGACCTGCATCCTGCGCAAATTGGGCTATGAAGTGCGTGCGGCCCTGGTGCGCAGCCCATCCCTCCACCTGGGCGGCATGATGAGCGTCGTTGGGCCTCAACAGGTGCTGGCCTGTGTGGATCTCTTTCCCACCGGCTTCTTCGCCGGTTTCGAGGTTTTCGCCGTGCGCCGGGAGGATTTTATCAGCGGCAACGTCATCACGCTGGGACGCCGTGAGGTGATCGCCGAGCAACGCAATACTTCCGCGCGGCGCGTGTTGGAAGCTGGCGGTTTCAAAGTCCACAGCCTCGATTTGGGGGAGTTCGTCAAAGGCACGGGTGGACCGAGCTGCCTCATCCTGCCGGTAGAGCGCGGATAATGCCGCAGCTCTCCCTTTCCGGCCTGACCGCTCCGGGCAAGCGTAGCCGGCGGACAGCCCGCCACCCACACCTGCGCGCCAACCTCTCGTGGGCAAGAGCAACCGCTAAGCTGGTATGGGGTGGCGAGCGCTCCCCGTTTCTGAAGCATCACCCGTCCATGGCTCTTGACTTTTAGAACATTTGTGCCACAATAAAAACAAAGCTGAGTCATCAGGGCCGAGGGGAACAGGAGAAACCATGGACACGCTGCAAAAGTTGCGCCTGTTAGCGCCGGCAACGGCGCTGGAACCGGCGGAAGAGGTGACGCTAACCGGCGAGGTACACTCCGCGCCGCACGTGCCGCCGGAACTGGCGGGATGTGTCTACACCGCAGCCACGCCCAACGGGCCCATGCCCCTGCTCAAAACCCTGCTCACTTCGGCGTGCGAGCGCAACTGCGCCTACTGTCCCTTCCGCGCGGGACGGGATTTCCGCCGTGTGAGCTTCACGCCCGACGAGCTGGCCTCGCTCAGCGTGCGCCTTTACCAACAGGGAATCATCAAGGGGATTTTCCTCAGCTCATCCATCAGCGGCGGTGGCATCCGCACACAGGAGCGGCTTTTAGCCACCGCCGAGCTGCTGCGCCGTCGTCACGGCTACCGTGGTTACCTGCACCTCAAACTGATGCCCGGCGCCGAGCGTGCGCAAATCGAAGCGGCCCTGCGCTATGCGGACCGCGTCTCCCTCAACCTGGAAGCGCCCAACGCGCAGCGTCTGCAAAGCCTGGCCCCACAAAAGCGCTTTGCGGAAGAACTCCTCACGCCGCTGCGCCTCGTCGAGGAGCTGCGACGTGCCCATCCCGAACGCCGCTGGCCCAGCCTGACCACGCAATTCGTCGTCGGCGCGGTGGGGGAAAGCGATTTGGAGCTGCTCACCACCACCGCCTACCTGTACCGGAACGTGCGCCTCGTGCGCGCCTACTTCAGCGGATTTGCGCCGGTCGCCGATACCCCCCTTGAAGGGCAGGCGCCCTGTCCACCCCGCCGTGAGCAGCGCCTGTATCAGGCCGCCTTTCTGCTGCGCGATTACGGCTTTGAGGTGGAAGAACTGCCCTTCGACGCCGCGGGGCAACTCCCCTTGGATGCCGACCCCAAAGAAGCCTGGGCGCAGCAGCACCTGCGCGAAGCGCCGGTGGAACTCAATCAAGCGGAGCGGGAATGGCTGTTGCGCGTGCCCGGCATCGGCGTGAAGAGCGCCGATCGCATCCTCGCCGCGCGCCGTCAGGGCACGCTGCGCGAGTTACGCGACCTGCGTGCCCTGGGGATTGCCGTCAAACGCGCCGTGCCCTACATCCTGCTGAACGGACAACGCCCGCCGCAACAGTTGCGGCTGTGGTAAAGCCTGCGCGCCCCATGGTTCCCGGTAAAAAAACGCCGGCAGTGGTTCAGCCTGATCGGGCCTGAGAACCGTGGCAAAAGAGCATTCAGAAGTAAGGGTGGGCGAAGACAATGCCCTCACCCACCTCATCGGATACCCTACCACCGTTACAAACGCCATATCGTGGCGTATACACCCGCTTGCCGAGCAGGCCGGGAGTGTTATAATACACACGCCTGCCCCTGTAGTTCAAACGGACAGAACGAGGGCGTCCTAAGCCCTGCGTTGGGGGTTCGAGTCCCTCCAGGGGTACACATCTCCATTCTGCGCCAGCAGGATGAGCAATCCAACGGCGAGCAGGCCCAACGCGCCCCACAGCACCCAGGGCAACAGCGTAGCGCCGTAAGCATCGAAAACGCGCCCCATCACCCATGGCAGGACCGTGCCGCCCAGCCCGCTCCCCACAAAAAGCCAGCGCATGCGCGTTGCTTCCAGAGGACCGCGGCGTCCGGCATACGTAATGGTAGAAGGGAAGAAGGAGGCCATCGCCAGGCCCAGGCCAATCGTTCCCCCAATCAAGCCTGCCTGCGTGGGCACCAGGATGAGCGCGCCTAAGCTGAATAAGGCCAGGGCTATATCCCCCAGCAGCAAGGCTGGCGGTCCCCAGCGTCGTGCCAGCACCACGGCCAGCAAGCGTCCCACGGTGAGCGCGCCCCAAAAGCCAGAGGTGAGGTAAGCGGCACGCACCGGGTCGGCCAGACGGCCCGACGCGATGGCATAAGCGTAAATCCACCCCCCGAAGCTCACTTCCGTGCCGACGTAGAGGAAGAGCAGGAGCGACAGGCCAATAATGAAGGCGCGCGGAGCACCGTTCCCGGCCTGTGCATCGCGCACCTGCGGACGGGATGGCGGTTGGGTGCGTGCGACCCCAATCAACACCGGCAAAGCCACCAGCGCCAGCAAGAGGTAAACCAACCGCGCTTCCCCTCCCCGCGCCAACACCTGCGCCAATACCAGCGGCGCCAGGAAGGCCCCCGCCCCAAAGCAAAAGTGCATCCCGTTCATCCACGGGCCGACGCGCTCCCCATGGAGCCAGGGCAGCAAGGTGTTGCCCCCCACGTCCACCAGAGCGTGCGCAACGCCCATCGCCAGCCCCAGCAACAACAAGCCCGAAAGGATGGGAACGTAGGGCAAAAACGCCATCAGGACGGCCATCCCCGCAACGGTGAGGAAGAGCACGCGATGCGCCGGCCAACGCGCGTAGAGAGGACCGGCCAACAGCGATCCCAACAGCGTCCCAAAAGCAACGGCACTGATGAGGCCGCTCACCTGCCCGATGGTGCTGCGGGTGTAGTTCGCCAGGGCCGGCAGGGTCGGCCCCACAATGGCTGAACTCAAACCCAACAGGACAAAACCGGCATAATAAACCAGAGTGGTGCTTAACGTCGAACGACGGGTCATGTCAGTAACTCCTCGCTATGATGGATTGGGTAACAGTTTTAGCCGGCAAATTCGCAATACGGATTCCGACAAGTCCTCCAGACTTTTGCCGATGGGTCCGGCCCACCCATTACATCTCAAAACGCCGGGTCTCATAGATGACCAGCCCATGGCACGGCTTTCCAACCTGCACAATCGCTATAACCGTAGCTGGACTCTCGGCCCGATTGCGTTATACTACATCCCTATCGGGTAAGTCATGCTCCGCCTGTGCGGAACTGACTCATACCCGACGAAAAGACGGCACAGCAAACCCCGTCAAGGCTGCACTATCCGCACGGTTGGCGGTTCATGTGCTTCAGGAAGCGCCCATAGATGGCAGCCAAGCTCAAATCTTAAGCGCAAGGAGACGTATGCAACGCAGTAACGCAGGTTGGTTTTTGTTCATTTTCTTTACGGCCCTGGTGCTGATTGTGGCCTGGTTCTATTCGGGATGGCAATCCCTGCAAAAGGTACTGCCCCCCGGAACAACCGTGGCCGGATTGCCCATGGCCGGCAAGACGCGCGAACAGGCGTTGGAAGCCATCGCCGAAGTCTACGCTGCACCGGTCACTGTATACTACGAAGATGAGAAAATCATCCTTCCGCCCGAAGTGGTGGACCTGAACATCAATCAGGAAGCCACCAACGCCAACTTTGACGAGGTGCTCATGGCGCAGGCCGGCCTGGATGGGTTCCTGCAATACATCTGGCGCACCATCACCCGGCAGCAGCCTCCGGCGCAGAACGTAAATGTCATTCTCGACTACTCCCGTCCACGTCTGGATGCGTTCCTGGAGCGCACGGCCCAGAAATACAACCAGAAACCCCAGGACCCGGTCTACATCCCGGACGTGGGAGACTTCCGCGCCCCACAGCGTGGCCGGGAATTGGATATTGCCGCTTCGCGTCCGGTGCTGATTCAGGCGCTCCTTTCGCCCACCCAACGGGAGGCGCGGCTCGTGGTGCGCTACACCAGTGACCCCAATCTCTCACTCAAGGCCTTAGGGGAGGCAATCACCTATCAACTCGGCGGGTTTACCGGCCTGCGCGGCCTGTACATCAAGAACCTCAGCAATGGTCAGGGCTGGTGCGAAAATTGCGATGTAGCTTTTGCCGGATTAGCGCCGCTGCGCTTAGCCGTGGTGCTGGACATGTACCGTCGCCTCGATGCATCCCCCGATCCCCAAACGGCGCTGCTCCTGCGCGCGGCCCTGGTGGAGCCCGGCCCCGATGCCGTGGATCAGCTCCTGACCCTGTTGGGCGAGGGCGACCTCACCGCCGGTGGAGAAGAGGTGACGGCGTTCCTGCGCGCCCTGGGGATGCAGAGCAGCTACATCAGCGCCCCCTTCAGCGCGCCCACCTCCGCTTCCGCCGTGATGGCCACGCCGGCCAACACCCGCACCGACCTCACCACCAACCCACCCAATGGCATCCAGACCACGCCCGCCGAAATCGGCGTGCTGTGGGAAGCCCTGTACCAGTGCGCTGCGAATCAAGGCCCGCTGCGCCTGCTCTTCCCGCAGGAATTGAGCGCCGCCGAATGTCAGCAGGTGCTCGCGGACCTGGCCACATCCACGCAGGCCTCCCCCACCCTTGCAGGAGCCGGTGCCGGCCTGAAAGCTTATCACCTGCACGGTTGGGAGGCCCCTCACCATGCGGAAGTGGTGCTTGCAGAAGACAAAAGCACGTATCTTATTGTGGCCTATCTTTACCAACCGGAATGGACGAGCAGCGCCGAAAGTGGCCCAACCTTTGCTGAAATCGGGCGGTTGTGTTACCGCTTCTTCAGCAAATAGCTTCAGCTCAACCCGGTGAAAGCGTGCTCCCCATGGCGGGAGCGCGCTTTTTTTGCGTTACGGGACGGGAATCACGCCGTAAGCGGTGAGCAAAGCGCGCGCCTCCGGGCCGCGCATCCATGAGACGAAATCGGCCAGCGCCCCCGTTTCGGGGACAGAGGAAGCCGCTAACCATACCTCCACCCGCAGCGGGTACACGCCTTCAGCAATCGTTTCCGCACGGGGCGGGACCCCTTCCACCGCCACCGCGCGCACGTCGGCGGTGAGACGCGACTGCACGACGTAGCCCACCGCCATCGGATTGGAAGCCACCATCTCCAACATCAGGTCCGTAGACGGGGCCAGCAAAGCCGTCAAGGTGACGCGATTCCCACCCAGAGCGAGGCGTTGCAAAGCCCGCGCCTCGCCCGCCGCTTCCTCGCGCGTGACGACCTGTGGCGTTCCTTCCGGTCCGTTCAGCAAGGTCCAGCGGTCCACCTGTCCCGTGAAAAGCCGCCGGGCATCATCCAGGGTGAGACCGGGCACGCCGTTGAAGGGATGGACAATGATCGCCAGGCCATCCCATGCCAGGAGCTGTGTCCAGGCCGTGGTCTCTTCCGGCACCCCCATCACCCATGCGATGTCGGCCTCGCCTTTCGTGAGCGCATCCCAGGCCAGGGTTTCTGCACGCGGCACCAGCACCAGACGCTGCGTAGGATAAGCCCGCTGATAGGCCTGCGCCAGTGCTGCCACCAGGGGTGTGTAGGTTTCGGGATAGGTCCAACGTAACGTTACCGTCGGGATGATTTCCGGCGTAGGCGTCGGGGGAGCGGGAAGCGTCGCCGGTGCACAAGCGCTGAGCAGGCTCAACAGCAGCACCAGACGTAAAACACCCTTCGTCATCCCAACACTCCGCTCAAGAAAGCCAGCGAAACGAGAGCACAATAGATGGCGAAAGGCCAGAGCGTGCGCTGCCGCAAAAAGCGCATCAGGCCGAAAATAGCGGCATAGCCGACCAGCGCCGCTATCGCCATCCCCGCCAGGGTGGGTAGCAGCGCGCCAGACGCCGCGCCGAGCGCCAGCTTGAGCAATTGATAGCCACCACTCCCCAGGATGATGGGAATCGCCAGCAGGAAGCTGAAGCGTGCAGCCTGATCGCGCCGATAGCCCAGAAGAAGCGCCGCGGCGATGGTCGCGCCCGAGCGGCTGATGCCGGGCGTCACGGCCAGGAGCTGCGCCAGCCCAATCAGAAACGCATCGCGCCAGGTGATGACATCCAGCGTCCGTTCCTTCCTGCCAACCACCTCAGCTAAAACCAACAAGCCGGCGGTCACCAGCAGGAAACCCGCCACCCAGCGCGGCATCCCAAACAGACTCTCAAACGTATTTTCGAGCAGAAACCCGCCCAAGGCCGCGGGGATGGTGCCCAGCACGATGCCCCAGGCCAGGCGGGCCTGCGGGTCGGCCAGCGAGCGCGTCCGCACGCTCTCCCAGGCCGCGCGGAGCAGCGCCCACACGTCACGGCGGAAGTAGAACAGCACCGCGGCGAGCGTCCCCAGATGCAGGGCCGTATCCAGCGCCAGGCCGGGGTCCGACCAGCCCAGCAGATAAGGAATCAACACCAGATGGGCCGAGCTGCTGATGGGCAAAAACTCCGTCGCGCCCTGCAGGACACCCAGCACGATAGCCTGCAACACGTTCATCACCTCACCTCCTGATGCGCAAATCGTTAGCATCATACCAGCGTCAGGCGCAAAAGCAAGCCTGCCGGACATAAGGGGCATAAAAAAAGTCCGGCCTTACGACCGGACTTCGTGTCGGGGCGCGGGGATTTGAACCCCGGACCTCACGGACCCGAACCGTGCGCGCTAAACCAAGCTGCGCTACGCCCCGAACGCCGCGTATCATACCACAACCATTGATTTTGGCAAGTCACGGACAACTTCCGGGTATCACCTGCCTTTATCCCAGGCGAAGCCTGGGGATACGTACCGCCAGCCTTTGGCTGGCGATTATCCCAGGCAAAGCCTGGGGATACGTACCGCCTGCCTTCACTCCAGGCAAAGCCTGGGGATACCAAACCCTGTGACGCCAGCCTCTGGCTGGCCATTATCCCAGGCAAAGCCTGGGGATACCTGAACCCGTACCACCAGCCTCTGGCTGGCGATTGTCCCAGGCAAAGCCTGAGAGTACCAGGCCCCGTGGCGCCAGCCTTTGGCTGGCGATTGTCCCAGGCCAAGCCTGGAGATACCTGAACCCGTACCACCAGCCTTTGGCTGGCGATTATCCCAGGCAAAGCCTGAGAGTACCAGGCCCCGTGGCGCCAGCCTTTGGCTG
>DAOUBT010000020.1:0-91199 GCA_034432595.1 Anaerolineae bacterium | reverse complement strand
GTGCGTCCCCTGACGGGCATTGGCCAACTGCATGACCAGCGCCTGATGCATCAAAGGCACGTTCACAGGCACGCCGAAGATGTCATCCCGCAGCTCGACCTCGCTGACCTGCTCGCCTTGCATATTCAGAACTGGAACTAACATGGCTTACCTCCCCTGCTTGGCGACCTTTTGTTTGCGTGCCTGCTTGATTAAGACCAGGCCACCGGTGGCGCCCGGCACACTCCCCTTGATGGCAAGGAGATTGCGTTCCGGATCCACCATCACAACTTCCAGATTTTGCGTGGTTACGCGCTCATCACCCATGTGACCGGCCATGCGCATGCCTTTCCAGACACGCCCAGGGGTCGAGGTCGCACCGATGGAACCCGCACGGCGCTGGCGGTCAGACTGACCGTGCGTCTTGGGGCCGCCCTTGAAGTGGTGGCGCTTGACCAGACCCGCAAAACCGCGGCCCTTCGAGGTGCCGATAACATCCACGCGCTCACCCGGCTGGAAAATATCCACCAGGATTTTCTGGCCGATTTCGTAGGTTTCAGCTTCGCTCATCCGGAATTCGCGCAAGTAGCGCAGCGTCGGCACACCGGCGCGCTCCAGATGCCCACGCTCACCGCGCGTCAGACGATCCGCACGCACTTCCTCGAAACCCAACTGCACGGCGCGATAGCCATCCTTCTCCGGGGTACGGAGCTGGACGACGTAGCACGGCCCGGCTTCGATGACCGTCACAGGCACAACATCGCCTTTTTCATTGATGATTTGTGTCATCCCAACTTTTTTGCCTAAGATGCCTTTCATAGTTCCTCCTAAAAGGGACTGCCGGCCAGGCTCGCCTCATCATCCCTGAATAACCTGTTTTTGGCCCACAACACCCCCCCCGGGCTGCCTTCGGGCGAAAGCGCCCAGGAGGGGTGAAGGGAGTCAGTAACAAGCAATCTTAGAGTTTGATCTCAATCTGGACCCCGGCGGGCATATTCAGCCGGGTCAGGGTTTCAATCGTTTTCGAATCCGGCTCATAGATCTCGATCAGGCGCTTGTGAATGCGCATCTCGAAATGCTCATGGCTGTCCTTGTCAATGAAGGTCGAACGGCGTACCGTGTAACGCTCAACCTTGGTGGGCAAGGGCACCGGGCCGGAAACGCGCACGCCCGTCCGTTCCGCCGCTTCGACGATGCGCCGCGCGGATTCGTCCAGAATGCGATGATCGTATCCCTTGAGCCGAATGCGAATGCGTTGCTTGCTCATAACTCACCTGTAAGTTAAAGTGTTGGTCTTACTCGATCACCTTGGTGATCACGCCGGCGCCGACCGTCAGACCGCCTTCGCGGATGGCGAAGCGGGAGCCCTGCTCAATAGCCACGGGCACGATCAGCTCGACGGTCATGGTGACATCATCACCCGGCATTACCATTTCCACACCCTGCGGCAGGGTGACCGTGCCGGTCACGTCCATGGTGCGGATATAGAACTGCGGCTTGTAGCCGGTGAAGAAGGGATTGTGGCGTCCGCCCTCATCCTTCTTCAGGATATAGACCTGCGCCTCGAACTTGCGCAGCGGCTTGATCGAACCGGGCTTGGCCACGACCATACCGCGCTCCACCTGGTCCTTATCAATACCGCGCAGCAGCAGACCGGCGTTGTCGCCCGCCACAACCTTGTCGAGGACCTTGTGGAACATTTCCATCGAAGTCACGACGGTGCGGAGCGGCTTCTCCATCAGACCGACGATTTCAACTTCGGTGTTGGGGACGAGGGTACCGCGCTCAACACGACCGGTCACCACCGTACCGCGCCCTTTGATCGAGAAGACGTCCTCGATAGGCATCAGGAAGGGCTTGTCCTCGGCGCGTTCGGGCGTCGGGATATATTCATCCACCACGCGGATCAGCTCCCAAATCGGCTGATATTCGGGCGCGTTGGGGTCCTTGTTCTCGCTGGCCAGGGCCGCGAGAGCGGAACCGCGCACGATCGGCGTTTCATCGCCGGGGTAGCCATAGGAGCTGAGCAGGTCGCGAATCTCCAGCTCGACCAGCTCCAGCAGTTCGGGATCGTCCATCAGGTCAACCTTGTTCAGGAAGACGACGATCGCCGGTACTTCCACCTGGCGCGCCAGCAGGATGTGCTCGCGGGTCTGCGGCATCGGGCCATCCACCGCGGACACAACCAGGATCGCACCGTCCATCTGCGCCGCACCCGTGATCATGTTCTTGATGTAGTCGCGGTGACCCGGGCAGTCCACGTGCGCATAGTGGCGCTTCTCGGACTCGTATTCCACGTGCGAAATAGCCACGGTCAAGATTTTGGTGGCGTCGCGGCGGAACATCTTGGCGTCAGCCTTCGCGACCTCATCGTAGGCCTTGAATTCGGCCTGCCCCTTCAGCGACAGCGTCTTGGTGATCGCAGCCGTGAGGGTCGTCTTACCATGGTCAATATGGCCAATGGTACCGACGTTGACATGCGGCTTAGTGCGCTCGAATTTTTCCTTAGCCATTTGTCTACCTCTCCTTTTGAATAAATGATCTCTAAGGTTTGCTTAAGTTAGACGCCGTACAAAATAGCGTCCGCTTGTTTGGAATCCACCACTTGATAGTGATGGAACTCCATGGTAAACGTGCCCCGGCCCTGCGAGAGATTTCGCACGTCCGTAGCATACCCAAACATCTTCGCCAGGGGTACATGCGCACGCACGGCCTGCACGCCACCCGGACGCGCTTCCATCTGCTGAATGCTCGCCCCGCGCGCGTTCAAGTCCCCCAGCACTTCCCCTACGTAAGCTTCCGGCACCACCACTTCCACATCCATGACCGGCTCCAGAAGCACCGGCCCGGCGGCTTCCAGAGCCGAGCGGAAAGCTTGCGCCCCCGCTGCTTTGAAGGCCATTTCGTTGGAGATGTCGGGCTGCATGGTCGCATCCACCAGGCGCGCCAGCAACCCCACCAGCGGGTAGCCAGCCAGCACGCCCGCATCCAACAACTCTAACACCCCCACGCGCACTGCCTCCACAAAATTGGGAGGTAGGGTATGGGGGCGTAGAGCTGATTCAAAGCGTACGCCCTCTTTCGGATCCGCCGGTTCAACCTCCAGGACGACGCGCGCGTATTGCGGCTTGCCGCCCAGCATCCGGTCAAAGACGACCTCGGCTTGCGCCTGATGCGAGACCGATTCTTTGTAAGCGACACGGGGCTTACCCACGTTGGCGCTCACGTTGAACTCGCGCATCATGCGGTCCACCAGGATTTCCAGATGAAGCTCGCCCATTCCGGAAATGATGGTCTGGCCAGTAGCTTCATCTACTTTAACCCGGAAGGTCGGGTCCTCTTCCGACAAGCGCTGCAGGGCCTCGTTGAGGCGGCTCTGATCCGCTACCGTCTTGGGTTCCACGGCCACCCAGATGACCGGTTCCGGGAAGCGGATGGGTTCGAGCACCACCGGGAAGGCCGGAGAAGCCAGGGTATCCCCCGTAAACGTTTGCTTCAGGCCTACCGTAGCGCCGATGTCACCCGCACTGAGTTCGGTCACCTCTTCGCGGTGGTCGGCGAACATGCGCAGCAGCTTCGGCAGACGCTCGCGCACACCCTTCCCCACATTGAGGTACACCTCACCCTGCTTGAGCTTGCCGGAATAGACGCGGAAATAGGCTAACCGTCCGGCGTAAGGGTCTGTTGCGATTTTAAAGACCAGGGCCACCGGCGGATGGCTGATTTCCGCCGGACAGGCCATGCGTTCATGCGTGTTCACGTGCTCCCCCTGCGCCGCGGGGATGTCCAACGGCGAAGGGAGATAATCCACAATGGCATCGAGCAAGGGTTGCACCCCCTTGTTGCGCAGGGAAGTCCCGCACAGGACGGGTTGCAGCTCACCGCGGATGGTAGCCGCGCGCAACGCACGCCGCAAATCCTCCACAGGAATATCCGCCCCTTCCAGGTAGGCTTCCATCAGCGCGTCGTCGGTTTCGACGATGGCCTCGATCATGGCCTCACGCGCTGCCTGCGCCTCGTCCAGCACACTTTCGGGAATCGGAATCACGGTCGGATTCGCGCCCAATTCGTCCGTCCAGGTGATGGCCTGCCACGTGAGCAGGTCCACAACCCCGACAAAACTGGACTCGAAACCGATGGGCCACTGCACCGGCACGGGCTTTGCCGCCAGGCGCGTGCGGATGGTCTGCACCGCAAAGACAAAATCCGCACCGAGCTTGTCCATTTTGTTGATGAAGGCGATGAGCGGCACACCAAAAGCGCGCGCCTGTCGCCACACCGTTTCGGACTGCGGTTCCACGCCCGCTGTCGCATCGAAGACCACCACCGCACCATCGAGCACGCGCAGACTGCGCTGCACTTCCGCCGTGAAGTCAATGTGCCCCGGCGTGTCCACGATGTTAATCTGATGGCCGCGCCAGTAGCAGGTCACAGCGGCAGAGGTGATGGTAATGCCGCGTTCGCGCTCCTGCACCATCCAGTCGGTCACGGTCGTGCCCTCGTCCACGTTGCCGAGGCGATGGGTCTTGCCCGTGTAGTACAGGATGCGCTCAGTGGTCGTGGTTTTGCCCGCGTCAATGTGGGCCACGATCCCAATGTTGCGTATATGAGCCAGTGAAAGTGCGTTCGAGTCAGACATAGGAACTCCGGTGCCTCAGGATTTTAGAGAAAACGTGCGCTGCCCTCCGACACCGGACAGTTTACGCTTACCAGCGCAGATGAGCGAAGGCGCGGTTCGCCTCGGCCATCTTGACGGTCTCTTCACGCCGCTTGACCGCCGCACCGGTATTCTGATAGGCTTCCACCAGTTCAGCGGCCAGCTTCTGCGCCATCCCGCGCCCGCCGCGCTTGCGCGCCGCCGCGAGAATCCAGCGCATCGCCAGGGAAATCTGACGTTCCGGCGCAACCTCAACGGGCACCTGATAGGTAGCACCACCGACGCGGCGCGGCTTCACTTCGATTTCCGGCGAAACGTTGCGCATGGCGGCCTCCAGAACCTCCAACGCCGGCTTGCCGGTGCGCTTCTCGATGTCGGCCATGGCATCGTACATAATCCGCTGCGCAACGCTCTTCTTGCCGTCGCGCATAATGCGATTAATGAACTGCTGCACCAACACGCTGTTGTAGCGAATGTCGGGCGGCGTTACACGCTTAGGTGGACTTGACCTTCTCGGCATACTTCTCCCCTCTACTTCTTCGCTTTCTTAGTGCCGTATTTGGAACGCTGCTGTTTGCGGTCCTTCACGCCGGCCGTATCCAGGGTACCGCGCACAATATGATAGCGCACACCGGGCAGGTCCTTCACACGTCCACCACGTACCAGCACGACAGAGTGTTCCTGCAGGTTGTGGCCCTCACCCGGAATGTAAGCCGTGACTTCAATACGATTGGACAGGCGCACGCGCGCGATCTTGCGCAACGCCGAGTTCGGCTTCTTCGGGGTCATGGTACGCACCACGGTGCAGACACCGCGCTTTTGCGGATTCCCCTTGCTGGCGCGCCGGCGCTTTCCCTTCAACGTATCCAGATTGTATTGCAACGCAGGAGCCTTGGTCTTCTTTACCTTGGGCTTGCGTCCCTTGCGAATCAATTGATTGATAGTCGGCACTGCTTGTTCCTCCTGAAAATTTCCGTTACCGATAAACTTTGTGCGTTTTGTTCCCAGGGTCGGCAGGGTGGCGTAACCCAACCCATGCGAATGGGAATTTTACCATAAAGCCTTAAAAGGTCAATCGTCATCGCGCGGCGCTGATTTCGACGCACCGCCAACGCGTTGGCCACAAAAAAGGGGGCCTGACAAGCGCCAGGCCCCCGCCTGTCCGAACAGCACTAATCGAAAGCCGGTTCGTCAGCAAGGTCGAGCAGGCCACCGCCCAGACGTGGTGGCATCTGCGTGCGGCGCTCCTCGCGCCCGAATTTGAGCACCTCGCCCGAATCCGTGACAGCTTCCACCGCCAACGCCAGGCTCTGCAGTTCCTTGACCAGGACCTTGAAGGAAGCCGGGATGCCGGGTTCCTCAATCGGTTCACCCTTAACGATGGACTCGTAGGCTTTGACACGGCCCTGCACGTCGTCGGACTTGATGGTGAGCATCTCCTGCAGGATATAAGCCGCGCCGTAGGCTTCCAGCGCCCACACTTCCATTTCGCCGAAGCGCTGACCACCGAATTGCGCCTTACCGCCAAGCGGCTGCTGCGTCACCAGGGAGTACGGGCCGGTCGAGCGCGTGTGCACCTTGTCTTCCACCAGGTGCGAGAGCTTGAGCATGTAGATGATGCCCACGGTCACAGGCTGATCGAAGGGTTCACCCGTGCGCCCGTCGTACAGGCGCATCTTCCCCAGCGTGGGCAGCGCAAGGTTGTGCAACACCGCGTACTCGCCCGCGCGCAGCTCCAACTCGTCATCGCGGATGTCGCTCGTATCGAGCCCCTGCTCCTTAAGCCACATGCGCAGGCAGGCATGGTGCGCCCTGGTGTTGGCAATCTGCCGCTCTTCGAGCGAGCGCGGATCGTTTTCGTACACCATCAGCTCATCCGGATCGTAGCCTTTTTCGCGCAGCCACTCATGGAGCACCGAACGGCGGGCGTAGACGCGGTCCTCGCTCAGGCGCTGTGGATCGTAGCCGCGCGTGGAGAGCCAGGCAGCCACGTAGAGCATCAGCGCCTCTTCATCATCGCGCAGATTTTCCAGCGGATAAGCCTGTCCCTTAAGCCAGGACCAGGCGCGCGCCTGCGCTTCCTCCCAGGCCCGGTCAATCATCCAGGCGCGGGCCAGCTCGGCGGCGATTTCCGCTTCCGAAGCTCCGTCAAAGACGGGCACTTCGCAGCGATAGCCCAGGCGAGAGGCTGCCCAACCCAGGTGCGTCTCCAGGACCTGCCCGATGTTCATGCGGCCCGGCACACCCAGGGGGTTGAGGATGATGTCTACCGGCGTGCCATCTTCCAGATAGGGCATATCCTCCACAGCAACGATGCGGGAGATAACGCCCTTGTTCCCGTGTCGCCCCGCCATTTTATCACCCTCGGTGATCTTGCGGCGCTGCGCCACACTCACGCGCACCACTTTGCTCACGCCCGCGGGCAAATCGCGATAAGCCTCGCGGTCAAAGACTTTGATATCCACCACCTTACCATGCGCGCCATGCGGCATGCGCAGGCTGGTATCCTTCACATCGCGCAGCTTTTCACCGAAGATAGCGCGTAACAGCTTCTCTTCCGGCGAGAGTTCTTTTTCACCCTTCGGCGTGATCTTGCCGACCAGAATATCCAGCGGACCGACCTCCGCGCCCACGCGGACAATGCCGTCCTCGTCCAGGTCGCGCAGCGCGTCGTCCGAAACGTTGGGAATTTCGCGCGTGATTTCTTCCTCACCCAGCTTGGTGTCGCGCGCGGAGATCTCGTATTTTTCAATGTGAACGGACGTGAATTTATCGTCCTGAATCAGGCGCTCACTGAGCAGGATGGCGTCCTCATAGTTACCGCCATCCCAGGACAGGAAGGCCACCAGCACGTTTTCGCCCAGGGCCAGGAGACCGCCATCCGTCGAGGAGCTATCGGCCAGGGTATCGCCCTTGCGCACGCGCTGCCCCTTAAAGACGGTCGGGCGCTGATCCACACAAGTGCTCTGGTTGGAGCGCTGGTATTTGCGCAGTTCGTAGGTATGCAGTTCGCCATCATCCGTGAGCACCTGCACGCGCTGACCGGTAGCCTGCACCACCACACCATCAGCGCGGGCGCGGATGCTCATGCCGGAGTTGAGGGCCGCAGCACGTTCAATGCCCGTGCCCACGTAGGGCGCCTCAGGACGGATAAGCGGCACGGCCTGCCGTTGCATGTTGGATCCCATCAACGCGCGGTTGGCGTCGTCATGCTCCAGGAAGGGAATCAGCGCAGCGGAAATACCCACCACCTGAATCGGCGCCACGTCCATGAAGTCCACACGATCCGGCGCGGAAAGGCCGAACTGATCACCGCTCCGTCCGCCGCGGCGCGTTGCCACACGGTCGCTCAGGAAGTGGCCTTCCGCGTCTAACGGCGCGTTGGCCTGCGCGATGACGTAAGGTTCTTCGCGATCCGCAGAAAGGTACACCACCTCATCCGTGACCTTGGGCACGACCTTGATGGGATCCTTCAGCGGCAACGCGGCGATGCGCTGCGCCAGTTCCGCGTCTATGCGCGTGCCAGCGGTCGCAACCACCTGCCCCGTGAGGGGATCGGTGACATCGTCCCGCAGGATGTGGTTCACCAACTGTTCCGCAACGGGCGGGACGGTGCGCACCACCTTGCGGTAGGGCGTCTCGATGAAGCCAAGCTCATTGACGCGCGCAAAGGTCGCCAGACGGCCAATCAGACCGATGTTCGGTCCTTCCGGCGTCTCGATGGGGCAGATACGGCCATAGTGGCTGTGATGCACGTCGCGCACATCGAAGCCGGCGCGCTCGCGGCGCAGACCGCCCGGACCCAGGGCGGAGAGGGTGCGTTTGTGGGTCAGGCTCGAAAGCGGGTTGGTCTGCTCCATAAACTGCGAGAGCTGACTCGATCCGAAGAATTCGCGGATCGCCGCCACCACCGGGCGGATGTTGATCAGGCTCACCGGCGTGGGCGATTCCTCGCGCAGGCTCATGCGCTCCTTGATGACGCGCTCCATGCGCAACATGCCGACGCGCAGTTTGGCCTGCACCAGCTCACCCACGGTCTTAACGCGACGGTTGCCCAGATGATCCATGTCATCCGGTTCGGCGGTGCCGTTGTTAATTTGAATGATACGGCGCACCAGGGCGACAATGTCCTCTTTGGTGATGGTGCGCACGCTCATGGGAACGTTCAAGCCCATGCGCTGATTGAGCTTGTAGCGGCCCACGCGCTGCAAATTGTAACGCTGCTCATCGAAGATTTGCGAGACGAGGTACTCGCGCGCGTTCTCCAACGTGGCCGGATCGCCAGGGCGCATCCGGCGGTAGAATTCGATGAGCGCCTCCTCGGCCAGGGTGTTGTTGCCCCGCACTTCCCAGGTCGGCTCCTGCCGGATGGTAGTGGCAATCCAGGGATGATCGGGGTCGTTATCCACATCGCCAAAGAGCTTAATCAGCTCCTCATCCGTGCCCTCTTTAAGGAGATCGCTCCGCAGCTCATCCTGCACAGCGGCCAGGGCGCGCAGGAAGATGGTCAAAGGCACGGTGCGTTTGCGGTTGAAACGCAAGGTGAGGTAACCCGAACGCCGTGTTTCAAATTCCATCCACGCGCCACGGTCGGGGATAAGTTTGGCGTTACCAAACCGCCGCACGCCATCTTCATCCATGCCGAAGTAGATGCCGGGCGAGCGGATGAGCTGACTGACGACCACGCGCTCCGTCCCGTTGATGATGAAGGTAGCATCTTCGGTCATGAGCGGAATGTCGCCAAGGAAGATTTCCTGCTCGACGATCTGATTGTTTTCGCGGTTGACCAGGGCGACTTTTACGTAGAGGGGGATGGCGTAGGTCAGGTCGCGATCGAGGCACTCTTCCTGCGTGTGCTTGGGTTCACCAAAGCGATAGGTGAGATCAAACCCGGCCTGTGCCGCCGCCGTGCCCGGCAGGTAGAGGCTGAGCTGGCCGTTATAGCTTTCAATCGGTGAGATTTCATCGAACAAATCACGCAGTCCTTCTTCCAACAACCAGCGGTAGGACTGCAATTGCACTTCCACAAGACCCGGCAACGGCAGGGCACTGTGGATACGGGCGTATGATTTAACCCCCAGACTTGCAATAGACATGGATTGTTATACCTCCCCAAACCCCTCGGACGGCTGAGAAAATCTTAAGCCAGACATAGGCAAAGGACAATTATAGCATAGAAAGAAGGTTCGTCAATCGCCCCCCAATTCCATCCCCGGCTGCCTGTGCGACGGTTCCCATGTATCGGTGGCCCGGCTTATATCCGACCCCGATGCCGGGCCATGGTTTCATGCCGCGTCTGCCCTCGTCTGCGCCACCGCATCGGCATAGACGCCGCGATACGCCGGCGGCAGCAGGGCAGCGATGTGGCGCATGATCATATCGGTGCTCTCCTCCAGCGCGGCACCACGCGCGCGTCCGTTGTTGGGAAGCTGGAACGGCTCCCCGATGACAATGTGGATGCGCATCCGCCGGAGGTGGAGGAAATCCTCCACCATGCGCTCTGTCCCGTACAGAGCTACAGGGAGGATGGGCACGCCGGAGCGCAGGGCGACATAGGCTGCGCCCGGTTTCGCGCGTTGCAGGGCGCGGACGCGGGAGCGCGTCCCTTCCGGGGCCAGGCCGAGCACGTCCCCGCGCGCCAACACCTCCAGCGCCGCGCGCAGGGCAGCCAGATCGAGTTCACCCCGCCGCACCCAGATAGCGCCAGCAGCTTCCATGAGTTGTTTGAGGATGGGCACGCGCCGATATTCGCTCGCCGCTAACACGTAGATTTGATGCGGCATAGCCATCATCAGGATGGGCGGATCGAGACGACTCAAGTGATTGGTAACCAACAGGAAAGGTCCGGATGCGGGGATGTGTTCCGCGCCTTCAATCTCCACATGCGCAATGAGACGAGCGAGAAAGGTGATGATGGCTCGCAAGCGACGGTAAGCAGGCGTCATGACTACTCCGTGGTTTCGCCCCAGGCGATGATACGGAAGGTGGCCGGATGCTCGCCCGCGGGCGGAGTGAAAATAGCTTCAAAGTCGGCAAACTCACCGGGTGCCAGGGTGCGATCGCGCAGGACGTTGTGGCGATAGCCCGGCACCCGTCCGCGCTTGTCGTAGAAAGTCACCACGATGTTGGGACGCTGCAGGCTTTCGTTCTGCTCATTCAGCACCTGCCCCTGAACCACGTAACGAGGGCCTTGCGGCGCGCCTTGAGCGTTGCTCACGCTCAAAGGTCGGTAAAAGTCCGTGACCGGGCCGATAGTTTCAGCCCGCACAATCCCCACAGTGCAGTTGGCCGCGCCGGCGGGAGGCATGGAAAAGAGCACCGCGAACGGCGCGCGTTCTCCCGCGGGGATGTAATCCGCACTGAGCAGGGTAATGATGTGACTCAGGCCCGTGCCGTCGGCAGCGGTGAGCGCCACATCGAGCTGCACGTTGGTGAGCGGCTCGGCGGCGGGGTTGTAAATCTCACCGGTGCACCATATCCCGCCGACGGACGAGAGGTAGCGCGCCACGCCCTGAATCTGCAACGGCATGGGGGTCGGCGTGGGCAAGAGTTGTTGTTCAAAAACGGGCAGGTTGCCAGCAGCATCCTCACCGGTGGGGATGATGAGGGATTGGCCTTCGCGCACCAGGCTGGGATCAGCGATGGCGTTGGCCCGCTGCAGCGCGTCCAGGGTGACTCCGTATTGGATGGCGATCCCCAGCAGGGTATCGCCACTCTGCACGACATAAACGATAGGGGTGGGTGTTGGCGCCGGGGTATAGGTCGGCGTCGGCGGAAGTGGGGTGGTGAAACGGTTGGGCGAGAAGGTCGGCGTGGCCGTTCCATCACCCGGCGCAGGGTAACCGGGGCGCGTCGGAAGCGGTGTGAGCACCGTCCCGCAGGCTGCCAGCAGAAGCAGGCTCCCCATCATCATTATGACGTAGCGTTGTCGTGTCACCCCATCCCTCAAGCGCACAGATAAAGTTTATTATACCACACCTTTTCCTAACCAAGCTCGGTGTTTTCCGATTCAGCGATAGCGTCCAATTCCTGCGCGACTGCGCGGCTGAGTTGCTGCAGGCGCGTTTTCACCTTATCTTTGACGTAAAGCCCGCCCAACACCAGCCAGGGCACGCCCAGCGCCAGGGCCAGATACGGAACCACAGGCAGGCGCGGCTGCGCCGAAAAGCGATCCAGGTTAAACAGGATGAGAGCCACGGATGACCAGACCACGAGAAAGTTAGGGATGGCGTCGCTGGCGTGGATGAAGCCGGGACCGGGGATGCGCTTTCGCGTCAAGGGCCAGAAAAGATTGCTGCCCATGTGACCGAGCTGGTCTTCCAGCACGTGGCCCAGAAAGCCCAGGCCTGTGAGCAGTCCTCCCCAACGCGCAGAGAAAGTACCGGCGCCCAGCAGCGTGAGCAGGAACCAGGCCACGCCACCGACCAACACGGCCAAAAAGAGGCTATGCGACCAGCGATGATGCCAGTCCAGGAAGTGGACCCGCAATTCGTCGCCGTGGCGAGCAAAGCGAAACGTCGGGCCGGAGAAGATGTTGACGCGATAGGTTTCACTGTAGGTGTTGCGTATGGGCACGCCCACCTTGCGCCGGACTTCGGCCTGCGGGGGTTCGCTGCCGGCATAGGGCACCTGTCCCGTGTTCACCAACGGGCCAATCTTTACCACCACCTCATCCGTGTTGGGAACAAAGCGGATGCTGTACTCCCGCCACAGATCCGGGCCTAAACGGATGGTGTGTGCGACCAGGTTGATGTCCTTGCCCGTGTCATAAGCGCGGCGCATCGCATCCACCAGTGCATCGGCCATTGCCTCCGCGTCAGGTTCAGCGCCGGGGTCGAGTTCCACGTCGAAGCGTTCCCAATAGCGCGCAAATTTGAAATCCAGGGTGTCGGGCAGGATGCCCCCTACCCCGCCCAACACGGGCAAAAGCGAACCTTGCGCCGCAGCCTGCACAATTTCCGGGAAGAAAGTTGCCAGCGTCACACCCGTGATGAAATGGGTAATGCCTTTCATGGCGACGCTCCTTTCTGATGCGTTTCAGTCCTGTATGCAAGACAAGTCATAGCATGAGCGCGAAAGCCCGCCCACGCCTATTCCACCGCGGTGAGGGTGCGCAGATGGACGGGGTAACGGCTGCGCAGCTTGCCACCGCTGCGTTTAGCCCATCCCAGAGCGAAACCCTCCACCGTCACCAGCACGAAGCCCGCCGGCCCATCGTCAGGCCAGCTTGCGCCGGCCAGGAAAGCTCCAAGGCGCGAATCGTCGAGCGTCAAATCCAGGCGCTCCTGCGCAGCGTCGGGAGCAATCCCCAGCGCCAGGGCGTGTTCGGGATTGACCTCACCGTGACGCAGCGTGCCCACCCACCAGCCGGGGCGCAGGACGTGGAGGTCTTCCCACAGTTCAGGCGCCATGGGCGTGATGTAGAGCTGATCCGCGCCTTCCACAAAAACCAGACCGGCTTCCGGCGCAGGGGCACGCAGCGCAGTGTCAAGCGCCGCACGATAGAGGTTTAGCACGCGCCCCGGCACGTCGCGCCCCTGCCAGGGAGACAGCGGAGGGGAAGCGGTGCCGCGTTTCACCAGCAACGCGTAAAAGTGGCCGTGGCCCGGTCCGGTGTGGGGGAAAAGGCGTACCGCGTGGCGCAGGCGCTCCGTCACGCCCGCCCATTCTGGACGACCCGCCTTAAAGCCCGGATTGGGCGGCACCGCTTGCAGGTCAAAATCGGGGAAACGTTCCAGGAAGGATGCGATCACGCCCTCGTCTTCTTCCGGGGCGAAGGTACAGGTGGCGTAGAGCAGCCGCCCGCCGGGACGCACGAGGCGCGCGGCCTGTTCCAGAATCTGCAACTGCCGGCGTGCGTTGCCCTGCACCACGGGCACGCTCCAATCGCGCACGGCCTGCGGATCGCGCGCAAACATGCCCTCGCCAGAACAGGGGGCATCCAGGAGCACGGCGTCGAAAAGGCCCGCCCAGCGTTCCGCCAGGCGCTCCGGCGTCTCGTTGGTGATGAGGGCGTTGGTAACGCCCATGCGTTCCAGGTTCATCGCCAGCACGGAGGTGCGCTTACGGGCAATGTCGTTTGCAACCAGCACGCCCTGACCCTGCATCTTAGCCGCCAGATGGGAGGCTTTTCCACCCGGGGCTGCCGCCAGATCGAGCACCCATTCTCCCGGACGCGGCGCCAGAATCTCCGCCGCCGCCATGGTGCTGGGATCCTGCAGGTAATACACCCCCGCGGCATGATAGGGATGGCTTCCCGGCTCGCCGGCGCGCACTACCCTCCCCTCCGCGCACCAGGGAACCGGTTCGACCGGCCAGGGGAGGCGCGCGGCCAGGGTCTCCACATCCCCACGCAGGGTGTTCAAGCGCAGGCCTATATCCCGCTGCGCCAGGGCCTGCAAAAAGGCCGGCGCTTCGTCACCCAACCAGGCGGTCATGCGTTGCACAAAATCGAACGGCCAGCTACTACTCATGCCGGTATCCTTTCACGCAAACAGGGGGGAGCGACAGCGCGTTCCCCCCTGTACCACAGTGACGTGAGCCTTACTCCTTGGTGTAGGGCACGCCGTCCGCCGCCGGTGCGGTCGCCCGTCCCACCACGCCGGCCAGCGCAATCATGGTCACCAGATACGGCGCCATCAACAGGAACTGCGAAGGGATGGGCACGCGCAGAATCGCCAGCGAGACCTGTAACGAGTTGGCGAAGCCGAAGATGAGGGAAGCGCCCAACGCACCGAAGGGCATCCACTTACCAAAAATCATCGCCGCCAGGCCGATGAAGCCGCGACCAGCGGTCATCAATTCGTCAAAGCGGCCCACCGAGCTGAGGATGAGGTAAGCGCCACCCAGCCCGGCAATGGTGCCGCCCAGAATGGTGTTCACGTAGCGCGTCTTGAAGACGTTCACGCCCAGGGTATCCGCCGCGCGCGGATGTTCACCCACCGCGCGCGAGCGCAAGCCCCAGCGCGTGTAGAAGAGCATCACGTGAATGACCACCACCAGGATCAGCCCCACGTACACCAACAGCGTTTGATTAAAGAGCACCGGTCCCACCAGCGGGATTTTGCTCAAAAGCGGGATAGGAATGGGCTTGAAGGTGGGAGGCGTGTTGAGGTGTTCATTGTGCTGCAGGTAGGCGGAGCTGAAATAGCTCGTCAGACCGGTCGCCAGAATGTTGATGGCGGTACCGGCAACAATTTGGTCCACGCGATAACGAATCGCCAGCACGGCCAGAAGCGCCCCCATCAGCGCGCCGCCCAGAAGCGCTGCCAGCAGCCCCACCCAAACGCTCTGACTCAGACTGCCGAAGAGGGATGCCAGAAAAGCGCCAGTGAGCATCATGCCCTCAATGCCGATGTTGACCACGCCGCTGCGTTCACACATCAGGCCGCTCAGGGCCGCCAGCAGGATGGGAATCCCGCCCAACAGGGACTGCTTCAGCATTCCCGTGACGTTCATCGAAGCGTCGCGCGCCGCCCAGGCCAGGAAAGCCAGCACAAAAAGCAGCACGACCACGCCCAGGATGGCCTCCGCATTCTTGAAGCCTTTAGCCAGTTGCCATGCCCCCAGGAAGACACTCAGCAACGCCGCGACGTACATCAGAGTTGCCGCACTGAACGTCCAGGGCGCCAGGTCCAGCTCCCCGCTGCCGGTGTAGAAAACAAAAGTGGACATGCGTCCGCCGGTGCCAGGCAGGAAAAGCAACAGAATGGCCGCGGCAAACACGATGAAAGCAATGCCCATATTGCGGGCACGCACGATATCTTCATGAGTCTTAGGAGTCGTATCCATGCTCGCCTCCGATTACATTTTGCTCCAGCCCGACGTCAAGACGAGCTGTTGTTCTTTCGTCGGCTGCCGCAGGCGATAGAGCGAGCGGATAATCTGCGGGGCGGCGATGAAGATGATGATCAGGCCCTGCAGAATCGCCGTAATATCCACCGGCACGCCAGCCCAGCCCTGCATGTTGTTCGCGCCCGCGCGCAGCGCCCCAAAGAGCAAGGACGCCAGCACGACGCCCATCGGCTGACTGTTGCCCAGCAGGGCGATCGCAATCGCGTCGAAACCGTAACCGGACGAGAAGGCGTTGGGCATGAAGTGCAACACGCCCAGGATGTCCGTCGCACCCGACAGGCCGGCCAGACCGCCCGCGATGACCATGGTGATGACGATGGTGCGTGGCACGTTGATGCCGGCGTAGCGGGCCGCGTGGGCATTCTTACCGACCGTGCGAATCTCAAAGCCCAGCGTCGTCTTAAAGAGCAACCAGTTGATGAACCAGGCCGTCGCCAGCGCCAGCAGGAAGCCCACGTTGAAGCGAATGTTCGAGTCGGATGGGAAGAACTGCGGCAGGTAGGCCGAAGGCTCGATTTCCGGGCTGACCGGACGATAGCCGGGGCGCGCCATCGGACCGCCCACGTCGAGCATGAATTCGGCCAGGCGGAAGGCGATGTAGTTCATCATGATGGTGTTAATCACTTCGTGCGCGCCGGTTTTGGCTTTGAGGATGCCGGGAATGGCAGCCCAGAGCGCGCCGCCTGCGATACCGGCCAGCAGGGCCAGGGGCAGGTGGATGATCGCCGGCACGCCCTTCAGGCTATAGCCGACAAAGACCGTCGTCAGACCGGCCACGAAGTACTGACCTTCCGCACCGATGTTGAACAGACCACCCTGAAAACCAAAAGCGACGGCCAGACCGGCGAAGATGTAAGGCGTGGTCATGCGCAACGTCTCGGTGATGGGGTAAATGGCGCTCAGGAATTCCTGCCCGTTCCCGCTGAAAATAGCGCGCAGGATGCGGCCCGGATCGCCAAAAGCGCCCACGAAGAAGGCGCCATAGGCCGTGCCAATCACATCCAGGGCCCGCATCAGACCTGCGCCGAACCCTCCCTCGCGGAAGGCATCGTACACGGAATTATCGGTAAAGATGATCACCAGGGCGCCGATGAGCAGCGCCGTAACGACGGCCAACAGGGGCAATCCCAGGCTCTGCAGATTGACCCGCGGCTTGCGTTGAGGTTGGGGCTGAGATTGCTTTTCGCTCATCGCTTCTCCTCCTCAGGCACAGTTTGGCGTTTGACGCCTGCCATGTACAGGCCAATTTCTTCCTTGGTGGCCTCACCAGCCTGCAAAACTGCGGTGATTTCACCCTCGTACATGACCAGGATGCGATCGGCCAGGGCCATGATCTCATCCAGTTCTGCCGAAACCAGCAAAACGCCCGCGCCGGCATCGCGTTTGCGCACCAACTGTGCATGAATGTACTCGATAGACCCCACATCCAGACCGCGAGTCGGCTGTGAGGCGATGACCAGTTTGTCCGGACGGCTCAGTTCGCGGGCCACAATCACTTTCTGCTGATTGCCACCGGAAAGATTGCCCGCGGGATTCATGGGGATAGGCGGACGCACATCGTATTCCTTGACGAGTTTGTTGGCGTTTTCGCGGATGTAGTCTTCCTGCAGACGCAACCCTTTAGCAGCCGGTGGGAGGTAGTAAGTGTTCAACACCAGGTTATCGGCCACAGGGAAGGGCAAAACCAGACCATCGCGCTGCCGATCTTCGGGAATATGGGCCACACCGGCCTCGGTGATGACGCGGGGCGAGGCGTTGGTGACATCCTTGTTGGCCACCCAAATCTTGCCATCCACAACGTGGCGCAGGCCGGTGAGCGCTTCGACCAGTTCCGTCTGCCCGTTGCCCTGCACACCCGCCACACCGACAATTTCGCCGGCGCGCACGTCAAAAGAGATGCCGCGTACCGCCAACTGATGGCGATCGCTCATCACGCGCAGAGACTCAACCTTGAGCACCGCTTCCTTCGGCTCGGCGGGCTTCTTATCCACCTTCAAGATGACCTGACGCCCGACCATCATCTCAGCCAGTTGCAATTCCGTGGCCTGCCTGGGATCGGCACTGCCCACAACGCGCCCCTGCCGCAACACCACCACGCGGTCAGCGATTTCGCGCACTTCCTTGAGCTTGTGGGAGATGAAGATAAGGGACTTGCCATCCGCTACCAGCGCGCGCATGACTTTAAACAGGCCTTCGACTTCCTGCGGGGTCAAGACCGCCGTCGGTTCATCCAGGATGAGGATATCCGCGCTACGATAGAGCAGTTTGATGATTTCCACGCGCTGCTGCAGGCCAACCGGTAAGGTCCCCACCAGCGCATCCGGGTCCACATCCAGGCCGTACAGTGAGGAAATCTCAAGGATGCGCTTGCGCGCTGCCTGACGATCCAGGATGATGCCGTTCTTAATGGACTCCATGCCCAGCATCACGTTTTCCGTCACGGTGAAGACCGGCACGAGCATGAAGTGCTGATGCACCATGCCGATGCCCTGGACAATCGCATCCGTCGGCCCCTGAATGGTGGCTTTCTTTCCATTGATGAAAATTTCGCCCTCATCCGGCGCGTAGAGGCCGTAGAGAACGTTCATCAGGGTACTTTTCCCGGCGCCGTTTTCGCCCAACAGCGCCAACACTTCCCCCTTGTTCAGCTCCAGGTCAATGTGATCGTTCGCCAGCACACCGGGGAAGCGCTTGGTCATCCCTTTAAGTTGTAAGACCGGGGGCATAGCTTCCTCCACCTATGAGATGAATTCACCATCAAAATTCAGCGCAGGGCCCCGAAAAAAGAGGGGATAGGAAATGCCATGGCCTCTGCTTGACTTCATCGAGTTTGTGACCATGATGCGTGATCCGTGCAATCCTTCCACGTCTCACGCATCCCGGTCACTCTTTTAGAGAGAAAGGTGGGGCAACGGTGACGTTGCCCCACCTTGAAACCCGGATTTAGTTGCCCAGCGAGGCGATGTAGGTCGCCCAACCAGTGTCAATCTTGCCGGCGATGATGTCGGCCTTGACCTGCTCCAGTTCCTTCAGGACATCGGCGGAAACCGCGCCTTCCTTAACCGGGGCAATGCCCACACCGCCATTGGCCAGGGTACCAACGTAGGTCTCGCCATTGAAGCCCTTGAAGTCGGGGGAGGAGGCGAGCTTGGCGGTATCGAACACGGCGACATCCATGTTCTTCATCACGCTGGTCAGAACGACATCGGCGTACTCGGGCGCGCTGACGGTCCAGTCGGTGTCCACACCGATGATCCAGACGTTGCCCTTAGCCTTGGCCGCCTGAGCGGAACCCAGACCCACAGGACCAGCCACCGGCATGATCACATCCGCACCTTCGCTGATGAACTGCTCGGCAATGCGGCGGCCATCATCGGTGGACTCGAAGTTACCAGCGAACACACCGTTGTTGGCAGCGGAGTCCCAACCCAGCACCTGCACGTTCGTGCCGTGCTTCTGGTTGTAATACTTGACGCCGTACTCAAAGCCGACCATGAAGATGGTCACGGGCGGGATGTTGATACCACCGAAGGTGGCGACCTTGCCGGTCTTGGTGGCGGCAGCCGCCGCGTAACCCGCCAGGAAGCCCGCCTGATCGGTGGAGAAGGTCAGGCCACGCACGTTCGGGATCGGGGGATCGTAAGAGAAGTCCACAATGGCGAAGTTGACATTGGGGTACTTCTCGGCCATGGCCTTGGTGTCATCCGCCAGCAGGAAGCCGACCGTGATGATCAGGTTGTAGCCCTGATTCACGAACTGCAGAATGTTGGTGGCGTAGTCGGTCTGCTGCTGAGACTCAAGGTACTTGACCTCGATACCCAGTTCCTTACCGGCGCGCTCCAGGCCCTTCCACGACGTAGCGTTGAAGGACTTGTCGTCAATACCGCCCATGTCGGTTACCATACCGGCCTTGAAGCTGGGCGCCGCGGTAGGCTTGGGGCCGCAGGCGGTGAGCAGGAAGCTCACCAACAAAACGAGGCTCATCAGGGTGTAAAGGGTCTTACGCATGATACTCCTCCTGTAAAGTGTAAAATGTGATTTGAAAATGGGTGTGGTACTCTTGCATGGCTATCGTTCCCAGCGACCACCTCCTTTCCAAATCGTTAAATCTCATTATAACACTACCGCCCAAGGTGACAAACCAACACTTTTCCCCAAAAGATACGTCATTTATCTTGAGTTCCTTCCGGGGCAACGTCAGAGGGTTCTGTGCGCGGGAGGAAGACCAGTTTCCCCTCCGCCACATCCACCCACAACCGGGTGCCCGGTGCGAGCGTGCCGCGCAACAGTTCCACGCTGAGCGGGCTTTCGAGATGGCGCTGCAAGGCACGGCGCAGGGGACGCGCGCCAAAGAGCGGATCATACCCCTGTTCTGCTAACCAGCGCCGCGCCGCCGGACTGAGTGTCACCTCAATTTGATACTCCTTGAGCAACTCTTGCACCTCGCCCAACTGCAAATCCACAATCCGCTCCATGTCCTCCAGGGTCAGATTGCGGAAAATGATGATTTCATCCACACGGTTGAGAAACTCCGGGCGGAAGGTCGTTTTGAGTTCGTCCAGGATGCGTTGGCGGCTCTCTTCCGCTTCCCGATCCTCCAAAACGCGCGCAAAGCCCAACGGACCGCCCCGCCGTGCATATTGGGTGCCCACGTTCGAGGTCATGATGATGATGGTGTTGCGGAAGTTCACAACATGCCCCTGTCCATCCGTCAGACGACCGTCATCCAGGATTTGCAAGAGCGCGTTCCATACGTCACTGTGCGCTTTTTCGATTTCGTCGAACAATACGACCTGATAAGGCCGCCGCCGTACCGCCTCGGTGAGCTGCCCGCCCTGATCGTACCCCACATAGCCCGGCGGCGCACCGAAAAGACGGGAGACGGTATGCCCTTCGCGGTACTCGCTCATGTCAATGCGCAGGAGCGCTTCTTCGTCGTCGAACATGAAGGCGGCCAAAGCTTTGGCCAGCTCGGTTTTGCCCACGCCCGAAGCGCCCAAAAAGAGGAAACTGCCGATGGGACGGCGCGGGTCTTTCAGGCCGGCGCGCGCCCGACGAATCGCATCCCCTAAGGCGTTGATGGCTTCGTCCTGCCCGATGACGCGCTGACGCAGGGCATCTTCAATGTGTAAGAGCTTCTCCGCTTCGGTCTGCATCACCTGCGTGACCGGAATCCCGGTCCAGGCCGAGACGACCTCGGCAATATCGCGCGCTTCAACCTTTTCATCCAACTGATGCGAGCGCAGCCACTCCTCGCGTTTCTTTTCAAAAATCTGCTCCAGGCGCAGCCGCTGCGCTTTGAGTTCCGCCGCGCGCTGAAAATCCTCGCGCGCCCCGGCTTCTTCTTGCTCGGTCTGCAGACGCTTGATTTCGCTCTCCATACGCTTGAGATCGGGCGGGAGGGTGTAGAGCGCTACCCGCAGACGGGCCGCCGCTTCGTCAATCAAATCAATCGCTTTATCCGGCAAGTGACGGTCGGTAACGTAACGCTGTGAGTAGTGCGCCGCAGCAACCAGGGCTTCATCACTGATGACGACCTGATGATGCGCCTCGTAGCGTTCGCGCAGACCCTGCAGCATCTTGATGGTATCCTCGACCGAGGGTTCCTCAACGTAAACGGGGGCAAACCGCCGCTCCAGCGCGCCATCCTTCTCGATGTACTGCCGATACTCATCCAACGTGGTGGCGCCGATGCACTGCAATTCACCGCGCGCCAGGGCAGGCTTAATCATGTTGGAAGCATCGAGCGCGCCGGGCGCGTTTCCCGCACCCACCACCGTGTGCAGCTCATCAATGAAGAGGATGATTTCCCCTCGCGCGCGCTGCACTTCACTGATGACCATCTTGAGGCGCTCCTCAAACTCCCCGCGGAAGCGCGTCCCCGCCACCAGCGCGCCCATATCCAGCAAAAACACGCGCTTCCCCTTGAGAATCTCCGGCACGTCGTTAGCGACGATTTTCTGCGCCAGGCCTTCGACGATGGCGGTCTTCCCCACACCGGGTTCACCGATGAGAACGGGATTGTTTTTGGTGCGCCGCACCAGGATTTGGATGACACGCTGAATTTCGGCATCACGTCCCACCACGGGGTCAAGGCGATGCTCGCGCGCCAGTTGCGTCAAGTCGCGCCCGTAGCGCTCCAGGAAACGCAGGGCACTTTCGGTCTGCGAACTGCTGCTCGCACGCATTCCGCTTCGCGTCATCCGCAGCGCATCCTCGACGCGCTGTGGCGTCAGGTTGTAGGACTGCAGCAGGGAACTGAGAGGCGTGCCGGCATGGCTCGTCGCATCTTCGACGATGCCCAGCAGGAGGTGCTCCACAGAGATTTTGGGGTCTTTAAGCTGATTGGCTTTCGCTTCCGCCAGCTCCAAGACATGACGCGCGCGCGGCGTGATAAAGACCTGCTGCGGACCACGCGCGCTGTAAACGGCGGGACGCGCCGCCTGACGGAGGAGCTGATCCACCTGCTCATCCAATTCCAGGCGCGACACGTCCAACGCATTAAGGATGTCCAACACGGGCCCTTCGTCCTGCCGCAAAAGTGCCAGCAAGAGATGCTCGGCATCCACCTGTGAATGACCGTAGTCGGTCATGATTTGAATGGCCTGTTGCGCGACTTCTTGCGCGCGTTCGGTGAAACGATCAAAGCGCATCATGAGAAGACTCCTGTGCGGTAACGGCTTTCAGGCGCTGGAGCGCATCCAACGCCGCGGCCTGTTCGGCGGCGCGCTTACTGCGTCCCGTTCCCTGGCCGGTAACCTGATCCCCTAACATGACCTGCGCGGTAAAGGCTTTGGCGTGATCTGGCCCCTCCGCAGCGACAATGCGATACACGGGCGTGATGCCCTTTTCGGCCTGCGCCCATTCCTGATAGCGCGATTTGGCGTCCACATAGGCCTCGTCGCGGAGGATGCGCTGCACCTCGCTCTCAAACCAACCGCCCAAACAGTCCCAGACGATTTCCAACCCGGCGTCAAGGTACAGGGCACCCACCAGAGCTTCCATCGCGTCGCAGAGGTTGGCAGGACGCGCGCGCCCACCGTTTGCCTCCTCGCCGTGGCCCAAACGCAACGCAATCCCCACCCCCAGGGTTTGCGCCAGGCTCGCCAGAGACTCCGTGCAAACTAAAGTGGCGCGCAGGCGCGTCAGCACGCCCTCGGCCAGGTCAGGGAAGGTGCGGTACAGCCACGCCGCCACCAGGAAATCGAGGACCGCATCGCCCAGAAATTCCAGGCGCTGATTGTGAACCACGGCACCACCTTCCTCCGCGTGTTCATGGGCGTAGGAAGGATGGGTTAGCGCCTGCACCAGCAGCGCCGGCTCTTTGAAGGTATAGCCTAATTTTTCTTGAATGTGGATTAAGCTTTCTTCCATACCTGCCACCTGCTACACCCTTGTCCCTTCCTCAGAGTGTGCTATGATGAGGCCCATCATAGGGTGAGGAGGACAAGATGCGCATCCTGGTTAAATTGCAAGCCATGTTAGAGACATACACCCCGGAAGGCTATGCGCCCGGTCAACCTTTCCCGCTCGATGTGCCGGAGGGCAGTACCGTGGCTGATGTGGCTCAGCAGTTGGGTATTCGCCCTCAGGAACTTAAAGTCGCTTACGTCAACGGCAAAGCCCGCGCGCAAGTGTATCGCCTGCGCGAAGGGGATGAAGTTGGATTTTTTCCGCCACTTGGCGGGGGGTAAAGCTCAATGGCCACACGTCGAGCAGGAATGGCTGGAGCAGGACGAGCAACCAGAATTCGACGAGCTAACGCTGGACGCACGACTGCCTCCAGAGGTAAAGAAAAGGGACAGGGCGCGACGGGTGTTTTCTGAACCGCAATGCGGACAGGCCAGAGGAGCATCGGCATCTGCAATGGCACGACGCTTCTCGAATTTCACCCGACAGTCCTGACATACATACTCGTAAATCGGCATCGAAGGCCTCCATGTTCACGAGATTACGCAGCGCATTCTACCACGGCGACGCAAGCAGGTCAAGCCTGCGCGCCTGGCTTCCCGCCATCGCGATGATGGTGGGCATTTTCGTCTTTTCGGCACAGCCCTCGCTTCCTGGTGCGCCGGATGCCATCGTGGACACCTTCCTCAAGAAGGGGATGCACGCCATGGCCTACGCGCTACTGGCGCGCGCCTACCTGCACGGTCTGACCACGACGCGCCTGACGCCCCGACAGGCCTGGGTGTTGGCCTGGGTGCTGGCGGCGCTCTACGCTCTCAGCGACGAGGTGCATCAGGGCTACGTTCCGGGCCGCCACGCGCGCATGGCCGATTGGATTATTGATCTGTGCGGGGCGGGGATGGGGCTTCTGGCGCAAGGATGGCCTCGGAAATCTGCTCCGGCGGAATCAGCGGTTCAACCAGGATGTCCCCAAACAGATGAGGTTGCTGTACCTGAATCGCGTTCTGTTTGATGAGTTCCAGCAGGGCGTGAAGCGTCACCGCCGCCTCAAGGCGCGTGGGGCGCGGACTGAGCAGATGGGAAAAGGAGACGCGCCGCCACTGGATGAGGCGCTCGCGGATGAGCCGCACCTGCTGCACAATCGTCAACCTGGGCCGCACCAACGCCTGCTGCGGGCGCGGTCCTTCGCTGGGGTAGAGGACGCGCTGCGCCGCCTGACGCAGGTGCGCCACCGTGACCCCGCTCATATCCAGGCGGTAGGTGGTAGGGATGTCCAGCGGCATCAGCCGAATGTAGGTACGCCATCCCGCTGCCAGGCGCTCCTGAAGGGCCTGCGCGGCGATTTTGTATTGCCGATAGGCGCGCAACTGCTGCACCAGCTCATCCTCATCCGGCGGTGTCGTCTCACCGGCGGTCACTGCGCGGGGCGGCTGCGGCAACAACGCGCGGGATTTGATGAGCATGAGCCGGGCCGCGACGACCAGAAATTCGGCCACCTCCTCCAGCTCCAGGTGGCCGCGCATGGCTTCAAGGTAAGCCAAAAACTGGTCCGTGACCTGGGCCAGGGCGAGCTGGGTAATATCCAGCTCCTCTTTCTCGATGAGATGCAGCAACAGGTCTAACGGGCCGGCAAATACTTCGGTCTGAACTTGATAAACTCCGCTCACAGCGGGAAGGATAAACGATATTGAGGGTTAGTCAAGTGCCCCTTTGCGGGCGCGAGGCAGGGACGCATGACACAGGTCGCCTTATTAACGCTGGAATTGCTGGTCGTGTTGGGCCTGTTGCTGCTGGCAGATCGCTGGTTGCACCGCCATCTGCAAGGCCTGATGCTGCTGCTCGCCAACGATGAAGAAATCGCCTTGTGGCTGTACGCGCTCGTGCTGCTGCCGGGGGTAGCGCTGCACGAATTGAGCCACGCTCTGGTGGCCACCCTTGTGGGGGTGAAAATCGGGCGCATCGGCATCTTTCCGCGCAAGATGGGAAAGCGCATTCAATTGGGCTTTGTACCGGTAGCACAGACGGATTTTCTGCGCGCCAGCCTCATCGGCGCGGCGCCGTTTTTCATCGGCGGGCTGACGGTTATCCTGTTGGGCGCGTGGATTTTCCAGACGCCGCAAATCGTGGCGGCGCTGGGGGCCAACGACTGGCTGGGGGCTTTGCAAGGTTTGAAGGAAGCGCTCGGCGCGCGCGACGCCTTCCTGTGGGCCTACATCCTGTTCGCCATCAGCAACACCCTGATGCCCAGCCGCGCGGATGCTCACGCCTGGCCATTGTTGGGCGTGGTTCTCGCCGCGTTGATGGGACTTATCGCTTTGCTGGGGTATCAGGACGCCCTGCTCAACGGCCTTGGGGCGCTGCTCAGCCGCGGCGTGCGCTGGCTTATCCTCTTGGGTGGCAGCACCCTCCTGGCCGATTTGCCCTTCTTCGCCCTCATCTGGCTTTTGGAGCACATCGTGGCGCGCCTGCGCGGAGTCAGACTGGTCTATCGGTAAACTCCGTACCCCAGCCCCATCTCCCCCCATTGTACCGCCAGCCTTTGGCTGGCACACCGCCAGCCTCCGGCTGGCAACCTGACACCCCTCCTGTACCGCCAGCCTCTGGCTGGCACACCGCCAGCCTCCGGCTGGCAATCTGCCCCCAGAGTTGCCAAAACGCCACCCTCTGGTATGATGCCCCCCATGAAAACGACAGAAATGCTTACCCTGGATCCTCAGCATCCGCCAGCGGAGCTGATCGCGCGCGCGGCGGACATCATCCGCCGTGGCGGATTGGTGGCCTTCCCCACTGAAACGGTGTACGGCCTCGGCGCCAACGCCCAGGACGCGGCGGCAGTGCGCGGCATCTTCGCCGCCAAAGAACGTCCCGCTTACGACCCGCTCATCGTCCACCTGTGCAGCGCCGAAGCCCTGCCGCTGGTGGCGCGTGACATCCCGCCCGTGGCGTGGGAACTGGCCGCGCGCTTCTGGCCCGGTCCGCTGACGCTCGTGCTACCCCGTCACCCCCAGGTCCCCTATGAGGTCACCGCCGGCGGGGAGACGGTAGCCGTGCGCGTGCCCGCGCACCCCGTCGCCCAGGCGCTCATCCGCGCGGCAGGTGTCCCCATTGCCGCACCCAGCGCCAACCGCTTCGGGCGCGTCAGTCCCACCCGCGCCAGTGACGTGTGGCACGATTTGGCCGGGCGCATTGACCTCATCCTCGATGGCGGTCCCACACAAGTTGGTGTGGAATCCACCGTACTCTCGCTGGTGACCAGCCCGCCCCTGCTGCTGCGTCCGGGGGGCGTCCCGCGCGAGGCCCTGGAAGCCGTGCTGGGACCGGTACAGCTTCTCCAACGCCCCGTCACGGAAGGAGAACGTGCTGCCGCGCCGGGCACCTTATTGCAGCATTACGCGCCCCGCGCGCAGGTCACGCTCTACCGCGGACCGGAAGCCGCACTGCATCAGGCTTTGCGCAGCGAGGCGCAACGACTTCACGCGCAGGGGGTGCGGGTTGGCCTGCTCATCGCACGGGAGGATGTAGCCCCGCTGCGCGACGTGCCCGCCGTCTCAGGCGTTGCCGGCTCCCTCGCGGACCTGGAAGAGGTAGCGCGCCATCTCTTCGCCACCCTGCGCGCGCTCGACGAGGCCGGCGCGCAGGTCATCCTGGCGCGCGATTTCGGCGAAGCAGGATTAGGCCTCGCCATCCGCGACCGCCTGACGCGCGCCGCAGCCGGGCGCGTGGTAGATGTGCCAGCCCCTTCTTCGGGCGATTAGCATCCCCTAAAAAAACAGGGCCGAGACAAGTCGGCCCTGTTGCGTAACCCTCACCTCCTACGGCAAGCCGCTGATCTGGAACTCAAAGCCCAGCATCTCAAAACTGACCTCGTTCACGCCGGTGGGACGGTCGAACACCACCTCGAACTCCTCCTGCTCGTTAGCCGCTAAACTCCACGGCAACAGCGGGGAGAAGGAGCGCAGCGTCGCCTCTCCGCGCTCCGACGTGAGACGAATCAGCGTGCCGTTCACCGTCAACGTCTGCTCGCCGACATTGCGCACCGTGCCCAAAATGCGCAGCGCGTTTCGCTCCGGCTCGTACAAGGCCTGTTTCACGCTCACCACAGCCTGCGCCGGCGCAGGCACAGGAGGCACATACCCCAGCGGGAAGCGCACCGTTGGGCCACTCTCCCCGCCCCAGCGCACCACCCAGGCAAACGGCAACACCGGCTCCCCGTTCAAACGATAACTCGCGCTGCCCGCAACCGCCATCCCCGGCGCCACAGACGCGCTCAGCGGGGCTGGATGCCCTTCCGCCACAAACGTCGCATCGGGCTGATAACGCGCGCCGCTGCCATCCTCCAGCGTCAGGGTCAAGAGCGCCGGATCAAGCGCCTCCGTCCCGTTGTGACTGAGCTGATAATCCACCACCAGATAGCGCTCCGGCTTGCGCTCCACCAGCTCGACGCGCGTCACCGTGAGCAACGCCTCCCCCACGGCCTGCGTCTGTCCCACCAACACCCCCGTGGATGGGAGATACGGTGCGCGCAACACCCAGCGCTGCTCCCCTTCCGGCCCGCCGAGCAGCACCAACGTCAGACCCGGCTGCCGCTGCTCCCAAAGCGAGGCCTCCGGCGCGCGCAGGGCGACCTGCGGCGAGCCGAACGTCAGCGCGACCCCGTTATCCAACGTTAACGTGAGCACCGCCGAGGCATCAAGCCCCTGCAACAGGGCAGCCGACGCCTCCGTATAAGGCGCACCCAACACATAATTGACCAGCGTCCCGTACAGCCACCCCGCCTGATGCGCATCCTCCGGCACGGGCCAATGCCCCAATTCCGGCTGCACCGGCACCACCACAAAAGACGTACCGGCCACATCGAGCGCGCGCGGGATAGCCGGCACACGTGCCTGCCCTTCCACCGCCAGCAGCGGCGTATAAGCCTGCGGCGCTAAGGGGGACGTGAAAGTGAGCCGCTTGGGGAAAAGCGCCGAGCCGTCCCCGCTGTGGGGCTGCGGGCGCAAACGCGGGACGATCAACGCCGCGACGGTAATCAGCACGCCGATCGCCACCAGCGCCACCACCGGCATCAGCCAATCCCGCCAATCGAAAGCGCGCGGCGCAGGGGTGGGAGCGGGAGACGGTTCTGGCGTCGGAGCAGGGATCAAATCAGAATAATCGCTCATCGCACCCTCCTTTAAGGCACGCGCTGCGGCAGGGTGGGTGATGTGAGCCGCACGGTGAGTTGGGTCACATCCGCGGACACGTAGCGCTCCACGCCCAGCACCGGGATGACGAGCCGCGCCGCGCCTGCGAACGTGAGCACCGCCCGTCCCTCCGCGTCGGTGGTGGCGCGCGCCAACTCCTGCCCCGTCCGCGCATCCGCTGCCCAGATGAAGAGCGTGCTGACGCCCTCCGTGCTCTGCGCCTGCCCATCCTGATTGCCATCCACGTACACCAGCACAGCCACGGCGCGCGGCGCGAGAACTTCAGGCGTTGGCTCGGCGGGGCGCGTCGTCAGGCGGACGCTGAGCTGCACCGGCCCGTCGCCCGCGCCCGGCGTGCCGGTCGGCTGCGGCGTTTGCGTCGGCGACGGCGTCTGCGTGGGACGCGGCGTTTGCGTGGGGACAGTGGTGGGACGCGGCGTAGGCACTACCGGCGCGGCATAACTACAGCGCAACTGATAATGACTGCGCTCATACTCCTCCGGCAGGAGCTTATCTGACGTGCGCACCAGAATGTAAAGATAGCCGGAATACGTGCTGTAATAAGCCACGCGGCTGCTCAAATCGCCGCGCTCGCGATCGTCGTTGTACATGAGCTGCTTGTTGAAGTCCGGTTCGCTGTACAACGTGAGGGTTGTATCCAGTCCGTTATCCAGATCGAACGTCTCGCAGGTGTAAATCAACCCGCGTTTCACGCGCAAACGGAAGAAATCGTAATCCTCCGGCCAGTTAACCCAGGGGATAAAATTGAGCGAATAAGCGACACCCGGTGCAAGCAACGGCGCCTGATCAAAATTGTTGTTTGGCTCGTAAGCATCGTAACCCCTGTACCAGGAAGGTGTTGGGGTCGGCGTGGGCGTCTGAGGATTGGGCGTAGGCGTCATCGTGGGCGTGCGCGTCGGCGTGGGCGAAGGTGTGGGAGCGATTTGCACCACCTCCAGCGTATAGCCCGTTGTGGTCGTGACGCGCGTCACGCGCAGATAATACAACTCATCCAACGCCGTCCAGCGGATTTCGGCGCGGTGATTGGAGGAAGAGGATTGCGCGGTCACGTAACGCGCCTGCGCATCGTAGAGCGTGAGCCAGGCCGCCGCCGTGTAATCCGTGAGCACCGCGCTCAACTCATCCCCAGCGCTCACCGTGATGGTGTAAAAATCCGTATCCGCCAGCGTGTTCAGTGCCCCTTCGACGATGCCCGGCACGGGCAAAGCATTCGCCTGCGCCCAGGTGTCGTTGGGTTCCTGTTCCTGCAACGTCTCCATCAGGGGACGCGCCCATCCCCATTGTGGCGACAGAGCGGCGGCAGCGAGCAAAAGCACGCCCAGCACGAGCGCTCCTCCGATGCCGACCAACCAGACTTGACCTCGCATACCAGCCTCCCACCTGCCAGAATAACAACCCCAAACCCGATAAGGCGACCGGGGCAAGCCGAGGGCCTTACACCTTTTCCAGCGGCGCCACCCCCACGAGCAACAGGCGCGGCGCCGACTCGCCCTCAAAGAGCACGCTCACCACTTCCTGCCCGCGCTCCAGGTGGCTCTCCATCACCTGCCCCACCCCGAAACGCGGATGCCGGACCCTCTGACCGGCACGGAACTGCGTCTGCGCCGTCGCGTTCCATCCCGCCCCACCCCAACTTGAGGCAGCGGCAGGAGCAGAAACGGCAACGGCTGACCGTCCGCCCGTGCGTGCTTTCACCTGCGGCTTTTTCTCCAGGGCATCCAGGAAACGCGAAGGATCGCGGTGCTCCACGTCGCCATACGTGCGGCGCGTCATCGCGTGCGTGATGTAGAGCACATCCATGGCGCGCGTCATCCCCACGTAGAACAAACGCCGCTCCTCCGCCACCTGTTCCTCATCCTCCATCGAACGGCTGTGCGGCAGGAACCCCTCTTCCACCCCGACGATGAAGACCACGGGGAACTCCAACCCTTTCGCGCTGTGCAACGTGAGCAGCGTCACCGCCTGCGAGCGCTCCGTCTCCATCTGATCCACATCCGCCACCAGCGCCACGTCGGTCAGGAACTCCGCCAGCGGCATGTTATCCGCCGCCGCCACGACGTTGCGCAACTCCAGCACATTCTCCCAGCGCGCCTCACCTTCTTCCGTCCCGTCGCGGATATAGGCCTCGTATTCGACATCGAGCAAAATGCGATCCAGCAAAGCGCGCAACGATCCCTGTTGCGCCAGCGCGCGCCAATTCTCAAGCAGCATGACAAAGCGCTCCAGCGGACGCGCCGCGCGCGTGGCCTGAGCGATGAGATGCGGCGCGGCCCGGTACAGACTCCCCGCGCTGGCGGCCAGCGCCTGCAACTGCGCGATCGTCTGCTTGCCGATGCCGCGCGTCGGCACATTCACCACGCGCAGGAAGCTCACATCATCATCGGGATTCTGCGCCAGGCGGAGATAAGCCAGCACGTCCTTGATTTCCCGGCGCGCGTAGAAGCGCGTCCCGCCCACCAGGCGGTAAGGAATGTTCATGTGGATGAAGGTCTCTTCAAAGATGCGGGATTGCGCATTCGTGCGGTACATCACGGCAATATCGTTGGGATGGTAACGCGCGAGCAAGCGCAAAATTTCCCCCGCCACGAACACAGCCTCATCGCGCTCGTCGTAAGTCTCGCGCACCACCGGCGGCGTTCCTGTCCCCTTCTGCGTGACCAGGGCCTTGGGGGTGCGATGACGGTTTTGAGCGATCACCGCCTGCGCCGCGTCCAGAATGCTCTGCGTGGAGCGGTAATTCACCTCCAGCAGGACCTGCTGCACGTCGGGATAATCCTCCCGCAAGCGCTGAATATTGCGGTAATCCGCGCCACGCCAGGAATAAATCGCCTGATCCTCATCCGCGACGACGTACAGGTTCCGCTGCACCTGCGTCAACTGCCGGAGAATGGCATACTGCGCGATATTCGTATCCTGAAACTCATCCACCAACACATAGCGATAGCGCTGCCGGTAACTCTCCAGCACCTCAGGATGACGGTCGAACAACAGCACAACCTCAAGCAGCAAATCATCAAAATCCAGAGCGCGATTAAGGCGCAGCATCTCCTGATACTTCAGGTACGCCTTGCGCGTCACTTCATCGCGGACATAGCGGATGGGGTAATTTTGGGGCAAAATCAAATCGTTTTTGGCGCGGGAGATAGCGTTCAGCAAGCCCTGAGGCGAATAGCGCTTATCATCGAGATTCAGCTCCGCCACAACCTGCTTCATCAGGCTAAGCTGATCGTCCGCATCGTAAATGAGAAAATCCGGAGAAAGACCCGCCGAGGCGGCCTCGCGGCGCAAAATGCGCGCGCAGGTGGCATGGAACGTGCCTACCGTCAGGGCGCGCGCGGATTCCTGCCCCAACATGCTGGCCAGGCGCTCGCGCATCTCCCCCGCGGCGCGGTTGGTGAAGGTCACCGCCATCAACTGCCAGGGGGAATAGCCCAGCCCGGCCAACAAGTAGGCGATGCGGTACGTCAGCACGCGCGTCTTCCCCGATCCCGGTCCGGCCAGGACCAGCACCGGCCCGACGGGAGCCGTCACCGCGGCGCGTTGCTTCGCATTCAAATCATCAAGCCATGGATACGCAGTCACGCCGCTATTGTATCACAGAGCCGCCCATCGGCAAAGAGACGCGCAGGCTGCACTACCGATACCCTGAAAGTGCACAATTTTGAGAAATCGGTATAATGAAATAAAGCCATGAGTTTAGAGAAAAGAGAGCAACTATGGCAAACAGCAACGCGGAACTGGCCTTGATTTTCGAGAATATGGCGCGGATGTTGGAGATTCTGGAGCAGAATCCCCATCGCATTCAAGCTTACCGCATGGCAGCGGCCACGTTGCGTGAACTCCCCGAACCTATCGAGGACCTCTATCAGCGCGGAGAACTCTCCACGCTACCCGGCTTTGGTGAGGCTCTGCGCGCCAAAGTTGCTGAATATATGATGACCGGTCGCGTCAGCGCCTATGAGAAACTTAAGGATCAGGTGCCCGTGGGCCTGGTGGATGTGATGCAAATCCCCGGAGTTGGGCCACGCCGGGCACAGCAGCTCTGGAACGAGTTATTCATCACGTCCCTGGAAGAACTGGAGGCTGCGGCGCGCTTTGGCGAATTACGCCGCCTCAAAGGCTTTGGTCAACGCATGGAGGCGCACATTCTGGAACACGTCATGGCGTTGCAGCATCGCCGCACGGATCGCATCCCCCTCTCGGTGGCCCTACCCCTGGCGCAAGAGCTGCTCGCCGCCTTGCAGCGCTTCCCCAGCGTGACGCGCGCCGCCATCAGCGGCAGCCTGCGGCGTGGACGAGAGACGATCGGCAATCTCGATTTGCTGGTGGCGACCGAAACGCCTGCGCAGGTCCTGACCGGGTTTCGCACCCTTCCCCTCATCGGGGATGTCGTTTTCAGTACGGTGGATACCCTCAAAGCTTACACGAAGGATGGACCGGGTGTGATTTTGCGCTGCGTGGCTCCGGAGCGGTGGGGAGCAGCGCTGCAATACTACACCGGCAGTCAGGCGCATAACGTCCGCCTGCGCGCCATCGCCGAACACAAGGGCCTGGATTTTGGACCAGAAGGACTGCGCTGCCCGCGCGGACTGTTGCCCTGCACGGAAGAAGAGGATGTCTACGCCGGCCTTGGCCTGCCCTGGATTCCGCCCGAACTGCGCGAGGATAGCGGGGAAATCGCCGCTGCCCTGGAAGACCGGCTCCCCCATCTGGTGACGCGCGCCGATCTGCGCGGCGATTTCCAATGCCATACCTCGCTTTCCGATGGTGATAGCGACCTGGAGACCATGGCCCGCGCCGCGGAGGCTCAGGGTCTGAGCTACATCGTCGTCTCCGACCATGCGCAGGCACTGACGCAGCATTACGGCTCGCCGGAGGCGGCTTTACGCGCGCTGCGCGCAACGGTCGCCGCTGTCAACGCACGCCTCACGTCTCTGCGCGTGCTGGCCGGCGTAGAAGTCGAAATCCAACCGGATGGCAGTCTGGAATGGCCCGACGAAGTTCTGGCCGGGGTGGACCTTGTCATTGCGGCGCAGCACGCTGAACTGGGCAGCACGCGCGAGGAGGTCACACAACGACTGCTCAAAGCGATGCGTAATCCTTACGTAGATGTCCTGGCCCATCCCACAGGGCGGATTTTCGGACGCCGCGAGCGCGTGGATTGCGATATTGACGCCCTCTTCCACAGCGCAGCGGAGTGTGGGGTGGCGCTGGAAATCTCCGCCAAACCCACGCGCCTTGACCTGAACGACCTCTATGCGCGCCGCGCCGCTGCCATGGGCATCCCCCTGGTGATCAGCTCCGATGCGCACGACCCGGACGGTTTCGCTGCCCTGCAGTACGGGGTCACCATCGCCCGCCGCGCCTGGTTGGAACCGCATCATCTCCTGAATACCCGCTCTGCCGAAGCGTTGCTATCGGCTGTTTTGGAGCGGAAAAACGCGCGGGCAAAAAGCCGCTAAATTTCACGTCGTCAGCGTGGTGCGCGCCCTGAAGTCGCCTCTCCTGGAGTTCTGGGGCAAGGCGACCTTCGCCAACCTGATGCCTGGATCGGCAAGGTCACCGGCGGCAGTGAGGGGCCTTGCCCCAACCCCAGCCCAACCTTCACCCCTTGCGCTGTCGAATCCGTTTTGCAGACTTGCCCCAACTCAAACCTGAACTTCGCTCATTTTTCCCTACCGGACTTGCGCAGTTTGTGTTACAATACGCCCTGTGGATGAGTCAGTTAACCTTTCAAGGAGGACGGCATGGGTCTGCGTTTGATTTCGGTGGACTTGGGAGGTACACAGATCCGCGCGGCGCGGTATCTGGCCGGCGGAATGCAGGAGTTGCGCGTGGCGCTGCCCACCGGCGCCGAGGATGGCCCCGAAGCGGTCTTACAGCGTATCCGCTCGGCCATCCAACAGGTCTGGCCGAGCGATGAGCGGGTCGCGGCCATCGGCATCGGCGCGCCGGGGCCGGTGGACTACAAGCACGGTGTGGTGCGCTTTGCGCCCAATATCCCCGGCTTTGTGGACGTGGCGCTGCGTGACCGCCTGGTGGAAGCGTTTGATGTCCCCGTCTTCGTGGGCAACGATGCGGATGTTGCGGCATTAGGCGAGCATCGTTTTGGCGCCGGGCAGGGCGTGTCCTCGATGATTTACCTGACCATCAGCACGGGCGTAGGCGGCGGCATCATCATTGACAACAAGCTGTTCAGCGGCGGCAATGGCATGGGCGGCGAAATCGGGCACATGGTGATGGATGTGAACGGCGTGCGCTGCGGGTGCGGTAACCGCGGCTGCCTGGAGACGCTGGCTTCGGGCACGGCGATTGCACGCATGGCGCGCGAGCGCCTGGAGGCTGGCGCTACGTCCATGTTGCACGAGATGGTGGGCGGCGATTGGAGCCGCATCACGGCCAAAGAAGTGAGCCTGGCGGCACAACAAGGCGATGCGCTTTCGGTGGAGTTGTTTGAGCTGGCGGGAACCTATCTGGGTGCGGCCATCGTCAGCTTAATGTATGTGATTAACCCGGCCTTGTTCGTCCTGGGCGGGAGCGTGACGCAGGCCGGGGAGCTGCTTTTCGCGCCGATGCGCCGCGAAATCGAGGACCGCGCTCCGGCTATCTATCGCGAGCGCACGCGCCTGACCACAGCGGCTTTAGGTGCTGATGTGGGGTTGTGGGGCGCACTGGCCCTGGCGTTGACCGAGCTGGATTTGTAAGCCACGGCTGCTGACCCATCGCCTCCTGGGTTTAGGGCTGGCAGTGTCGAACAGGGGTTTCGGGCGGCTTGAACGCGCCGCCTGAGCCATAAAATAGAGTTGTGGAGGTAAGAAGAAAGAGGTTTCTATGACACGCATAACTTTGGGTATCTGGACGATAAGCCTGGTGGTGCTTATCATAGTGGGGGTGGTGCTGGGACCGAGCCTGGAGCAGCGCATCATCCCCAATGTCTGGCTTTGGAATACGCATCTGGGTAACCTGACGCGCGAAAAGGCGCAAGAGTCCATCGTGCAAGCAGTGGCCCTGGGCGAGCCGCGCATTGTTTTGATTGGGCCGGAGGGACAGCGCTGGGCCTACGCACCGGAAGCGCTGGGCCTGCGTCTGGACATGGAAGCAACGCTGGCGCAAAGCTTCGCGCCCGGTCATCAGGTTGGAGGTCTGGCGGCCATCCCGGACCGCCTGAAGGTGATGCGGGAAGGGGTCGTGATTTCGCCGGTCTTCGTGTGGGATCGCACACAGGCGCAGGAAGTGCTCCGCTCCATCGCGCGGGAGATTGACCTGCCTGCCCATGACGCGCTTATCGAACTCAAAGGGGACACGGTGGTGCTGCATCCGGGTTCGGCAGGGCGCGTGCTGGATGTGGATGCCGTCCTGGCTCAGCTCGAACCGCTGCTCATCACCCGTCAACCGGTCGAGCTTACCCTCCCGATGGTGGTGCAGGAACCAGCCATCACCGATGAGGAAGCCACACAGGCGCGAGATCTGGCGCAGCGCATCCTCACCTCTGAACTTGTGTTCTTCATCGAAAAGCCGCAGGAAGGGGACCCCGGTCCGTGGCGAATTCCGCCGGACGTGGTGGCCGAGCATCTGGTGGTGCTGGCGCACGAAGGCGCCATCCGCGTAGAAATGGAGCCGCAGTACCTGACGGAGTTCCTGAGCCCGCTGCAGAAGGCGCTCAAGCTCGATCCCAAGGACGCGCGCTTCCACTTTGACCCGGAAACGCGCAAGCTGGTCACCATCACCAACAGCATCAATGGACGGATGCTCGATGTAGCGGCGACCATTTCGCGCACCAACGAATTCCTGCAGCAGGGCATCACCACCGTCCCGCTGGTCGTGCCGGAAATTCTGCCGCGCTATCCCGCCACCATCACGGCGGAAGCTTTGGGCATCGTGGAAGAAATTGGCAAGGGCGAGTCCTATTATTACGGCTCGAACTACGCGCGTGATAAGAACGTGCGCATCGGTTCGGAGGCGCTCGACGGCATCATCATCGGGCCGGGCGAGACCTTCTCCTTCAACTTTTACATCGGTGATGTGACGCCGGAGAAGGGGTACGACGAGTCGTTCGTCATCATCGGCGACCGCACAGAGCCGGGGGTGGGCGGTGGCCTGTGTCAGGTGGCAACCACCATCTTCCGCGCGGCCTTCTATTCCGGTCTGGAGATTTTAGAGCGATGGCCGCACGCCTACCGCGTGGGCTATTACGAATTGGGCGGCTATCCTGTCGGCATGGATGCGACGGTATACGCACCACTCGTGGACTTCCGCTTCCGCAACGACACGCCCTATCACCTGCTGATTCAGCGTGAAATTGACGTGAACCGGCAACGCCTGACCTTCCACTTCTACAGCACGTCTACCAACCGCCGCGTGGAGATGAAGGGGCCTTACAAGAGCGAACCGGTCACGCCCGGCCCGCCGGTCTACCAATTCGACCCGGAGCACATGAAGGAAGGCGAGGTCAAGCAGGTGGAAACGGCCCACGATGGGATGAGCGTCACGGTCAAGCGCATCGTGTACGACAAGAATGGCAAGGTGATTCACGAAAACACCTTCATCAGCAATTACGTGCCGTGGCCGGAGCGCTATCTGTACGGACCGGGCTTTGAGCCACCGGAGGGCGTGGTCATCATCACGCCGGAGCCGACGCCCACGCCTATCGGCTGGGTGCCGACGCCCACACCTACACCCACGCCGACGCCAGAAGCGCAACCCCAGCCAACCCCCACGCCCACGGCGCCTTAAAGAGCTTCACACATCGCAGCGCCCCCGCCTGAAGAGAGGCGGGGGCGCTGGGTTTTCTGCGTCAGCGCGACCGTTAACCGCTCGATTAAGCCGCCGGCGCGCTCTTGGTCCAGACTTTCACATCAAACGTGATTTTACCAAAGAAACTGTTGGGCGGGAGGTTGCCCTGACCATATTCCGCTTCGCGCACCTGCACCACCATGTAGAGGTTTGCCGTTTCGAGCTTGACCTGCGTACCGGGGCGGGCCACCGCCATCGGGCCGCGCGCCGAAAGCCTCCCGCTGAGGGTTTCATCCTGCGCTGCGTATTCGCTCGCCAACACAGCGGTCACAGTGGGGAAGTCGGCCTTATCAAACAGCCACACCTCGAAGGCGGTGACTTTTTTCGGATCGCCCACGCCGATGGTTTCGCCAAAACTGATGCCACACTCGCCCAGGAATTCGGGGCCGCGCTCGATGCTCACGGAGGGATCGAAGAAATCATCGCCCACTACGTAAGTGCGGCTGAACGCGGTCAGTTCTTCACCAAGGACCACGGGGACGCCGACTTCGGTCACCGGCGCTTCCACAACCACTTCTTCTTTGGCCGCCGGAGCCGCTTTCTTGGGTTTCTTTAAGAGCCGGTAGAGCAGGAAGGCCAGCGCGCCCACCACAATGAGGGCCAACAGAATCAGCACCAACGGGGAAAGGCCACCCCTGGCCGGGGGTTGGGCTGCAATGTCCGCTTCCAGGGCGTATTGCAGAAGCTGAATCGCTGCCGCCGCTTCGGGCTGATGGTTCGCCGCGCGCTCAAAGCTGCTCTGGAAGGTCTTATCGGCAATCCAGGGATTTTCTTTGATGGTGAAGCCCAACAGCGCTTTAGCCTGTTCAAGGTCCTGCGTCGCCACGAACTGCTCCGCGACCCGGGCGATGTAGTAGTCCTGGAAGTCAGCGCGCAAATGGCCTGGCGTGGCATTCGTCCATTCCACAGGCCAGATGCCCCAGGCGAGAATCAGGCCAACGATAAGCCCTAAGGTGAGCAGGATGGTGTTACGGTACTTGTTCAACGGCTCCTGAATGCGAATCATGACGCCGGTAAAGATGGTAATGATTTTGCTGAACAGGTCCATGCCAGGCCCCCTTTGCAAGAATATTTAACTTTTTAAAAGCTTATCACAGATTTCAGAGTTTACAAGTTTGCGTGCAACATGTCCGCCCAATAGCCAGGCAACGCTTCAGCGGCAAAGTGGCGTGGCGCTTGTCGGATATTGTTGACGCCTCCAAGTCCACCTGAAAGGCCCCCTTACGGTCAGGCGCGCGCTGTTTGGGTGCACCATGACTGACCTGTAAGTCTTACGCGACCTTCAGCCCTCACCAGCGTTGACCGGTTTCCACGTAGTGGTGCAGTTCCTGAATGGACATGCCCTGAATGCCCAGGGTCTTGATGGTGCGCCCGCGCGCGCGATAGTCCGTGCTGTGAACGATGTTCGCCAGGTGAATCATCGCGTCAATGGTGGGCGTCGCCACGCCGTAATGCTTCCCCAACTCCGAGATGGGCACCAGACTGCAAGGCACATCTTCAAAAATGTAACGATGATCGAGGCGGTTCGGGGCCTTGATGCCCCCATAGCCAGGGTTGGCGTGCATCGCTTCGTAAAGCGTGTCGCCTTCTGCCGCGTAGGCGCGGTAGAGCCATTCCATGGCCGTTTGCGCACGCACGCCTAAAGACATGGCAACGGTCACCCGTTCCCGATCCAGCGCTTCGAGCACGCGCGCTGTGCCGGGCGTGACCCCGTCCATGTAGAACTCGAAATCACCCTGCCGCGCCTCAATCCAACCGGCGTTAAGCAAGGTCAAAGCCGGATGGAAAATCGCGCCCATGTTGTTCAGGCTGGTGTACAGGACGTTTTTGGCCGGGATGAACTGCGGATAGGCTTGTTGAATCACGCTGAGCGCAGAAGCCGTCTGCGTGGCGGGAAAGGCCGCCACCGGGATGGAGAATTTGGTGCGGAAAATGCGCGCCTCGCTCGGCCCCATGCTGCGCGACGCGAAAATGAAGGTCTCCGCCTCACAGATAATCGGCTTTGCCTGACAGCCGCCTTCGCGCACAGCCGCGGCAAACTCAAGCGCTCCGCCCGTCCGCCCCGGATTGAGCAAAACGACCTGCCCATCGCGCAAATAGGGGCCTATCGCCAACCCCAGAGGGCGATGGCCAGACGCGGGGATGACCACCATGATCAAATCCGCTTCGGCAGTAGCCTCGGCCAGATCGGACGTGACGCGCCGCAAAGGGCCAAAGACTTCGCGGTTCTCTTCGGTGATCAGTTCGATACCGCCGCGCAAAGCGATGGTCTCAATGTGCGCATAGGTCCGATTGTAAAGGGTAACAGGAAATCCACGCGCCGCCAATTCGGCCGCCATAGCCTTGCCTCCATGGCCGGCGCCCACAACTGTGATGTTAATCACCTTCGGCTCCTCATCTTATTTTGTCAGCAGGTCACACCAGGCCGGCGTGCCGCCGCGCCGAAAGCACGGTGTTGGAAAGCAACATGGCGATGGTCATCGGCCCTACCCCGCCGGGGACGGGGGTGATGGCGCCCGCCACGTCTTTCGCCTGCGCGAAATCCACATCCCCTACCAGACGATAGCCACGCGGCGCAGCGGGGTCTTCAACGCGGTTGATGCCCACATCAATGACCACCGCGCCCGGTTTAAGCCAGTCGCCCTTGACCATTTCCGCACGCCCTACCGCCGCCACCAGAATGTCGGCGCGGCGACAGATGGCGGGCAAATCCTGCGAGCGCGAATGGCAGATGGTGACCGTGGCATCGCGTTTGAGCAGCAGCATGGAGACCGGCAGCCCCACGATGTTGCTGCGTCCCAACACCACCGCTTCCTTGCCGCGAATGCTCACACCGGTACGATCGAGGAGTTCGATGACGCCCGCCGGGGTGCAGGGGGCAAAAAGCGGCTCACGTCCCTTCATCGCCAGGCGCCCAATGTTGATGGGGTGAAAGCCATCCACGTCCTTTTGCAGGCTGATGGTGTTCAGAATCGCCTCCTCGTCCAGATGGCCGGGCAGCGGCAGTTGCACCAGGATACCGTGGATGGTCGGATCCGCGTTGAGTTGCGTGATGAGGGTTTGAATTTCTTCCTGCGTGGCCGTGGCCGGTAGCTCATAGCCCACGGAGTGGATGCCCAGCTCCGCGCTCCGCTTGCGCTTCATTTTGACGTAGGTCTGCGAGGCGGGATTATCCCCCACCAGGATGGTGGCTAATCCCGGCACAATGCCGTGTTTCTCTTTCAGTTCGGCAACGGTCGCCGCTAATTCCTGCTGGATTTGGGCAGCGATGGCAGTGCCGTCAATGATGTGCGCGCTCATACCAACCTCCTTTCATGCTAAGAAAGCCCGACAACTTTCCCGTCTTTGATGTCAATGTTCATAAAGGCGGGTTTGCTCGAAAGCCCCGGCATGGTGCTCATCTCGCCCGCCAGGGGGTACAGGAAGCCCGCGCCGACGCTGGCGCGAATGTCGCGGATGGGGAAGCGGTAGCCGCGTGGCACGCCCTTCAGGGCGGGATCGTGGCTCAGGCTGAGGTGCGTCTTGGCCATGCAGATGGGGGTTTTGTCGTAGCCCAGGCTGGTGTAGAGCGCGATCTTCTCCTCGGCCTCGGCGCTGTAGTCCACCCCATCCGCGCCGTAAATCTCCCGCGCCAGGATTTCGATTTTCTCCTTGATGGGAAGGGTCACATCGTAGAGGAAATGGAAATCCGACGGCTCCTCTGCCGCGCGCATCACCGCTTCGGCGAGCGCCTCTGCGCCTTCGCCGCCCTCGGCCCAGTGATGCGCGACCACCGCATCGAACGCGCCCGCGCGCAGGGCCGCCTCGCGCACGAGCGCCCACTCCGCAGGACTATCCGTGGGGAAAGCGTTGATGGCGACGACGACGGGCACGCCAAATTTGCGCACAATGCGGATGTGCGCCTCCAGGTTCGCCACGCCCTTTTCGAGCAGCGCCAGGTTCTCTTCGGTGTAGGCCTTATCCAGCGGGCGCCCGGCCACGACTTTCGGACCGCCGCCGTGCATCTTGAGCGCGCGCACCGTCGCCACCAGCACCACGGCGTTGGGAATGAGGCCCGAAACGCGGCACTTGATATCGAAGAACTTCTCCATCCCGATGTCGGCGCCAAAGCCGGACTCGGTTACCAGGTAATCCCCCAGCTTAATGCCGATTTGGTCCGCAATGACCGAGGAATTGCCGTGGGCGATGTTGGCAAAAGGCCCGGCGTGGACAAAGGCAAGCTGCTCTTCCAGGGTTTGCAGGATGTTGGGCATCAGCGCATCCTTCATCAAAACCGTCATGGCGCCGGCGACCCCCAAATCCTCGGTTGTGATGGGATTCTTTTTGGTATCGGTGCCGATGACGATGCGCCCGATGCGCGCGCGCATGTCTTCCAGGCTGGTGGAAAGGGCCAGAATCGCCATCAGCTCACTGGCCACGGCAATATCAAAGCCAGCCTGACGCATGGGGCCATCTTCGACATCGCCCAGCCCGATGATGATATGGCGCAGGGCGCGGTCGTTCATGTCCACCACGCGGTTCCAGGTGATGCTGTAAGGGTCAATGTTGAGCTTGCGCAGGCCAATTTTCTCGAAGTAGCTCTCGCTCCAGCGGCTTTCGTGATAGATGCGCGCGTCAATCGCCGCGGCGCAGAGGTTGTGCGCGGCGCTTACCGCGTGGATGTCGCCGGTCAAATGCAGGTTAAAGTCCTCCATCGGCACAATCTGACTGTAGCCACCGCCCGCCGCGCCGCCTTTGATGCCGAAAGTCGGCCCCATCGAGGGCTGGCGGATGGCACACAGCGCGCGTTTGCCCAAACGCCCTAACGCCTGTGTCAGGCCGATCGTGGTGGTCGTCTTCCCCTCGCCCAGCGGGGTCGGGGTAATCGCGGTCACGTCAATGTATTTGGCGTTGGGGCGGTCGGCGAGCCGTTCGCGCACGTTGAGGTGCACTTTGGCCTTGTACTTGCCGTACAGTTCGAGGTCATCTTCCTGCAAGCCAGCCTGCGCGGCCAGCTCCAGAATAGGCCTCAGGCGCGCTGCCTGAGCAATTTCAATATCACTGGGAACGGGTTTCAACCTGGTGATAGCCATTGGACAACTCCTTTTCAACACAGAACAGTCGGGTACCTTTGAAAGGGTGAGAATGCCAGAAAACCTGTGCGGGGCCTGATCCAGGCTCTCGATGCCACGACGATGCTTTCAGGACAGGCCGTCTCGCCTGTTTGACCCATCGCCCTGAACTTAAATGCCATGCCTTTGCGCGCTAAGGCCCCGCCAGAGCAGGCGATGCAGTATCAGCCTTTAACCTAACGATGGCATCCAAGCGAAGGCCGTTCGCGACTAAAGGAACGTTGGGGTCCTCTGTCGTGCCATCAAAGAAGCGCCTGAGCCTCAAAAAGCGCCCAACTGACACGCGCGCACTTTAAGGCCCAGCGATTCAGCCACATACCCCACAAAAAGACGCGAAACACCAAAGCGCGCTGCAATCTCCCACAAGGTCAAACAGGCCACGCCCTCGTTATCGGCGGCGCGCAAAGCGGCCACCAGTTCCTCCGGAATAGGAGTGTCCGCAGGGATGGCATCCCATCCCTTAGCGTGGCCGGGATAGCCGAAAAGGCCCAACTGACAGCGCGTCAGGCGCAGGCCCAGCCCATCTGCCGCCTCCCCCACGGCAAGAGGCGAGAGGTCCCGCTCGGCGGCGATGGCAAAAGCCACCGCGCACGGCAAGCGGCCCTCCGCATCCACGCGCGCGCGCAACACCTGCGCAAGGGCCTCATCCACCGACGTTGAAGGCACAGGTTTATCCGGAAGGGCCATGGCATCATCTCCTCATTAGCATTAGCGTTGGGGTGCAGGACCGGTGCTTTGCCCCACGATCAGGCGGGCAGGGATAAGCTCCTGATACACCGCCTCCTGTCCGGCAAGGCACGCCAGCAAAATCTCCGCCGCGCGTCGCCCCATCTTTTCCACCTGTGTATCCAGTATGGTGAGGGGTTGACTGACAGCGGCGTAATGGGGGGACCGATCGTAACAAATCAATGAAAAGTCGCGCGGGATGCTGAGCTGATTCTCGCGCGCATAGAGTTCAATGCCCGCGGCAATCAACTCATTCCACGCGATGTAAGCCGTTGGCGCCTCGCCCTGCGCGTACAGGGCTTGCAAGGCCGCATAAGCTGAAGCGTCGCTCATCTCGGTGGGGATGCAGAGCGCGCGCATGTCCAACTCGGCGGCGCAGCGCATGAAAGCTTCTTTCTGCCGCGCCACAAACCCCAGCCGCTCATCCCGGTAGTGGAAGAGGGCCACGGAGCGGTGGCCCAACTGATGGAGATGGGTCAGCGCCTCGCGCAGGCCCGCTGCGAAGTCCTGATCCACGTAATTCAAGCCGGTATTATCCGCCGCGCGCCCGATCATCACAAAGGGCACCGGCGTATCCCGCAACATCACCAGGCGCGGGTCCTCAAGTTGAATCTGCATCAGAATCAACCCATCCGCCAGACCGGTACCCAGGAAGTCGCGGAACTGATCCATGTCCATCATTGGGGCGTAAATCACCATAAAAGCATAACCGCGGTCGGTCAAAGGCTGTCCCATGCTGGTGATGTAGCGTTGTTCGATAGAAGAGAAGAGACCCGAAACCAGCGGAAAGACCAGGGTGATGATGCGCGTAGGCTGTCCGGCTAAGCGGCGCGCCAACAGACTGGGCTCATAACCGAGGATGCGAATCGCTTCCAGAATGCGTTGGCGCGTCTCTGTGGCGACGGGACGCTTTCCGCTTAACGCATGGGAAACGGTCGTCGGTGAAACCCCTACGTAATCAGCCACATCACGAATGGTTGGGCGGTACTGCATCTTCTTCATGCTAAAAGGATAGCATGATTCAAGGGAAAGGCAAACCTGTTGTGGTTATACCTGCTTACCCGCCGCCCCAAACAGCGATTAAAATCGCCACGGAGGACTTTCAACCGGACGTGCGCGTTCTCAGGTCGCAACCGTGCAAGTCGTAGATACCCGCAGGGTATAGAAAGTGCCCTCCTGACGAGTTCAACCGCCAGCCTGTATAGCGTATCCGATGAGGGCAACACACTTCGGGTGGCATGGGGTGGTCGCAGGCAATGCCTGCGCCTACCCCCCACTCTGCCTGAATGTTCTATGGTCCCGTAACCCAGGCAGATTGAGCCGTTACGCGCAGTTGCTGAACATCTCATGCAATCCTGAACTTGTCTTGCATCATGCTTTGCGTATTTGACAAAAATTTGCTTCGCGTTACCATAAGATGCATGGATGAGAATTATCGCGAATATGTCGGGAACCTGCATGTGCATTCCGTCTATTCCGACGGTACGGCCACGCACGCCGAGATTGCCGCCGCGGCGGCGCGGGCGAAGCTCAATTTCGTCATCGTCACCGATCACAATGTCTGGGTCAAAGGACCGGAGAATTATTATGGCCCGGTCTTGCTGTTGATTGGTGAGGAGCTGCATAACGTGCGCCGGCAACCGCAGGCCAGCCATTTGCTGGCTTACGGCGCGGATCAGGAACTCGCCCCTTACACCTTCACGAGCGCGCAGACCCTCCTACAGACCTTGCAGACGCGCGGCGGTTTTGGTTATCTGGCGCACCCCATCGAAAAAGGGAGCCGCATCCGGCCCGGCCTGGAGGCCATCCCCTGGGCGGATTGGCCGCTTGAGGGCATGGTAGGCCTGGAAATCTGGAACTACATGTCGGAATTTAAAGGCCTGCTGTGGGGGATGCCTGCCGCATTGTGGTATGCTCTCGTCCCGCAGAGCGGCATCCGCGGGCCGTATCGCGCTACCCTTAAATTGTGGGACGAGCTGCTGGCTAAAGGGATGCGCCTCGCTGCCATCGGCGGGGCGGACGCGCACGGAACGCGCTACACCTTCGGCCCGTTGCAGCGCGTGGTTTTCCCTTACGACTTCCTCTTCCGCGCCGTGAATACCCACATCCTGACCCGCGAACCGCTGACGGGCGAATTTGCGCCGGATAAGGCGCTGATTTATGAGGCGCTGCGCGCAGGACGCACCTGGGTAGGTTATGACGGCCTGCACCCGACGCGGGGCTTCCGCTTTATCATCCGCAGCGGGGCGAATCAGGCGGCGGTGGGTGAAACCCTGCGGCGACAGGGGGCCTTGCATGTACAGGTGACCTTGCCAGCTGCGGCGGACATCCACCTGATTCACAATGGCAAAGTCATTCATCGCGTGCGCAAGACCACCGAGCTGGAATACACGACCATTCAACCGGGCATTTATCGCGCCGAAGTCTATCGCCGACATTGGGGCAAAAAGGTGGGGTGGATTTTCTCAAGCCCCATCTATGTGGAGTAAAAAGCAAAACAAAGAGGCCGACGGTAGAGTCGGCCTCTTTCTTGAAAAAATTCCCCGTTTAGCCGGGCTCGATGGCCTCGTTCGGGCACTCCGCCATGCAAGCGCCGCAATCAATGCAAGTGTTGGGGTCAATCGCGTACTTGCCAGGATTCGCGGCATCGGGATGGATGGAGTCCGTGGGGCAGACGGAGACGCAGGCCGCAGCGCCTTCACACTTATCGGTCAAAATCTTATACGCCATGGCATCCTCCTGAAGAAAATATCGGGATATATCCCATCTCAGTTGTAATTGTACACCATAAAACAAGAGCGTCAACTGCACAACCTCATTTCTTTGAGGTGATTTTAGCGTTTCTGGTCCAGGGTTGGGGAGCGGTCAGGCCGTGCACGGTTGGTCAGGCTTCCGGGTCAGGCCAACAGGGCATGGGGATGCGCTCCGCAGCTTGCGGGGGCCTACTCCACCCCCGGCATTCCTGCCAGCGTGCCGGTGAGGAGCCAGCGCGCCCCCAACACAAACGCCATCAGCGCAACGGCCACCAGCGCCCCCCAGAGCACGAACGGCAGAGCCTCGCGCCAGGACGTGAAGCGGTTATCGTAGCCCAACGCCATCACCACGATCATCGTGCCCAGGGCGGTGAGGAGCGTGAAGACGGCCAGCACGCTGTAAAGCGCTAAGGGATAGAGCAGGATGTCCACGCGGGTGTAGATCAGGCCCGCCTGTAGCAGCAGGATGAGCGTCAAGCGTCCGATGTCCGGCCACGTCACGGAGGGCTTCGCCTCTCCATCTGCCCACAGGGTGAGGTTGAAGGCTGGCACCAGAATCACGCTCATCCCCATACCGACCAGCGTGCCGGTGAGGAGCCGCAACCACGGCTGCGGGGGATAGAGCAGAGGCTGATGCGCGGGCAGCAAGGTGAAATAGGAATTCAGGCCGTCAAAGCCCCACACGCCGACGAAGCTCAGCAGGAGCAGGATGATGCTCCAATGGGGGAAACCCTGTTGCCGTCGTCGCTGCCAAAAGCCCCACTGAATCAGTAGCCCCGTCAGGGCTGCGGTGAAGGTCCCCGTGCAGCGCTGACAGAGGACTGTCTGATGCTCGTGGATGAAGAAAGAATGGGAGGGAATGCGGTGGCACACCACAGCGCCGATCACCCCGGCCTTGTCGAGGAAGGCGGGAGGCGTCAAGGCCACGAAGGCAACCAGCGCCGCGCCGAGCAACAACAGCGCAACCCAAAGCCAACGTCGGTAGAATAGACGAGTATTCACGCTAACCTCACAATCCATCCAAAAGGGTAACGACTTACCTTCAGCACCAGAACGGCGATTTAAATGGCTGCTGACGCGATGTTAACCGCCAGCCCGGATAGGGCTTTCAACACCCTTGGGGTGGGCGAAAGCCTTGCCTTCCCCCAGCCCTACCCCGCCTGAATTTTCTTTGCACCACAGCTCAGGCTTAATCCCGTGCCACAGTTCATCATTGCCCAGGCAGGAGCTGCTACGCTTAAACTCATCAGCCGACTGCGCCGTTTAACCGGTAGGGTTGCCCCCGCACAGCCGTTGAGCAGGTATCCCAACTGGACTGGTTAGCTTCTCCAGGCTGACGGTTGAACTTCGCCATTATACACCATAACACCCTGCGTTGCCTTCCCGACGGCAACGACACAAAGCGATAATATGCTTTTAGGCGTTCCAAACGTGGACATTTGAACTTTGACAGGCTGGCCCTCTTTTCGTACAATACTTGTGTATGACAACTGCGCTTGCCTGTCGAACGTTCTGGGGACGTGGTATCAGCCTGAAGAGCGTCCCAGACGTGAGGATGGGGAATCCCAGGGCTAACGGGATAGCCCGGATCACCTTGTGGTCTGTGCAGCGCCCGGTTGTCATCAACGGTGGTGTGTTCGCCTCACCCTGAAGTAGGCGCAAGGAACGTTACGGCAGTCAACCTGATCTCAAATCCCTTTCTTACCCAATTTCACAAAGGAGGCAAGCGATGTACAAAAAACTTTTCATCCCCGGCCCAACCCATGTGCGTGATGAGATTCTGCAAGCGCAGACCGCACCCATGATTGGGCACCGCGCCAAGGAGTACAGCGATCTGCAGGGCGCTGTCACGCCCAAGCTTCAGCAGATGCTGTACACCGAACAGCCGGTTTTCATCTTCGCCAGCTCCGGCACGGGTGTGATGGAAGGCTCCATCCGGCAGGCCGTGCGCCCCGGCAAGCGCGCCCTCGTCACAGTGTGCGGCGCTTTTTCGCTGCGCTGGTATGAAATCGCCGTGGCCAATGGCATCCCCACCGACAAAATCGAGGTGGAATGGGGCAAGGGCTTCACGCCAGCCATGGTGGAAGAGGCGCTGAGCAAGGGCGACTACGACGCGGTCACGGTCACGCTCAACGAAACCTCCACCGGCGTGCAGAATCCCGCCGCCGAGATCGCGCAGATGGTGCGCGCGAAGTTCCCGGAGACGATGGTGCTGGTGGACGCGGTATCCGGCATGGGGGGCATCAAGATCGAGTTCGATGCCTGGGGTGCGGATGTGGTACTCTCCAGCTCGCAGAAGTGCTTCGCTTTACCACCGGGACTGGCGTTTGCTGCCGTCAGCGAGCGTATGTTCTCCCGCGCCGGCGAAGTGCCCAATCGCGGCTACTACTTCGACTTCTTAGACATGCTCAAGTACTACAAGAAGAATCAGACTCCGGCCACGCCGGCCATCAGCCTGATTTATGCCCTCAACAAGCAGCTTGATGACATTTTCGCCGAGGGGTTGGAGAATCGCTGGGCGCGGCATCAGGAGATGGCGCGCATCACGCAGGATTGGGTGCGCAAGTATTGGGGCCTGTTTGCCGATGAAGCCTTCCTCTCCGTGACGGTCACGACTGGCATCAACAGCCGCGGCGTGAGCATCGCTGACCTCAACAAGGAGCTGGGCAAGCGCGGCGCCACCATCTCCAATGGGTATGGCGACCTCAAGGAGAAGACCTTCCGCATCGCGCACATGGGCGATCTCACGGTGGAGGACATCCGCTGGGTGCTGGGCGAGATCGAAGACATTCTCGGTCTGGCGTAATTTTATCCCTGGAGGAGAACGTATGGCTAAGCTGTTAGTCTGTGATCCGATGGATCCCGAAGCCGTCGAAAAGATGCGGGCCGCGGGAATCGAAGTGGACGTGCGCGACACCATCACGCCTGAGGAGCTGGAGCAGGTCATCGCCGCGTATGATGCGATGGTGGTGCGCAGCCGCACCAAGGTACGTCAGCCGCTCATTGACAAGGCCACCAACCTCAAGGTCATCATCCGCGGTGGCGTAGGGCTGGATAACATTGATGCCGATTACGCGCGACAGAAGGGCATCAAGGTGCTCAACACCCCGCGCGCGAACTCCGCTGCCGTGGCGGAACTGGTGTTGGGATTGATGTTCACGCTCGCGCGCCACATCACCGTGGCCGACGCCACCATGAAGGCCGGACGCTGGGAAAAGAAGGCGCTGGAAGGTATCGAACTGGCCGGGAAGACCCTTGGCCTCATCGGCTTCGGACGCATCGGGCAAATCCTGGCGCAGAAAGCGGTCGCCCTGGGGATGCAGGTGCTCGCTTACGATCCTTACGTCACCATCGCCGGGACGGGGGTGCGCGCGGCGACGGTGGACGAAATCCTCAAGGAAGCTGATTTCATCTCCCTGCACGTGCCGGTGACGCCGGAGACGAAGAACATGATTGGCGCGGCGCAGTTGGCGCTGATGAAGCCGAGCGCTTACCTCATCAATGCGGCGCGTGGTGGGGTGGTGGACGAGGCCGCCCTGTACGAGGCGCTGGTCAACAAACAGATTGCCGGCGCTGCGCTGGACGTGTTCACCGAGGAACCGCCAAAGTCCGAGGCCCTGCTCAAACTGATCGCCCTGCCCAATGTGGTGGCGACGCCGCATCTGGGCGCTTCCACCGCCGAAGCCCTGGCGCGCGTGGGTGGCGAAGTGGCCGATCTCGCCATCGAGCATCTGGCTTGAGGAGGCGCGCATGGCCACGGTTAAGCCTTTCCGCGGTATCCGCTACAATACGGAGCGCATCCCTGACCTCTCGGAGGTCATCACGCAGCCGTATGACCGCATTCACGATGCCGAACAGGCGGCTTATTACGCGCAGCATCCTTACAACTTCTGCCGCATCATCTACGGCCTGCGCGAGCCGGACCTGCCGGATAACAATGTGTACACCCGCGCTCTGGCTTACGCGCAGACCTGGATGGCCGAGAACATCCTGGTACGCGAGCCGCAGCCGGCGCTTTACGTGCTGGAACAGGTGGCAACGGCCCCCAACGGGCAGACTTACGTGCGCCGCGGCTTTGCCGCCGCGCTGGAGTTGACGCGCTTTGAGGAGGGCATCATCCTGCCCCACGAGCGCACGCTCAGCGGCCCCAAGCAGGATCGCCTTAACCTGACGCGCGTCACCCAAACCTCCTGGGAGCACATCTTCATCCTGTACCCGGATGAGCAGCAGCGCATCAACGCCCTGCTGGAAAGCTACCTGACGCAGCACGCGCCGCTTGTGGTGCGCGAGAAGGTCATCGAACCGGCGGTGGAGCAGCGCTTCTGGGTGGTACGCGACCCGCTCATCATCAACAGCATCGTCGAGGAGATGGCGCCGAAGCGCAACCTCATCATCGCGGATGGGCATCACCGTTACGAAACGGCGCTCAATTACCGCGATGAGATGCGCGCGCGCTACCCTGACGCGCCGGCGACCGCGGCCTTCAACTACGTGATGGCGACCTTCGTCAGCATGAGCGACCCGGGCCTGGTGATTCTGCCCACGCATCGCCTCATCCACTCCTACACGCGGATGGATAGCGCCGCCCTGCTGAAGGCCCTGGAGCCGTACTTCATCATCGAAGCGCAGCCGGACCGCGCCACGATGGAGGCCGGTTTGGCGAAAGCCGTGCCGGAGCATCCGCGCTTTGGCTTCTACGATGGGCGCTACTTCCTGCTCACACTCAAGACGCTCGACACCATGGCCGAACTGGTGCCGGACCGCGACCCGGCCTGGCGCGCGCTGGATGTGGCCGTGCTGCACGAGATTGTCATCGAGCACGTGATGGGCCTGACCAAAGAGAGCGTGGCGCGCAAGGAGAATCTGGACTACCTGCGCGATCCGAACCCCGGCTACAAGGCTGTGGACGAGGGCCGCGCCAACTTCATGTTCCTGCTCAACGGCACGCGCATGGAACAGGTCCGCGCCTGCACCGTCGCGGGCGAAAAGATGCCGCAAAAGTCCACGGATTTCTATCCCAAGATCATCAGCGGCCTGGTCGCCATGTCCCTGGAAGGGGAACTGGAGTAAGTCGCTCCATCGCACAAAACACGTAGAGACGCTGCGTAACAGCGTCTCTACGTTCTTGTTTTAACGGACAGGCTGTGTTATGATGAGGGGCACAGGCTCAGGGCATCGTGATGTGCCCGGAACGAGGTTTACATGATGACAACCTGGACGTTAGTTTTCGATCTGGATGATACGCTCTACCGCTTTGAGAGCGGTATTTTTGAACGGGTACGTCAACGCATTGATCTCTGGTTAGTGCGCACCCTGAAGCTTTCCCCCGAAGAAGCGGAAACGCTGAGACAGCAGTATTTTCACCAATACGGCACAACCCTGGCCGGATTGCGACAGGAACACCCGGAACTTGACCACGAGGATTACCTCGCCTTCGTGCACGATGTGCCCCTGGACGGTTTCATCCGTCCCGATCCAGCCCTGGACGCCATGTTGAAGCGTCTGGACGCCCGCAAAGTCATCTTCACGAATGCGACACGGGATTGGGCCGAGCGGATCACGCAACACCTGGGCGTGCGCCATCACTTCGATCTCATCGTGGATATCTACGCCGCCAACTATATCTCCAAGCCCTATCCTTACCCCTACGAGGTCTTGCTGCGCAATCTGACCTCGCCCCCGCAACGCTGCGTCATGTTCGACGATCAGCCGCGGAATTTGCAACCCGCTGCGCGTCTGGGGATGCGCACCGTGCTGGTCAGGCCCGATTTCGGCCCGACGGAGGGCGTGGACCTTGTCGTGCCCGACATTTACGCTGCTGAGCCCTGGATTCAGGAGGTGCTCCAATCGTGACACAGCTTCCACGCACCTATCGCCTGCAAAACCCGATTCAACACTACGCCTGGGGGACGCGCGATGAGGCGGCTTTCATCCCGCGCCTGCTGGGACAGGTCCCCGAACCCGGTCTCCCTTACGCCGAACTGTGGATGGGGGCGCATCCGCAAGCGCCTTCTCTGGTCCACACGGAAACGGGTCCCGTGTCCCTCCACCTGTGGTTGGAACGTTCCCCGGAAAACCTGCTGGGAGATGTCAAAGCTTTTCCATTCCTGTTCAAGGTGCTTTCTATCGCGGAACCGCTCTCCATTCAAGCCCATCCCGACGCGGCGCTGGCGGCACGTCTGCACGCGCGCGACCCGCAGCACTATCCCGACCCTAATCCCAAGCCAGAAATGGTCATCGCCCTGGACACGCTGCGGGCGCTGGTCGGCTTTGCCCCGCCGGCGACGTGGCCGCATCTGGCCACGCGCCTTCCTGAACTGATGGCCTTCGTCCCCCACCCCCTGCCGCAGACGCCGGAAGACCTGCGCCGATGGTACACGGCCCTGGTGCAACGGATGCGCGCCGAACCGGCGGCGGCGCTGCTCATGGTGGATGCGCTGACGCGCCGCCTGCGCGCTACCGCGTCCCCATCGCCTCAAGAGGCCCTCTTCCTCACCCTGAAAGAGCGCGTGGCCGGGGCGGACGTGGGGCTGGTGACGCTTTTGCTGCTGAATGACGTGACGCTCCGGCGCGGCGAGGCGCTCGCCCTGACGCCGGGCCTGCCTCACGCCTACCTCCACGGCAACGCGCTTGAGCTGATGGCCAATTCCGATAATGTGGTGCGCGCGGGGTTAACTTCAAAATTTGTGGATTTGGACGCCTGGCTGGAGGTGCTCGATTTCGCGATGGGAGGGCCGCGTTCTGTGGGGCAACAGGAAGCGGAGCCGCGCCTCCGCACGTATCACGTGCCGGAGGCACGCCTGGGGGTGAGCTGGCTCAGCGCCGCCGCGTGGGAGACGTTCCGGGCTGCCTGGGCGGGGCCGGCCTTGTTGCTGGTGCTGCAGGGGGCGATTCAAATCGAAACGGGTGAGGTTTACCGTCAGGGGGAAGTGGCTTTCCTGCCCGCTACCCCGGCCCATGTGACCTGGCGTCAGGTGACGGAGGGCGAGGTGGTGATGGCGGCCACCGCGCCCGTCAAGGTGACGCGGCTTTAGCTGTTCAGCAGCAGAGCGTACACGTCACGGCGGGACCAGCCGCACTGCGCGGCCACGTCGCGCGCGGCCTGCGAGGGGGAGATGCCCTGCGCGAGGAGCGCCTGCAAAGCCGCACGGACGCGCGACTCATCCCAGCGCGCGCTTTCCGCCGGAGCACCTTCCACCACCAGCGTGTATTCGCCACGCGGCGGTTTTTCATCCACATAGGCCAGAGCTTCGGCCAGGGTTCCCCGCCAGATTTCCTCGTAAAGCTTGGTCAACTCGCGGCACAGGGCGATGCGGCGCGCGCCAAGGACCTCCAGCATGGCGGCGAGCGTCTCGCGCAGGCGATGGGGCGCTTCGTAGAAGATGAGGGTCGCGCGCACACCAGCCACGTCCTCCAGAATGGCGCGCCGTTCCCCGGCCTGACGCGGCAAAAATCCCAGAAACAAAAAACGATCGGTGGGGAGGCCGGAGACAATGAGGGCGGCGCTGTGGGCCGAGGGACCGGGCACGGCTACGACGGTCACGCCGCGCTCAATCGCGGCGCGCACCAGCGTATAGCCCGGATCCGAAATGCCGGGCATGCCCGCCTCGGAGATGAGGGCCACGTCGCCCGCATCAAGGGCGCGCAGCAGCGCTTCGAGTTTGCGTTCTTCGTTCCCCTCAAAAAACGAGGTGAGCGGCGTGGTGATGCCGTAGTGATCGAGGAGATGACGCGCCGTGCGGGTATCCTCCGCGGCGATGAGGCTGACTTCGCGCAGGACGCGCACGGCGCGAAACGTCATATCCTCCAGGTTGCCGATAGGCGTGGCAACAAGGTAAAGGGTTCCCATGGACCTCAGGGAAGTTTGGTGAAGGTGACGAAGGCCATGGCCTGCGTGCAGTTGTTGCCCGGGAAGTTCAGGACGATCTTGCCTGAAATCGGCGCCTTGGGATTGGCCTTATCGTAGAGCTGCACACTGAACTCGCCCATGCTGCGGATAAGCTCAGTGGTGCTGAAGGCGTACTCCCAGCCCGATGCGCCGTAGAGCGAAGCGGAACCGGAGTATACCACCTCGTTCAGGCCGCCGCCGGTGATGCGGATGGGGTAGCCGTTGAGGTGATTGCCGTTCATGTCCACGACAATCCCGCTCACGCCCGTCCACGAGCAGCCGTAGTAAGGCACGTTGTAGATGATGTTGTAGGTGAAAGGCATGGGCGTCGGCGAAGGCGTCGGCGTCTTCGTCGGCGTCGGCGTGATGGGGGTGGGCGTCCAGGTTGCCTGCGGCCTCGGTGTAGGCGTCTCGGTGGGCATGGGCGTTTCCGTCGGCCCTTCCGTCGGCGTGGGCGACGGGGTTGGCGTCCAGGTCGGCGGCAGGGTAGGCGAAGGCGTCAGAGTCGGCGTGTCGGTAGGACGTGGAGTTGGCAACGCCCGCGGGGTGGGGGTTGGCATCAGGGTCGGCAAAGGCTCCGGCGGAAAGGGATTCAGTGGTGTATAGGGATTGATGGCGATGAGCGCCATGACCACGATGGCTACCCCGGTCAGTAAAAGCATGATCAGCGTCAAGAAGTTGAAAATACGCTCTCCCATTCCGGCCTCCTGTGATGACGTTCAAACGTGGCGCACCGTGTTGCGTGAGCAGGCGGTGACGCCGAAATGAAGGGACTTAAGGGGCGGGCGTGATCAGGCGTTGAATCTCCGCCCGTGCCCACAGGCCCGCGAGCCAGTCGCGCAGCGCCTTATCCTGCAACAGCACCCGATGTTCCGGGCTGATTTCGCGTTCGCCTTTATCCAGCACCTGCACGATGTGGTAACCCAGGGCGCTCTGCACCACGCCGCTGATGGCGCCGGGTTGCAGGGAAAAGGCGACTTCTTCCACTTCGGGGGAAGTGAGCACTCCGCGCGGGAAATAGCCCAAATCCCCGCCCGAAAGGCGCGTGTTCACATCCTGCGAAACTTCCATGGCCACTTGCGCGAAATCCGCGCCAGCCTGCAATTGGGTCAGCACCTGTTCGGCTTCGGCCTGCGTCCCCACCAGGATATGGCGCGCGTGGACATGTTCAGCGCGGGCGGGGACATTCGCCACGATTTGACTGGCCATTTTGGAAATGAGCATCTGTCGCTTGAGTTCGACACGCAGGGTTTCGGGGGTGAGGCCTTCCTGTTGCAGGCGGGCGGCGAACACCTCGGCGCCGAGTTCGGCCTCCAGGGATTGCACGGCGGCGGTCACCTCATCCTCGCTCACGCTGACGCCAGCCTGCGCCGCGGCCTGTTCAATCAAAAGCTGTTCAATCATCTGATCCAGAATCCAGGCGCGGGCATCGAGGAGCTGCTGCTGACCTTCGGGCGTGGTCACATCCACCCCCTGATGGGTCAGGCTGGCCTCGTAACTCGCCACCTGACGTTCATAATCCACCAACAGGATCGGCGTGCCGTTGACCAGCGCCGCCATGGGTTCCGGCGTTGGCGTCGGCGTCGTGATAGGCGTCGGCGGCTCCAGCTTCGCCGTGGGAGTTGGGGAAGGCGTGGCGGTTGCTGGTGCGCAACGGACCATCACCAGCAGCAGCGCGATCCAGAGTAGTGCCGTTCGTTTCATGCTTAGCCCTCCAAAGGTTATAACATCCTACACTCAGATTATAGACGCAGGCGGCAGTTTGTCCAATCGGGGCAAGGTGGAGCGGCCAGGCTACCCCCAGAGCCGCGTCGTGAGCGTCAGGAGCATCAGCATCCGCGGTTGATCAGCCTGCCGCATTCCCGCGTGGACAAAGTCCAGGTGGACGAAAGCAGGGTAGGCGAAGGCAGAGCAGGCAAAAGCAGGGGGTAGGCGAAGGCAATGCCTTCGCCTACCCCCTTCGCCTACCCCCTTCGCCTACCCCCTTCGCCTACCCCGTTGCGCGGGAAAAGCTTACCCGCGCCGCTGCTCCGCCTCCACCCAGCGTCGGGCCAGCCACGGCAGGGTGAGGAGTTGCACGATGGCCATGGGAACGCCCGGCAGCAGGCTCGCCTGCAAGAAAGCCAGGTTAATAACCTTGCCCAGGAGCAGGGTCACGCCCAGATAGGCTAAACGCCCGGCGAGCAAGGCCGCCGCCGTGGCGGCCCAGGCCGACCAGCGCGCTTTTTCGCGCAGCCACCCCGCCGTCAGGCCGTACACCGCCAGCTCCACGGTCATGGCGGGCAACAGGGCCGGGCCGGGTCGCCCCGAAAGGACGAAGCTCGTCACCGGCGCGAGCGCCCCCACCAGCGCGCCGCCCATCCATCCGTACACCAGGCCAGCCAGAAGCACCGGCCAGTGCATGGGCAGCAGATAGAGCACCGGCAATCCCAGCAGATGCGCCAGCGCCGGCAACGCCACCGCCGCGCCGATTAACGCGGCCTGAAAGGCCAGGCTGCGCCCGCGCAGGGCTGGCAGCGTCAAAGCCCGTTCCATCGTGTCGGTTTTGATCGTCATAACTTCCACCTCCTGCTGATAAAATGAAATGCGAATCCTGCGGACCCGCTTTACAGCCCCAAGGGCATTTTGCCGAAGACCGGCTCATCGCTCCCTGTCGCTTTTCACTCCCGCTAAGCGTTCTGCAAACTCTGCCGCCCCTTATCCGTCATCTGCCAGACGCGCTGCGCGCTGATGCCGGAACAGCTCGCAGCCAGGGCGCAACCCTCACAAGCCCCGCCGCAACGCACGCTCATCTTCAAGTAACCCAGGCGCGTCAGCTCGTCCACCATCGCCGCCACCAGCGTTTTCGGCACCTTGAGACGGGCGGCGATGTCCTCTTGCGTCAGCGTCTCTTCCTGCGCCAGTAACTGTAAGACCTCGCGCAACATGCTTCACCTCGTCATCAGATAAATCGCCAACAGGATCAGGATACTGCCCACGCCGTTGAGCAGGGTTGGGATTTCGCCCAGGATCAGCGCGCCGAGCAGCGCCCCACTGACCGGTTCCAGCAGCGCCACCACGCTCACCACCTGCGTGCTCACGCGCAACTTCAATCCCTGAAAGTACAGGAAGTACCCCATGCCCAGCGAGACCGTGCCCAGTCCCAGCAACAGCGGCCAGTGGGCCAGCACCAACGCGCCATCCACCTGCAGTCCCCACGGCGCCATCAGCAAGGCCGCGATGCCCGTGCTCCACCACGTCTGCGTAAGCGCTTCCACCTGTCCGCGCAACTTGCCGCCGATGAGCAGGGCCGCGGCAAAAGCCATCCCCGATGCCACGCCGGCCCACAGTCCTGCGCCCCCCACCGGCCGTGCTCCCTGTTCCAGCACGCCAGAAATCAACACCATCCCCACCAGCGCCAGCACCAGCCCCGGCGTGCGATAGCGCGGCACAGGCTCGTGCAGCAGGCGCGGCCCCAGAAAGGCCACGTAGAGCGGCGCCGTGTTCACCAACAGCGCCGCGTTGGAAACCGTCGTGTGTTGAATCGCAAACACATACAGCAGCGCCGCCCCGCTGATGGCCAGCCCTAATCCCACCAGATAGGGAAGCGCCGCCCGGTACGCCCCAGGACGCAGGCTTTGCCTGTGCCAGGGCAGCAACAGGGTGAAAAAGAGAAACGCGCCTCCGGCACGAAAGAAAGCGATGCTCAACACCGGCAACGCGCTCAACGCGCGCGTGAAGAGCACCGTCGTACTGAAGGCCAAGGCGCCGGTTGCCACCAGCGCCATCCCCAGGACCATGGGGCCGCGCTCCGCGGCCTGTGTATCGCTAACCATGCGGCCATCCTCCTGTTTTGGACGATGCCGCTCAGTTTACCACAGCTTTCCCACCTGATAAATCACGATGCCCGCTCCCAGCGAAAGCGCCAGGTACAACGCCACCACCCCCAGCAGGGCACGCCAGTTTCCTAACTCCTGCTTCAAGGAGGCCACCGTCGCCGCGCAGGGGATGAACACCATCTGCGCCACCAGATAAGCCAGCGCAGCTTCCGGCGCAATCAGCGTGCGCAAGACCTCCAGGTCCCCGTACAGGACGCCCAGCGTGGCCAGGGTATTCTCTTTCGCGATAAAACTGCTGAACAAAGCCATGAGCAGCGGCCAGGGGATACCCATCAGGCGGGCGATAGGCTCCATGGCCTGCCCGGCGCGCGCCAGATAACTGCTCAAGGGGTCGCCGGTGGGGAAATAGGAGAGCGCCGCCATGGTCACCGACACCGCCAGAATCACCGTGGCCGCTTTCTGCACAAACGCGCGGATGTTGTGCCACACGTACAGCCCCACGGTGCGCGGATTGGGCACGTGATACAGCGGCATCTCCATCACAAAGGCCACCGTCTCACCTTTGAACAGGACCCGGTGCAGCACCAAGCCCAGGACAAACAACACCAGGAGATTGAACAACACCAATCCCAACATGACCCAGCTCGCCGCCGCGCCGAAGAAGAGCGGCGTCAACGTGCCCAGCACGGCCAGACGCGCGGCACACGGGACCAGGGGGACCAGAACCATCGTCAACCACCGCCCGGCGCGCGATTCGATGATGCGCGTGCCCAGCACCGCGGGCACATTGCACCCGAAGCCCAGCAACAGCGGCATGAAACTCTTGCCGTGCAGGCCCAGGCGGTGCATCACCGTATCCATCAGATAAGCGATGCGCGCCATGTAGCCCGTATCCTCCAACAGCGCCAGCAGGATGTAGAAAATCGCCAGCAAGGGCAAAAACGTGATGACCATCCCCGCGCCATTGAGCACGCCCTGAACCAGCACCGCGCTAACCCACCCCGGCGCCGGAGCCAGCGCGGCGCTGACCGCTTCGCCCAGGCGGGCCACGCCCTGCGCCAACACGGCTTGCAGGGGCAGAGCCAGGCGGTACGTCAACCCAAACGTGCCACCCAGGATGCCCAGCAGGCTCAGGCTACCCCAGAGCGGATGCGTGAACACCCGATCCAATCGCCGCGTCCAGCTTAGCTGACCGGCTTGCGGCTGCTCCACCGCGGCGCGCACCATGCGCGCCACCCAGGCGTAGCGCGCGCCGATGATGTCCAGCAGCGCGTCCTCGTGCGTGTGCAGGAGGGCCTGCAGCGCGTTCCAGCTCGCTTCGGGCATCTGCGCGTGCAGCAGCTCCAACAGGGCCGCGTCACCTTCGAGCACCTTCAACGCAGCCCAGGTAAGGGGCAGGTTGGGCGGCAGGTAGGCCTCGATGAGGCGCATCGTCTCATCCAGCACGCCAGCGTGGGGGGGCAGGATGATGGGACGTTGCGGCGCATAGGGGAGTTCGCCGCGCACCATACGCGCCACCGTGGCGCGCAGCGCTTCGATACCGCGCCCGCGTCCGGCAGCCATCGGCACCACCGGCACGCCCAGCGCGGCCTCCAGCACGTGCGGCGCGACGCGCAGCCCTTCGCCTTCCGCCACATCCATCATATTCAAGGCCACCATCACCGGCACAGGCAACAGCAGCAGCTCCGCTACCAGGTACAAACTGCGTTCCAGATTAGCAGCATCCACCACCGCCACCACCACATCCGGCTTTTCGTTGAGGATGAACTCGCGCGCGATGCGTTCCTCCTCCGAGTTGGCGGTGAGGCTATACGTGCCCGGCAGATCCACCAGCGTGTACTCCTGACCCTCGCAGGTCCACAGCCCGCGTTTCTGCTCCACCGTCTTGCCCGGCCAGTTGCCGACGTGCTGATTCATGCCCGTCAGGGCATTAAAAACGGTGGTTTTGCCGACATTGGGCTGTCCGGCCAGGGCAATCAGGGGGGTACGGCACAGGGATGATGGGCTATTCGCGTCGGGAAGGGACATGTGGCAGGCGCTCATCCCACCTCCAGCGGGGTCAAGATGACGTGCGCCGCCTCGCCGCGGCCCAGCGCGATTTGGGAACCGCGCACCAACACAATCAACGGCCCGTGACCATGATTCCGTACCATCTCCACCGACGTGCCGGGGGTAAAGCCTAACGTCGCCAATCGTCCGACGATGCCATGTCCGCCGTGCAGACCCAGAATCACCCCTTTTTGTCCACTGTTTAACTGATCCAGTGACATCATAGCTCCCTCATATCAACGATGTGCGTGACGAAAACCTTGGCAACGCTCGACGTGGGGTCCTCCTCCCCGCGTTTTCGAGACCCGATAAAGCAGCTCACCCCACGGGCGTGACGTGGAGCGCCCGCGCGACCTCCGGTGCAAGGTGCAGCTCCTGCTCATGGCACCGAACCCGGACGCCATCCGCATGGATATGCAGCACCGTCAGCACCGTACCCGGGCGCAAATTAGCTGCCTCCAACACGCGCAGGATGGGGGCTGTTTCCGGCTCGATGTGCACCAGCTCCAGCGTCTGCCCCGCCGTAGCTTCGCTCAAGCGCAGGAGCGGCTGCGTTTCGGCATGGGGCGGAATCGGCCCGCCGTGCGGGCAATGTTCCGGATCCCCCATGAACTGCGCCAGACGCTCTGTGACGCTTTCCGGCGCGGCATGTTCGAGCCGTCCCGCTATCTCGTGCGCCTCGTCCCAGGACACGCCCAGCCAATCCGTGAGAAAGCGTTCCCACAGGCGGTGGCGGCGGATGAGCGCTAAGGCAAGCGTTTCGCCCGCTTCGGTCAGGGTTACCCCTTGATAGGGATGGTAGATCACCAGTCCCTGCACCACCAGCCGTTGCACCATTTCGTGCACCGTCATCGCGGAAAGGTGCAGCCGCACCTGAATGGCGGAAAGGGGTACCGGCGTTTCGCGCCCGCTGCGCAAGCGATAAATCGCCCCCAAATAATCCTCTGTTGCCTCGCGCGCCATCCCTCGCTCCCTTTATTTTAAGGTATACCTTAAAATCATTGTACCATGGGGCAGGGGCAAGTCAAGGCTGCCGGTGAGCCATGCACCCGGCCCTCCCCTCTCCCGTTCCCCCGCCCCGCCCCCCTTGATTTTTCTCCTCAGGGATGCTATAATAAAAATACAGACCGGTCGGTATGTTTTTATCCCCCACCTCACAACCGCGGTCTGATTCCATCTTCAAGGAGCAACACCATGCCACAGGCTCGCGCTGAAGAGACACGTCAGGCCATCCTCGATGCCGCCGAGGCGGCTTTTGCGGAACTCGGCTACGAAGGCGCCGGCGTGGCGGAGCTTTGTCGCCGCGCTAACGTCAGCAAGGGCGCTTTTTACCATCACTTCCCCAGCAAACAGGCGCTTTTCCTGGCCTTGCTGGAACGCTGGCTGGCGCAGCTTGATGCAAGCGTTCAACGCTTTGCGTCATCGCCCGTGCCGGTGCCGGAGAAGCTGCTGGGGCTGAGTGCGCTGGTCGAGGTGGTGCTGGCTGCCGGACGCGAGCAGCTGCCCCTTTTCCTGGATTTTTGGACGCAGGCGGTGCGCGATCCCGCGGTATCCTCCGCTTTGCGCGGCCACTATCAACATTACCAGGAGGCGTTTGCGCGCCTGCTGGAAACCGGGGTGGCGGAAGGTTCGCTCGCGCCGGTGGATACGCTGGCTCTGGCGCGCGCGCTGGTGGCGTTGGGCGTGGGGGTGGTGTTGCAGGGGCTGCTCGATCCGCAGACCGACTGGGGCGGCGTGGCCCATCAAGGTATTCAAGCGTTATTGGAAGGAGTCAGGAGGGAGCTATGACGCGCGTTTTGGTCACAGGAGCCTGGGGAAACATTGGTGTGAGCACGCTCGAGGCGCTGCTGGCGCAGGGCCATCAGGTGCGCGCTTTCGACCTGCCCACGAAGCGCAATCGCCGGCTGGCGCAGCGCTACGCCGGACGGGTGGAGGCGGTATGGGGGGATTTGCGCCGTGCGGAGGATGTGCTGCGCGCCGTTAGCGATCAGGAGGTGGTGGCGCATCTGGCTTTCATCATCCCCAAGCTTTCCTCCACCGGCCTGGAATCGGAGAAGGTGCCCGCTTTTGCGCGGGAGGTCAATGTGGGGGGGACGTACCATCTGCTGGATGCGTTGCGCGCGCAGCCGCAGCCACCCCGCTTGATTTTCACCTCGTCGGTGCACGTGTTCGGGCCGCCGCGGCTGGGGCAACCGTGCGTCACCGCCACGGATAGCCTCAATCCGCAAGAGCACTATTCGCGCCATAAGGTGGAGTGCGAGACGCTGGTGCGGGAATCGGGTCTCACCTGGACGATTTTGCGTTTTGGAGCGACCCTGCCGCTGGCCTTGCGCCTGGATCCGGGCATGTTTGATGTGCCCCTCGCTAACCGCATCGAGTTTTTGCACACGCGCGATGCCGGGCTGGCAGTAGCGAATGCGGTGAGCAGCGCCGAGGTGTGGGGAAAGGTATGGCTCATCGCGGGCGGACCGCGCTGTCAGTTCCTCTACGGGGAGCTGGTGGAACGGGTCCTGAACGCGATGGGAATTGGCATGTTGCCGGCGGAAGCGTTCGGGCAAGAGCCTTTTGGCACCGATTGGATGGATACGGCGCCGAGCGAAGCCGTGCTGCACTATCAGCGCCACACGCTGGATGATTACATCCGCGAGATGCTGGCGCTGCTGGGGCCGCGCCGGGTGCTGATTCGGCTTTTCCGCCCCCTGGTGCGCGCGGCCTTGTTGCGGCGTTCGCCCTATTACCGGCAGCAGCGGTAAGGTTTCCCGGCGGCAGCGAGGACGCATCCAGCGTAGAGAAGGGCTCAACGCGCTGAGGTGCGGGCGTCAACGGGAAGGACCAGAGCGTGCGGCGCGCCGGTTGCAGGTGCGGAGCAACGCCGCGGTCGCGGCAGGGCTACAACAACTCCAGGATGCGGCGCACGAGGGCGGTATCCTGCGCGTCCAGGCCGGCGGTGAGGGCGGCCTCGTCCCGCTCGCCGGCCCAGATGCGGCGGACAGGCTCGCGCAGCATCCAGCCGTTCTCTTCCAGGCGCGCCAGCACCGGCTCGATTTGGGCGCGGAGGCTCGCGTCGGCAACGGCGGCGGCGATGCATTGCAGTAACGGCTCGAACTCGCGCAGCACCTCCGCCATATCCGGGCCGGACCGAACCCCGATGATGCCGGCCGCCTGAAGTTGCTGCACGATGCGCTTGGCCTCCGGCTGGGGGAGTTGCTGCAACGCCGTTGCGAACGCCTCAACATCGCCTTGCTCAATCGCCGCGACAATCGCCGGAGGAAGCCCATCTAAGGCCTCTCTGCGCCTTTGCGCCTCTGCGTTAGCCAACTCCCACACCGCCGCGATGGCCGCATCGCCATCGGGAACGCGGCGGGGGAGGCGCTCAAAGAGGGCGCGGAAGCGCACGCCCTCCATCTCCTCCACCCGCGCGACCACCTCCTCAAAGGAGGGCGGCGCGGGCGGCAGATCGGTCTTTGCCAGATTGCGCAGGCTGGTGGCAAGGCCTCCCGATTGCGTTTGAAGACAGATGACAGCATCCGCCAGCCGGTGGGCCAGGACGAGGGCGGGGTCGGCGCCCTGCCGCTCCAGGTAATTGGCCAGGTTGTGGTGGCTGATGGCGCAGTCCTCCGGCGCGCCGGCCTGGTAGGCGTAGCCCAGCGCCGTCTGCTGGAAGCGCACGGCGGCGGCGCGGTCGCCGACCTTGTCCTCCAGGTCGGCCAGGGCGCTGTACACCCTGCCCAATTGGGGGATGGCCCGCTCTGCTTCGTAGACGGCGCGGCAAGCCAGCAGGAGCGCGCGGGCCTCCTCGAACCGGCGCAGGCGCAGCAGCGGGAAATAGTCGTTGAAGCGCGTCCGCGCCAACTCCAGCGCGCCCGCCCCGCGTTCCTCTCTGTAGCGGAGGATTTCGGCGTTGAGCGCCAGCGCCCGCTCCCACTGCTCGCTGTACAGGGCGGCGGTGCGACCGGTATCCAGCAGCGTCTCGCGCACGTTCCAGGGGTTGACCGTTTCCTCCGCATCACTCTGAAAGGGCAGCGCGGCTATCCGTGGCCGCAGCGCCTCCACCGCGTCCAGCACCTCCTCGTAGCGGCCCATATCCGCCAGCACCTGCAGGCGCATTCCCTCGGCGACCAGTTGCGTCCAGGGGCCCAGGCCGGCGCGGCGGGTATAGTCGGCCATTGCTTCGGCCACCTGCAGCGCCTCCGCCAGGCGGCCGGCGGAGCGGAGCAGGTTGAGCAGGTCGCCGGCATTAACGGAGGCCAGGCGGAAGTTGCCCTGCGCGGCGGCGTGGGCGATGAGGTCGCGCAGCAGCGTCTCCGCCTCATCGGCCCGGCCGGCCTGCCACAGCGCGTTGGCCAGGAGGCCGGCGACCGGCAACTCCAGTTCCGTGCCTTTTGTGGCCTCAGCGATGCGGCGCAGGAGCGGCAGGGCGAAGGCCAGCGCCGCCGGGCTGGCGTCGCGCTGGAGCATCCGTTCCAGCAGCGTGGACGCCTCTTTCCAGCGCTGCCGGCGCAGCAGGTAGGGGGCGGCGCGGCGCGCGCTCTCGGCCACGATACGGCTCAGGCCCCGCATCTCCTGCTTTACGGCCTGTACCGCCATAGCGTAGTAAAAATTTCCCAATTCCACATCCGCCGCATCCAGGGCGGCGGGGTCGGCCGCGGCGCGCACCGCCTCGGCCACGCCAGGGTGAATGGTATAGGTGGCGGCAGCGGCGCGCAGTTGCGCCAGCAATCCCTGCACGGCTTCGGGGGGCAGCCCGGCCTCGGCGGCCTGCTGCGCCAGTTGCGCCAGCAGGCCCTCCGGCAGCGTCACTTCGGCGCGCTCCACCCCCACCAGCCCGGCGGCGCTCAGCGCGTCCAGCGCGGGCGCCCAGTCCGCCTCCGTCCGGCCCAGGCGCCGCATAAAGTCCCCCCAGTTGGCCTCCACAATCCGGGCGTTGCGGTCCTCCGGCTCCAGGCGGCAGAGGAAGGCCAGCAAGAGTTGGGCTTCGGGTGGAAGCGTCGCCATCAGGTCGCGCGTCCAGGCGGCCAGCGCGCGGCTAAAGTCGGCCTCCTCCAGGCGCGTCTCCCCCTCGCCGGGGGCGAAAAAGGCATCCAGCGTGCCGGCGTCGGCCACCCCCTCCACGGCCCGCAGGTGCGCCCGCAGCCGCTGCCGGTCGTCGGCCAGCCCGTCGGCCAGTTCCAGCAGTTTGGGGTGGCCCTGCACCAGGCGCAGCGTGGCGCGCAGCAGCTCCAGCCCCTCCGCGTCGTCGAACAGGCGGCGCAGGTGGGGGAGTTCGCGGGCCAGGAGGACGCTCTCGGCCAAACTCAGCGCGTGGACCGCCTCAGCCTGCAGGCGGGGGTGATCCTTCAGGCCTTTGGGCAGGCGGCGCGAGGTGAGCACGACGCGCGAGGGCCCCTCGTGGGCAAGAAGCGCGTTGATCAGGTCGCTCCACAGCGGGTCGCGCCAGTCGCCGGAGGCGGTGAGCAGCGTCTCCAGGTTGTCCAGCACGAGCAGGATAGCGTGCTGTTGCAGCAGCGCGCGCAGGCGGGGCAGGGTGTAGGCACGGAAGCGCGCCGGGTCGTCCAGCGCGGTGGTCAGCCCCAGGTCGGGCGCGTCCAGTTGGCGCTCGATTTCAAAGAGGACGTTGAAAAGTTCGCGGGAGATGTCGCTCCCTTCGTCGGGCGCCCGGTACCAGACGTAGCCCCCGAAGCGGCCCTCAGCGTGGCGGTAGGCCAGTTCCAACGCGCAGGTGGTCTTGCCGCCGCCGGGCATCCCGTAAAAGAGCACGCCGCGCATCTGGCTGCGCGGGGCCAGGGCCTGACTTGCGCGCCGGAGGGGGAGGACGCGGCCCACAAAGCGCTCCGGTTCCTCTGGAAAAGCGATGCCCAGCCCGGTCCGCGGCAGGGCAAAGTCCGGGGACGGCGCGGAGGGCGGGGGCAGTGTAAGGGTTGCGGCGGGCGCGCCCACCAGCAGCGGCGTCAGGGGCGAAAGGGGCGGGCGCTCCTCGCGCAGGGCGTTCTCCAGCGCCAGATGGAGGGCGGCGGGCAGAGGCTGGCGTTTGTCCAACAGTTTCTCGTACAGGGCGAGCATCAGGTCGGTGGCAAAGTCGTCGGCCACGGGGTAGCGCATCGCCAGGGCCGCGCAGCCCAGGCGGGCGGAGAGGGCCTGCGCCAGGCCGGGCAGGACGGTGGGGGCGGTCGCCTCGTCTCCGGCGCCTGCGCGGCTGTCGGGCAGGGGGTCCAGTCCCAGGCGGGCGCGGGCAGCGGCCTGAGTGCCGGCGCCGCTGTAGCAGGCGTCCAGGATGAGCAGTTTGAGCCGTTCGGCGGTCAGTTCCAGCAGGTCGCCCAGGTCGGCGGCGTCAATCGTATCCTCGCCGCCGCTTTCATCCTCCAGCAGCAGGGCGCCCTTTTCGCCGTGCCCGGAAATGTGGACGATGTCCCAGCCGGGAGCCTCCTCCAGCGCATCGCGCAGGGTCTCGCGCGTGGCGCCGTATTGCAACACATGCAGTTCTATCGCCCGGCCGCGGGTCTGGGCCAGTTCCCGCACCAGGCGTTGCAGGCCGTAGCGCTCGCGGCGCAGGTTGAGCGGATTGGCGGGCGCCGGCAGGCTAAAGACGGCCAGGATGCGCAGCGCGTCCGTCACCGGTGGGCAGGTGCGGTCGGGCGCCCCGTCCAGGTGGTAGACGAAGCGCACGCCGGCGCGGTCAAAGCGCGTCCCGTCGGCAAAGCAGGCCAGTTCAAAGGGGCGCAGGAGCAGGACCTCGGCCTCTTTGGGGATGGTCACCAGGACGGGGGTGGCGGGTGGTCGGCAGGCGCGCCGCAATTTATCGCGCAGGGGGCCAAAGACCTGTTCGCCCACCCACGCGCCCAGGCTCGCCAGGCGCGCCTCCACGTCCTGAATGGGGGCGTAGTAATCCACATAGTCGCGCAAGTCGCAAAAGCCCCGGTACTCGCGGGAGGTGGGGTCCAGGCGGATTTCGTGATCGGCCAGGAAGCGGCCGGCGTCATCGCTGAGCACCCACCGCCAGCGGGTGGGGCCCTGATAGTCGGTCAGCGTGAGGCGAAGCGGCATCGGTCGGCTCCTTTCTCAAGTAGCCCAGGGTTCTCACGGGACGCAGCAGCGTCATCAGGATTATATAAGAGATTCGGGATGAAGGCAAAAAAAAGCCGCGTCCTGTGTGAAGGCGGAGCCTTGACCTGCGTAATCTGATAAAAATCGAGCGGCGCGGCAACAGGCTTCGCTTCGTCCAGGTTCAAGGCTATCATTCTCCCCCATTCCACACCTTCACATCCGATGGGTATGCCACCGCAACGTCCGCCGCTCAATTGGCGGACTATAACGACAAAGGCGATCAGGGCCGCCTCGGCGGGCGAGACTTGAACGATCGTGCCTTTCCGGCTTTACGCTCACCCGCAAACCACCCCCACCTACGGTTTGGAAAAAGAGACCAGCGGCAGGTAAATGCGATGTGGCCCTATGACCAGCGGGACGGCTTGCAGGTCCACGTGAACCAGCGTGATAGACCAGGGAGCCAGCACGAGAGACAATTGTCCTCCCACGGCACTGACCAGCGTCGGCGGCTCGTCCAGGGCATCGGAGGGGGTGCTGACGCCGTTGTAGGTCACCGACTGGGCGGAAGGAGAGGCGGCGCGCACTTCATAGACCCGGCCACGCAGGATGGTCCCCTCCTCTACCGCAAGGGTGACCGTGATTCCCGCCGCCATCTTGTTGATGACCAGCACGGAAAGAGTGGTGGAGTTGACCCGCCCGGCGTAGACGCTGGCCTGCGTCGCCGCGTCCAGCGTGGTGGTGACCGGCAGCATCACTCCGCCAAAGCGGGCCCACAGAGGAAAGGCGTAGTACTGGGGCGCCCGATAATAGTTGTTGTCCTCGTGCATCAGGCCATATTCGGTGCCGTTGGAAGCACGTCCATTTGCCAGGTCCCACTGGTTGAACAGGGCGTACCCGCGCTGGATCGCCTGCCCGATGGCATCGGCGAGAAACAGCGCGTTGACCGCCCGCGTCATCAGTTGGGCGTTATCCTGCTCCTGCACCGAGACCAGGTTGTATTCGGTGACAGCAACCGGAGCGCGCCGCCCGTTGGCAAAGGCATCAAAGGCGGCGTCCAGGTCCGCCCGCATCTCCCGGAACTGGCTCTGCGGTCTGGCCAGGATTTCCGCATAGCCGGAAGCGTTGTTGGCCGGGGGCTGGAAGTAGGGGTACGGATGGATGGAATAGAAATCCAGGGATGCGCCTGCCGCCAAAATCACCTTGATGCCCCAGTTGTTGTAGTTCCACCAGTCGGGGTTATTGGGATCGCCGGGTTCTTCGTAGCCCACAGCGCCGACCCAGATGGTCGGGTCCACCGCCTTCATCGCTGCGCGAAATTCCAGGTAGCCCTCGTGCCGCGCTGAGCCTGACCCCTTGCCCAGCACGTACTCGGTCCCGTCGCAGGTCCAGACATCCTCCCAGCCCCAACTCTGGCAGAGCGCGCCACCCGTGGCGGGTTTTCCGCCGTAGACTTCGTTGCCGAATTCCCAGAAGCGGATGCCGACCGGCTCCGGGTTACCGTGGGCAGCACGTAACTGCGCCCAGTGGCCCACCGTGTACCAATCGGTGCCGCGAATATCCACGCCGATGGGCCGGTTGTCGTCCACCCGTCCATTGAAGAAGGCCACCAGCGCGGCAGCCTCTTTAGACGTGCCGTTTGGATTGACCACCCACAACCCCTCAGTGCCGGTGGCGCGCAGAAAGGCGATAAAGTCAGTGGGGCGGGCGGCCCACGTCCAGGAACAGGGCTGTGCGCCGGGCTGATCCTGCCCCATCTCGCAACTCAGCCAGCCGTAAGCGTTGCTCCAACTGCCGCCCGGCAAACGCAACAGGCGGATTCCCGACGCGCGGGTGCGCGTCCGAAACGTGGCATTTTCCAGACGTTGAGGACCCAGCCAGGCCGGCAAATTGGAACCCAGGATGGACGGATTGACCGGCGTCATCGTCCCGCTCGTCTGAATGCGGATCGTCGCCGAAACGCCCGGCGTCGGAGACGGTGGCTCCTGCCCGGCGATCAGGCGCAGATCGTCCAGGTAGAACGTGGGCTGACCGCTGCTCACCCCGCTCTGGAAGGCGATGGAACCCAGGGATCCGCCGCTCAGATTCAGGGCGGAAAGCGGGATGGTGACCACGCGCCAGGCGTTCGCTACAGGACCACCTGGCAGATAGTCGTTGAGGGAGACCTCGTTGGCCGTCGGGTAGGCCGTGCCGGGGCCGGCCTGCACGCGGATGGACTGACCGCCTGCCGTGCCGCCGTGAATCGCAAAACGAATCGCCGTATAACCGGAAAGGTCTATATCCCCGCCGGGACGGACCAGCCACAGTGCGCCCCAATTCCCCGGCTGATAGGTCACGGCAATGGAGCGGGCGCTGCCGCCGTAGGTGGGGGATGTGGCCGCAAGGTTCAATTGCACGTCAAAGGACCAACTCTGAAAGTCGGCATTCAGGGTCTCGTCATAGATGAGCCAGTCACCCTGTGCCTTCACTGGCGGCATCCCGCCCTGCAGGACGAAAATGCACAGGGCAAAAAGCAAGCCGCTTGCGAGCCATGGACCGATCCATCGCTGCATCATAGCTCCCTCCTTACGTTTAACCGGTTTTAGAACCGTTTGATAACCGCATCATACATCGGACCGTTATCGGGCCCGCCGATACGCCGCTCACCGTGAGACGGTCCGCCAGCAGCGCCGGAAGCATCCAGCACGGTCGTCCCGCTGCCCTCGTCCAGGTGATACAGGCCCACCGTGTTGGCGTCGGGCGTGAACGGCGCGTTGGGCGGAGTGAAAGCGGACGTGTAGCGGACCGTGTTCGAGAGGCGGATCTCGTCCACCCAGCCGCTGAATGAGGGATAAGCATTCGGGTCATAATCGTGCTTCTCCGCGCCGACTACCAGGAAAGGTTCGTTGACCCAGCCGTTGGTTATCGGACGTCCGACCCGATAGGCGATATTGCCTTCTGGGCCATTGGCCTGTCGGTCCAGCGCGCCGTTCACAAAAATGCGCATCTCGCCGTTCATGCGGCGCGTCACGGCGATATGGTACCACGTGTTGGCGCTCAGCGTGGTCGCCCCACAGAGGGTTTGTCCCCACGTGCCGTTGTGCACACCAAAGGCAATGCGCCCGCCGTAAAGCGAAACGCCGAAATCGCCATAATCCGGCACGCCAAAGATGTCGCGGTCAAAAATGATGTTGCCGTTAATCCAGGTATCTTCTCCTTCGGTGCAGGGACCGCTGTTGTTCTGGCCCGAAGCAAAGCGCAGCCAAAACTCCAGGGTAAAATCGGTGCTGCCGACGTTGACAGGCAGCGAAGCGCCCTCAGGGTTGCTCAGCGGGATTTTGACCCGGTCTATATCCCCACTGCCGGTGCCAAAAAAGCGAAGCGCATAGGTTTGCACTCCCGGCGTGGCGGTTGGGGTAGGAAGTGGCGTTGCTCCCCCACCCGATCGCATGACCAGGGGTAGATAGGAAATCCGAGAGGATTCAGACGTGGCCGTAAGTTTTGCCGTCACCCCCATGAGCATCAGGGCTATCCAAAAGACCAGCAAACTCAGAATTCGAATTTTCATATTCACCCCCCACACGTCCCAGGCGCTATAAGCATAAAAGCATGTTCAACCCATCCGTATTTGAATCCATCTGCATCATCGCGCGCCATTAACAAAATCATTATCTAATAAATTACCCTGTCATGTCAATCCCCCAATGGTGGGATATGGGGTTTCTCCTGCCAGGAGGCGAGCAGGAATGGTTAAAAGCAGGGTCCACTCTTTTTCGATCATCACCCCATCCCGGCAGGGCTGTTTGCATCACCGAAGAATGGATTTATACTTAGTGGTTGAAAACTCCAATCATAGGGTGTGACGTGACGGTACGTCACAGCGTATTAGTGACAAAAAGGGGACCGCCGATGCAGACCATATTCGATACATGCCAACCACGAAGCGAAGTCCTGAAAGGGGAACTGAAGGACGAGATCTTTGCTGCTCGCCTCCGAGATGTGATCGAGGGCCATGCCGACCCCGTTTATCAGGACCCCGCAGTTTTCTTCGAAAACACTTACCCCACCGAGGGCCTCCGACTGCTCCTCAGCGAAGCGCTGGGGCGGCTGACCGGCCTCAAACCGGCCAACAACGCTATCATTCGCCTGGAAACCGCTTTCGGCGGCGGTAAAACCCACAACCTGATCGCGCTCTACCATGCCGCCAACGGCCATGTACCCGGCCCCAACTTTGTCGAGAGAGCGCTCATTCCGTCTCCCGGCACCGTCCGCACGGTCGGCATCGTCGGTTCCGATTCCCAGCCGCGCGACGGCTTTGCCCACGGCGACGCGACGACGTACACGCTCTGGGGTGAACTGGCCTACCAGTTGGGCGGCGCAGCCGGTTATGCGCGGGTCGCGGGCAGCGACCAGGACCGCTCTTCGCCTGGCACAAAATGGTTGGAGGAGCTGATTGGAGAGCGCCCCACACTCATCCTGCTCGACGAGCTTGCCCGCCACATGCGTGCCGCCAAGGCCGTGCCCACCGTCACGGGCAAATCGGACCTGGCGGAACAGACGGTGGCTTTTCTGATGTCGCTGCTGGAATTTGCCGCCAGCCAGAAGCAGGTCGTCGTTGTATTCACGCTCGCCGATTCCGGTGACGCTTTCGCCCAAGAGACCGAAAGCATCCGCAAAGATTTAATGGAGATGCGACGCATCTCGGCGCGCCAGGAGCGGGTCATCACCCCCACCGGCGAAGCCGAGATGCCGGCCATCGTCACCCATCGCCTGTTTGAAAAAATAGACCGAAACGCAGCCCATCAAGTGAGCAAGGCCTACATCGAGTACTACCAAAAATTGGGGGAACAAGGCGCAGATTTTCCACAACGTGCCCTGCGCGCGGAGTATGCCAGTGAGATTATCTCCTGCTACCCTTTCCATCCCGAATTGCTCAACACCCTGAGCCGTAAAACTTCAACCATTCCCAACTTTCAAAAAACGCGCGGAGCGTTGCGTCTCCTGGCGCGGGTCATTCGCAACTTGTGGGAGACGCGGCCCCCCAACACCTACCTGATTCACCCCTTCCATCTCGACCTGAGCGTCGAGGACATCGCCAGCGACCTGACCAGCCGCCTGGACCGCCCGACCTTTAAGCAGGTCATCGAAGCCGACATCGTCAGCCCTAAGGCCGGTTCGCCCGCCCACGCGCAGGCGTTCGATGAGCCGCTGCGGCAGGCCGATAAGCCGCCCTTCAACCGTCGCGTTGCCACAACGGTTTTCCTGCACAGCCTGACGCAGGGGATCGCATCCGGCGTGGACCCCGGCGACCTGTTGCTGGCCGTGTTGACCCCCGGCGACGATCCGCTGCTCGTGCACAAGGCCGCCGAACGGCTCTACGACAAGGGCTGGTTCTTCGAGTGGGACGGTCATCGCTACCGTTTCAAGACCGAACCGAGCCTGAACAAGATCGTCACCGACGAGATGAGCATGGTGGGCCGCACGAGGGCCAAAGAGGAACTGGATAGCCGCATCCGTCAGGTCTGGAAAAGCGGTACCTTCAAGGTCGTTCCTTTCCCCCGTGAGGCCAAGGACGTGGAGGACGACGCGGGCCTGCCCAAACTCGCCATCCTGCACTACGACGCCGCCACTGTGACGGCTGCCGAACCAGCGCCGCCGGAACTGGCGCGCAAGATTGCCGACTACGCTGGAGCGATGGAAGGGTACCGCACGTTCCGCAACAACGTGCTCTTCCTGGTGGCCGACGCCGAACGGGTGGATGAGATGGTCGAGGCGGCGCAGCGCTACCTCGCCATCGCCCGCATCACCGGCGACGCGGAACGCATGGGTGAGTTCACGGAAGAACAGCGCATGAAACTCAAAAAGATGGGCGAAGCGGCGGAACTGGAGGTGCGTGTCGCCATCACCCGTGCCTATCGCCATCTCTACTTCCCGCGTGCCGACGCGCCCCAGCGCGACAGCAACCTGGTCCACGACATGCTGCCCGCGCAGGACCAGGGCGAGGTGAACCAGGATCAGTCGGCGGTGGTGCTGCGGGCGTTGAAACAGCAGCAAAAGGCGCTCACCGGCGACGATCCGCCCCTGGCCGCCGCCTACGTCAAGTCGCGGGCCTGGGACGCTCACCAGGTCAGCCTGACCACCGAGGACCTGCGCCAGGCCTTCGCCCGCCGCCTGGGGCTGCCGCTGCTGATGGACCTCAATCAGCTCAAGAAGACGATCCTCAACGGCGTCAAAAGCCGCACCTGGGTCTATTACGACGCGCCGGCGCAGATGGGGTATGGCGCCGACTCGCCCCCACCGTCTGTCCAGGTGAGCAGCGAGGTCTATCTCTACCTGCCGGAGGAGGCCGCCCGGCTGAACCTGCCCATCGCGGGCAAAGTCAGGCCGCCGGAGGCTGCGGCTGCCGGAGAACCCCCGTGCCCCCTGTGCGGCCAACCGCGCAGCCGGTGTACGTGCGGGGAAGAGATCGAACTGACGCCTAAGCCTCTGCCGCTGCGCGGCGAAGGCGTGCCTCAGCAGGCGTTCCAGCAGTTGCTCGACCGCTGCCACGACCAGAAAGTGACGCACCTGACGGAACTGCGCGTCACCCTGGACGGCGAAGGCGCCGCCATCGCCCGCAATCTGCGCACGCTGGGGCTGCTCATCCCCCAACTGGGCAAAGGCGAGTTTCGCATCGAGCAGACCTACAACGCCGAATTCGCCGACGGGCAGTACCTCTCCATCCGCCTGACGCTGGGCTGGGACCTCTACCGGCGGCTCAAGCAGGTCACCGATGCGCTGGCCCAGGAAGCGAGTAAATTCAAGACGACGACCACGCTCCTGGCGCGCTTCCCCGACGGATTGGACGTGGCAGGCGACACGTTCCGCACCATCCACGAAGTGATGACCACCGTCGGGCTGGACATCATCAAATTAGACGCATCGTAGGGGCAGGTTTCACGCCTGCCCTGGCGGTTTTACGCCCACCCATTGTACGCACAAAGGAGATACCGATAGTGAAGGCCCTGAGTTTCCATCAGCCACGTGCCGAACAAATCATGCGCGGCCTCAAGACGATGGACGTGCGCACCTGGCAGACGGCCTACCGCGGCCCGCTGGCCGTCCACGCTGCCGCCGAACGCCGCGACGGGCGCGTGCGCGAATTGGGTTTCGAACCCGATACGCTGGCTTACGGTGCGCTCGTCGGCACGGTGGACCTGAGCGATATTATCCCGCTGGACGAAGCAACTTACGAAGCGCATCGTGCGGAACACTTGCTCGACGCCCCCTTCCCCGGCGAACCCTGCTACGGTTGGCGCTTTGCCCACCCGCGCCGCTTCGACCCGCCGCTCCCCTATCCGGGGCGCAGACGCCTCTTCGAGGCAGATGTAACACAGGCTTTCAGCCCGTCTCCGCAGGCTTTCGATCCCGATGCAGATGCAGGACAGGCTTTCAGCCTGTCCGCGCGGGCTAAAGCCCTGCCCCACGCCCCGCAGCCCGACCCCGAACGCCCCTTTGCGCTCTACACCATCGCCGAAAACGGCGGCGGGTACCGCGTGGCGCTCTACCAGTGGCCGATGCGCAACGGCGAGGAGGGGCGGCGCGCCCCCGGCGCGCTCTGGAGCGTCGAACTGGGAGGTGATCCGTTGCGCGCCGTCGCCGACCACCTGCTGACTGCGCTGCGCGCTAACGGCTATCGCCCAACCGACCTGGCCCGCGCCGCCGGCAGCGACACGCCCTTCTATCTGGACGAGCTGACCGGCGTGCGCCTGGCGCTCATCTTGATGACCGTGAAACCGCTCGTCCGCCACGACCGCATCGAGAGCATCGCCCAGGGTATCCGCGCGATGGGCGATGAGGAGGCTTACTACTGGTTCAGTAAGTGCAGTGTCGGCCCCGAAGCGACGCGGGCGCAAAAAGCGCTGCGCATTCTGTTAGCAGGAGCGTGATTCATGAGCGACAATAAGCCCCCACGCTTCGGCAAACTGGAACCGCGCTACAGATTCATCCTCAACCCGTATCCTCAAACGCGCGTTTCTACCTGCCCTGGCTGTGAAAAGCGGATGCATCAGCGTAAGCTGCCGCTCTTCATCCACGTGTACCCGATCATCCCTATAATTCTGGGCTACACCTGCCGTTACTGCCCCGATTGTGACCTGCTCGTAGCCCATCAGGACGAGATCGAAAAGCTGCTGACTTTTATTTTGCAACAGCACGCCCCCGAAGCCGTCGGCAACAAGTATCTGGTGCTCGGCACGGTCGAACGCGATTTCTGGCGGCAGGGGATGAAAACGCCCCGCAGTTTCGCCGAACTAACCGATCACCTGCATGACTTCAAGGAAGTCTGGACGATGCAATTCAGCCCTGCCGGCTGGTATCCGAAAGGAGTGATCGAGGCCAAAGAACGGGAGATTGCCCGGGCACGGGCCGCATTCGCTGCCCACAAGGCACAGGCTACCGAGGAGCAGCAGCTCGCTGCCTCCAGCCCGGCCCAGCACGCACAGAAACGCAAAAGGAGCAAACGCTGATGTCCACTCGCCCCTCCCTGCTCATCGAATCCTGGCTGCCCTTCGACGCCGTCGGCGCGGAGAGCCTGCGCGAGAGCGGCTATGGGACGCCGTTCCCCGGCCCAGTTCGTCTCCACGTCTGGTGGGCGCGGCGGCCGCTGACCGTCTCCCGCGCCGCGGTGCTGGCCTCCCTGTTGCCGGCGTGGGATGACCTCTCCTCATCCCCCCACCCCCCTTCCCCTCCCCTGGCAGGGGAGGGGAAGGGGGCAGGGGGTAGGGGAGAGGTGCAGTTCCCCACCGAGGCCGCCTACCGCGCCTGGTTCCTGCGCCTCCTGGGCATCTACGGCGACCCGATCGCCGCGCGCAAATTGCTCGAATGGGGCCGTCAACAGGGCAAATTCATCCCCAACCCCTACACCCACGAGCGCGCCTTCACCGTCAACCCCACGCCGGAGGACCTGGCGCTGCTGGAGGCATTGCTGGCCCAAACGTGGGGGGACGGGCAACCGGTCGGGGCTGGCCTTGCGCCCGCCCCAGGACAACCGCAAGGATTGCCCCTACGGGACATCGTCGTCCTCGACCCGTTTGCCGGGGGCGGTTCGATCCCCTTCGAGGCGCGGCGCTACGGCCTGGGCGTCATCGCCAACGAACTCAACCCCGTCGCTGCCGTCATCCTCAAGGCCACGCTGGACTACCCCGCCCGCTTCGGCGCCGATCTGGCCGCCGACATCAGGAAATGGGGGCGGCGCTGGTACGAACTGGTAAAGCCGCGCCTGCAACCCTTCTTCACGCCACTACCGGCCCATGCTGAAGGCGCGGCCTACCTCTGGGCGCGCACCGTCGCCTGCCCGGTCACCGGCAAGCCCGTCCCGCTCTCCCCCAACTGGTGGCTGAGCAAAGACCCGCCGGTCGCCGTGCGCCTGCTGACCGACCCGTCGTGGGACGCGCCGCGCTTTGAGATCGTCCACCTCACCCCCACCCCCACCGCCGAAGGCGGCGCCTCCTCCCCTGGCAGGGGAGAGGGAGGGGGCCGGGGGGAGGGGGAGAGGTTCGACCCCGACGTCGGCACCATCTCCCGCGGCGTGGCCCGCTCCCCCTGGACCGGCGACGCGATTGACGGCGATTACATCAAGGCCGAGGCGCAGGCCGGGCGGATGGGGCAGATGCTCTACGCCGTGGCCGTCAAACGCAGGGGCGGCTTTGACTTCCGCGCCCCGACGGAGGAGGACCTGGCGGCGGCAGCAGCCGAGGCGGAACTCGCCCGCCTCCGCCCCCGCTGGGAGGCCGCGGACGTCATACCCACCGAGCCGATCCCGGAGGGCCTCAAGACCGCTGAGCCGATGCGCTACGGGATGTTTACCTGGGCCGACATGTTCTCCCCGCGCCAACTCCTTGCGCTGGGGACGTTCGTCGAGACGCTGCGCGAATTGCGCGCCGAACTGCGCGCCGCGCTGGACGCTGAACGCGCCGCCGCGGTGGAAACGTATCTGGGCGTGATGATGGACAAGGCGGTCATCTACAACAACCGTGCTTGCCGTTTTGACCCGTCTCGCGGCATCCGCAGCATTTTCGACCGCCATGATTTCGCTTTCGTCTGGAGCCACGCCGAATTTGACGCCTCGGCCAATCTGCTCCCCTGGTGCATTGACCAGGTGGCCGACGCCTACCGCGACCTGACCACGCTGCTTGCTCCGCCGCAGCCCACGCTAAAGCCCGCAGCGCAGGATTTATCCTGCGCCGCAGCCGCACAGAATGCACAGGATAAATCCTGTGCTGCGGAGACCGTCACCATCCTCCAGGGCAACGCCGCCGACCTCTCCGCCATCCCCACCGGCTCCGTCCACGCCATCGTCACCGACCCGCCCTACTACGACAACGTGATGTACGCCGAACTTGCGGATTTCTTCTACGTCTGGCTCAAGCGCACCGTCGGCCACCTCTACCCGCAGTGGTTCGCCGCCCAGCTCACCGACAAGGACGGCGAGGCCGTCGCCAACCCGGCGCGCTTCAAGGACCTCACCTCCTCCCCCTCTTCCTCTGGGAGAGGGGGCCGGGGGGTGAAGGTGAGAGCCTCCGACCTGGCCGAACAGGACTATGAGCGCAAAATGGCCGCCGCCTTCCGCGAGATGCACCGCGTCTTGCGCGATGACGGCGTGCTCACCGTGATGTTCACCCACAAGCGCGTCGAGGCGTGGGACACGCTCGCCAGCGCGCTCATCGGCGCCGGCTTCACCGTCGAATCCTCCTGGCCCGTCCACACCGAGAGCGAGCACTCGCTCCATCAGGCCAACAAGAACGCCGCCCAGTCCACCATCCTGCTGGCGTGCCGCAAAAGAACCTCACCTCTTCCCCCGGCGGCTGACGCCGGAGGAAGAGGCGAGGTCTGGTGGGATGATGTGGCTCCCGAAGTGCGCCGCGTGGCCCGCCAAAAGGCCGAGGAATTCGCCGCGCAAGGCATCAGCGGCGTGGACCTCTACCTCAGCGTCTTTGGGCCGGTGCTGGCGGTCATCTCGCGGCAGTGGCCGGTGCTCACACGCGAAGTGGACGAGCGCACGGGCGCACCCAAACCGCTGCGCCCGGAGACGGCGCTGGACCTGGCGCGGCAGGAGGTCATCGCCTTGCGCAAGCGCGGGTTGCTGTTGGGCCGCAGGCTCCCCTCCTCCGCATCGGGGGAGGGGCCGGGAGTGGGGGTCGAGTTCGACCCGCTCACCGACTGGTACCTGATGGCGTGGGACGCTTTCCACGCCGCCGAGTTCCCCGCCGACGAGGCGCGCAAACTCGCCATCGCGCTGGGGCTGGAGATCGAGCAGGACCTGGTGGCGCGGCGGGTGATCAGCAAGAAGGGGAGCGACGTGATGCTGCTGGAACCGAAGCAGCGGCGGGCGCACGGGCGGGTGGACCCGGAAGCCGGCAAGGGCAAGCCGGGAGAGCGTCCTTTTGAAACGTGGCTGGACGCCGTCCACACAGCGATGCTGGTTTACGAAGAGGACGGCGCGCAGGCGTGCGAGGCGTTCCTCAAGCGCACGGGCCTGCTGAACGATTCCACGTTCAAAGCCTGCCTGCAAGCGATGATCAACGCTATCCCGCGCGCGCGGGTCAAGGGCAAGTTCGTGCGCCCGGAGGCGGAGGCGCTGGAAGGGCTGCGCCTGGCTTTCTTCGAGGAATTGACCGCGCCGGCGGAGGAGGAGCCGGCGGCAAAGCCGGAGCAGTTGCGGTTGATGTAGAGCATCGAACTGTTTGACATGGCTGCTGCCGTCTCGTACAATATGTACAAATCGTACAGGGAGGTCGGTATGGAACGCAGATTCAACGCTGCCGAAGCGCGGGCCAACTTTTCGCAACTGGTGACCGAGGCGGGCTACGCCGGCCACGAGATCATCATTCAGCGCAACCATCGCCCCGTCGCCGTCCTCATCGGCTACGAGCAGTATCAGGCACTGCGCCGACGGGCCAGCGAACGCGCGGCCCGTTTTGCCATCTACGACGAGATCCGCGCCCGCTATCCTGAGGCGCAGCCGGAGCCGGTGGAAGCGGACGTAGCGATGGCAGTGCGCGCCGTGCGAGAGGCGTGAACCGTGCCCCGTTTGGTGGAAGAGTCCCCGCCCATCCTGCGGGCAGTCCTGGATACGGACGGCTACGTTAGCGGCACCATCCTCTCGCGGGTGACACCGTTCGAGGTCCTGCAGGCGTGGCGGCGGCAGGCGTACATCCTGGTTACGTCCGAGGCCATCATCGCCGAGATCGAACCCGTGCTGCAGTATCCGCACATCCGCGAGCGGTACGCGATGACCGGGCAGGACATCGCGCGCCTGGTGGAGTCCCTGCGTGCCGATGCCCTGGTCGTCCCCAGCGACGGTGAGGTGAGCAGCGTCTCCCGCGCTCCGGATGACGACAAGTTCCTCGCCTGCGCACTGGAAGCGCAGGCTGACTGCATCGTCACTGGCGATCCAGACCTGTTGACTTTGGGCCACTGCCAGGGGATCGCGATCCTCAAGCCCCACGAGTTCCTGGAGCGGTTACGATGACGTTGCGCGATCTCCCCTTTCGCCTCTCCTACGGCCCTTCCGACGACCGGCTGCACGAGTTCTACATCCCGGCCCTCTCCGCCAGCGTGCGCTACGACCGCATGACCGGCTTCTTCACCTCGACCGCGCTCGCCGTCGCCGCCGAGGGCGTCGCCCATTTGATTGCCGGCGGCGGACGGATGCGGCTCCTGGTCGGCGCGCAGTTGGAGCCGCAGGACGTCGAGGCCATCCGCGCCGGACATGACCTGCGCGAGGTCATCGCCGCTCGCCTGACGCTCCCCCACCCCGACGCATTGGCCGATCACCTGCTGCGTGACCGGCTGGCTGCGTTGGCCTGGATGGTGGCGACCGGCGCGCTCGAAATCCGCGTCGTCCTTCCCAAAGGATCCGACGGCTTCCCCCTGCCCGCCTCCGAGGCCCGCGACTATTTCCACCCCAAGGTCGGCATCTTTACCGACGCTCAGGGCCATCAGGTCGCCTTCAGCGGCAGCGTCAACGAGTCCGAAACCGCCTGGCAGCACAATTACGAGCAGTTCATGGTCTTCCGCTCGTGGACGGAGGAAGGGCGGCTCTACGTGGCCGAGGCAGTGGGCCGCTTCGAGCGGCTGTGGGAACAACGCGAGCCGGATTGGATCGCGCTCCCCATCCCTGAGGCCGCCCGCCGGCAACTCCTGCGCTACGCACCTTCCTCCGCGCCGAACCGCGACCCTCTGGAACGCGCGCTGGCCGCGGTGCGCGAACGCGCCGAACGGCTGGTGCTGGCCCCGGCGCTGCGTCAGGAGCAGGTGCTGTGCCAGTTTCTGCGCGATGCGCCTTACCTGGCCGGCGCCGCCGGGCTGGGGATGGCTACCTGCGCCCTCACCCCCTGGCCGCACCAGCAGGTCGTGGCACGTCAACTCATCGAGCGCTTCCCCGCCCGCTACCTGCTCGCCGACGAGGTGGGGCTGGGCAAGACCATCGAGGCCGGGCTGATGTTGCGTCAGTTGTGGCTGGATGGCCGCGTGCGCCGCGCGCTCATCCTGGCGCCCAAGTCGGTGCTGCGCCAGTGGCAGGAAGAGTTGTACGAAAAGTTCGCGCTCGACGTGCCCATCTACGACGGCACGGTCTTTTGCAGCATCCACGGCGAAGAACGCGCCCCGGCCACGCTCAACCCCTGGGACGACGTGAGCCTGGTGCTGGTTTCCAGTCAGTTGGTCAAGCGGCAGGAGCGCAAGAAGATGCTGCTGGCAGCCCGTCCGTGGGACCTGGTGCTGGTGGATGAGGCGCACCACGCCCGGCGCAGGGATTTCCTCGACCTGGAACGCTACCGTCCCAACCGGATGCTGGACCTGCTGGACGCGCTGAAGCGCCGCACGCGCGGCCTGATCCTGATGACAGCCACGCCCATGCAGGTGCACCCGATCGAGGTATGGGACCTGCTCAACCTGCTGGGCCTGAGCGGCGAGTGGGGCGCCAACGACGGGCGCTTTTTCCTGAACTTTTACGAAGAGTTGCGGAAGCCGCCGGACGAGACAGACTGGGCCTTTGTCTTTCAATTGCTGCGCGCGGAGCTGGCGTTGAGAAATGGACAGTTGGACGAGGAGTTCGCAGCGACGGCGAAGCGCGAACTGGGGCCGGTGGACTGGGCGCGCGTGTGTGAGCTGGTCGAGGTTGCCGATCCGGGGCAAACCATCCGCAGGCTGCCGCCCCCGGCGCGCTCCGTGGCGGTCAGTATGATCAAGCGACACACCCCGCTGCGCCGGCTCGTCTTTCGCAACACGCGGGAACTGCTGCGCGAGTACCGCCGGCGGGGGCTGCTGCGGGAAAACGTCCCCTCGCGCAAACCGCGCCTGGAATGGATCCCGATGCGCCCCGAGGAGCGCGCCCTTTACGAGCGCATCGAGGAATACATCGCCCACTTTTACCGCAAGTACGAGAGCGAGCGGACGGGCCTGGGCTTCGTGATGACCGTCTACCGCCGGCGGCTGACCAGCAGTTTCTACGCCGTGCAGCAGAGCCTCAAGCGACGGCTGGCTTTCCTGAAGGGCCAGGCTGGCCTGGAGCTGGTCGAGGACGACCTGGAACAGGACGAGTTGAGCCTGGACGTGGACGAACTGGGCCTGGCCGACCGCTCGCTCTTCCACGACGAGGTTGACTACGTGGAGCATTTCCTGCACAAACTGGAGATGCTAGGCGGCCAGGAATCGAAGGTCGCGCAACTCCAGAAAGACCTGGCGGAGGTGTTTCGCCACCGCGAGACAGTGCTCATCTTCACCCAGTACACCGACACGATGGATTATTTGCGCGAAGCACTGCGCCCCAATTACGGCAGTCAGGTCGCCTGCTACAGCGGGCGGGGCGGCGAGCGCTGGGATGGTGTGACGTGGGTGCCGGTGACCAAAGAGGAGATCAAGAACGCCTTCCGGGAGGGTAGGGAAATCAAGGTGCTGCTGTGCACCGAGGCGGCCAGCGAAGGGCTCAACCTCCAGACCTGCGGCGTGCTGATCAACTACGACATGCCCTGGAATCCGATGCGGGTGGAACAGCGCATCGGGCGCATTGACCGCATCGGCCAAAAGTACGACGAGGTGTGGATTCGCAACTACTTTTACGAGGACACCGTCGAGGCGCGGGTCTATCAGGCGCTCTCCAGGCGCATCGCGTGGTTCCAGGATGTGGTCGGGCCGCTGCAGCCGATCCTGGCGCAGGTCGGGCGTGTCATCCAGTCGCTGGCGATGGTGCCGGAGGCGGAACGCCGGCAGGCGCTGAACCAGGAACTGGCGCGCATTCAGGCGCAATTGGACAACGCGCAGGCCGGGCTGAATCTGGACGAGTGGGCCAGGCACGAGGATGGATTCGCCCCACCGGATGCGCCGGTCACGTTGCCAGAACTCGCTGCCGCGTTGACGACCGCGCCCACGCTGCAAGCCCGCTTCCGCCCGCACGAGGCCATCGAGAACGCCTTCTGGCTGCGCAGCGATCACGGCGAGGTCGCCGTCACCTTCGACCCGGCGACGTTCGACGCCCATCCCAACACCCTGCACCTGTTGACCTACGGCAACCCGCTGTTGGATTCGCTTCTGGCGCAGGTCGCGCCGCCCGATGTGGCCGAGAGCAGCGAGGGCCGTCTCCTGCGGCTGAGGGTAGAAACGCCCTGGCCGCGCGTGGCCTACTACGCGCCCGACGCCGACGGGCGCCCGCGGCGGCTGGAGCGGCTGGCCGATGTGCGGGCGGCAATGGAAGGCCCTGCGCCGGCGAGCTGGCCGGAGGAGGCCATAGAGGCCGCGCAGCGTGACCTGGAGGCGCTCGTCGAGGCCGAGCAGCAATTCGCCACGCGCGCGCAGACGCAGTGGGAACAGGCGCAGCGCAGCAGTCTGGAGGCACAGGCGGCCCGGCTGCTGGTCGAGGCGGCGTTGGTGGAGTTGGCGCTGGGGCAGCAAGCCGAGCTGTTCGGCGACCGCTCCTATCCTGCTGCGTTTGACCAGATGGCGGTCATCGGGCTGAAGCGGCACGGCTACCCGTGGGCGCCGCTGATTAAGGTTGTACAAGCCCACATCCAGGCCCCACGCCCCACCGACCCGTTTTTCACCGAGATTCAGGGCGAATCCGCCGACCAACTCAGGCGGCGGTTCGAGGGATTGAGGCAACGGGCGGAGCGGCTGGTGGAGCAGCTGGTGGAGCAGCTCTCCCTCAAGAAGTCATAGAGCTGAATTCAGGAAAAGGCTCAGCTTGCCTCACACAACACCTATCAAGGGCATGGCTTCCTCCTCACGACACTTGAGACCGCAGGCGCCATCCATGGTTCTATTGACTTCCCTCTCAAAATCGAGATAATAAGCCTTGGTTGCGCCTCAGCGAGGCGATGACGATGTATCATACCATTTCACACACGGAAGGATGAAACGATGCCAGGCGTAGCAGTTAAACCGGGAATCTACTGGGTAGGCGTCAACGACCGTACCACTGACTTATTTGAGGGCTTATGGCCCATCGCGCGCGAGGGCGTTTCTTACAACGCTTATCTGGTCAAGGGCGAAAAGACGGCGCTGATTGATCTGGCTAAGGATTTCAAACTCAATGCGCTGCTCGATCAGATTGCCGAGCTGACCGATCCCGCCCAATTAGACTATGTGGTCATCAACCACATGGAACCTGATCACACCGGGGTTTTGGGGCTGTTCCACCGCCTTGCGCCCAACGCGCAGTTCCTGCTTTCCGCCAAGGCACAGCCCATGCTGGAAGCCTACTATCACATCACCGAGAATGTGCGCGTGGTGCAGGATGGCGAGGAGCTGGACCTGGGGACGCATCGGCTGCGCTTTATCTACACGCCCTTCGTGCACTGGCCAGAAACCATGATGACCTACGAGATGACGCAGCGCGTCCTCTTTTCCTGCGATGGCTTCGGCGGTTACGGCGCGCTTCAGGGCGGCATCTTCGATGACCAATATCCCGATATCAGCTTTTACGAGCGCGAGGCCCTGCGCTATTATGTGACGATTGTGTCCCGCTACAACAACCCCGTCCTGAAAGCGCTGCAACTGCTCTCCACCCTCCCCATTGACGTGGTCGCGCCGTCGCACGGTCTGGTGTGGCGGGGTCGCCCGCAGCGCATCATTGAGCTGTACCGCGAATGGGCAGGCTACGCCAAAGGTCCGGGAGATGTGGGCGTGACGCTGCTGATGGGGACGATGTACGGCAACACGGAGCGCGTGGCGCAGGCCGTGGCCGAGGGCGTGGCGCGCGCCGGCGTGCCGGTGGACATTTTCGACGTGCGCCATGTGGAAACGGCTTACTACCTCCCCTACCTTTACACCCGTCGCGGCGTGATTGTGGGCGCACCGACCTATGAAGGGCACCTCTTCCCGCCCATGATGGATGCGCTCCACATGGCCGAGGCCAAGCGCATCGAAAATCGCAAGGCGGCCTATTTTGGCAGTTACGGCTGGAGCGGGGGCGCGATTACGGATTTCAAGAAGATGGCGGAGGTGCTGAAGTGGGAGGTGCTCGAAGCGTGGCACTTCCACGGCGGCGTGACGCCTGCCCTGCTCAAAGAGGCCGAGGCTTTCGGCTACCGCTTCGCCGAAGCGCTGAAGGCATAAACTGGAAGTAACGGCTCAACCTGACTGAAGCATAAAGAACCGTGGCGCAGGATTCATCCCGCGCTATGGTCGGAGCAGGCGTGGGCGAGGGCATGGCTTCGTCCAGATACCCTATGCAGGCCTGCGGTCAACATCGCGCCAGCGGCAATTGCAATGGCAACCCTGGTGCTGAAGGTAAGCAGGGACAACGGGAAAAGAAAAGGGGCGCCGGACCGGCGCCCCTCTTTTGTGTTACGCACCCAACACGGCGCGGATTTGCTCCATGGCCCAATCAATTTCCTCGCGCGTGATGACCAGCGGCGGGGCAAAGCGGATGACGCTTTCGTGCGTCTCCTTGGCCAGGATGCCGCGCTTCATCAACGCCTCGCAGAAAGGCCGCGCCGGACCCACTTCGTGCTTCAGCTCCACGCCGATGAGCAGCCCCTTGCCGCGCACTTCCTTCACGTAGGGGCTGTTGATGGCGCGCAATTGCGCGCGGAAGTACTCGCCGAGTTCAGCGGCGCGCTCCGCCAGCTTCTCCTCCACGATGACGCGCAGCGACTCCCGCGCCACGGCGCAGGCTAACGGATTGCCGCCAAAGGTCGAACCGTGGCTGCCGGGGGTGAACTGTCCCAGCACCTCGCGCCTGCCCACCACGGCAGAAACCGGCATCATGCCACCCGAAAGCGCCTTGCCGATGGTAACCATATCGGGCTTGACGTCTTCCCAATCGCAGGCGAAAAGCCTGCCTGTGCGCCCCAACCCGGTCTGGATTTCGTCGGCAATGAAAAGCACGTTGTGGCGCGTGCAAATCTCGCGCACCTGCTTGAGGTAGCCTTCGGGCGGGACGATGACGCCCGCCTCGCCCTGAATGGGTTCCACCAGAAAAGCCACGGTGTTGGGCGTGATAGCCGCCTCTAAGGCAGCCGCATCCCCGTAAGGGATAACCTTAAAGCCGGGCGTGAAGGGACCAAAGCCATCGCGATAGAGCGGCTCGGTGGAGAAGGTGATGATGGTGATGGTGCGCCCGTGGAAGTTGTTGCTGCAAACGATGATTTCCGCCTGACCCTCTGGCACGCCCTTGACGCGGTACCCCCACAGACGCGCCGCCTTCAGGGCCGTCTCCACCGCCTCGGCGCCGGTGTTCATGGGCAACATCATCTCGTGGTCCGTCAGCTCGCACAACTCTTTCGCCAGCAGCGGGAGCTGATCATTGCGGAAGGCGCGCGAGGTCAGGGTCACCTTCTGCGCCTGTTCCGCGAGGGCCTGCAGGATGCGCGGATGGCAGTGGCCCTGATTGACCGCGGAGTAGGCACTCAGGCAATCCATATACTTGTTGCCTTCCACGTCCCACACCCACACGCCCTGCGCGCGGGCAATCACCACATCGAGGGGGTGATAGTTGTGCGCATTATAGCGCTCTTCGAGTTCGATATAATCACGGGTCTGCATCGTTTGACTCCTTTGCATGATGAAATCTAAACTCCCCTGCCGCCTGGGGAAAAGGTAAATGCCCTCTCAAGCGTAAAAAGCACCCATCATAGCTGTCGGTCCCTTTTCTAAGGCCGCATAGCCTGGCAACTCCGGCGACCTTGTCATGAAAAGCTTGTTAGAAATTATATCTAATATCCAATTTACCCACCTGCTATCATCTTAACATGGGATAGATAAGCGTCAAGGCGCAAATGTCACAGCTTAAGCGTCATTTGTCTTGACTCCTGCCCACGCCCCGCCTTGCAATCTGTTTTGTAAACCCGTATAATAAGATTAGCTAATTTTTTAGCGTGCGGAGGGGTAATGGACAACAGTTTCTGGAACGACCAACCCATTCAAGAAGCGGCGCACGACCGTTTCGACTTCACCGACTACGCCGAGGCGCTGGCGCGCGTCGCCCTGGAAAGCAACACCCCCATCACCATTGGCCTGTTCGGGCCGTGGGGGTCGGGCAAAACCAGCCTGATGCGCCTCATCGCCGCGCAATTGCTGGATCAGCGCAACGTCGAGCACCGTAAAGCGCATCTGGTCTGGTTCAACGCCTGGCAATACGACCGCGATGAGGGGGCTATCTGGCGCGCGTTGCTGCTGCGCGTGCTGGAGGTGCTCAAAGAACTCCCCCTCGCCGAACAGGATATGCGCCGCATTGAGGACTGGCAAATCCAACTTTATGCGGATGTGCGCCGCAAAGAGCGGGGGTCGCTGGAGATTGACTGGCCGCGCTTAGGCAAAGGCGCGTTGCACCTCGGCCTCTCCCTCATCCCTACCCCCGGCACGCTGCTGGACATTCTCAAAACCCTGGATGGACAGGTCGGCACGCTGGAAGACCTGGCCAAAGCTTTTCGCCGTGAGGAAATCGAAATCTACCGCCGTCAACTCACCCTGTTGGAGGAATTCCAGCATGGCTTTGCCAGCATCGTGAAGGAATACGTGGATGACCGCAATGGCCTTCTGGTGGTCTTTGTGGACGATTTGGATCGCTGCTTGCCGGAACGCGCGCTGGAAATCTTCGAGGCCATCAAGCTGTTCCTGGATGTACGGGGGTGCGTCTTCTTTCTGGCGGCGGATCACGAACGCATCGAAGCGGTCGTGCGCGAACGCTATGGCGCACAGCAACAGGGCAGCGGACAGAGCTATCTGGAAAAGCTGGTGCAGCTCCCCTTCTACCTGCCGCCGTTAGAAGTGGCGCAATTGCAACGCTACGTGGGGGAACTGGCGCCCGATCTTCCCCGTGAGGTTCGTCAGGTCTTTGCTGTGGGCCTTTCGCCCAATCCGCGCATGCTCAAGCGCACCCTCAACATCTTCCGCCTGTTACAGCAACTCGCCATACGCCGCGCCGCGCGCGGCACGATGGGCGAAATCGAGCCGGTGTTGCTGGCCAAAATAGTGGTGATTCAGGCCCGCCATCGGGATTTGTATCACGATTTGCTGGACTACCCCAATCTGATTCAGGAGTTGGAGATACAGGCAACGCACAGCGGCGAGATCGCCCCGTTTTCTTTAGCTACCGGCGAGGAAGTGACGCCGCTGGCGCTCAAATACACCGAGCGGCGCGCCCTCATGCAGATGCTGCGCGTGCGGCCCTACTTTGCCCCCTTGAGTCTGGCCCAGATTCGGGCCTATCTCCACCTGACCCTGCCGACCGGCCTGGAAAGCAGCAGCGAAACGAGCGAACAGCAGCGCCTGTGGCAGGACCTGCTCAGCGCCGACCTGACGCGCGTGCGCGCCGCGGTGGGTCTGGTGCAACAGCGCCACGAGGAGGAGCGTTATGCCGCGGCTTTAAGCCTGCTCCTCACCGGCGAGCGCACGGCCAGCCTGCGCGAGCGTCTTTCTGCCGCGTGGGCATTGGGCTATCTGGGCGACCCGCGCGATTTCAGCGAGACGGTCGCCATCCCCGGCGGCGAGTTCCGCTACGGCGAAGCGCAACACCTCATGTACGTGGGCGGCTATCGCATCGGACGCTATCTGGTGACCAACGCCGCCTACGCGCGCTTTCTGGAGGCCCATCCGCAAATCCCCGTGCCTTACGTCAACGCGGACTGGGCTTATCCTTACAATTGGGATCCGGACCGGCGCACCTATCCGGAAGGCAAAGCCAATTTTCCGGTCACGCTGATCACGTATGAAGAAGCCGAGGCGTACTGCCGCTGGGTCGGAGGGCGGCTGCCCACGGAAGAAGAATGGGAACGCGCCGCGCGCGGGGATGACGGGCGCACCTTCCCCTGGGGCGAAGCGGCGGAGGCGCAACGCGCCAATGTGCGCGAAACCGGCCTGGGCAGCATCACCCCCGTCGGTTGTTTTCTGGAAGGCACCAGTCCCTACGGGCTTTTCGATGCAGCGGGGAACGTGTGGGAATGGACATCGAGCGATTTCAACGCCCAGACAAAAGTCATCCGCGGGGGCGCCTGGAACTTCGGCCTGGAATCGGCGCGCACCTTTGTCCGCGAGCGCAGTCAGCCCGGTTTCCGTGGACACATCGGTTTCCGCGTGTTGTTCCCCAGTCGAGGATAAGCGTTGAGCGCAGCTTTGCCCCCAAGCCATGCCTGAGCGGGTGAGATGGGTCGCTGCCGGCTTTTAGCGTCCTGCCGGCTCGCAGCACCCCCGTGGAGCCGGAGGCTGGTTTGAATCCTGTTGTGGCAGGATAACGGCATCCAGAGCCGTTCCCGGTCCAGGTATCAGCAAGCCCCCGCCACGCTGAAACGTGTGGCGGGGGCTTATTTCAGGCTGGAAGGGTCGTCAGACGCCGCCTCATACCGGTGCCAGTGTGCCGGTCCAGATCAACCACGCCAGCACGGTCTTGGCCACGAGGCTCAGGACGATGTAAACCCGTTCACCGAACAGATAGTTGCGCCACGGCCCCACTTTCTTATACTGCAACACCATGTTAATCGCAAAAATATTGAACATGATGAACAGCGTGGGCACGATAGCGTACACAAACGCCGGCGGTTTGGCATCCCCAGAGCTGACGGCACCGTTAAAGTACAGGAAAATGATGATCCAGGGCACGATACCGGCCAGGCAACCGTAGATGAAAGCCGTCCAATCCGTCCGTTCCGTGTTCTGATTGTGCAGCTCCATCATGATGCCGAAGAGGTTCATCATGGCGTTGATGCCGAAGATGGCGATCAACGTTCCCAGGTCCCAGATGCCGACCAACATCCCAATCAGCACCACCATCAGCGAGGAGCTGAGGGCGTACTCGTAGAAGCGGATGGGGTTCATGCCCTTCTTGAGGTTCTCAACGTACCGCGTGTAACCGATGGTGGAGAGGTAGAAGTGGGCCACCGCCGAGATGAGCAGGAAGAGCGCCACCGCCGGCCCGAACGGCAATTCGTAAAGCAATTGCGGATTGGGCTTGAGCGTCCGGTTGGCGACATCGAAGGTCAGATAGTTGGTGAAGATGGGGTAGGTCTTGTCGTTGCTGACCACCCACATGAAGATGCCCTGAATCAGGTGCAAAAAGCCCATAATCAGGTTGAAGCGGCGCAAGCCGATGAAGGTCTCCTGCGGAATGTCCTGGACACGCTTCAGGTTGGCTTTTTTGTGTTTGGCCATCGCATATCCTCCTTTGAGGGATCTATAGCAGGTCAAATCCTGCGGCAAGTCACGAGGCCTGCCTCTTATTAAGAAGCCCCCGCGTTTTGAACGCGGGGGCTTGACTTAGCGATTCGGTTTAGTAGTCCATCCCACCCATGCCGGGGTTACCAGCCGCGGCGGGCTTTTCTTCCGGGATGTCGGTGATGAGCGCCTCGGTGCTGAGCACCATCGCGGCCACGGACGCGGCGTTGAGCAGCGCACCCTTCGTCACCTTGGCCGGGTCAATGATGCCCGCCTTGAGCATGTTGACGTACTCATCGGTCATCACGTTGTAGCCGATGTGCTTATCGCCGGTCTCGGCGTGCTTGCGGCGCACCTCGGAGAGGATGACCGCGCCATCCAGCCCCGCGTTCTCGGCCAGGCGGCGGATGGGCATCTCCAACGCCTTGCGCAGGATGGTGACGCCGGTCTGCTCATCGGGATAGTCCATCTTGAGATCGTCAAGCGCGCTCATAGCGTTGATGAGGGCCACACCACCACCGGGCACAATGCCTTCCTCGACGGCGGCGCGGGTCGCGCTCAGCGCGTCCTCAACACGATGCTTCTTTTCCTTCAGCTCGGTCTCGGTGGCGGCACCGACGCGGATGATCGCCACACCACCGGCCAGCTTGGCCAGGCGCTCCTGCAGCTTTTCCTTGTCGTAATCGGAGGTGGCGTGCTCGATTTCGATCTTGATCTGCTCGATGCGGCCCTTAATGGCCTCTTCCCGACCACGACCGCCAACGATGGTCGTCTCGTCCTTGGTGGAAGTCACGCGATCGGCACGGCCCAGGTCCTCGATGGTAGCGTTCTCCAGCTTGCGACCCTCTTCCTCGGTGATGACGCGGCCACCGGTGAGGATAGCAATATCCTGCAGCATGGCCTTGCGGCGATCACCAAAGCCCGGGGCCTTGACGGCGAGACAGTTGAGCAGGCCGCGCAGCTTGTTGACCACGAGGGTCGCCAGCGCTTCGCCATCCACGTCCTCGGCGATGACGACGAGGTTGCGCGCACCGCGCTGCACCAGCTTCTCCAGAATCGGCACCAGGTCCTGCGCCGCGGAGATCTTCTTATCGTAAATCAGGATGTAGGGGTCTTCAATCGTCGCGGACATCGTTTCCGGGCTGGTGATGAAGTAGGGGCTGATGTAGCCGCGATCGAACTGCATACCCTCAACGTACTCGGTCTCGAAGGCCAGGCCCTTGCTTTCCTCGACGGTAATGACGCCGTCCTTACCGACCTTCTCCATGACCTCGGCAATCAGCTCACCAATCTCGCGGTCCTGCGCGGAGATGGCGGCGACGTTGGCGATGTCTTCGCGCGTGGCAACTTCCACCGCGGCGGCGGAGATGGCCTGCGCGACTTTCTCAGCCGCGGTGAGAATGCCCTTCTTCAGCAGCATGGGATTGGCGCCCGCAGCAACGTTCTTCATACCCTCTTCAATGAGGACGTGCGCGAGCAGCGTGGCGGTGGTGGTACCGTCACCGGCGATGTCGTTGGTCTTGGTCGCCGCTTCCTTGAGAAGCTGCGCGCCCATATTCTCAAAGGGGTCCTTGAGTTCGATCTCTTTGGCGACGGTCACACCATCATGGGTGATGGTGGGAGCGCCCCACTTCTTGTCAATGGCGACATTGCGGCCCTTCGGACCCAGGGTGGTCACGACGGCCTCGGCCAAAATGTCCATACCGCGCTTAAGCGCGCTGCGAGCTTCGGAACCGAGCAACAACTGCTTTGCCATAGTGTCTTTTCCTCCTCAAAGAGATGTTAAGTTTAAAATCAGGCTTCGATGACGCCCAGGATGTCGTTCTCACGCAGGACGAGCAATTCCTTGCCGTCGCGCGTCTTGAAGGTGGTGACAGCGTACTTGGCGTAGATGACGATATCGCCCTCTTTCACATCGAGCGGGATGCGACGGCCCTGCTCATCGCGCGCGCCCGGACCAACGGCGATGACCTTACCCTGTTGCGGCTTTTCCTTGGCGGTGTCGGGCAGCACCAGCAACCCACCCGCAAAGGTCGTCTCGCCTTCCTCGATGGGTTCGATCACTACGCGGTCATTCAGAGGTCGAATCTTAATGCTCATCTCCCTTCCTCCTTGCCTCTTGTGTGTTGTGATGTATGAGTTTAGCACTCACGATTATTGAGTGCTAACCGCGCATTATATTAGCACACTTCAAGGGGCTTGTCAAGCACTCTAAGGGCGAGAGTAGGGCTTATCAATACTCATACTGACATTAGCCAAGTCAACCCGCGGTCAGAGCGGGCTGCTGCGGCGCGGTGTCCATCAGGCACATACC
>DAOUBT010000019.1:0-5438 GCA_034432595.1 Anaerolineae bacterium | reverse complement strand
AGTTAAGGTGCTGCCCCACTTGTTTTCTGGGGCTTTCGCAACCCTCATTTTGTTCAAAAAGGGGGGAGGTTTGCGAAATCGCGCAAGCCCCAAATCATCCCTGCCCCACCGGGGGAGCAGGGATGGTTTAGATCACATCGTTACAAAAGCGCCAGAATTCGCACACGCGGCACTTGGCCCGTTGCTTCGGCGGTTCGGGCATGGTTTCGTTGCGTACCATCATGTCCATGGCTTGCAAAGTCTGCTCGACTTTTAGCCGCCATTCCGCCGTCAAGGCCACCTCGCGCGCGCGCCGCGCCGGGATGAAGTAGATAAAGCCGCGCCGCGCCGGAAGTGCCCACAGCTCTTCCAACAACAGAGCATAGGCCATGAGTTGGAGGACTATGTGCTCCCCACTGCGTCCGGGCGAATCTTTGTACTCAACCGGAATCGCTTCCTGAGCGCAGCGGATGGCCAGGTCCACACGCCCGCGCAGGGGCAGGCGCGTGGATTCCAGAGCAAGCTGGACAAAACGCTCGCCCTCCTCCAAACCGTAACGGCTCAGACTGCGGCGCGCTTCCCGCAGGGTTTCGCTGGCCTGCGCTTCCAACCCGGCTTGCATCTTGAAGGTCAGCGGTCGCACATCCGGCAGGCAATAGTGGTAGTAGACGATGCGCGGACACCAGGTATACTGCCGCAAATCGCTAACGAGAAACATCAAGGCTCCTCCCCGTCTACCGCCGTGGACGGTTCTCCCTTATCGGGCGGCGCCTCCTGCAACACCTCAAGGCGCGCTTTCCAATCTTTCTCACAGCAGGGCAAGAGGAGGATTTTGCCCGCGCGCTTCCCCAGCCGTTTGCGCATCTTCCCTACCATTTCTTCCTGGTGCACCCGCGAAAGATCGCCACGAAAGGCGCTGTATTGGATGCGCTCCATGCCGTAATCAAGGCAGATATCGGCCACCTTCGTGCGCACCTTCGTATCGGGAATGTCATAAATCAACAGGATACGCATCCCCTCACCATCCCATGATAAACGGGTCGTAATGGGCACGCTCCCCACGGAGATAGGCGGCCAGATGGCGCGCCTGCGATTGCAAAATCCAGCGCAATTTCTGGCGCTTGCCCTCGTAGCGTTCGGCGCTCTCCTCCAGGCGCTGCAAGACCCGTTCGGCCAGGGTCCGCCGCACAGGCATCGTGAGGCGATGTTCCTCTTCCTGCTCTAAAACCACCCCTTGCCCCACCAGGCCCAAAACCACCCGGTCCACCACCGGCTGGCGAAATTCCTCAATCAGGTCGAGGACGAGGCTGGGCTTACCAGGCCGGTCGGTGTGGATAAAGCCCGCATAAGGGTCCAGCCCGGCCAGAATGATGGCGCGCTCCACCTGCCCATAGAGCACCCCGTAGCCATAGTTCAGCGCAGCATTGAAAGGGTCCTCGGCTCCCCGCCCCACCCGTCCCGGCCAGGCCAGCTCAGGCGGAACGAGCAGGGCTATCCCTTCCCAGTAAGCCTGCGCCGCGCGTCCCTCAATGGCGAGCAAAGCCGCGCGCGCTGTATCTTGCTCAAGCGTCACAGTGGCCCGCCGCCAATCGTCCAGCTCCGCGATGTGAGCTGCGACCTTTTCCGCTGCCGCCCGCAGGGCCTGATGCCGGACCGGATCGGTATGTTTGCGATTTTTGGCCAGGTACTTGAGCAGGCGCACCTGATTGAGCAGTTTGCCAGTGGTACAGGCGGCGGCGATGGTCACCCCGCGCGCGTCGTCCCAGGCGGCGTATTGCGCGCGGCGCGTCTGGACCGTGCCGCCCAATCCCGCCGCGTAAAGGGTTGCGTAAGGCTCGCCACGCGAGGAAAAAAAGTAGACCGGAATGCCGTTATCCGCACACAAGCGCACCGCGTCGGAAGACAGGGAAACGCCGTGGCTCAACACCAGCACACAGCTCAGGTTCAGGACCGGCGCCTCGGCCACCAGCTCACCCTTCACTTTGACCTGCAGGCGCTCGCTGTGCTTGCTCAGGTAGGCGCCGAACTGGTCTATGATAAGCGTGGTAGTTTCCATGACCCACACCTCAAGTTACCTTTCCGTCCGATGCTGACCTCGGTCAGTTCCACCGGAACGGTTTGCTGGAATGTGCCCCTGATAGCCGCCCAGATGAGTAAACCGGTCGGCCCGAACACGCGAATGAAGGGAAGAAAAGGCAAAGAGGATGCTCATCACATCTCCAGAGCCTCCGCATTTTCTCTGTCATGTTCCCATCGAGAAGGATTGGCCAGAATGTAGGCGCGAATGCGTTCTAATTCCCCCTCGTTGCGCACGATGCGGTCATAGAAGCGGGGTTGCCAGGCAAAATCCCGATACCCTGCCGCCCAGATGCGTTTCGTGCACACCGATTTGAATTGGCCGATGATGGCGCCTAACGATTGGGATTTCCACGCCGCAGACGCCGCGGCGGTTTTTGCCGCTGTTGTTGCTGCCGTTGAAACGTCTGCACAAGGCGTTGGTGTCACAGGTCCATCCCGACGGGGCGTTGGGGTCGTAGAGGCGTCCTGAAAGGGCGTTGGTGTCACAGGTCCATCCCGACGGGGCGTTGGTATCGCAAAGGCGTCCTGAAAGGGCGTTGGTGTCGTAGAGACGCCCTGATGAGGCGTTGGTGTCGTATAGACGCCCCGGCGGGGCGTCTCTACGACGACGACCATGGCGTCATCCGGCGCGGTAATGCCGATGATGCCGTGCAGGTGATTGGGCATGATCACCCAGGCATCCAACATCACATAGGGACGGATCTGCGCGGTCCTCACCCATTCCTCGGCGACGATTTCCCCGATGGCGGAAAGGCATACCTCGCCATTCACCACCTCAGCCAGGCATGGCCGGCGATCCTTGACGCACAGGGTGACGAAATACAGTCCCGATGCGCTGTAATCCCACCCCGGCAGGCGGGTGGAAGGGATGCGGTACCGATTGCGAAACAGCGATTGGTTCATGTCGAAATCAGCTCGTCGTGACTGAAGCCGCGGGTGGAGCGGGCTGAGATAGATAACTCGTAAAAACGTGCATCCTCAATGTCATTCCTCTCGTTGCTTTCTCCAGATTTCCGCCAGCAACAAAGCATCTCCATCAAATGCCACAATGTGCAGCGCGGCGGACGCACGGCCGCCGCGCTGGCATGAGCATCAGATTCGTTCGTAAAGCGTGAACGATTTACTGGAACGTACCAGGCGATACGGCAACACGATCGGCCGTATGATACGGTCTTTGCCCATTCGCACCTTCTTTTCGCTGTAAATGTTGGCTTTGGCAAAGGTCAACGACGGCGTGCAGTCATCCAACATCTGTAGTGTGCCCTCTATCGGGAAAGAATCGGCAGTAGCGGTGACTTCTAAAAACCCTGGCGGCAACGTCTCGGCCCGGCCCGGCGGCTCCACCAACTGCACAAAACCGCCGCGTTTGCCCAGATAACTGATGTTCACCAGCAGGTCGCACAGCCAATCGCCAGGCATCACCTCGTTCCCACCCAGCGCGATCCCCAACGGCCCAACCCATTGCACATACTCCCGGTAGCCGATGGTCTTTTGAAACGGCCCGGCATCAGGATCAGCAAGATTGGCAGCGCCGCGGCGCGGGCGCAGCACCTTCTGGAACAAATTGGTGACGACAACCTGTTCCGCCGGGCGCAGCGCCACGCGTAAATCGCGGATGGCGGGCCACCACTGCTCTGCCTGGGCCACACCCGCCGTGCGACAGGCGGCATCCAACAGCGCCATTTTGACGGCATACGGCGTGGGAACCAGAAGCGTCTTGCCGCCGGAGGCCGTCGCAGCGCTCATCTTGAGCGAAAAGAGCGTCACGGCTTCATACTCGGCGATCCACCACATCGCTCCTCCTACGCCAGAGCCAGTGTGTAGGGCCTGGCCTGCTGAATTAGTGCCACCATGATCTCGGCAAACTCGCCCATCGAGGCAAAACGCTTGACCTCGATCGCACCGGGGCGCAGTGTGTTGATCGCGGCAGCCACCCGCTCGACATCGGCGACAAAGTCCGCCTTGAGCGGAGAGATGCACGGCGCAGGCACCACATCACGGCTCAATGTGATCACCCCACCCAGGTCTACAATGTGCGGATTCTGCGTCGAGCGCATCGCGCCAGCCGGTTCCACAAAGGTATACAACACGCTTTCCAGCAATGCCTTGAGACGGGCTGTGCGTTGCGCCTCATCCACTGCATACCGCTGCGCCAGGTCATTGAAACCGATGCGTGCCGTCTCCAAATTAAGCACGATGGCATAGATGCCTGAGGAAGCCGGACGGTGAAAGATCGCCTGCCCAATGTTGGCCGCGCGGTTCTCGTCGCCTGCGGCTCGCTCTCGCGCCCCCGCGCTACGATCGCTGACATATTTGACGTGAAAGTAGGTATCCGTTTCCACGTACTCCGGCATACCAACTACCCAACCAAACTCCACCACGCTCTTGCGCGGCAGTGATAGCCCGCCGGATGTGACCAGGATGCCTTCCAGGTCGGTCACGGCGCATCGTTGCAGAATGACATCGAGCTTGGCCGGGTCATTGGTCGCCGCGCTGAGCGCCGCCTGCAACTCGCTGCCGGCGTCAATGTCAAAGTTCACGCGGTTGGCGTTGAACGTGCGCGCGCCCTCGGAAAGTGGCAGTCCGGCCGCCATCGCCAGCCGATGCAGGTGCTCAGCCTGAATATGCTTGAACATATCCCCGGAGACGGCGTTAACATTATGCAACTGCCCGTCCGCGCCAATAATGTTCACCATGCGCGTCTGAATCTGATTGCCCTCGCCGCCCTCGTTGTTGAGCGAGTGCATATCCAAAATCGCCTGCGCCGAAATCGCCACTGAGTAAATACCCCTGTCTGTCATCGCAAAATTCTCCTTTCTTGATTGTTGATTCTTAATTTTTCATTCTTCCTCTTCGCCTTCGCCTTCTTCAGCGTCGGCATCGGGCTCGACCAAATCCTCAATTTCTTGAGGCTCGCCCTCACCCACGTCCTCGTATGGCGGACGGGCGTAGCCATAAGCCACCAACAGGTTACACACCACCTTGGAGCCAAAGCGGTCTACCAGTTCTGTGAGCGCCTCAATGTCAGCGGTAGTAATGTTCTTGCGAAATGGATTACGCTTATTCTCGCGCAATTGAGCATTTTCGGCGTTGTACAGGTGGATGAATTCGGCGATTTCGGCCAGAAAATCCGCCGGATAGGCCGCTTTGCGCGCCAACTGCTGCCCCAGACCATAGCGCACATCTACCACCGGTTTGTTGCCGCGCGCCTTGCGCCCCTGCGGCACAACTGTGCTGTGTCGAATGGCGTAGGCGATATTCTGAAAGCCTTCGTTCTGAAGGATCTGACTGAACTCGAGTTTAGACAAAATTCGGGGCGGTTCTGCCCTTGAACAAAACCGCACTCTGTAGATACTTGAGGTTGTGAACACTCAAGAGCT
>DAOUBT010000018.1:0-39065 GCA_034432595.1 Anaerolineae bacterium | reverse complement strand
GAAACCGGCGTGGTGTATAGCCAGGGGATATCACCACCCACGATCCCTTGCACCCCATAACCACGCACCGTCCAGTTGCCCGGCAGACCGAAATCATCAATCAGCCCCCAGAGATCAGGTGCGGGTAATGTCGGCGGATAAGGCGCAGGGCCACCGTAGTAGCCCACCCAGGAGCGCTCCTGACTCATCGTGTCGTCTATGGAAGCCGGATAATCGCCCGCATCCGTGCCGGCCGTGCGGTTGACGATGGCGATCAGCACATCGCCCGGCCCGGTCAACACCACCGGCGTATCCAGCATCACCGCCGTCCAGGTTTCGCCATCCGCTTCCTGAACGGCCACATCGGTGAAGTCAGCCACCAGCTCCGCATTGGTTCCGGGATCCCCATCACCATCCGTATCCTGGAAAATGTAGATATCGAACAGCTCACCCGGATTGACCCCACCGCTGCCCCAATCCGAGCCGAAGAGCACCCATACTTCGGTCAGGGTGAAGGGGAATTGCTCCGGCGCGGGGGTGAAGCGGTTGAGCCAGATAAACTGGCCGCCATTCGTGAGGCCGATACCATCCTCAGCGCCGCCGTCATCCACCACCAGTTCGATGGCATCGGCCTGTGGACGAGTTGCCTTGCCCGCCACCGGGCGATAGACGGCACCCGGCGCCGCGCTGGCCTTGCTTAACGCGCCCTTCCGCCCGCTCGGCGTGGTGTAGCGCGTGATGGAAGGCTGATTATCCAGCTTCAGTGCGATGCGATGATCGCGCATCACAACCGGCCCACCGCCATCGCTTTCGGTGAACTCGTAGGAGAGCACCGAATAGCCGGCGTTGCTCAAAGTCAGAGTGATGTTCTGCGTCTCGCCCCACGGCAGCGTGACCTCAAACGGCCCACTGTCGGAGACATCCACCACCGCCGGCCCCATCACAAAGTCCTGCGTAGCGCCCTCCGCTCCGACCTCAACCTCGGCGTTCTTCTCGTCAAAGGGCGGGTACGACACCGTAACCATGTACACCGAGGGCACGAGAGACAGCGTGTATTCCCCATTTTCATTGGTGTAAGCCATGGGGGTCGGGAATAGCCCATCTAAAGTTGACATCCCTTCCACCGTGACCAGTGCCCCGGCGATGGGTTCATCCGTCACCCCGTTGGTGACCGTGCCGCCCAGCTCTACCAGCGGATAGCCGCAGTAGGGGATATTCTGGTAATGCGGCGCATCCTGGTTCGCCTGAGAGGCCATCAACCCGCCGCCAAAAACGTAGATTACCCCATTAACGATACCACCGGCAGCGCCCAGGGTCGCGTCGGGTAAGGGAATGAATTCATCCCAGGTCCCTTCATCGAGCCCGTACAGCCACACTGTGGCCGTGGCCTGACCCGGGGTAAGGCCACCCCCTATAACGTAGATGGAAAGCCCATCGCTCACCAGTAGCGGAGCCACACGCCCTTCCGGCAGTTCACCCAGAGAAGTCCAGGTATTGGCTGCCACGTCGTAGACGTAGAAGGCCTTGCTGCCGAAGTAGTTGCCTGCCACATAGAGCTTGTCCTCGATCATGACCGCGCCCGCCGCCGTGAAGCCGACCGCGTTCAACGTGGCCCCCGAGGTCCATGTGTTGGTAGCGATGTTGTAGATGTATACCGGCGTCGTGCTCAGGAAGCCGGCATTCGGGCTACCGCCGACCAACACGAACTTGCCATCTGAGGTGACACCGCCCACCGAGAAACCGGATTTGACCGGACGCGGCGCCAGCACAGTCCAGTCGTCCGTCGCCGGGTCATACACGGCAAAGTCCTTGGAACCCGCCATGCCATCCCGGAAGCCCGGCGCGTAGTAAATCTTCCCTTCGTAAGCAGCGGCCACACCGCCAAAGAAAGCCCCGAAGGGATTAGGCTCCCCTTCCGTCCAGCCCATGCCGGGGACAAAGATTTGCGTGCGCTGCGTGGCGATACCGGTTTCATCACGCCCGTCGAAGTAATAGAGAGCGTCCCCATCCGTGGCGGCAGCCGCCCACAGAGTCGGAGCACCACCCGCCGGCGCGCTCAGCCAGGTATTCCCTGCGGACGTGGTCAGCTCCGCCTTGAGCTTGACGTTGGCATCCTCTTGCGCTACACCTTCCAAGAGGAGGTAATCCTCTGCCCCGTCCATCACGTAGGATGGAACACTCACGGCAATGTCAACGGCGGTACTTTCTCCCGCGGGAGCCGTGACCGTCATCGGCCCCATCACGTCCCAGACATTGCCGCTGTAGGTGAGATCGAAGGTGTAATCCATGTCGCTGTCGTTCACCAGCATCAGGTGATGGGTTGCCGTGCTGCCCATGCAGGCGCCGGCCAGCGTCTTCTTCGGGCGGAAATACACCCCGCCACCACAGACACGAGCGGTCACAGTAATATCGTCAAGGTGCACATCATTGCCCCAAGCGCTGATGCCCAGGAAGCCGAGCAAGATCCCGCTCTGCCCGGCGTAGGCGCTCAGGTCAACCGCATGTTCCTTCCAGGCCGGTCCAGAGCCGTCATACCGGGAAATGGGATTTTCCACATTCACCCAGCTTGCGCCGCCATCGGTCGAAACCTGCACCTGAACGCGGTCGTCATTAGAAGTGTAACCCACGTCGTGGAACATCCAGAAATGAACGCTCGCCGCCGAGGCCAGGCTCAGATCCAACGGCTGAGCATAGTACAGCCGTGCCTGTTGCCCGCTAGAAGCACTCCAGGAGTTGAAATAAATCAGGTTCGGCGTGCTGTGGGCCGGATAGCCGGACGGGTAGCGCGTACCGGCTCTGGTATACCAGTTCGCCGTGGTACCGCTGACCTGGGTCACAGCCCAATCAGACGGCAAAGCCGGAGGCGTCGCCGCATCAAAGGCCTCGGCGAGCACCACCACGTCCTGACAAAGCTGCGCCACACAACTGACCGCCGGAGATACGCCTGAAGCCGTATGCGGCGCACTGCCCCACCAGTCGCCCTCGGCAAACCAGGGGAACGTGAAGGTGTCAGCCGGGCAGGTCGAGGCCGTGACATTCACGACAAAGGTGCTTGCCCCGTACCAAGGCCCACAAAGGGACCCATCGCCAGGCCAGTAGTCCGCATGTTGCCAGTAAGCGGTACGGCCACCGTTCTTGACCCCTTGGGTGGTCGGTTGAGTGGTGCACCCCGTCTTCGTCGCCGGATAGACCGTATTGATCGTCCAGCCTTCCGGCAGCGTGACCTCGAAGTAATCCGTATACTCCAGATCAGACGAGGTGAAATTCATGGTGAAGGTCAGGTCAAACGTGGACTCACCGCTGGAGAAGTCAAACGTATTGGGACTCACAGCCGTCATCGTTGCATTGATGACTTGCGGAACACTTTCCGCGGGGGCGGCTTTGACACCGGTCACGGGCAAAGCCCCCAGTACCATCGCCATCAACATAAGCCAACTTAAGACACGTCGCATCGCAACCTCCTGAATTGAACCATGGGGAAAAAGAAACATCTGAAAAGGAAATTCAAGGTCAAGGGTTTCTGAACAGTTTTTTCAAATAAGAATCTCCTGGCACCTCCTTAACCTATGAGAAAATGATGAGCAGTCCGAAAGAGGACTTTTGGGTCATCTTGTGTCAAAGATTCAGGTAAAAAGAGGGCGATCAAGTACACCACAGTGAAGAACGACGAAACCTCGATTATCCTCTGACACGCGATGCTTTATCCTGCAAAACCCCCCACCTAAAATTTTACTCGGAATCGCCAAAGTGTCAACAGGTGCAGCAAAAAATGATTTCGCCCGTCACGGACGCGGCAAAACCAGCGCCTGCGGTGCAGAAGCAGGCCAGGGCGGCCAGAAAGGCTGTGGATCGTCAAACCAGGTTTTGAACAGCTCCGCATAGACTCCCTGCTCCTGCAAGGCGTAAAGCGTGGCATTAACCCAATCGCGGAAGGCCGAATCACCGGGCGGCAAAACAAGGGCGATGGGACGCGCCTGCCAGCGTGCATCGCTCACCGCATACCCCTGCTGCGTGTAAGCCACGGCAAGCAAGGGCTGTCGCGGGCCAAAAATCGCGCCGATCTCCCCGTTGCGCAAGGCCAGCAGCGCCTCATTCAGGTCGGCGTACTCCACCAGAAGGGGGCGTAACGTCCAGCGCGCCGCCAACTCCGCCTCGAAGGTGCCTGAAATCGCCCCAAAGGGCTGTTCTCCCAATTCCTCTAAAGAAAAGCGCGGCACCGTGACAAGAGAAAGCCAACTTCCGCCATCGTCGTAGTAAGGGAGAGCGAAATCAAGCTCCTGTTCGGCGGCGCGGCTCATCTCCCACCCGCCGAGGAGCATCTGCACTTCGCCACGGAGCAGAGCTTGACGCGCGCTTTCGGCCTCCATCGGCATAAACGTGACCGCGCCCTTGCTCCCCAGCCACAGCTCAGCCATAGCCTGCACCAGGCGCACCTCAAACCCGGAAGGCTGCCCCCGTACCAGGCCGCTGTAAGGCCAGCGATCGGGTAGATAAGCCACAGTCAGCGCCTGTGTAGCGCGAATGGAAGCCAGGGTATCGCGGGTGCTGCGCTGCAGCGGTGCCGTATGCAAATCCGGTAGGGGCGTATCTCCGGTATGGAGCGTCAGCGTTGGCAAAGGCGCATCCGGCAACCAGCGGGCATACAGCGCGCTCATCGTCCCATCGCGCCACAAATCCTCAAGGGTCAGGGTGATGAGGTCCGCAAAAAAAGGATCATTTTCCGCATAAACAGGAGCCCACCACGTTGGCGCCGTGCCCGGGACGATGCGCGTCCCCGTCAGGGAACGCCGCGCCCGTTCTAAGCGGAAGCGCTGATCCACAAACCCATCCACCTGCCGCGCGGCGAGCCACGCTACCGCCTGATCGAACTGCGCAGCCGGCACCAGCGTCACCGAGAGCACTCCCTGCTCGCGCAGCCGATCTTCCGCGTCTGTTCCGGCGAGATAAACCAACGTATGGGAAATGCTATCCGCCAGCGTACCGATGCCGGTATCGGGATAGGTGAGAATGGCCAACCCGTTGACGGCATAAGGCGGGCCGAAATCCACCCCTTGCTCAGCATCGCGCGTCCAATCCAGACCGGCGAAGGCCACGTCAACCTGTCCAGCCTGCAGCATTGGCCCAAGCGTATCCGTGCGCACCTGCACAAAGGTCACCGCCTGCGCGTTGCCCAGCCAACGCCGCGCCAGCTCGCACCCCAGATCCACATCCAGGCCCTGGAGATCACCGTTCGCGTCTATGAAAGCCCACGGTTCGAGATCGTAGCGCACCCCAACCACAAGCTGCCCGCGCGCCAGGATGCGCGCCGCAGCGTTCATCTCCGCCGGGTAGGCAGGCAGAGGCGTGGGCGTGAGTAGACGGGGCGGCGGCAACGTCGGCGTGACTTCCTCATCGGTGGGCCACAGCGCGCAGCCCGCCAACAAGGGCACCAGGAGCAACCCGATCAGCCAGCGTCGCATCAAGAATACAATCCCTGCTCGCGGATATAAGCTTCTACCGCGGGAGGCACCAGATAACGAATCGGCAGGCCGAGATGGACGCGCCGCCGCAAATCCGAGCTTGAGAGACCAAAATAAGGCACATCCAGCCATACCAGACGCTCATTGAGTGCTTCGTATTTCGCACGCAGAGCCACCACGTCCGCCCGCTCGCCCAGGCGCGGCATCACGGCCAGATAGGCCTGCTCCAGGATGCCCTCTGGATTGCGCCAGGTGGGGAAATCACGCAACGAATCCTCGCCCATCAAAAAGTACCACTCCTCTACGGCGGGGAATTGTGCGCGCAGCAGGCGCAACATTTCCACCGTGTAATGCGGCCCAGGACGGTCGAGATCCACGCGCGAGAGGACAAAAGCAGGGTGCTCGCCAATCGCCGCGGTAAGCATTGCCACGCGTTGCTCTGCCGGGCTGCAGGGGACCTTGTGCGGGGGCTGCGCAGCGGGGACGAAAAGCACGCGCTCCAATCCCAATTGGACCCGTGCGGTCTCTGCCATGGCCAAATGCCCATAGTGAGGCGGATCAAATGAACCCCCAAGGACTCCGTAACGCAAGATGCCCATCCCGCCCTCCCGTGAAAAGAAATTTGACCCTTGTATTATACGCACATCAAAGCAAGGTTCAACCGGGGCATTACTTATCCACAGGATAGCGCCGCGCATCAGTTTTCCACAGCCTTTTTCCACACCCCTCAATGCCCATAAATGGGGGCAAGCCTGCAGCTTAACACCATATTTAGGACTCCAGTCTCCGCGGGAGGGTCATCAAAACGGTTTGCCTGTGGATAACTTATGGGTTTTGTGTGGAAAACTGTTAAAAACTGTTGAAAACTTTTACGATTTCCTGACCTGTTCTGCGACATCGTGTCGGCTCCGATCAAGCTGTCAGACAGACCTCCCCCCATTTTTCTACAAGTTTTCCTCAAGTTATCCCCAGGCCACGCTGCCCAAATCCCTATATCTGGAAGACGTACCGACGCCAATAACCGTATATGGGGGAAGCCGCAGGTTATCCACACAACTCACCGTCCTGCTAAGATGACGACACTTATCTTATATCTCCGAGAACTATAACGGTTTACTGCCCGCACCAAAACAGCGCTTGAAATCGCCGCAGAGACCTTTTAACTGGACTTGCGCATCCTCAGGTCGTGACCGTGCCATTTGTGCCCGGCCTGAATGTTTTATGGCTGTAATGGCTTACCTTCAGCATCAGGGCACCGATTGCAATCGCCACTGACGCGATAGTAACTGCCAGCAGGGGTAGGCAAGACATTGCCTTCGCCTACCCCTCCCCGCCCCACCTGAATGTTCTTTGTACCCCAGCTCAGGCTTAATCCTGTGCTGCGGTTCTTTATTGCCCAGGCAGGCTGAGCAGCTACGAAGATATTACCATTGGTCCCCCGTTCCATGCTAATCCTCAATTGACTTGTCTGACATCTGGCTTATAATGAGATGAAGATAGCAGGAGTGAGGATGGAATCCTTAGTCAAGACTCAACCACGGCACAAGGTGGAAGCGGCGCTCAGCGACTTGATTGCGGAGATGGCCCCCGGCAGTCGCTTGCCGCCCGAACCGCAATTGGCGCAACACATTGGAGCTTCGCGGGCTACACTGCGCGAAGTTATCCGGTCTTTTGTGGAGCGTGGCGTGTTGGTGCGGCGGCATGGCGTAGGAACTTTCGTTGCTTCCCGTATTCCCTTCCTCGAATCCGGGCTGGAGGTGCTGGAAAGCCTGGAGCGCATGGCGCAGCGCAACGGTCTGGAAACCGAGATGCTGAAGCTCACCATCCTCGAACGCACGCCCACGGCGCAGGAACGAGCCGGGTTGGGGCTTGAGGCCGTTGAGGGCACGTCGGTGCTGGTGGTGGATCGCGTGATCGCCGTGGCTGGGACGCCGGTAGCGGATTTGCGCGATGTTGTGCCCTCGATTTACCTGACCAAAACGGATTTAGGTCCCGATTTTCACGGCTCGGTCCTGGACGTTTTACTGGAACGCGGTACCCCCTTGCTTTCCTTCTCCCGCACTGCCATAGTGGCCGAATCCGCTCGTCCGGAGGTGGCCCGGCGTCTGCAACTTCCCCGCGGCACGGCCCTGCTCAAACTCACCGCGCAGCTCTACAGCATTGAAGAACGGGTCGTGGACCTTTCCGTGAGTTATTTCGTGCCGGGTTATTTTAAGTTCCACGTTATTCGTAAAATTGCGCCGCAATAAAAAATACGGCGGCGCGCACGTCAAAAAAGTGAGGAGCTATGGATAAGATTGAAGTTTTAAAACAACGGGTGCAGGCTGAACGCGAATCCATCATCCAATTTATGCGCGATATTTGCGCCATTCCTTCGATGGATGGGCAGATCGGGCCGGTGGGCGAGCGCATTCAGGCTGAGATGCGCAAGCTGGGTTATGATGAGGTGCGCTTCGATAAGATGGGCAACACCATCGGGCGCATCGGGGATGGGCCTAAGGTCATTGTGTACGATTCTCACATTGACACGGTGGGCATCGGCAATCCTGATGATTGGGAATGGGACCCCTTCGAGGGCAAGATTGAGGACGGGCGGCTTTATGCGCGTGGTGCCAGCGATGAAAAGGGGAGCACGCCCGGCATGGTGTACGGCCTGGCGCTGGCCCGTGACCTGGGTCTGCTCGATGGTTACACGGTGTATTATTTCGGCAACATGGAAGAGTGGTGCGATGGCCTCGCGCCCAATGCCTTTGTTGAGGTGGATCCCAAAGTCAAGCCGGATTTTGTCGTCATCGGTGAGCCGACGAAGATGCACGTTTACCGTGGCCATAAAGGGCGCGTCGAGTTGAAGGTGTCCGCTTTTGGACGTTCGGCCCATGCAGCCTCGCACTATCTGGGCGATAACGCGGTGTATAAGATGGCTGGCGTGATTGCCAATATCCGTGACCTGGACCGCCGGATGCGCTTTGGCATGGGCAAACACCCCATTCAGGGACACCCGGCCATCGCGGTGACGTATGTGGAGGCGCTCACGGCCTCGTTGAACGCTGTGCCGGACTACTTCGCCATCTACATTGATCGCCGCATGACGATTAGCGAGACGCATGACGAGGTCGTGAATCAGGTGCGCGGCTTGATTCCCGACTATCTGCAGGGAGAGATTATCGTCGAGGAGCTGTTTTACGAGCAGCCCTCGTACACAGGGTTTGTTATGCCGGTGACCAAGTTTTTCCCGCCCTGGTTGATGGAGGATACGCATCCCTTTGTGCAGGCCGGACAACGCGCCCTGCGCGAGCTTTGGGGCGAAGAACGACCCTTGGGAACGTGGGACTTTTCCACGAATGGAACCTATTGGGCGGGCAAGGCTGGCATTCCCTCCATCGGTATGGGACCGGGGGATGAGAAGACCGCGCATATGGTCACTGAGAATGTGCCTTTGGACGAGGTCGTGCAGGTGACAGAATGGTACGCCTGGCTACCGCAGGCACTCAAGGCTGAGTTGGAGCAGTAACCCGCTTGTTGCAGGGGCTTCTTGCAAAGCCCCTATTTCATATCTGATTCAAGGAGGGTTGCGATGCGTAGTTTTCTGGGACGTGATATCCTTTCTTTGAAAGACTTCGAACGCAATGAGTTCTTCCATGTGTTCGAGGTCGCCGCGCAGATGGAGCCGATTGCCCGCAGCCGGCGCAACAGCAATCTGCTGGCCGATAAAACCCTGGTGACGGCCTTCTATCAGCCCTCGACGCGCACGCGCCTGGCCCATGAAGCGGCGATGCATCGTTTGGGTGGCCACGTCACGGGGTTTGCGGATGCCAAGATGACGCGCGCTGGCGACTGGTATCAGGAGTCCATCAAAGACACGGTGAAGATGCTGGAGTTCTACGGCGATGTGATCGTGATGCGTCACTTCCAGAAAGGGGCGCCGCACGAGGCTGCGAAATGGGCCAGCATCCCCATCATTAACGGCGGCGATGGGTGGGGCGAGCATCCCACGCAAATCCTCACCGATCTCTACACCGTGTTGCGCGAAAAAGGGCGCATTGATGGGCTGCGCTGGGTCGCCGTGGGCGATATGCGCATGCGCACCATGCACTCCCTGGGCTACGCCCTGACGCAGTTCGATTGTCCCATCACGTTCGTGGCGCCGCCTGCGGATGCGCTCTTCCCCGGATCGCCGGACATGCGCATGCCGGAGGAGTACAAAGAGGATTTCCGCAAGTACTCCCTCAATTTCAGTGAGGCAGAGCATGTCGAACAGGTGATTGCGCAGGCGGATGTGATTCTCGTCGAACCTGTGGTGCAACCCGACTATACCAAAGCGCGCGATGAGCGCAAGGGCGAGACCATCGAAACCCCCGCTAACTACAAGATTACACGCGAGCTGCTCACGGCCAAAGCCAAACCGGATGCTATCCTGCTGCACTCGCTCCCGCGCATGGATGAAATCCCCACCGATGTGGACATTACGCGCTGGTCGCGTTACTGGCAGGAAGCCTTCAACGGCGTGGTGATGCGTATGGCCCTTCTCGCGCTGGTGCTGGGGGCGATGGAGTAAGTTTTCCGCTCGTTAACAGGCCCGTTGGACCTGACGCAGCCGTGCCATAACCCGGCAAGACCCGGTTGAGCGCCCATCCAACGGGCCTTCCATGGGATAGTTCAATCATGGCGTACCTATTTTTCATCAGGAGGAGAAAAAGATGATTACTAATTTACGCGGTCGTGACCTTATTTCTGATCTCGACTTCAGCAAAGAGGAAGTCGAAACCGTGCTGGATGTGGCATGGGACCTCAAGCGTAAGCGCGCGTTAGGGGAACCGCACGCCTATCTCCGCGATAAAACCTTAGCCATGCTCTTCTTCTTCAGCAGCACGCGCACACGTGCGTCCTTCGAGGCGGGCATGGCGCAACTGGGCGGTCACGCGGCCTTCATCGAGAGCAAGACCACGCAAATTGCTCACGGTGACACGCCGGTAGAAATCGGCGAAATCCTGGGGCGCTATTATGATGGCATCGCCATCCGCCACTGTGATTGGGGCGTGGGTAACGCCTACATCAACGGCGTGGCTAAAGCCTCCCGCGCGCCGGTGCTCAACATGCAGTGCGAACTCTTCCACCCCTTCCAGTGCCTCGCCGACCTGATGACCATCATGGAAAAGAAGGGCCGCGATTTGCGCCGCAAGAAGATTGTGGTCTCCTGGGCCTACGCTTCCTCCTACCTCAAGCCCATATCCGTGCCCATCTCCCTCATCCTGCAGATGCCGCGCTTTGGCATGGACGTCACCCTCTCCTACCCGCCGGAATTCAAGCTGCCGGATGAGTACGTCGAAGAAGCGAAAGCCATCGCGCGCCGTAACGGTTCGGCCTTCGAGATTGTCCACGACATGACCGAGGGCTTCCGCGATGCCGATGTGGTGTACGCCAAGTCCTGGGGTCCGCTCCTCACCACCACTGACCCCGTCGAGGGCAAGCGCATTCAGGATCAGTACAAGGATTGGATCACCGATGCGGCCAAACTTGCCGTCGCCAAACCGGATGCGATTTACATGCACCCCCTGCCTGCCGACCGCGACATTGAGGTCACCAGCGAGGTGATGGATGGCCCTCACTCGGTGGTCTTCGATCAGGCCGAAAATCGCCTCCACGCGCAGAAGGCCGTCATGGCCCTCACCATGTGGTAAACCGCCGCGCGCGAAAAGCTAAAGCGAACACAGGGGATGCTGATTCCCCTGCTAAAAATTACACATCACACGAGGAGTAAGGACCTATGGGTGAACGCAAATGGGCTGTGATTGCTATTGGAGGGAACTCCCTCATCAAGGATAAGGACCATCAGACCGTGCAGGATCAATACCTGGCGGCCAAGGAGACCTGCAAGCACATTGCCGATATGATTGAAGCGGGTTGGGATGTGGCCATTGGGCACGGTAACGGGCCGCAGGTCGGCTTCATCCTGCGCCGTTCGGAAATTGCCGCTAAAGTTGCCGGCATGCACGAAGTCCCGCTCGATGTCTGCGGTGCGGACTCGCAGGGTGCCATTGGCTACGCGCTGCAGCAAAACCTCAACAACGAGTTCTACCATCGCGGCATCAAGAAGAGCGTGGCCACCATTGTCACGCAGGTGTTGGTGGATAAGAACGATCCGGCTTTCAAACATCCCACCAAGCCCATCGGCGGCTTCATGGACGAAGCCGAAGCGAAGCGCCGCGCCGAGCAGGAAGGCTGGACGGTCGTTGAAGATGCCGGGCGTGGCTGGCGGCGCGTCGTGGCTTCCCCCATCCCGCAGAAAATTATCGAGCTGGATGTGGTCAAGACCCTGCTCGATAACGGTATCTGTGCCATCACCGTGGGCGGTGGCGGCATCCCGGTTATCGAGGACGATGAGGGCAACTACATTGGCACAGCGGCGGTCATTGACAAAGACTACGCTTCCTCGCTGCTCGCGCGCGAGATCAAAGCCGACCTCTTTATCATTTCCACCGCGGTCGAAAAAGTCTATCTCAACTACAACACGCCGCAGCAGCGCGCCATTGACGTGATGACGGTTTCCGAAGCCAAGCAGTACATGGCTGAAGGGCACTTTGCCAAAGGCAGCATGTACCCCAAGATTCAGGCCATCATCTGGTTCCTGGAAGCGGGCGGCAAAGAAGCCATCATCACCGATCCCGAACATCTGATGGATGCGCTAAACGGCAAGACCGGCACGCGCATCATTCCCGGCTAAAAGCCCTTTACCGGCGCGGTGAGCGTTTCCGGCGCTCACCGCGCCCCATGCTTACGACCAAGGAGTGTCCCATGGATCACGTCCTTAACCTCAAATGCACCATCTGCGGAGCCACCTACGGCGTGGATGAAGTGCAATACGTCTGCCCCCACCATGGCGATGACGGCATCCTTGATGTCCAGTACGACTACGACCGCATTGCAGCGCGCATCAGCCGGGAGGGCCTGGCGGCCAATCCGGAGCGCTCCATCTGGCGTTACAAGCCCCTCATAGCCGTGAAGCCGGAATCCCCCGTGCCGCCGCTGCGTGTAGGCTGGACGCCGCTCTATCCCGCGCCGCGTCTGGCTTCCCTGCTGGGCCTCAAGCACGTCTGGGTGAAGGATGACAGCGTCAACCCCACGGCTTCTTTCAAGGATCGCGCCTCAGCGGTAGCAGTCGTGAAAGCGCAAGAAGTGGGCGCGCGCATCATCACCACCGCGAGCACGGGCAACGCCGCCGCTGCTCTGGCGGGTCTGGCGGCCAGCGTGGGCCTTCCCGCTGTCATTTTCGTGCCCAAGGCCGCCCCACCGGCCAAAATAGCGCAACACCTCATCTATGGCGCGCGCGTCATGCTGGTGGATGGCACTTACGATGATGCCTTTGAACTCACCCTCAAAGTCGCCAAAGCGTTCGGCTGGTACAACCGCAACACCGCCTACAACCCCTACATGACCGAGGGCAAAAAGACGGCGGCGCTGGAAATCTGCGAACAGTTGGGCTGGGAAGCGCCCGACCGCATCTTCGTTCCCGTAGGCGATGGCTGCATCATCGGCGGCATCCACAAAGGACTGAAGGACCTGCGCGCGCTGGGCTGGATCGAACACATGCCCAAAATCATGGGCGTGCAAGCGGCTGGCTCTTCGGCGCTGGTAGACGCCTGGGAGCGTGGCCTGCAGGGCTGGGAGATGACGCCCCAACCCGCCGACACCATCGCCGACAGCATCAGTGCGGGTTTGCCGCGCGACCGCAACAAGGCCCTCGCCGCCGTGCGCGAGACGGGCGGCGCCTACCTGCGCGTCACAGATGAGGAGATTCTGGCCGCGATTCCCGTGATTGCCCGCAACACCGGCGTCTTTGCCGAACCGGCGGCAGCCGCGGCCTATGCCGGTCTGGTCAAAGCGGTGGAAAAGGGCCTGGTCAAACCCGATGAGCGCATCGTCATTCTGCTTACCGGCTCCGGCCTCAAGGACATCAAGAGCGCGATGCAAACCGTCATCACGCCGCCCATTGTCGCGCCCACCTTAGAAGCGGTGCAAGAAGCGCTAAAACTGGGGTAAAGCTGTGCGGCGGCTTTTGGGTTTTGGGCTGATGGGGTCCAGCGTGGCGTGGTTGCTGTGGATGACCCTGCGGCCCAATCCGCAAGTAGCTGCTCAATTGACGGGCAGCGCCGCGCTTTTGCAACAGGTCGGGGTGTCTCCGGCCTGGGGGATTGAAATGCTGGGGAACGTGCTGGTTTTTGTGCCCTGTGGTGTTGCCCTGGCGTTGCTGCAGCCGCTTTCCAACGTGCGCGGCGCCCGTCTATGGCGCGCAGCCCTCTGCGGGGCCGCTCTGAGCGCGAGCATTGAACTCTTACAGCACCTCACTGCAACGCGCGTGCCTTCCTGGCGGGACGTCCTGCTCAACACCCTGGGCGTTTTGCTGGGAGCGCTGGGGGGTGAATGCATGGCTGGGCTTTTGCCTCGGAAATGAGAGGCCAGATTGCAGGAACCTCCGGCTGGCCCTGGAGTCAAGCCTTTGCCGTAACGCCAGCCTCCGGCTGGCCCTGAAATCAGGCCTTTGCCGTAACACCAGCTCCGGCTGGCCCTGAAAACAGGCCTTTGCCGTAACGCCAGCTCCGGCTGGCCCGGGGGTCATGACCGTACTGTAACGCCAGCCTCCGGCTGGCCCTGGAGTCAAGCCTTTGACGTAACGCCAGCCTTTGGCTGGCCCTGGAATCAGGCCTTTGCCGTAACGCCAGCCTCCGGCTGGCCCTGAAATCAGGCCTTTGCCGTAACACCAGCCTCCGGCTGGCCCTGAAATCAGGCCTTTGCCGTAACGCCAGCCTCCGGCTGGCCCTGGAATCAGGCCTTTGTCGTAACGCCAGCTCCGGCTGGCCCTGAAATCAGGCCTTTGCCGTAACGCCAGCCTCCGGCTGGCCCTGAAATCAGGCCTTTGTCGTAACACCAGCTCCGGCTGGTCCTGGAATCAGGCCTTTGCCGTACCACCAGCCTCGGGCTGGCCCTGAAATCAGGCCTTTGCCGTACCACCAGCCTCCGGCTGGCCCTGGAGTCAAGCCTTTGCCGTAACGCCAGCCTCCGGCTGGCCAGGATACAGCCGGGACTCACTGATTCTCGCTGAAAGGCGCCCTGGCTTTAAGGGACGGCGGCGCTGCTCCATTGGGCGGAAGCAAACGGACGGCGCAACGGCGCAGAAGCGGCGCTGGCGTCGTGCGGCCCACTTCATCCCTGACCTGATTGAAAAACCATGACATTTTACCCAACCCTAAACAGGAGGAACCATGATTGATTTAAAAATTCACCCCGAAGGTCTTGAACATGCTGTACAACGTGCGCGCGAGCGCAATATCATCATCCCCACGTTTGCGCAGCAAAAGAACCCGGCTTTGATCCCGGATGGCATCAAGGCGGAGTTGAAGTCTATCGGGCTGTGGGATATTAACCCACGCAATTTGTTCCGCATCACCTGGCATAATGAGCCGGTGCCCTTTGGCGGCGGCTTTGGCAAGGTCAATTACATCGAGCTGCCATCCACCCTGACCGGCGTCGAAGCGCGGATTATCGTGCTTGTGGGGAAGTGGTTCCCCACCGGTGCCCATAAGGTTGGTGCGGCGTTTGGTTGTCTGGTGCCGCGCCTGGTCACGGGGCAGTTCGACCCGACGAAGCAAAAGGCGGTATGGCCTTCCACGGGCAACTACTGCCGCGGCGGTGCTTACGATTCCAAATTGCTGGCCTGCGATTCAATCGCCATCCTGCCGGAGGAGATGAGCCGTGAGCGCTTCGAGTGGCTCGCGACGGTGGCCAGCGAAGTGATCGCTACGCCGGGCTGTGAATCGAACGTGAAGGAGATTTTCGATAAGTGCCACGAATTGACGCGCACGCGCGGCGATGATATTTTCATCTTCAATCAGTTTGAGGAGTTTGGTAACTACTTGTGGCACTACGAGGTGACGGGGCACGCCATGGAAGAGGTGCTGGGCGAGGTGATGGGGCCGCGCGGCCGCTTCTTCGGCGTCACGTCCAACACTGGTTCGGCGGGAACCATCGGCTGCGGCGATTATCTCAAGCAGATTTTCCCGCGCAGCAAAGTTGTCGCCAGCGAAGCTCTGCAGTGCCCGACCCTGCTGCGTAACGGCTTCGGCGGTCACCGCATCGAAGGTATCGGTGACAAGCACGTGCCCTGGATTCACAATGTCAAGAACACGGACGTGGTCACGGCGATTGATGACGAGGCGACGGTCAGCCTGATTCGTCTCTTTAACGAGCCGGTGGGCCGCGCGTATCTCATCAAGGTGGGCGTGCCGGAGGCGCTGGTCAATCAGCTCGACCTTATCGGTATTTCGGGCGTGGCGAATATCCTCAGCGCCATCAAGACGGCGAAGTGGTTCGAGCTGGGCCATGAAGATATCCTCATCACGGTGCTGACCGATTCGATGGAGCTGTATCAGAGCCGCATCCGCGAGTTGCGCGAGGCGCGCGGTGAGTACACGGAGGCACAGGCCGCGGCGGATTACGCGCGCTACATCCTGGGGCAAACGACGGATAACATGCTGGAGCTGGATTACCCGGAGCGCAAGCGCGTCCACAATCTCAAGTACTACACGTGGGTCGAGCAGCAGGGCAAGACCTATGAGGAGATTCAGCGTCAATGGTACGATGATGATTACTGGACCAGCTTCCAGCGTCAGGTCGAGGAGATTGACGCACTCATCACGGAATTTAACGCGCGCGTCGGTCTGCTCAAGGCTTATCAGGCTTAGCTCAGGCGCACCTATCCCGGCCCTCCATGCAGGAGGGCCGGATTTGTGTTATACTTTAGAGGCTGAATGACTTCGGTTTTTATGTCGGAGATTATGCTTCTTTGGCTGCGGACTTTTTTATACATTTTGCCAAGGAGGTCAAGATGGTCGAAGCGGTTTCTAAAAAACCAGCCTGGCTGGCCAAACTCAAGGCTTATGAACAGCCTGATGTCAGGCGCGCGCTCTGGCAATTAGCCAATACGCTGATTCCGTATGGGTTGCTTTTTGCGGCCATGGTGATGACCGTGCAGCGCGGCATGAGCTATTGGATCACGCTCCTGCTGGCCATCCCTGCCGCGTTGTTGCTGGTGCGCATTTTCATCTTTTTCCACGATTGCACCCATGGCTCCTTTTTTGAGCAGCACTGGGCGAATAAGCTGGTGGGCTACATCACCGGCATCCTCACGTTTACGCCTTACGATGAGTGGAAATACACGCACGGCGTGCATCACTCCGCGGTGGGAAATCTGGATAAGCGTGGCGTGGGGGATGTGTGGACGGCAACAGTCGAAGAGTACCGGGCTATGCCGCCGCTCAAGCGGTTGGAGTATCGTCTGTACCGCCATCCCCTGGTGATGTTCGGATTGGGGCCGGCCTTTGTGTTCCTCCTGGCTAACCGGCTTCCCCGCAAAGGGGCTTCGACGGCAGCCACGCGCAGTGTCCACATCACCAATCTGGCGATTGTGGCCATTCTGGTGCTGGCGCATTTCACCATCGGGTTGCGCACTTATGTTCTGGTTCAGCTTCCCATCATCCTGCTGGCGGCCCTGATGGGGGTCTGGCTGTTCTACGTCCAGCATCAGTTTGAGGGCGTCTATTGGGCGCGCAGCGCGGAATGGGATGGTGTGCGGGCCTCTCTGGAAGGCAGCTCTTACTACAAGCTTCCGCAATGGTTGCAATGGGCTTCGGGCAACATTGGACTGCATCACATCCACCATCTGCGTCCGCGCATTCCAAACTACAATCTGCAGCGCTGTTACGATGAAGTGCCGGAGGTGCAGCAGGTCAAGCCCATCACGTTGAAGGAACGCCTCAAATGCATCAAAATGAACATCTACGACGAGGCGCGGCGGGAGCTCATCAGCTTCCGGGAGATGGATAAGCGCCTTTCTGGAGCATGAGGCGCCTCATGGGCAAGCAGCAACACCCTCCACGGTCGTGGAGGGTGTTTTATGGTTGGGCCGATTGGAAGGGGATTGCGGCTAAAAGACCTGCCAGGTGGTGATCTTGTGCTCCGGCGTGCGCGGATGCGGCATGACTTTGCGCAGGATCAATCCCGCCTCGGCGGCGGCGGCGAGCCAGCTTTGCGCGTCTTCGTAAGTTTCGCCCAGGCCAGCTTCCTGACACGCCTTATCCAGCGCCATGCCGCGCGCGAGATATGGGGTGTCCACGTAGGGCAGGCCTTTCTTTTCCAGCAGGTAGCGGATGCGGTCAGGAAGCCACCACACGGCGCAGGCGGCGGCGCGTGTCAGGGGGTGGCCATAGTTGGGGCGGAGCCGGTTCCCATCGCGCAGCAACGCCCCGCTCGTGAGGCATTGCTCTAACGCTGGCGTGCACAGGTTTGCGGGCAGCTTGTGCTGATAAGTCCACTTCCAGCCATGCTGTTGCAGGTAGCGCAGGAACTTGAGCATGAAGACCTTGCCATCGTGGTCAGATACAGGCTGAATCTCTGCGCTGAGGGCGAAATCGTTCTCCAGGAAGTACACGGCATCCGCCTGTCGTTGCAGCTCCTGACTTAAGCTTCCGCGGCAGGCTACCACCAGCACCTGCTTGCCGCTCGCGTGCAAGATTTCGATGAGCGGCCCGAAATCGCGATCACCGCTGACCAGCACCACCGTATCCGGCAATTCGTCTTTCATCAGCGCTTGTTGTATTCCCGTGGCGATGCACATATCCGCGCTATTCTTGCCGCGCCGGTTCAGCTGATATACGGTATGGACGCCGTTTTCTTCCAGCTCGCGCTGCACATCATAACCCAGGGCCTCGCGCAGGCATCCGAAATCCCCGTAGGCGTGCATCTCCTGGATAGGGAGTTGGGTGACACGCTTGACCGCCTCAATCAAGGTCTTCACATCAGGTTTGCGCCCCTGTTCGATAAGGCCATAGATCACATTTTCGATGTCCATCCACACCGCAGCGGCGGGCGCAGCCTGCATCAGGGCGGCGGGGAACAGCTCCTCCAGGGGGCGGATGCTCACCCCATCACGGGGAAGCCCATCCGGGCGTTCGCCGTGCACCGTCCAGAGTTGCACGCTGCGTGCCTGCTGCATGGCGGTCTCGATGAGGGGGTTAAATGCCGCGTCATCGCTCACGATCACCAGGGCGCGTTCGCTCTGCGTAAAGGCGGGGGAAGCCAGCATACCCGGTAACACCTGTGAACGATCTCCATTCATGGTGTAGATTGTGTATCCCAACGCCCGATAAGCCTGCTGTGCTTCGTGGTCATCCTCGTGGATAATGGCTACCAGTTCCGCGGCGCGATCCATCAATCCGACCAGGGCTTTAAGCTGTTGTGCTTCAAGCTCCGGCCTGATCCTCCAATTCGCCTGTTCCCGCAGGCGGTAGCGATCTGCAAACAAGGTTATGCGTTCCATCCCAGCCTCCTTACATAGGTGAAGGCTCCGTTATGATGCTTTTACTATACCCTGTGCATGAGATAGATGCGCGTTCATCAAGATAGGATTCAGCCCACGTTAAGGTTACGCATAGCTCACAAAAAGCTCACGAGAAAATTCCCTTTTGGGGGAAGGTATGCTACATTGTGAGTATCTCTTTAGGGATTGGCTATGGAGGATACGATGATTTCCCATCGTCAATTTCTTTCCAGTCTACCTGAGATCATTAACAGTGTATGCGCTGAAGGGAAAATGTTGACATCTCGATTTTATCCAACGCCAGCATGGGACTATGTTTTGCAAGGTTTTCCTGTTTCAGGTCACTGGTTATTTTTAGAAGTGGTTAAGGAGCGGATTGTTGGCTGGTGTCGTTTATTCCCGGCTGAAGAGGGCGAGCTTGAGTTGGGCATTGGTCTGTTAAAATCCTATCGAAATCAAGGCCGTGGCACGCGGATGGTACGTCAGGCCTTACGATGGGCTAAGGCCCAGGGGTATCGGCGTGTGGTTTTAAGCACAAGGATGGACAATGAGGTGGCTTTGCACGTATTTACTAAATGCGGTTTTGTTTTGACGGGGCGAAGAGAGGGCGAATGGGTATACATGGTTTGCGAGTTGTCTGCAGGAAAACTCCCTCCCCAACCCTGGGGTGGATGAAAAAACCGGGTGCAGCGCCTGCCCGTGGCGTTATGTGTGCGCAGGCGGCTGTCCGCTGGTGACTCAGGCTGTTTATGGAACGTCAAGTCACGCCTCCCCTTATTGTTTCGTGTATCGGACGCTCTTGCCGGAGTTGATCACCCTGGAGGGTTTGCGACTGCTCGGACCAATCGGATAAAGTTCATCGAACATGGTTTTTCTTTAAACGCGCGCTGTACACGGCGCGCGTTTTTTTGTTTGGAGAGCTTCTTGTGAGATTTCCCCAAGTTTTGTTAGAGCGAGTTTTCAGGTTCCCACCAATCTTTTATACGATTGCTCGTTCTTATTTTGTTTATTATGGTAGTGGATAAGGGAGGTGAGCTATGAGCACACAGAGCATAGACAAGACCGAAGAGCTTTACGACCTGAACCTGCTGGCAGCGGATGCGGCTTTTTATCAGGGTAAAGATGAGGACGAGCGCCACATTTTGCTTTTAACCAATCAGTCCTGGCATTGCGATTGTGGACCGGACAGGGAATCGCCCGATCAGGAATGCATCCACCTCCAGCGTTTACATCAGTTCCTGGCAACAGGGTTGTAGCCTTTTAGGGAGGTGACCCATGGAGACAGCCGTGCATATGCCCATCACGATGGCGTTGGCAGCTTACGTGCTGCTCTGGCTGGTGGTTAATCTCGCCAGCCACTTCAAGCGACGCTAAAGCGTCCGCAAATCCATCCCACAAGGAGGTGTGCGATGGCTATCCTGCTCGCCCTGTTCGTGATCGTGCTGCTCGCACTGCAGGCTCTCCTCGCCCTGATGCGGCTGTAAACAGCGCAAAAACCCGCCCGCCCTGGAGGTCGTCCCTTCGGGGCGGTTTTTTTGCGCGCATGGCAGCTTGCACCTGTGCCAGCTTGGAGTATCATTAAGTAGAGGTGCTTTGCACGAAAGAGGTCAACCATGCCAGAAAGTGGAGCGATCAGCGATGTGGTGGTCATCGGCGCGGGGGTGACGGGAGCGCTTATTGCCCGTCGCATGGCCGAGGCGAATTTGCACGTGGCGGTATTGGAGGCGCGTCCCCTGGCCGGTGATGTTTTTAAGGGATCGCCGCAGATGGCCTTCCTCGGCACGCCGCAGTCTTTTGCTTCGCTTGCGGATAGCGTCAGTGCGGAGAACGCACTCAAGGTCTGGGAGATGACGCGCGACAGCCTGGAGCTACTGGAACGGACCGCGGCGCGTTTCGGTGTCCCCACCCGGCGTGTCGCCAGTCTGCGCCTGGCGCAAACCGCGGAAGATGCCGAACGGTTGCAGGAGTCGGAGCAGGTGCTGCGCCGTGCTGGTTACCGCGTCTCTCTGGAAGATGCGACGGACTGGGGTTACCTTGTCGCCTTGCGGACTCCCGATAATCTGATGGTGGAAGCGGCGCCCCTCATTCAGGCACTGTTGCAACATCCCCGGATTCACGTGGAGACCGGCGTGGACGTGAGCGCCGTCATCCCCAAAGGCCCCACCCTGGAAGTGGTGGCACGGCGCCGCTTTTTGACCACTCACGGTGTTGTGCTGAGCACAGGGGCGTATGCGGTGCGCTTCAGCCCGGCCTTGCAGCGCATGGTGCGGCCGCTAAGTCTGCACAGCGTGTTGTGCCGTGCGGAGTTGCTTTTTACAGTGCCTTTGATTCTCCACGAGGGGCAGACGGTTTTGCATCCCCAGAATGCGCACTGGCGCCTGACAGCCTGGACGGCACAGGACGAGCCGCGCAAGACGTGGCGGCAACTCGGCGAGGCGGCACAGACTTTGTGCCCTACCGCTATGGTGACGGAGCGGCGCAGTCATTGGGTGGCGGTGACACCGGATGGGATGCCAGCCGTTGGCGAGTTGCCGGATCTGCCCGGCGCTTATCTGGCCAGCGGCCTCGGCCCGTGGGGCTTGAGCTGGGTGGGGCTGGTGGCCGAGCGTTTGTGCGCTTTGATGCTCCATGACCAGCAACCCGGTGTGTTGGGATTGCGCCGTTTGGGGCGTTTTTAGGCGGGAGAGAAGCTATGACGGATGTGCATCCTTATACCATGCCCCCTATCCGCGTGGTGGTGGTGGATGATCACCCGCTTTTCCGGCAGGGCCTGTGCAATGTGCTGGAAGCGGAGCCGGATATCGAGGTGGTGGGGGAAATCGGGGATGGGGCACAGGCGGTGAGCATGGTGCCCGAACTGGCGCCGCATGTGGTGCTGATGGATGTCAATCTCCCCGGTTTGAACGGCTTGCAGGTGACGCAAAAGGTGAAAAACCGCCACCCGGAGATTAATTTTATCGTGCTCACCGCTTATGACGATGAAGAGCAGGTGTATCACGCGATTCGCGTCGGAGCCTCGGCGTATTTTTCCAAGGATGTCAATCCCATGCATTTGTTGGAGACGGTGCGTCTGGTGGCACGCGGGATGTACGTGATTGGCGGTAAGCCCATGACGCAGGAAGCTGCGGAAGCCTGGTTGTTGGCTTGTTATCAGAAATACGGCCTTAAGCCTGATCAGGAAACGTTCTCCCCGCTCAGTCCCCGTGAGACGGAAATCCTGGAGTTGATTATCGCCGGGATGAGCAACAAGGAGATTGCGTATAGTCTGGGCATCAGTCAGCAGACGGTCAAAAACCACATTACCTCGATTCTTTCTAAACTGAATCTTTCTGACCGCACGCAGGCGGCGATTTACGCTTTGCGGCGCGGGTGGGTGCGTTTACATCTCAAGCGTTAAACGGAGTGTGCTATGGCAGAGAACGATTGGGATTCATTTGTAGCACAGTGTCGGGAAGACCTGGCTAACGTGGAACGTGAGCTTAAAGAGGTGATGATGCTGGTGCAGCAAACCTCAATGGAGATTGAGCGCCTTATGCAGTCCAATGTACGCGCTGTTTCGCGGGTGCGGCAGGTCGAGGCACAGTTTGACACGATTCCGCGGGACGACATTAAGTCCGCGTACAATACGTTGCTGGAAAATCAGATGCGCCTGTTTACCATGCGCGGCCAGCTCGAAAAATTACAAAGCGACCAGCGTCACCTGGAGCGATTGGTGCAGCTCTATAAAACCGTGGTGAGTTTGACGCCGTCTACTCCCGTCGAGAGCGTGAGCGAGACAGCCGCGGATATGCAAACCATGGTCGTGAACATCATCGAAGCTCAGGAGCGTGAGCGGCTGCGCCTCTCGCGCCAGATGCACGATGGGCCGGCACAATCGCTTTCCAACCTGGTTTTGCAGGCTGAAATCTGCCAGCGCTTGTTTGACCGTGACCCCGCCCGCGCCAAGGTCGAATTGGGCGTGCTGCGGGATAACGTCACTGCCACGCTGCAGAAGGTGAAGAGTTTTATCTTTGAGTTGCGGCCCATGATGTTGGATGACTTGGGGCTGATTCCCACCATCAAGCGTTACGTGGAAATGCTACGTGATGCGGAGCATCTCACCATCAATTTCAAGCCTTCCGGCAAGGACCGGCGTTTTGCTCCGCACAAAGAAGTGACGATTTTCCGCGTCATGCAAGAGCTTGTGCACATTGCCCGCACTTACGACCGTGCCACGGAGATTGACATTGAGGTGGTGTTGATGGATGAAGTCGTCAAGGTCAACATCCACGATAACGGCACGGTGCTGGATATTGATGATGAACTGACAACCGAGGACGCGCAGCGCCTGAATTTGCAGACCCTGCGTGAGCGCATCGAAATGTTGCAAGGTTCTTTCCACATGAGCAGCACGCCCGGCCACGGTGTGCAGGTTAATTTTGAGTTGCCGATAGGCAAAGAAGAATAGCCGGTGCTTTTGGGGTTTTAAGAAGCAAGGACCCTCAGTAAAATCACAAGCAGGTCAAGGTTTAGCCTTGACCTGCTTGCTTGAACAGAGCATTGCACCATGGGCGCCAGGGGCTCTCCCGTGGATACAGGTCCGAATAACGCGCCCGGCCAGGGTTATACCGGCTCGAAGGGATCGAACAGCTTGGCGTATTCCTGTAGGGCGTAGCGATCGGTCATGCCGGCAATGTAGTCGCACACCACCCGCTGTAAGCTGCGTTCCTCCAGCTTGCGTTGCACCTCGCGCGGGAGCTGAGCCGGTTCGCCGGTGTAGGTTTCAAACAGGGCCGTAATCACGCGCTCGGCTTTGATCTGCATGCGCATCACACGCGGATGGCGGTACAGGTTCTCGTACAGGAAACGTTTCAGCTCCCGCGTCATGCGCAAAGTCTCATCCGGCATGGCAACGAGATGGGTGGGCAAGGAGCGCACGGCTTCCGGGGAATCCACCCCCGCCTCGGCGATGCGCCGCGAGGTTTCGCTGAGCAGATCGGTTACCAGCAGGCCGATCAGGCGGCGCACTAAGCGATAGCGCCACATGCTGTCAAAGTTGCGCCCATCCCAGCCCAGGCTTTCGCGCAGGCGCTGCCACCATGCCAGCCCTTCCAACTGTTCCGGCACGATCAGGCCCGAACGGAGGCCGTCATCCAGATCGTGGGCCGTGTAGGCGATCTCGTCGGCAGGATTGGCGAGTTGCGCTTCTAAGGTGCCGCGCTTATCCGGCTCGAAGCGCGAGGCGTCGGCGACATCGTATTCCGTTTCGTGTTTCACGATGCCTTCCCGCACCTCCCAGGTGAGGTTGAGGCCCCGGAATTCAGGATACCGCTCCTCCAGCTTTTCCACGATGCGCAGGGATTGCTTGTTGTGGTCGAACCCGCCATAGCCCTGCATGAGGCGGTTCAGCGTTACCTCACCAGCGTGGCCGAAAGGCGGATGGCCCAGGTCGTGCGCCAGGCAGATGGCTTCGACCAGGTCCTCGTTGGCGCCCAGGGCACGGGCCATGGTGCGCCCCAACTGAGCGACCTCCAGCGTGTGCGTCAGGCGCGTGCGGTAGTAATCGCCTTCGTAGTTGACAAAGACCTGCGTCTTGTACTCCAGTCGGCGGAAGGCGGTGGTGTGCAGAATGCGCTCGCGGTCGCGCTGAAAAGCCGAACGATAGAGATGCTCGTCTTCTGGAATTTCGCGTCCGCGTGAATGGCGGCTTCGGAAGCCATACGGTGCAAGCCACTGCTCTTCCAACAGCTCTAATTGTTCTCGATTCCGCATGCTACGCCTCCTTTCAACGGCTCATGCTAATGGCAATGATGCTGATAAGCAACGCCACGCCTAAAACCAGCCCGACAAAGGTGAGGATTTGTCGCTCAAGGCGCGTGGGCTGAATCAGGCGCCCCGAAATCCACATGAAGAGCACACCGGCCAGGCCCAGACCGCCCAGCACGCCCAACGTGTACGTGATGGCGGTTGCCATCAGACGGGGCAGGTCAATGCTGATGATGAGGTGACCGAACACGCGGATGGCATACCGGCTGCCCAGGAACGCATAAAAAAGCGCGATCAACAGACCGCTCGCCATCATGACGGCGGCCAGGAGCCGTCGGTGACGACGTTCCAACCACCAGGTCAAGAGGCCCAGGACAAAAAGCCCCAGGGCAAACGTGAAGGTAACGATGGAAATCAGCTCAAGCGTCATTTTGCCTCCTTGTGCCAGGCTGCCGTTTAACGTGCCTCAAAGAACATCTCCGGGCTTCAGCCACCCTCTTTGAGCCTGACCGTTGTGACAGGTTGTGACTGACTTTGATTTAATTGTATGCGGAACTGCCGGGGATGCAATCCACAAGCCATCCGGACTTGTTCTCCATTCGTCAGGAACGGAGATTCTTCTGCCGGTGGCAGCTCATTCCGTGAAAAGCTGTGGATATGTGCTGCGCAGCTCCTCATCCAGCAGGCCAAAAACGGCTGGCGCGTGAGGGATGAGTAAGGCTAACATGCGTTTTGCCATCTCGCGGATTTCCCACTGCGCTTCCGGCGTGATGCGCAAGCGGAAGAAGTGCAGCAACTCGCGGAAATTCATCGTCACCACGATGCGGGTCGCCGTGGCGTTGGGTAACACGAAGCGCGCATCCTCTTTCTTCAAGCCCAGCTCGCGCAGGGCGTGATAGGTGCGCTTCACCTCTTCGGCAAACGTTTCCCATACCTCGCGCGCTGCCGGATTGGCCATCATCTCCGGCGGCAGCACGAACTCCGGCGCGCTCATATCCACATAACGCTGACTTTCCTGCGAATACGAAGCAAGGCGATGCCGGACAAGCTGATGACTGCACGCGCGACTGATGCCGCTGATCTCGAAGGTGGCCGAGGCGTGTTCGATGATGCTCTCGTGGCCTTCCTGCACGCGCGCGCGGATGAAAGCCGCGCGGTTCCCTTTCGGTGCGCTGCGATAGCACACCCGCCCCGCGTGCTCGATGAGCGCCTCCGGCGTTCCGTCATCCGCCAGATACCGCGTTAAAGCAATGAGTCTGACCTCCATACTTTCCCCCCTTGCCTTGTTGAGTTTAAAATCGCCCGATACCCCAAACCGCGTACCCGATCAGCGCCGCCGCAAGCGTTACCAGTGCTGAAAGCATGGCTGCCCAATCCCACCCGCGCAGCCGTACCGGATGGAGATACGTGCGTTTTTGCGGCAGGCCAAACGCGCGCGCTTCCAGCACCCAATCCAGCATCTGCGCTTTGACCAGGGCCCCTAAAATGAGCGGCACCACCATCCCGCCGTAGAGACGCAACCGCTGCAGCCAGGGCAGTCGCTCCGGCGCGATGCCGCGCAGCCGCTGCGCCTCGATCATCGCCTGAGCATCCTCCAGCAGCAGGGGGACGAAACGTAACGTCGCCGCGAAGATAAAGACCCCCTTGTAGGGCACGCGCCAACGCCCTAAAGCCGCGACCAGCGCTTCCAAAGAAGAGCTGAGCATTAACGCCGGCACGCTCAACACCAGGCTCATCATGCGCAGCGTCACCCCTATCCCATAAACCAGCCCCGCGCGCGCCAGCATAAGCCCGCCCGGTAACGGCCATACCCCTTCACTGCGCAGGGCCGGATTGAAAAACCCGTGCGCGGCTATCATGAAAACCCCGAACGGCAAACTGAGCCGCACCAACCACGCCAGGACGCGCCCACGCACACCCCCTATCAACCCAAGGCCGAGCGTGAACGCGGTCAACCCCAGCAGCAGGCGCACATCGCTCCACACGGTTGCCAGCACAGAAAGCGTCAGGAGCCACACTAATTTAGCGCGAAAATCCAGACGTGCCAGCGGTGCGTCAGGCCGCAGAAACCCTTCCAGGCTCATGCTACGCCTCCAGCCAGCGCGGCGAGTAACTCCTCCGGCGTCAGCGCGTCCAGTCCCCAGGCCTGTGCCATCAACGCGGCCTGTGGCGGACGCAATCCGCAGGTTTGCAGAAGGGACCCTGCGCGGAAGACCTGCTGCAACGGCGCGTCCAGCGCCACCTGCCCCGCGCGCAGCACCACGGCGCGCCGCGCGTATCCCGCCAGCAGGTGCAGGTGATGCGTGATGAGCACCACCGTCAGCCCCTGAGCGTTGAGCGCGCGCGTCACATCCAGGATAGCGCGCGCGCCCGCTTCGTCCTGTCCCACCGTAGGCTCATCCAGGATGAGCATGGCCGGGCGCAGCGCGAGCATCGCCGCCAGCACCACTCGTGCGCGCTCCCCGCGCGGCAGGGCCAGCGGATGGCGATGGCGCACCGCCCCCAGATCAAGCTGTGCCAGCACTTCTTCCACCCGCGCGGTCACCTCGGCGTGAGGCAGGCCGCGATAGCGCAGCGCGAAAGCAATTTCCTCCTCCACGCTCAGGCCGAAAAGCTGCCGCTCCGGCTGTTGCGCCACAAATCCGATGCGCTGCGCCATCTCGCTCACCGTCCAGGCGTGTGTATCCTGCCCTTCCCAGAGGACACGCCCTTGCTGCGGGCGCAGCAGATGCAGCACGAGCCGCACCAGCGTCGTTTTACCCGCGCCGTTAGCCCCAAGCAGGGCCACATAGTCCCCGCGCTGCACGGTCAGGCTCACCTCGCTCAGGGCCTGTGTGCCGTCGGGGTAAGTAAAGCTCACCCGCTCCAAAGTCAATAAAGGGGTGGATGCGCTTCCCGCCGGGGCGGAGGGGGTTTCGTCAGGGTGTGGTCCGCGTTCCAGCTCTGCCGGGACGGGCCGCGCCGCCGTTAGCGGTTGGGTGGATGCGCTTCCCGCCGGGGCGGAGGGGGGGCACGGGATGGGCCGGGGTAAGCCGGCTTCCCAGCGTATCGGCGCAGGCTGCCATCCACAGGCGGCGTACACCTGTGTCACATGGGGCGCGCGCAGCCGGTGCTCCCGCAGCAGGGCCAGATCGCTGTAGATGGCTGCGGGCGTATCCAGGGCGACCAGCTCTCCGCCATCCAACAGCGCGATGCGTTCAGCGGATTCGGCCAGCGCCTCCGCGGCATGGCTTGCGACCACCAGCGTCATCCCGCGTTGATGGAGATCGCGCAGCGCGGCAAACACCTCTTCCGCGCCTTGTGGGTCAAGCTGTGCGGTGGGTTCATCCAACACCAGCACCGGTGGCTCTAAGGCCAACGCGGCGGCAATAGCCAGACGCTGTTTCTGTCCGCCGGAAAGCGCGCGCGGGGAACGACGTTCCAGACCGCGCAGCCCGACCAGCATCAGAGCCTGCTCCACGCGCGCGCGGATTTCCTCCCGCGGCAGGGCGAGATTTTCCAACGCAAAGGCCACCTCGCCCTCGACGGTTGTTGCCAGGAGCTGCAGCTCCGGGTCCTCAAACACCAGACCAACCGTGCGCGTCAGATGAGCCAGGGGCGTGGTGACCGTATCCAGGCCGGCGATGCGCACCGCGCCGAAGAAGCGGCCGCTTAACGCCTGTGGGATGAGTCCGCCCAGAGTCAGGCAAAGCGTGGTTTTTCCCGCGCCACTCGGCCCGATGATGCCCAGGAACTCGCCGGCGCGCACCGTCAAGGTGACATCGCGCAAGGCTGGAGCCATGGCGTGCGGGTAGTAGTAAGAAAGCGCCTCGACCTGGAGAATAGGCGTTTCCATGGAATCGCTCCACAAAAGCCGTGAGCGAGCTATGCGCTCGCTCACGGGTGCGGTTTAATAGAGCGCGTGCTCTGGTTTGGGCAGGCCCAGGCGGCGCAGGCCGGTAATCACGCCCGTACCGACGACCGCGCCGACGATGGTGCGCAGCGCGTGCTCCAGCGGTGCCATCGGCGCAATGCTCAGCCAGACCGCTGCGGGCCAGTTGAAAACGAAGTACACCCACATCGCCGTGAACAGGTGGACCAGGCCCGCGACCATCCACGTGCCCAGAGCCAGCCCGGCGATGAGGTGACCCGTCCGCGTCTCTCCGATCCAGCGCCCTGCCAGCTTGCGCGTAGGCAGGAGATAGAGCAGCAGCGCGGACCAGTCAATGAAAGAGCCGGCAAGCACGGCGAGCGGTGCGACGCCGTTCTGCCACATGGCGCGTCCGGCGTAGAGCAGGAACGCCAGCACGCCTGTCCCGGCGCCAATCAGCCACAAGGAACGCCGCTGCGTAGGATGCAGCGTCCCCGCAACGAAGCCGCCGAAGGTTGCGCCCAGCACCGTGGCCCACCAGATGGTGGTGGTGTGGGGGAAGAAGAACACTCCGGCCAGGGCGCCGATGCCCGTGGCCAGCGCGCCGGCGACCGGCCCCAAAAGCCAGCCCACCAGCGGATAAATGGCCTGACTCATGGGGAAGCTCTTGCCGGAGCCGATCACAACGGAGAGCGGAATGGCGGCCAGCGTCGTCACCACCGCCGCAAGGACGATGATAGACGCCACCGCGGCCCCATCCACCGCCAGAAAACTGCGCAGCTCAATCGTGCGCTCCTGTCCTGAAGGACGAAAAGCCATCTCAACCTCCCTGAAATGATATAATGGGCTCACCTCAGAGCGCATGGAGTTTCTTTCTCTGGTCGCATGGAGCAAATCAGTCACGGCTTTTCAGATGCGTGACTTGAGGGAGGTTTGGCTTCCGTGCTCGTCCCTCAACACAGCCTTTTCATTCAGGCTTTCAATGCCCCCATGGCGTCTCTGCCGTAAGCGGGGGTATTGTACCACAGTTGGAGCCGGTCACTAGGCCTGCGTGTCTGGTGCTTTTGTCGTCCAAACATGAGGGCAATCGCTGATTTGATGGATCGTCGCCTTTTTCCATGCCAGCTTGGATGGGCGTATTTTCGCTAACGGCTTAGCTTCCCATAGCGGAACTGTTATTGAAATCGCCGCGGATGCGTTTTCAGCCGGATAACTACGTGGGCGACAGCAGGGTGGACGAGGGCATTGTCTTCGTCCACCCTTTGTTAGCCCCGGCAGGAGACTTTTGCCTGATTAGCAGCGCAACGCCGTCAGGGCTTAAACGGTGTCAACTGCCAGCTTTGACCTGGAAAGGGTAAGCCGTTGCGAATTTCGTTGACTTTTTACTTTAATATGCTAAGATGAATTTTAGGCTATCTGTAGGGATAGCCTTTGCACATTAACAGGCTTATCATTTTTTTTCGTAGCAAGGAGGAATTATGTATGAAATATAAATGGCTGATTCGTGTGGTAGGAGCTTTGTTATTAGGCGCGGGAGCTCTGGCTTTACGCAACTGGGTGATCACGCTTTTGCCTGAAGGGAACTCATTTCCGGCCTTAGGGCTTCTCCTTGCGGTCGGCGGCGTCCTTTTGGGCTACTTCCTGGCTCCGGTCTTGATCACACGCCCATTGTTGCGCGTGCAACATCTCGTCGAAGGCTTGCCTTTGCCAACGTTGGTTGCCGGCTGGGCGGGGTTTTTTATCGGACTTATTTTTGGTGCGATCAGTGCTTATCCTCTTTCTCTCTTACCAGCCCCGTTGGGAGAAATTGCTCCCCTGGTAGCAACCTGTATCTTCGCTTATTTGGGCATTGTGATCATGACGCACCGGCGCGAACTTTCCCAGCCTATTGTCTACCGCCTTCTGCCGCATCTCAAAGAGGAGCAGAAGGAGAGCCTGGGATGCAGCATTTTGCTGGATACGAGCGTCATCATTGATGGGCGCATTGCCGACATTGTGCGGACCGGTTTTCTGCAAGGAGAGCTGGTGATTCCGCTCTTTGTGCTGAACGAGCTGCAGCACATTGCCGATTCTGCCGATATGCTGCGTCGCAATCGCGGACGCCGCGGCCTGGAGATCTTGCGTCGCCTGCAGGACGAGTCCCCGATTCCGGTCCGCATCAGTGATGTGGAAGTGCCCGGTGTGCAAGAAGTAGACGATAAACTCATTGCACTGGCCAAATCCATTGGGGGGAGCATCCTCACCAACGATTACAATCTGAACCGCGTGGCCGATTTGCAAGGCGTGCGGGTGCTCAACATCAACGAGCTGGCGAATGCTGTGCGGGCTGTGTATTTGCCGGGCGAAACCTTCGAGTTACTGGTGATGCAAGAAGGCAAGGAGCACGATCAGGGCGTGGGCTATCTGGATGATGGGACGATGGTGGTCGTCGAGGATGGTCGCACGCTGATCGGCAAAACTCTGGTGGTAACGGTCACCAAGGTGTTGCAAACAGCGGCTGGGCGCATGATTTTTGCCCGCCCCAATCTGGAAACTGTGTCTTAATGAGGGGGAGGAGACGATGGCCCTGAAAGTGTACAACTACTTAACTCGTGAGCTGGAACCTTTTGAGAGCTTGCAGCGCGGATTGGTTACCATGTATGTCTGCGGCCCTACGGTGTATGATCATGCCCATCTGGGGCACGCCAAGACTTACGTTGCGATGGATGTGGTCATTCGCTACCTGCAATATCTCGGCTACAAAGTCAAGCACGTCCGGAACTTCACCGACGTTGGTCACCTGCTGGATGATGGCGAAGATCGCATTGCGCGCGGAACGCGCCGCGAGCGCGTGGACCCGATGGAGCTGGTGGATACTTACATGAAAAGCTTCCTGGAGGATATGGATGCGTTAAGGGTGCTGCGTCCGAACATTGCCCCCCGCGCCACCTGCCACGTTCCGGAAATCATCGCCTGGGTGCAGGACTTGATCGAAAAGGGCTATGCCTACGAGACAGGCGGTAACGTCTATTTCTCCATCGAGAAATTCCCGGAATACGGCAAGCTCTCGCACCGCGTGGTGGATGAGCTGGAGCTTGGCGCGCGCATTGACATCCGTGAGGAAAAGCGCCATCCGGCGGATTTTGCGCTCTGGAAGCGTGCGGAACCCAACCACATCATGCGCTGGCCCAGTCCGTGGGGCGAGGGGTTCCCCGGCTGGCACATCGAATGCTCCGTCATGGCCACCAAGTACCTGGGACAGCCCTTCGACATTCACGGCGGTGGGTTGGAAAACATCTTCCCGCACAACGAATGCGAAATCGCGCAGGCAGAGGCCCACGGCGGCACGGACTTCGCGCGTTACTGGTTGCTGGTCGGGTCGCTCACCGTCAACGGCGTGAAGATGAGCAAGAGCCTGGGCAACTTCCTTACCATTAAGGACGCGCTCAAGCTCTATTCGCCCGAAGCGATTCGTTACTTTGTGTTGAGTGGGCACTATCGCGGACCGGTGGACTTCAGCCGCGACGCTCTGGAGGCTGCGCAGCGTGGCGTATCTCGTCTGCACAACACGGCGCTCAAGCTCGCGCGGCGCATGAAAGAGATTCCGCCCGCAGGCACAGCGTTGCTGGCACAGGTCTCCGGCTTCGATGATTACCGCGTGGGCTTCGAGGAGGCCATGAACGAGGATTTCAACACGCCGCAGGCGCTGGCTGTGCTCTTCGACTTCACCAAAGAAATCAACCGCTATCTGGATAGTGGGGAGGAAGTCAGCGCGGGCACGCTCACGGCGATGGAGAAGACTTTCCGCGATCTGGCAGGTAAGGTGCTGGGCGTCTTGCCCGAAAAGATGCAGGCCGGTGAGAGGGAAAGCGAAGTCCTCGATGGTCTGATGCGCCTCATCCTTGATTTGCGGCAGCAGTACCGCATGGCGCGCGATTGGAGCAGCGCCGACGCGATCCGCAGTCGCCTGAACGAATTGGGCATCAGTATCGAGGATGGGCCGAACGGCACCACCTGGCGTCTGAGTTAATCCTGGAGGAGGATTTCCATGCGCGAAACGCTTTATGGGCGACAGGCTATCCGCGAGTCGTTGCGCGCGGGACGGCGCAAGCCATTCCGCCTGCTGATGGCCGAGACGGTGGTAGATTCCCCTATCATCGAGGAGATTCTTACGCTGGCGCAGCGGCAGCGCGTGCCGGTGATGAACATCTCCCGCCACGAAATGGAGACCATCGTCGGCCATGCCAACCATCAGGGCGTGGCGCTGGAAACGACCGACTACCCCTACGTGACGCTGGATGATATGCTCAACCGCGCTGAAGAGCGCGGCGAAAAACCTCTGATTCTCCTCCTGGATTTGATTCAGGATGTCCATAACCTGGGGAGTCTGATTCGGACCGCCGAGGCGGTGGGTGTGCATGGGGTGGTGATCCAGAGCCGACGCGCGGCGGGGGTAACCCCCGCTGTTGTGGACACCTCTTCGGGAGCGGTAGAACACATGCTGATTGCTCAGGAGACCAACCTGGTGCAGGCGATCGAAGCCTTGAAAAGCAAGGATATCTGGATTGCCGGCCTGGAGTACGTGTACGGTGCGAAGCCTTACACTGAGGTAGATCTCACCATGCCCTTGGGGATCGTCGTGGGGAGCGAGGGTGAAGGCCTGCGCCGTCTGGTCCGCGAACGCTGCGACTGGTTGATGTATCTACCGATGCGCGGTCAAATCAACTCACTCAATGCCGCCGTCGCCGGCTCCATCATGTTGTACGAAGTGGTCCGGCAACGCGGCATCATTTAATCTGACATTAAGGTGCAATCTAAAAGGAGGGGGATATGGAGATTATCGCTTTCATGGGTGCTGCCGCAAGTGCCATTGTGGCTGCGCTGGTATTGGGTTTTCTGGCGGGAGTCCTGGTTTTTGCCCTGACCCGGCGCGGTGGGCGTGGTGGCTTTGGGCCCGCTGTCATCGCCATGTTGCTGGTGGCTGTCCTGGTCTTTGGTGGATTGGCGCTGGCCCAATCTTACACGCAAATCCCCTATGGCAAAGTCGGCCTGGTGGTGCGTTTCGGCGGTCTGACCGGTCAGGTCTTCCAGCCCGGCTTGAACTGGCGCACGCCTTTTGTGGATCAGATTCTGCTGGTGCCCACGGTCGTTATCTCTTACGAGACAAGCGACACGCCGGATCAATCTGGCGCGGACTATCGGGATTATCCTGTGACCGCGCAGACGGTGGACGGGCAGCAGATTCAGATCAAGTACACGGTGCTTTTCCGCATCCCGGCGGATAAGGCGGTGGAAATTACGCAAAATGTGGGCGCGGCCGATGCTGTGGTGGAAAACGTGGTCAAGGCCTATTCGCGCAATCTGGCGCGTCTGATTGCGCAGAATTACTCTGCGGAAAAGCTCTACAGCGGCGAGGGCATTTTTGACTACGAAAACACGGTGCGTTCCGAACTCGAAGCACAAATGTCACGCTACAACATCGTTTTGGCGGACTTTCTGGTCCGCAAGGTGGACTTCAGCGATGAGTATGTGAGCGCTATCGAGCAGAAGCAGATCGCGCAGGAGGCCATCGAAACTGCCAAGTACAACGCGCAGGCCGCGGAGTACGAAAAACAGCGGCAGATTCGCCTGGCCGAGGCCGAGGCGGAGAAGATCAAGCTCAACGCGCAGGCCGACGCCGAACGGCAGCGCCTGCTCGCCGATTCCGAGGCCTACAGCATTCAGAAGCGTGGCGAGGCGTTGCAGGCCTACCCCAATCTGGTGCAGTGGCAGTTCGTGACGCAGCTCACGAACGTGAAGTGGGGCATCCTGCCGGCGGATGGCATCACTCCGCTGCTGCCGCTTTCGGAGTTGACCACGCAACCTTAGGCCTTTCGTGAAAGCTGGTGAGGAGCCTTGTGCCACGCACAAGGCTCCTCATTTGTCGGATACATCCCATCGCGGGCGGTGCGACGCGCCTTGCGGGTGGGTAACAGGGGGTGATATGGGTTCTCGTAAACGCTGGTTCATCTTTGCCCTGGGGGTCATTTTAAGCCTGGTCTTTCTGAGTCTGGCGCTGCGCGATTTGCATGTAGGTGAAGTCTGGGAAGCGATGCGCCGCGCTAACTACATTTGGGTCGTGCCGGGTTTGACGGTGTACTTCATCTCCGTGTACGTGCGGAGCTGGCGTTGGGCTTACCTGCTGCGCGCCGCTAAACCCTTGCGCGCCGTGCGGCTTTTCCCCATCACGGTTATTGGCTACATGGGGAATGACATCTTCCCCTTCCGCCTGGGGGAAGTGTTACGCGCTTACGTGCTCTGGCGCCGCGAAGGGGTGAACTTTGGCACCACGCTGACCACGGCGGTGGCTGAGCGCCTTTTCGACGGCCTGGCGATGGTGCTTTTCGTGGTGCTGGGGTTGCTGTTTATCCCGCTCAGCGCGCTGTTGCGTCCCCTGGCGATGATCGCGGGCGGGGTCTTTTTGCTGGCGCTGGTGGTTTTCCTGGTGCTGGCCGGTCAGCCCGCCCTCTTGCGCGCTTTGGCGCAACGCATCATCAACGCTATCATCCCCGCGCGCCTGCGCGCCCCGCTGTTGGGCCTCGTGGAAGGGGTGATTACCGGATTGGCCGTTTTCCGCAATGGGACGGAGGTGCTCACGACGTTCGGCCTGACGCTCCTGGTGTGGGCACTGGAAGTGGGGAAATACTGGCTGGTCAGTCAGGCTTTCGACCTGCACCTGACCGTTCCGGCGATTCTGCTCATGGGTGGGACGGTGAACCTGCTCACCGCCCTGCCTTCTTTGCCGGGTTACGTGGGGACGTTTGAGATGGGCATCAAGGTTTTGCAGGCGTTGGGCGCTGCTGCGGATGCTGCGGGCAGCTACATTTTGGTGTTGCATGCCCTGCTCTGGTTCCCCATCGTTGCCCTGGGATTGGTGTTCTTCTTGCGCGAAGGCTTGAGCTGGGCCGAGGTACAGGACGCGGCGAAACTCAAAGAATAGGTCAGTTTGCAGGACGCTGCGCATGTCAGCGTGTGCGTCCGGGCAGCGACCAGCGCAGGTTGTAAAAAAGCTGGACCGCGGCATTGCTGGGGGTAGGCGAGGGGATCGCCGGGCAGGCGAAGGCCATGCCTTTGCCTGCCCCTATCCTGCCTGAATGTTCTATAAATCCTGGGCCACGGCTTCATGTCCCAGGCCAACTGAGCAGCCATCCGGTGAAAATTTTACCACTGGAAAGCATACCGGGAAGCGCGGAAGGTCCTTGCGCGTCTCAAACCCCATCCCTGGACAGCTCAAAAAGCCCTGGCGTTTCCCGGTGTCTTCACCATGATGATCGTTTCATCCGCTGGCCGAACGGCCTGACCGCCCTATTCTAAAATCACCTCCACCCGTTCGCCATCTTCCTCGTCAATCACATCCACCAGATGCCCGATGAACCCTTCACGCAGGAGTTCCTGCAGCTCTTCGGGATTGAACTCCACGCCCTTGACCTCGGGCACCACTTTTTGCCCCATCCGCAGCCCCATGGTGAGCAGGCCTACCGGCAGGTTGATGTTGACCCGCGGCTGGCCCGTTTCCAAATCCGTGACGATGACGCGCATCAGGCGCGCGCGACGGCGCGTTTCCGTAGCCGTGCTGCGCGCAGCGTTCAGGGCGCTGAGCAGGCGTGCGGCAGCTTCGGGGGTCAGCTTTCCATCGGCTACCATCTGCAAAATCTTGAGCTGTTCATCGTCCTTGGGCATACGCCACCTCTTTCTTGACGTGGACTGTTGACGTCTTCCGCTGCGCAACGGCGGGAAATGCGCACTTTGAAGCCGTTGCCGCAAGCTATTTCACCGTGTGCTATGTTTTTTAGCCTTCACTAAGGTTAAACCCCGTTGGCCTTTACTCAGCCTCACTTTTTCTCTTACCGCTGCCCTAACGGATAAATCATCTGACACAGACGCCGGTGCTCGTAGAATCCCAGGCGTGCCAGAGGGGCGTTCAAGGGCGAAGCTACCGGCGTGTAAATGATGCTCGGCCACGCTTTCCAACGCCGTGGTGCGCTCAGCGCGCGCGCCAGCGCCTCACCGGCTTCCTCTTCGCTGCACGCCGGGTGGATCAGGAGATTCCACAGGCTGTAGCGATAGCGCCAATCAAGGCGCACGTATACGGCGCGGCGTGGCGCAGGCTTATTTTCAAGCCAGGCCCATTCACGTTGCCCCTCCAGCCACAAGGTGAGGGTGCGCTCCAGGCCACCGTAACGGTACTGTTGCGGACGCAGTTCCAACACGTCCCGCTGCGGGGAGGGGTAGATGGCACAGGCCAGGCTGTACCAGAGCGCAGCATCGTCAGCACGCGCGGCGCGCCACATCCCACCCGAAACGTAAGCAGGGCGGGTCAGGGATGGTTGGCCCGGATGCAGCCAGTGGACCACATCCCCAACCGCTGTAAACCCCAGACTTTCGTAGAGCCGACGCGCCGGTGCATTGTCCGCGCGCACCTCCAGCCCTACCCAGTGCCCGCCTTTGCGCTGCGCGTCCAGCAGGCAGGCCTGCATCAGCGCGCGCCCAATCCCGCGTCCACGGTAAGCCTCATCCACCACCACATTGCCGATCATCCAGCCGCCGTTGCTCCAGGGGGCCGCACGGCGCAGGGAGGCGTTCCCTATCACCCGGCCGTTCTCGCGCCAGACAAAGCCATCTAATTGCAGCTCGGCGGCGTTCTGTCGCAACCACCAGGCGGGACGGTTGGCCAATTCCTGCATCTGTCGCAACATGGCGTGACCTTGCGGGTCAAGCTCCTGCGCGAAACCCTGCGCAATCAGCCGCACCACGTCGGAAAGGTCGCGCACCGGGTCCATGGGATACAGGCCCCGTTCTGTGCGGCTTATAGCGATGCGCGTGCTTTCCAAATTTATGCGCGCCCTTGTCTGAGCAGCTTCACGGCTTCGTCCACACTGAGCCGCCCCGCGGCCAGTTCATCCAGTACCCGCGAGGGTTCTGCCTCCGGCGCAGCCTCGGCGGGTTCCTCCACCGCGTAGCCCATCGCGCGCAGCACATCCAGTAAACGCGCGCGCGCCGTGGGATACGAGATGCCCAGTTCCTCCTGCACGCGGTTGAGCTTGCCCTCGCAGCGCAGGAACACTTCCACAAAGCGCCATTGCTCCGCGTTCAGGTGCGAAAGCGCGCCCAATTCAAAGTGCCCTTCAATGCGCGTGCCGCAGGATTCACATTCCAGACGGGTGACGTGCAACGCTTCGTGACAAACCGGACAATGGGTTAGTAAAGAATACATGCGTCCCCCCAGCGTGTTGGGTTAATTAGATTTTAACGCCATATATCAATGATGTCAATATGCAATTTAATTTCATCAAGGTTTAAATCGAGTTATTTTCGTAAACGGCGCTCAAGGGGAAGGCTATCGAAAGGCTCTTCGGCCATGGGACCTGACAGCATCAGCCGGTCCGGGGTTCCGCCGTGACGTGATGGCTTACGGCGTCAGTCTGACCAGCACGCCAAAGCGTCCGGTACGCCCGCCTTCAGCGCGGTGCGAATACCACTCCTCCGTGTTGGAGGCGGTACACAGGCCTGAAGCTTCGATGTTGGTCACGTTGCAGGCCTGTAGCTGCGCGCGGATAGCCGCGGCGAGGTCGAGATACCAGCTCCCGTTCCGCCGCTGTGCGATGGTCACGTCCCCCGGTGCGGACGCGGCGACGGCGGCCACAATCTCCGCCCCGACCTGATAACGCTCCACCCCGATGCACGGCCCAATCCCCGCCCAGACCCGTGTGGGACGGGTGCCGAAGGTCTCGCGCATCGCTGTCAGCGTGGCCGGCACCACCCGCTCCACCACGCCGCGCCATCCCGCATGAGCCAGGCCCGCCACATGATGCTCCTCATCGTAAAACACCACCGGCGCGCAATCCGCAAAACGCAGGAGCAGGGCAATCTCCGGATCATCCGTGATAAGGGCGTCGGTCGCGGGGATGATGAGGCCGCCTTCCGCGCGGGTGACGCGCGCCACATGTGCCGCGTGGACCTGATGCGGGCTGACGAGCTGCGCGCGCGTCAGCCCGAAGGTGGCGCACACGCGGCGTAGATTTTCCTGCACCGCGGCGGGATCGTCCCCCACCGTGCTGCCGAGATTAAGGCTGGCGTAAGGGCCGCGGCTGACCCCGCCGAGACGGGTGAGCAGGGCGTGCGTCAGGCCCGGCCCTGCTCCCTCGAACGTGTACCAGACCAGACCGTTAGCGGTATAACGCTGCATCAACGCCGCCCGAAAATCGCTTTGAGCACCAGACCCGTCCAGAACACGGCCCAGGCGCTCAGCAGGATACCGGCGAACGCGATGCGTCCCTCATCCACAATGGGCTTGATGGTTGTTCCGGCGGGGCCAATCTCAATGTAGCCCATGGGGCGAACGCGCATCCCGGCGCCGCCGCCTTGGCCCGTGGGGGTTTCCGCGCAACAGCATGTCTCGTCCTCCTCGCAAGTGCAGGGCTGCGCTACTCCACCCATGCCCACGCCGAAACCACACGCCACTTCCGCGTAAGGGATGAGGGTCACCTCATCCTGCGTCTGTGGTGCACCGAAAACCGCGTTCACATTGGCCTTTTCCACCACCGAGGCCACCTTTTCCAACAACTCACGCTCTTCCATTTCTCCCCTCCCTTTCAGGTTGATGAGGACAAAAGCCAGTTTAACAAGAGAAGCGCGCTGCCCACCA